>NZ_JBKTWO010000016.1:0-52558 GCF_047249845.1 Thomasclavelia sp.
AGCATCATTAAAAGTAGTAGATGAAGAAGTAGCAAAAGCAAATGCAATATTAAATGATCCAGAAGCAACAAAAGACCAGGTAGAAAATGCGATAAATGGATTAACAAAAGCAATGGCAGGATTAGAAGCTAATCCATCAGTGGATAATGATGTTAATCCTGTAAAACCAGGAGACACAACAGTAGCTGCTGTTAAGACTGGAGATACTAGTAATTTAGCTGCAACATTAGGGGCAGTAACTTCATTAAGTGTAATTGCATATTTATCTAGAAAGAAAAAGAAATAATTTGTATCTTAGAAAGCCTGATTATTTGGGCTTTCTTTTATAATTACAAAACATTTTAATTTCAAGAGTTGATATTTTATTAAATTGAGATAAAATATTAGAGTTAAGATTATATAATAAGGAGTAATTATGAACGAAGAGATAATTAAAATAGCAGCAAAAGAGTTAGAAATAACTGAAAAACAAATAAATGCAGTATTGTCATTATTGGAACAAGGGAATACAGTTCCATTTATTGCACGCTATCGTAAAGAAGCAACAGGTGGTTTAGATGAAGATCAAATTAGAAGTATTGATAAATATTATCAATATCAGGTTAGTTTATTAAAGCGTAAGGAAGATGTTATTAGATTGATTGATGAAAAAGGTATGTTAACAGATCAATTAAAAAATGATATTTTAAAAGCAACAAAGTTAAATGAAGTTGAAGATTTATATCGTCCATATAAAGAGAAAAGAAAAACCAAAGCAACTGAAGCTAAAGCTAAAGGGTTGGAACCCTTTAGTAAATGGATTTTATCTTTACCAAAAGGAGATATTAGTCAAGAAGCTAAAAAATATTTAAATGAGAAAGTAGAATCTATTGAAGATGCTATTAAAGGAGCTTTAGATATTATTGCTGAAGTTATTAGTGATGATATTAAATATCGTAAATTTGTTAAAGACATTATATATAAATCAGGGATAATTGAAACTAAGGTTAAAAAGAAAAATCCTGATGAAACTAAAGTATATGAAATGTATTATGAGTATCATGAACGAGTTAATCGAATTGTATCTCACCGTATTCTAGCAATAAATAGAGCAGAAAATGAAAAAGTAATAACAGTTAATATAGTAGTAGATAAAGATTTTTTAATTCAATATATAAATCGTGGAATTACTAAAAATAGAAATAGTAGTGTAGATGAATATTTATTTAAAGCTGTGGAAGACAGTTTAAATCGTTTATTATTACCTTCAATTGAACGTGAGGTTCGTAATGAATTAACAGAAAAAGCAAGTGAACAAGCATTAAAGGTTTTTTCTATTAATTTGGAAAAATTGCTAATGCAGGCACCATTGAAGGATAAGATGGTTTTGGGATTAGATCCTGCTTATCGTACTGGGTGTAAATTAGCCGTTGTAGATCAAACTGGAAAAGTATTAAAAATTGATAAAGTCTTTATTACGATTCCTAAAAATAATTATGATAAAGAAAAGAAAGTACTTTTAGATATTATTAAAAAGTATAAGATTGAAATCATAGCTATTGGTAATGGTACTGCAAGTCGTGAAAGTGAAGCCTTTATTTCACAATTAATTAAAGATAATAATCTTAATGTTGATTATGCAATTATTTCTGAAGCTGGAGCTTCTGTTTATTCAGCTAGTAAATTGGCAAAGGAGGAATTCCCTGATTATCAGGTTGAGGAACGTTCAGCAGTATCAATTGCACGTAGATTACAAGATCCTTTGGCAGAACTAGTAAAAATTGAACCTAAAGCAATTAGTGTTGGTCAATATCAGCATGATATTGCACAAAAACAATTAGAAGAACAATTAGATTTTGTTGTGGAAAAAGCAGTTAATAATGTTGGAGTTGATATCAATACAGCTTCTGTGTCGTTACTTCAATATGTAGCTGGATTAAATACTGGAGTTGCAAAAAATATTATTAAATATCGTGATGAAAATGGAAAATTTACTAATCGCAAAGAAATTATGAATGTTAGTAAGTTAGGTGCTAAAACTTATCAACAGGCAATTGGATTTTTACGAATTCCTGGAGCTAATGATCCTTTTGATGCTACTGCAATTCACCCAGAAAATTATTTACAGGCAAAAAAATTGTTAGCGTTGATCGGGGTTGATGAAAAAGCGTTGGGAACTAAAGAAATAGCAGAAAAATTAGAAAATCTAAATAAAGAAGAAATAATGAATGAATTACAAATTGATAGTTATACTTTAGATGATATCATTGATAGTTTTATTAAACCAAATCGTTCACCACGAGATAATTATGCAACTCCGTTATTAAAAAAAGATATTTTAAAAATTGACGATTTAAAACCAGGTATGGTATTAGAAGGAACTGTTAGAAATGTAGTTGATTTTGGTGCATTTATTGATATAGGATTAAAAAATGATGGATTAGTTCATATTTCTAAAATTTCACATGAAAGAATTAAGCATCCTTTGGATAAACTAAGTATAGGAGATATTGTTGAAGTCTATGTTATTGATGTTGATATTAATAAACATCGTGTCGGACTAAGTATGATAAAAGATTAAAGGATGAGTTGATGAAAAAATTTCTTTTTGGAATAGTATTTTTATTAATAATTAGTGGTTGTTCGTTTGAAAATAAAATGAATGATAAAACTGTTGCTGTAGAAAGCAAACCAATTAAAAAAGAAGAGGTTATTGAATATAGTGAGTTGTTAGAGTATACAGATATTTTTAAAGTTGGAGATATTATAAATATTGAAAATACAAATTATTTAAGTTCATATGCTATTCCAGGAAGATGGAAACATACAGTTTTTTATATTGGCAGTTATCAACAGTTTTTAGCTTTTTTTAGACCTGAGGATAAATATTATCAAGAGATAATCAAGCATTATCAAACACAAGATGAGGTTCTTGTTTTAGATAGTAATTCATCAGGTGTTAAAGTTAGAACATTTGATCAAATGGCAAATTTAAAAGAAGAGTCGTATCTTAAAGCTCTTTCAGGGTATCGTTTTAATGAAAGTAATGAATTTATAAAAACGTACTTATTTTGCGCTTTAGATTATTTAGGGACACCATATGATTATAGTATGGTTACCTATGATGATAAAACACTTTATTGTAGTGAATTGGTATATTATGCATTAAAAGCAGTTGATATTGAGATAACAAAAACTACTAACATTTTAGATCATATACTTATTACACCTACTGATTTAAGTGATTTTTTGGAAACTTTAGATAATATTGAACATAGTTTTTTATTAGAAAAAAAAGATAATTGCATAATAGATAGTATAAATGACTAATTTTTGCTTGTATTCGGTCAATAATATCAGTATTATTATATTGAGGTGAGCATAAATGAAAATTTCAACTAAGGGACGTTATGCTTTAAGAATCATGCTGGATATTGCTATGCATGATGATGGTAAATTTATACCATTAAAAGATATTGCCAAGCGACAAGAATTAACGATTAAATATCTTGAACAGATAATTTCTTTATTAAATAAAGCAGGCTATTTACAGAGCTTGAGAGGAAATGCTGGTGAATATCGCTTAACTAAACGACCAGAAGAGTACATTGTTGGAGATATATTAAGAATTACTGAAGGAGATTTGGCGCCAATTGCTTGTTTAAAAGAAAATAATAATTTCTGTTTGCGTAGTAATGAGTGTCTTACATTACCCTTTTGGCAGGGGTTGGATAAAGTTATTAAGGATTATGTTGATGGAATTACACTTCAGGATTTAATTACTCAAGCAAATAGCCAAATAAATAATTATTCTATTTAAAGCCTTCGGGCTTTTTTTTGTTTAAATTTATAATTAGTATAATAATTAAAATTTAACGTAATTATCAATTTTTTTTAAAAGTTGATACATAATTATTGAAATTTTTAATTAGATTAGATAAAATCGATACTGATTTTAATTGGGATGTCAAATATCACAGAATTATCACAAATAAATAATCTTGAAGCATGATATTCTGATTATTATCTATTAAGAAATTTTATAAAAGATGGAGGAAATTATGAAAGAAAAATATGAAGTACCTGAAATTGAGGTAATTAAATTTAACACCGAAGATGTTATTTTAATGAGCGGTCTTGGAGATAATGATGGTGAACTCCCACCTGATTGGGGAGGTATTGAGGATTAATAATTATCTATAGGTGACTAAAATGAAAAAGAAAATGATTTTTGGATTTATTGCAGCTGTCTTGATTATTATAACGGTATTTATATTTAACAAAACAAATAGTAAAGATATTCAAAATGGGGACAAGCAATCTATTGAAGAAGGTTCAGTTCCACAGCAAAATTTTGAAGATATAAATGAAAGTAATAATGAAAAAAGTAATCAAAATCTTGATCAAAATAAAGTTAATCAAGATGAAAACTTAGATTCATTTGGGGATAATGAAGCTGAGATACCTTGGAATCTAACAGAATAAAGGAGAGAGGAAATGAATTTTAAAGGTAAAAAATTATGGATAAGTTTAGCGCTTGTTTTCACCATGATTATTGGAAATTTTGGAGTATTATTTGCTGCTGAAAAAGCTAAAGTTGATGAAAAATTAAGTACTGATTCAATGGAGATGCGTATAAATGATAAATTGGGATTACGAATTATTTCATCTATTGATCAGGATTATTTAAATGAATTAAAAGCTTCTGGCAAAACAGTTGAATATGGAACTATTATTTTGCCTGGTTCTGTATTAGAAGCTAATAATGGTGCTGAATTAACTATTGATGGTAAATATATATCAAAAGGTACAACTTATACACCTATGAAAATCGTAGCTAATCAAAATCTAAAAATTGAAAATAATAAAGTATATTTTACTGGTGTTTTAACAGGACTTAAAGATTCTAATTTTAATACGAGATATGCTGCAAGAGCATATATTAAAATTGATGATGATATTGCTTATTCTGAACAAACTTTAATGCAATCTAGTTATACAGTTGCTCAAGAAATGGTGGGCTCTTTAGAAAGAAGCAGCGAAGAAAAGAATTGGATTGTACAAAATATAATTGATGTTTGTGATGAATATAAAGGATTTTATCGTGATACATTAACAATTACACAGGATGTTATTGTTAATGGTAATTATGATTTAAAGGGAAGTAGCAGTGTAAGAAATTATAAAAATGTTATAATTGATTCTTCTGTACAATCAGGGCAAATTAATTTTAGTGATATTAGAATTAGGAATCTAAAAGTCTCAAGTGAAGCTAATGTTACAATTAATGCTGAAAAAACTATTTTTGATAGTATCGATACAGTTATGAAAACTAGAAGTGTTCGCTCTTCTGGTAATGTAGTTTTAAATTTAAAACAAGGAACTAATGTACCGGCTCTAAATGTTTCAAATAATATGACTGTAAATGGTAATTTAACGATTAATAGATTAACACTATCTAATCCTGCTGATTTAAAGATTAATCTTCCTGTTGGCACTGTAGTAGTAGATATAAATGCTAAAGGAAGTAGTTTAATACTAAATAAAAATGCAGATAATGTTATTTTAAATGCCGATATTGCAGTATCTGGTAATGGTCAAATTAATAACTTAAATATTAATAACAAGGTAGATGATACAGTAATCAACAATGTTATCGGAAATGTAACTGTTTCAAATAGTGCAAGTGGTTCAAATTTTGAATTAAATGCAAGTGTTGGAAATATTATACTTAATGGTTCTGGAACAATTATTACCGGTAATGGAAATGTTGATAAAGTTGAAGATAAAGGAAATAACAATGTTGAAATAACAGTTAATTATAGTATAGAATCTATTGAAGTAAAAGGTATGAATCGTATGATTGTTACTTTATCTAATGCTACTAAAGAGTCGTTAACAAAAGAAGATATGGCGATTATATGTCATGGTGGGACCTTAATGACTATTTTAAATGTTACAACTGATGATAATAAGACATATAATATTTCAACATCTACTTTTGCAAAAGATGATACTTATACATTCTCTATTGTATTAGATAAAGAAAATGTTATTCAAAAAGATTTTTCATATAAAGTAAATTGTCCTACAGTAACTAATGCAACAGTTTTAAGAAGTGAAGAAACTAGAGCAGAATTGGATTTATTTGATGTTGATGAAGGTGGATATGTATATATTTATATTCCTGGACATACACAAATAATTGAAAAATCAAGAAAAAATAATGATATTAATGTTGATTTAGTTAAAAAAGGTTATAGACAAGAGATTAAAACTGGATTTAATAAAGTATTGATTAGTGGGCTTACTAAAGAAATTAGCTACCGATTATATTATGTATTAGAATCGTATGATGGTAGAACATCTGAAGTCCATGGACCATTGGAAATTAATGGAAAAGTACAAGAAGATCCAAATATTTCTAATAAATATCAAATTATTTCTGTTGAAGAAAATCCAAGAAATACAATTACAATTAAATTAAATAAAGCTCCAAAAGAAGTTTTAACTTTGCAAAATTTCTCATTTATTTGTCCTGCAAATTCAGCAATTACAACTGACAAAGCTACTTTAACAACAAGTCAAGATCGTTTAACATATACTATTGTTATTCCAGAAAATTATGGTCACTATGATAATCAGTATACAGCTAAAATTACCTTTAGTGATGGAACAGTAGCTAAAAAGAAATTTGTTGTACATTTTAATCCTCCAAGAGTAACTTCTGAGAAAGTTGAACGGACTGCAGAAGATAGAATAAAATTTAGCTTTACTTCTGATGAAGCTGGAACATGGTATATTGGCACATATTCATGGAACAATGCTATTGGAAGCGAAAATAACACACCAAAAGCAATAGATGTTATAAATGGTAAGGTAAGTGCTACAAAAAAAGAAATGTTTACAGGTTATAATGATATTGAGATACCATACAACGGAACTGATAAAAGTGTATTCATGGTATATGTAGATAAGGCAGGTAATTATCAAGCAGGGTATGCTTCACATGTTGATAAGATTCCTGAATATGTACCACCAGTAGATCCTGATCCAGTTTTGCCAATAGATATAAAATCTGTTGAGGCTGAAGTTTATTGGGGAACTGATATAATAGTTGAATTTACTGAAGTACCTGATCAATCATATTCATGGAATAATAGAATTACATTTGCTGTAGTTTCAGGTGGTACATTACCAGGAAAACTAACATTAAGTACAAGTATGGACTATGATAAAAAACAATTAAATATTAATATTATGAATGCAGAGTTAACTGTTGGTGCTACTTATAAGATTATGATTGATGTAGATAAAGATGGTAAAACATATAAACTTGAAAAAGAGTTTGTTGTTAAATAATTGTATTTAAATATATAAGAGCTAGTAATTTATTAGCTCTTATTCTATATAAGTTGGAGGGGCTAGTGAATAAAATAAGAGAACAAAAGTATATATTTAAGATGTTAAAAGCAGTATTAAGTGACAATTATACACTAACAGTTGAAAAAGGTTTAGATTGGGATTATATATATAAGTTATGTAAATTTCATCATATTGATAATATCATTGGTTATTTATCAAATAAACAGGGATACATGCCAGAAGAGATTTATAAGCGGTTTAAATTAGCAATGCAAAAAGGACAGGTTAGAGAAATTAATCAATATTATGAATTACAGATGATACAGAAAAAATTTGAAGAATATAAAATTGAAAATATTCCATTAAAGGGGAGTATTCTTAAAAAATATTATCCATCTCCTGATATGCGTTTTCTAACTGATTTAGATATTTTATTCAAAGATGAAAAAACAGAATTAGTAAAACAGGCATTATTAGAAATTGATTATCAGATATATGCACTTGGGGGACATCATGATATTTATATAAAAAAGCCATATATGACAGTTGAAATGCATCGACATTGTTACAGTGATAATGATTATTTAAACACATTGTTAGAAAGTATTTGGCAACGTTGTATAAAAGCCAATAACAGTGAATATAATTACGAAATGCCAATTGATGATTTTTATCTTTTTATGGTTGGACATATGGCAAAGCATTTTAAATATGGTGGTGTTGGTATTAGAATGCTTTTAGATTTTATAGTTTTTGAAAATAAATTAGAAACAAATTGTAATCGTAATTATATTGAATCTAATTTAAATAAAGCTGATTTGTTGATATTCGAAAAGGAAATGAAAAAAATATTGAAAAATTGTTTGGATGATAATTATCAATTTGAAAATGATGACCTTATTAATTATATTATTAATAGTGGTGCATATGGTACAAGTCAAAATAGTTTAAATAATCAAATATTGAAAGACGGGAATAAAACTAATAAGATTATTAAAAATAGAATTAAAATGTTATACAAGATAGTTTTTCCATGTTTAAAAAACATGAAAGAGAAATATTCATATTTAGATTGTTTTCCTTTTTTATTACCTATTGCTTGGATCCATCGTGGTATTGCAAAAATTATATATGATAAAAATGAGTTTATTAAAATAATAAAAAGGCCTTTTAATAGATGGGGAATGATAGAAGCAGATAGAGTTTTAAAGAAAGTAGGACTTGACAAAGATGGGATTTTATAAAATAGCTGGATGTATAGTTGAATATGAACCAATTTATCCTTTATTAAAGAATCAAATGGAAGCATATCGAATTGATAAGCAAAAATCAGATATTAAATTGTCAATTACTAGTAAATTTTGTTATACAAAGCAACAAGAAAATTCACATTTAACATTAGAACAGTGCGAATATATATTTGCTGGATCAGAATTTTATCGTAAATTAATTAACTTTGGTGGTTTTATGCTTCATGCTTCTGCTGTAGTTATTGATTATAAAGCATATTTATTTTCAGCTTCAAGTGGTACAGGAAAGTCAACGCATACTAAATTATGGCAGGAATGCTTTGGGGATAAAGCAGAAATTATTAATGATGATAAGCCAGCGATTAGAATCGAAGATGGTAAATGTTATGTATATGGAACGCCATTTAGTGGTAAGACTAATGAAAATTTAAACTTAAAAGTTCCATTACAGGCAATTTGTATGCTTGAAAGAGGGGTTAATAATAGTATTACATTAATTGATTCTAAAAAAAGTATTTCACTTATATTGCAACAAACAATTTTACCTAAGCAGCAAACTATGGTTGATGATTTGTTTGAAATGTTAGAAGTTGTTTTAAAAAAAGTACCAATTTATCAGATGAAATGTAATATTTCTAAAGAAGCTGCATTAATGGCTTATAATAAGATGAAAGGTGATGAATAATGAAAATAAAACCAGGATTTGTAGTTAGAAAGTTGGCAGATAATTATGTGGTAGTTCCAGTTAATAATCAGAGCCATTTTAAAGGGATGATTCAACTTAACCAAACTGGAGCATTTATTTGGCAACTGTTACAAGATAATAAAGATATGGGAGAAATACTAACTTTAATGTTGGATAAATATGATATAACTGAAGAAAAAGCCAGACAAGATATTGCATTATTTATTGAAAAGTTAAGAAAAGATAATTTGATTGATGAATGAGAAATTTGAAGATATCATATCAAATAACGGCTACTTGATTACTCAACCACTTGGAAATAGTATGTTACCATTAATACGACCAGATATAGATACTGTGGTTATCAAAAAGAGAATTCCTAAAAAGTATGATGTTGTTTTATATAAAAGAAGTAATGGGAAGTATATTTTACATCGGGTTTTAAAAATCAGTAATAAAGGATATGATATTTGTGGTGATAATCAATGGAAAATAGAATTTGGTATTATTGATAAACAGATTTTAGGAGTTATGGATGGTTTTTATCGTGGGAATAAATATATTGATATATCCTCATTTTGGTATAAATTATATATTAGATTTTGGTGTGGTTCACTGTATTTTAGAAAAATTATAATATATATATTAAGAGTTTTTAATAGTCTGAGGAAAATAAATGATGGGAAAAAATGAATCTATTAGATGGATATATAATAGTAGTAAACGTTATTTATGGATGATTGTATTATTAACTATAATCAGTACACTTATTTCAGGAAGTTTTATTTTATTAGCTATAGTATCCAAGAAAGTACTAGACATTGCAACAAAGAATATTACTGGATCAATTCTATATACATCCTTATTTTTATTTTTAATTATTGCATTTCAAGCCTTAGCAAATGTTATTTCGAGTAATTGCAGGGTATATTCACAGGCTAAAATAGAAAATAGTATAAAAAAGCAATTATTACAAACATTATTACAAAAAGAATATCAGGAAATTATAAGTTTGCATTCAGGGGAATTAATGAATCGTTTTACTAGTGATGTTGAGATCGTAGCTGCAGGAATTGTAAATTTCATTCCTCAAATATTTTCATTAATTACTAAAATAATTGGGGGAATTTGTGTCTTGCTTTCAATAGATGTTGAATTCACTTTAATAATATTGGTAATTGGTATAATTTCTGTAATTTGCAGTCGTCTCTATAGTAAGAAGTTTCGTATTCTTCATAAAGAAGTACAGAGGTCACATGGAGTAGTACGTTCATTTATGCAAGAATGTATTGAAAATGTAATTGTAATTAAATCATTTGTTAACGAGACTTCAATTAGTGAACAATTAGATGAAAAACAGAAATATAATTATCAACTTCGAGTAAAGCAAAATACAATTAGCAATATTGCAAGTACAAGTATCTATGTTATGATGTCAGTTAGTTATTATGCAGCTCTTAGCTGGGGAGCAATTCAGATTTCTAGAGGTCTTTTGACATTTGGGACATTGGCAGCTTTTTTACAAATTATTGAACAAATCAAAACGCCATTTCGTAATATATCTAGCCTAGTTTCTCGATATGATACAATGATTGCTTCTGCTCAGCGTTTAATAGAAGTATATAGTCTAAAAGATGAAAGTAATGAATATAAAATAGAAGATATAACGAAATTTTATTCTCAATTTGAGGGTATTGTTTTACAACATGGCAATTTTTCTTATAAAGATAAAGAAGTATTAAATGATGTTTCTATTTATATTCCCAAAGGAAAGGTTATTGCTATAGTTGGAGAATCAGGTAATGGTAAAACGACTTTATTTCATTTGTTGCTAGGATTAATTAAATTAGATAGTGGTAGGATGTTCATTCAAACTAAAAATGATGAGATCATAATTGATGCAGGAACAAGAAATATGTTTTCATATGTTCCTCAAGGTAATATGATTTTATCAGGAACGATTAAAGAAAATATTCTGTTTGGTAATCAAAATGCTACTGATGAACAAATTGAACAAGCTGTTGAAATAGCTTGTTTAAAAGAAGTGATAGATGATTTAACAGATGGTATAGATACTATTTTAAAAGAACGTGGAGTAGGATTATCAGAAGGTCAGAGGCAGCGAATTGCAGTGGCTAGAGCAATTGTTAGTGATGCTCCAATCTTATTGCTTGATGAGTGTACTGCTTCATTAGATTCTGATACAGAAAGAAAATTGTTAGATAATCTAAGGCATTTTCAACAAAAGACAGTACTTTGTATTTCTCATAGAAGTGCAGCTATTGAATGTTGTGATATGATTATTAAGATTAAAAATGGTAAAATTTTATAAATTTTAATCTTTTTAGATGTTCGAGTAATTCTATTTTATAGATTATTTGAACATTTTTATTGTTGAAAATTCTGAGGAGATTTTTTCTTTTAAATACAGTAAATTTAAATGTCTGATCTCTGTTTTAATAATATTCATGTTTATGATTATAAAGATAATTTAAATAAAGAAAATACTGTATTTAAAAAAGTGATTTTGGTTCTATTTAATTGACATTGGCATATTAATAATCTATAATCATAGTAAATCAGTAGGAATATATGAGTTATAAATCATTAATTATTGTTAATAATAAAAATTATTGGAGGAAATGAACATGACATTTAATAATCATATTAGCGAATTAGTAGGTAATACACCTATTTTAAAATTAAATAATTATATATCTAAACATCAATTAGAAGCGAATATATATGCAAAGTTAGAATTCTTTAATCCTGCAGGTAGTGTTAAGGATAGAATCGCAAAAGCAATGTTATTTAAGGCTATTGAGGATAATATATTAAAACCTGATTCTGTTATAATTGAACCAACTAGTGGTAATACTGGGATAGGTTTAGCGTCATTGGGAACTTCATTGGGGTATCAGGTAATCCTTACTATGCCAGAAACTATGTCAATAGAACGACGCAATTTATTAAAAGCATATGGAGCTAAAGTTGTGCTAACTCCAGGAAGTTTAGGAATGAATGGTGCAATCGCTAAAGCAAAAGAATTAGCTAAAGAGATTTCTAATGCTTTTATTCCTAGTCAATTTGAAAATACTGCCAATCCTAATATTCATTATTTAACTACTGGTCCAGAGATTTATCAACAATTAGAAGGTAAGATTGATATTTTTGTAGCCGGAATTGGTACAGGTGGTACTATTAGTGGAGTAGGAAAGTATTTAAAAGAAAAAAATCCCACTATAGAAATCGTAGCAATTGAACCTGAAGGATCGCCAGTTCTTTCTAAAGGGATTTCTGGACCACATATGATTCAAGGAATAGGAGCAGGATTTATTCCTAATACCTTAAATACTGATATTTATGATCAAATAATTACAGTATCTAATGAAAGTGCTTTTGAAACTAGTAGAGAAATTGCAAAAGTAGAAGGAACATTAGTTGGAATTTCATCAGGAGCAGCTTTATATGGTGCTACACTTTTAGCAAAGCAGGAAAATAATAGAAATAAAAATATAGTTGTATTATTCCCGGATACTGGAGAGCGTTATTTGTCAACAAAATTAGTAATACAAGACTAGATATTATCTTTTTGATAATATCTTTTTTGTGATATAACCAGATAGGAAATAGATAACTATTTTAAGAGTGAAAATATTTCAATAAAAAATAAAACTAGAACATTATAAATAAATAAGTAAACATTTATATGTATGTTAATTATAATATAGATTTTTTCAAGTAAATAAATTTAAGAAATTTGTATTAAAAAAATAAAATTTATAGTTGAACATGTTTTTTATTTGAACATTAAATATAGGTGAAGATTATTCGTTGAAAATAAAAAATCATATTAAATATTAATACGATTTTTAATCAAATAAATCAGTCGATAAATATCGTTCCCCTGTATCAGGTAATAGAACAATTATATTCTTATTTTGATCAGCTATTTTAGTAGCTCCATATAATGCAGCACCAGAAGATATCCCAACTAATAGTCCTTCTTTTTTAGCAAATATTCTTGCAGTATCATATGCTTCTTCAGTTGTAACAGTAATTACTTCATCAATTAAATCTAAGTCAAGAATTTCAGGAATAAAATTAGCGCCGATTCCTTGAAGACCATGAGGACCAGCTTTTCCTTTGGTAATCAATGGAGAATCTTTAGGCTCAATACCGATGATTTTAATATTAGGATATTTCTTTTTTAATACGCGGGCTATTCCAGTAATTGTTCCACCAGTACCGATTCCAGCAACAAAATAGTCAATGTGTTCTTCAAAATCCTCGATTATCTCTAATGCAGTTGTTTCTTCATGAGCAAGTGGATTATTAGGATTTATAAATTGTCCTGGTATATAACTATTTTCTATTTTACGAGCTAGTTCATTAGCTTTATCAACTGCGCCTTGCATTCCTTTGGCTCCAGCAGTTAAAATAATTTTTGCCCCATAAGCTTTTAGTAATTTTTGTCTTTCTATTGACATAGTTTCTGGCATAGTTAAAATTAATTCATTGTTATAAATGGCACAGGCAATTGCTAAACCAATTCCGGTATTACCGCTAGTAGGTTCAATAATAGTTGTTTTTTCATTGATTTGTTTATTTTGATAAGCTTGAGAAATTAGTTTTAATCCTACTCGGTCTTTGACACTTCCTCCAGGATTAAAAAATTCTACTTTTGCATATAAATTATTTTTTAAATTTTTAGTTTCTTTAAAACGATTGATTTGAATAAGAGGGGTCTTTCCAATTGTTTCTAAGACACTTTTTTTTGTACCCATAAAATCACTCCTTTTTTTTGTTATATCATAAAAATGTTATTTATGGTACAAAAATTATAATTATATTTATTTGTCTTTACTAATATGGTATTTTATAATAAAAATAAAGGGGACTGTTTATGAAAGAATATAAATATTTAGCAGTTTATGATTCGATTGTTGATGATATTCAAAATGGATATTTGAAGTATAATGATAAAATTCCTTCAATTAGAAAAATGGCTAAAAAATTGGATGTTAGTAGGACCACAGTAGAAAGTGCTTATCTACAATTATTAGTTGAGGGATACATTTATTCAAAAGAGAAAATAGGATATTTTGTTGATGTGCAATATAGTAATCATGAAATTGATGACAATATTACTAATAATAAAGTAGGAATAGATGATCATAAATACCGCTATGATTTTAGTGGAAGATTAGTAGATAGCGAGTGTTTTAATCTTGATACATGGAAAAAATATATAAAAAAAGCTCTTAATCAAAGCGATGATTTAATGAGCTATGGTGAGCCGCTTGGAGAATTATCATTAAAGAAAGCTTTACAAAAATATAGTCATGAATATCGTGGGGTAAGACATTTAGTTAATAACTATATTATTGGTGCAGGATTCCAAATCTTACTTTATCATGTCTGTAGTTTATTTGAAAAAGAAAACATTGTAGGAATAGAAATAGGGGGATTTACTCAGGCAGAGGCAGTATTTCATGATTGTCATATGCAGGTTGTAAAATTACCAGTTGATGACCAGGGAATTACAATAGAGAGTTTAAGACAAGCAAATTTAAAGTTATTATATTTAAATAGCTCATCAGGTGGCTATCATGGTCATCCAATTAAACAACAACGTCGTTTAGAGATTATTGAATACGCTAGAGAGAATGATGTATATATTATTGAAGATGATCATAATGGGGAGTTGAAGTTTAATACTAAGCCTATTGATGCAATGGCAAAGTTTGATAATGATCACATAATTTATATTGGCTCATTTTCAAAATTACTCTTACCATCAATTAGAATAAGTTATATGGCTTTACCTGATAATTTATTATCAGTATTTTTGAAAAAATCAAATGGTTATCACCAAACTGCGTCTAAATTAGAACAATTAGCATTGGCAATGTATATAGAAGATGGCCAATTATCAAGACACTTAAGAAGATTAAGAAAACACTATCGTAATAAAAGTGAACATCTTCTAAACAATTTACAAAAATTTTTTCCTCATTATAATTTTGTTCTATATGAAACAGCTTTAAAAATTACGATGTCCGTTGAAGAAAATTTAGTTGATAAGTATATTAAAATAGCAAAAGAAAATGATATTTTAGTAAATAAAAATAATAATAACCAAATCACTTTATCATTTTCTGGAATACTTGATCAAGATATTGATCAAGCAACAATGATTTTAAAGAAAATTTGGTCATGATTATTCAAAAATAAAAGGATTGTTTTTTCAATCCTTTTATTTATTAAGATGTTTACAACTATAATAAGCAGGAATTCCATTATGATAATTAATATGTACCTCACCTTGAATCAATGGGAATAAATAATCATATAATTCTTGGGTAATATTATTACCAGCTTCGTTGATCCATTCAGTTGGAATTTTTTGTTCTAAATTAGCTACCTTTTGGACATCAGTAGAAACATAATCAACACTATAAGGATTGTTTGAAATTCTTTTAAATCCCATAACTTGACCAGTTTTACCAGCAATAGCAGTTTCAACTGCTTTTTGTCCAATTACAAATGATTCATTTAAATCGGTTTTACTACCAATATGCATAGCACATCTTTGTAATACATTTAATTCAATACTTCTAACTTTACATTGAAATTCCTTAAATACGATCGTTTCTAACATTTTACCAGTTCCAGAATGTAAAACATGACCAAAAGCATCTTTTTTTAAATATTTAGAATTATCATCCAAGAAATGTCCATTTTTATCTTTGATTCCTTCACTAACGGCAATAACTACACAACGTTTTCTTTTAAAAACCTCACGGATATCTTCTAAAAAATTATCTATATCAAAAATAACTTCTGGTAGATAAATTAAATCAGGTGCCTCATTATACTCATTACGTGCTAAAGCAGCAGCAGCAGTTAGCCAACCAGCATTTCTACCCATAATTTCAATAATGGTAACAGATTGTAATTGATAAATTAAACTGTCATGGACCACTTCTAAAATTGATGAAGCTACATATTTGGCAGCAGAGCCAAATCCTGGTGTATGGTCAGTTCCCATTAAATCATTATCAATAGTTTTGGGAATACCAATAAACTTAATAGTGCTATTGATACTTTTAGCGTATGCATCCAGCTTCATTACTGTATCCATTGAATCATTACCACCAATATAATAAAAATCTGTAATTTCTAATTCGGCTAATATTTCAAATAACTTAACATATGTATCTGTATTTTCTTCATGTGTTGGAAGTTTAAACCGACATGAACCTAGATACATAGCTGGTGTCTGTTTTAATGCATTAATTTTTTCACCAGTATTAAATTCTTCTAGAAGATCCATATAACGTCTCTCTAGTAAACCTTTAATACCATTTATCATTCCATAAACATTTTGGTATTCTTCACTATATTTAGCTTTATGGATGATTCCAGCAAGACTTGCATTAATTGCGATTGTGGGTCCTCCAGATTGTCCAATAATACAATTTCTTTTTTTCATCTTATTCTCCTTTTACTGTCTAATTCTAACATCTTTAGACAGTAAAAAAAAGATACTTTACTTACTTTTTCTTATAATAAAATAAAGAATAACTAATAAACTAATAATTATTAGAAAATTTACTGGGAAAATATTTTTTTGTTCGTTTGTAGAAACGATTGAAATTGTCGATATTTTATCTTGAGTTAATAAATCTAAAAGATTTATCTTTACTGTATTATCATTAATATTACCAAAATTTGTTTCTTTGATCGTACCAGGCATACTAATATTTAAATCAAGATCTAATCCCATAGCCTTTAAATTAGATAATGAATAATTATCAATATCTTTTAATTCACTAGTGTTATATAGTTCGGTAATTGTATTTAAATCTATTTTAACCTGATAATTTTTTTTATTATCATTAATATCGATAAATGACATTAGAGATTTATTGATATTTTCAGGTGCAATTACCTTTAATCCTAGGTAAGTAACTCCATTAATTGATTCTTTTAATTCTTCATTTTTCCAGTCTTGTAATCCATTTTCAATTAATTTCTTTTTTAATTCATTAATTGAAGTATTATAATTACTAAAAAAACTTTCTGGAAACAATATTTCCATATCCATATATACATTTTTTTCATCACTAAATTGAATATTTACATCACCTTTAACACAACCGGTTAATAGAAAAAGTAAAACAATAAATAATCCATAGTTTCTATATTTCATTAATTCACCTCCATACTTATTGTGCCACAAACTCAATTTTCTAATATTAAAAAACTAGAATATATAAAAATTAAGTGATATAATTAATATTAAACATGAGATATCAAATTAAGTTTATACACAGTTCACATAAAGAATTTAAAATGTAGTAGGTGATATAAATGAGAATAGAAATTTTGTACACGAGTAAGTCAAAACATATCAAACCAGTTGCAGAAGCAATGGCTAAATGGGTTAAGACATATGCTAAAAAAATAGACGATTTTGATGATTGTGGTTGTGTTGATTTAATGGTTATTGGTTTTGATGATTCAACTTGGAAAGATTGCCAGCTTGAAGCATTTATAAAGAATTTGAATCGTCAAAAAGTTCGAAATATCGCTTTAGTTAATGCATTTTATATTAATGATCATAAGATGAAAAATATGATTAAATTGTGTCAGCAGACAGACTTGCCTTTAATGCGTGAACAGTACTCATTTAAATTAACTTTCAAACAGCTTAAAGAAATTGACCAGAATGTTATTGATGGAGCAAGATTATATGTTGAAGATATGGTTAATTTGGTAAGAGATTATTATTAATGTAATAATTATGTTGGAAGCATAAAATAGTATATATTAAGTGGTTGATAACCGCTTTTTTATGTTTTTAAATTAATTTATATTAGAAACTTTATTCTAAAACAATTATTGCCTCAAATTTAACTGTTTTTGTTGATGACTTTTAGTATTATAGGTTTTGATAGGCAAATAAGTTATACTCAATAGTATCAAGAGGCTAAGAAAATTTTCTAAAGTGTAAGTTGAAAGAGTTTAAAATAAATATATATATTATATTCTATAAAATTATCTTTGGGTAATGTTGGGAATGTAAATATATTTGTATATCAAGTTGAGATATAATGTTGATTTTTATGGTCATTAAAAAAACTGGGTTAAAAATTCTACCAAAAGAAAGATTATATAATTATGATAATATAGAAGCTTATCTAAATATTATAAAAATAATTGATAAAGGTTAGTTAGATAGCCTTTTAATATGGAAAAAATACTACACTTATGATACAATTTTATCAATTTGAGGAGGTAGCATAATGGATAATAAAAACTATGGTTTTGAAACATTACAAATACATGCAGGACAAAAGCCTGATGCAACAACTAAAGCAACTGGAATGCCTTTATATTTATCAAATGCCTTTACTTTTGAGGATGCTGATCAGGCAGCTAGAATTTTTGCTTTAGAAGAAGGGGGATATTTTTACTCACGTTTATCTAATCCTACAGTAGATGCTTTACAAACAAGGATGGCAGCTTTAGATGGTGGATTTGGGGCTGTTGCATTTGCTTCAGGAACAGCAGCAATTATGGGATTGATAATGACTGTTTGCCAAACTGGTGATGAAATTGTAGCAGCAAATAATTTATATGGAGGAACAATTGGATCATTATCTGGGACAATGGTAGGAATGGGATTTACTACACATTTTGTTAATCCAACTGATTTAGAAGCGATAGAAGCAGCTATAAATGATAAAACAAAATTAATTTTTGTTGAATCAGTTGGTAATCCTAATGGTGATATGTTAGATTTTGAGGCAATAAGCGCTATTGCAAAAAAATATGGGATTTTATTTGTAGTCGATAATACTACTCCAACACCTTATTTATTTAAACCAATCAAATTTGGAGCAGATTTAGTTGTTTATTCAACAACTAAATATTTAGCAGGTCATGGTAATGTAATGGGTGGAGTAATTGTAGATAGTGGTAACTTTAATTGGAAAGATAATCCACGTTATCCATTATTTAATACACCTGATAAAGCATATCATGATATTGTTTATGCCGATTTAAAAGAAGCAGCTTTTTGTACCAAAGCAGTTGCTAAAACACTACGTGATTTAGGTGGGTGTATGTCACCATTTAATGCTTATATGACATTGCTTGGTTTAGAAACATTGTCATTAAGAATGAAAAAACATGTTGAAAATGCAAGAGCATTAGCTAAATTCTTAAATGAGTGTGATGATGTCGAATGGGTAAGTTATGCCGAATTACCTGATAGTCCGAATTTTGAGTTAGCTAAAAAATATTTTCCTAATGGTTTTGGAGGACTTTATACATTTGGAGTAAGAGGCGGTGTTACTGGTGGTAAAACGGTTATTAATAATATAAAGTTATTTATTCATGTAACTAATTTTGCTGATTCTCGCTCATTATTAACCCATCCAGCCAGCACTACCCATGCACAAATGTCGGAAGAAGAACGTTTAGCTGGAGGCGTAAAACAGGAAACGATTAGAATGTCGGTTGGGTTAGAAGATGTTGAGGATCTAATTGCCGATTTAAAACAAGCATTTGCTAAAATATAAGTGTAAGGGATTAATTGTAAAAAAACAATTAATCCTTTTTTGGTATGCTGGGCATGGGCATATATCTAGGTGGTGAAAGTCCACTGTGGGGGTGATGTCGCAACTGCCAACCACTAGCCAATATCAAGGGTGTCTATCGTGAGGTAGAATCTGAAAGAAGATGGAGGCAAAACTCTGGTCTGAGCAACACGAATCATATCAGGCATATATTGGGGATGAGTGTGCCAAACAACACGAAGTTATAAGAGGTTGCTCAATAAAACTAATATATGTAAATATGGCGGGAGGGAGAAATCCTAGTAACAACGAATCACAAGAAGTCAGCAGAGGTAGTAGTAGCGAAGAAGTTATGGTAATGGTAATGGAGTGAAGGACTGAATAAATCTATCAGTTATTAAAGTTAGTATTGATTTCATTATACAAAATCGCAAGGATAAACGAATACACTAGAAAGTCCTATGCACGATGTGCCAGCACGTTTTTTCATCCAATGATTACAACTGAATTATTAAAACAAAAAGGACTACCATCATTAGTAAACCAATATCAGTTAAAACATATTTTAGTATAGATTTAAACCGCTATGTGCTAAACGGCTTGCCCGGTGGTACGAGAGGTCGGAAATAATTAATGATATTAAATTGATTATTTCCTCCTACTTGATTGGTTATTTATAATATTATCATGTATAATTCTAACGGGGTGATTTAATGCAAACTTTTTTAGCTAATCATATTAGTAATATAGTTTTAGTTATTTTATTGCTAATTTATGTGATATGTTTAAATGGAGTATTTTCGAAAAGACATAGTTTAATGAAAATTCGTTATATTTTTGCATTTTTTTTGATTGTTAGCACTATTGGTTTATTAATAGGTACGATATGGAATGAGTTATCATTATATTGGTTTAATCAGGCAAGTTTTAATATTGAAAGTAACTTTGAAATGATAATTAAAGTTATCTATGATCTTATAAGTACGTCAGTAATATTTTTAATGTTATTTCTTATTAAAAATATTATAATGTTTTTAAAAACAAATACACTAACAGTGATTCGTAAAATAGCAATTAATACTAATATAATTGCTATATTAATAATTATTAGAACCGTAATAATTCCTTTATGTATTAAGATAATTAGAGTATTAGAATTATTTGGTTTAAATAACCAAACGAGCAGTTCAAATGATGTATTTCTCTACGCTTTGCCTTATTTAGGGTTACCAGAAGTAGCAATAATTGTTGTAACGATTTTTATAAATATTTTGGGTTTAAATTATTGGAATCGAGGTGATGATGATGTTATGGCAGAATAAAAGCTATGATCTTGTTAGTTATCTTGAAATCTTAATTGGTATTATTGCTTTAATCTGTTTAGTATCACTTTTGTGGAGCTGGTATCAGCCAAAGAGTCATAACCGTTTCAATAGTATAGGTTTTTTAGGTAAATTGATTATTTGTTTTGATTTGTATTTATTATTAGATAAAGTAATCCATTTATCAATGAGTTTCTATGAAGCATATTTATATCATCAAAAATATAATATTTATGATTTTATTTTACTTAGCAGTGATATTATATTAACAATGATCTTAATTTTCAGTACCTATTTATTTATTAACAGTTTAGAGCATTTGTTAAAACATCAAGAGAGTAAGGTATATAATAGAATGTTGAAACGTGTTTTTAAATCGTATAATTGTTTAATGGTTGTTTTTATTTTTAAAGATGTAGTTTTGAAAATAATTTATGATTATATTGTGGATGTAAAAGAAATAAGTTTATTTTATCATCCCTATACAATCAATAATCTAATGGTAACTATAATTTTGATGCTATTATTAGGATTAATTATAAATTTTTATAAAAAATTTATATAAGTCAATTAATTAGGTAGTAGTTTTGAAATGGTGAACTAAATTTATATGATAAAATTAATTGGAAAGTAGTTTGAAAGAGGAATTTTATGAAGATGATTAAATATTTTTTAATTGTATTAGTAACATTTATGGCGTTTATGCTATATATAGGGATAATGAATTTTATTTCTTCTTTTAGAACAAATTCTGTTATGAGTGATTTAATAATTTCTGTATTATTTATTGATATCCAAATTTATATTTTAGGGGTATATATAAGATATAAATTTTATAAAAATAGATTAAATTATATATTTAGACATAAAAAAACGGCATCATGCCGTTTTTTTAATCAATAATCATAGCATTTTCTATTGGTGCAAAAGGATTATCTTTATTAATGTGATCATAAAATAAAGTACCATCAAAATGATCTAATTCATGTTGCAAACAGATTGATAAAAATCCGCGCGCCACAATTTTTATTTCTTGATCAGTAAATATATCATATCCTTTAACAGTCACCTTAGCGTAGCGTGGCACATAACCTTGAATTTCATCATTTACTGATAAACATCCTTCACCATCTTTTAAATAAGACTTTTTTTCAGTGTAAGAAATGATTTTAGGATTAACTAAAGCATAATCATTAACTTTTGTAACATTTCCATCTTTGTCATAATCTAACAGATGAATAGCACACATTCTTTTAGGAACTCCTAATTGAATAGCGGCAATGCCAACACCTGGACGTAAATCATATTTTTCAGAAATCTCGGGATCTTGAGAGTTGACTAGAAATTCATGCATTTTTAACAAGAGCTGTTTATCTTCCTCATTTAATGGTAATGTTACTTCCTTTGAGACTTCTCGAATTATTTCATTGTGATCATCAATTATATCTTTCATTGTTAACATAGTTTCACCTCATTTAAATTCTGATAGTATTATATCATAAAATGAGGTGAAATAAAGACTTTATCCGACTCTAATTCTAGAATTTCCACAAATAATTAATAGTAAGAATACTACTAAGACAATGGCAAACCAATTTGTAGAACCAAATCCACCACATCCGCCACCACAACCACAATTAGACATTGTACAACAGCTGTTGCATCCACCGCATCCAAATGGGTTAGTGATAAATGGGCTATAAGAATTGCATCCACAACCAGAATAATTAAATCCGCAGTTCATGTTACCACCTCCTTTAGTATATCCTATTCTAATATTTATCTTTTGTCTGGGTTATTGTAGATAATCGATAAATTTTACGTTATAATAGAAAAAAATTAAGGAGTGAGTAAATATGGATTATAACTATCCTTTAGACTATAGTTGGTCAACTGAAGAAATAATTGATGTTATTGCCTTATATAATGCAGTAGAGAAAGCATATGAGGTAGGTATAAGTAAAGATGAATTTTTGAATGCTTATCGTAAGTTTAAAATAATCGTTGATAGTAAAAGTGCAGAAAAACAATTAGATAAACAGTTTTATGAAATATCTCATTATTCTATTTATCAAGTAGTGAAAGCATCAAGAGAAAATGATTGGATTCGAGTAGGTGAGTAATTTGTCTGGAAAAAAAGTTACAAAGATGAAACGAGCAATTGATAAACTTAAACAGCTTTTTACTAGCCGCGGAGTTGATAAAGGTATTTATGTAAGTGTGTTTATACTTGCAGTTTTTGGGATTATTATGATTGGTTCAGCTTCAATTGGAAGTGTTACATCATCAGATAAAACAGTTACTTTGGCTATAAAAAATATGTGTACACAAACGGTTTATGTTATTGCAGGGGCAGTAGTAATGATATTTATTGCTAGAGTATTTAAAACACGTTATATTGATTATAGTGCTTCAATGAAATTATATTTGATTGGGATTGTTTTAATGGCAATATGTCGGTTTTGGAGTGATTCAAAAGGATCACATGCCTGGATTAAATTTGGTGGTGCTTTTAGTATTCAGCCTGCTGAATTTATGAAGATTGCAATGATCTTGATTATGAGTTATTTTTTAACTGAGAGTGATAAAGCATTTGTAGTAAAGGGACGTTTTAAAAATTCTGCTGTAAAGACAGCTTTTTATAAAGAAAAGTTTTTAAAATGTGTTTTTTTACCAATGTTATTAGTATTTATTGCAGCGGTAATAGGATTATTTGTACAAAAGGATTTTGGGACAACGGTAATATTAGTAATAATTTGTTTTGTTTGTTTTATTGGAACCCCGCGACAATATTTTAAAAAGTATAAAAAGATAGTCTGGGCATTTATTGGTGTATGTGCAGTAATATTAACTATTATTGGAACTACTGTTTTACAGCCATACCAGTTAAAAAGAATTTATACATGGTTAGATCCTATGAGTGATCCTTATAAATCTAGTTATCAGCTTGTTAATTCACTTATTGCTTTTAGTGATGGAGGATTGTTTGGTTTGGGTTTTGGTAACTCAACTCAAAAGTATGGGTATATACCTGAAGCGCACAATGATTTTATTGGTGCCATAATTTATGAAGAGTTGGGAATAATAGGTTTAGCTTTAATGATTATTCCAACTTGTATTATTATTTTTAAATTATTAAAGTATTCAAATGAAGTTAAAGAAAATAAATCAAGAATTATCTTACTTGGGATTGCTTCATATTTCTTTTTACATATTGTTATTAATTTAGGAGGGGTCTCTGGATTGATTCCAATGACTGGAGTACCACTATTACTTATTTCAGCAGGAGGCTCCTCAACGGTTTGTTCTTTTATTGCTATTGGGATTGCTCAAGCAATTATTGCTAAGCATAATCGACAAAAATATGACACCGATTAAAGATAAAAACATATAATATATTAGGTGATCTTATGGATGAATTTAAAGAGTTCTTGAAAACTGTCCCTAGTGTAAAACAAGATGTTTTGAATGGTCGTTATACTTGGCAGCAATTATATGAGATTTTTGTAATGTATGGAAAAGATGATAAATTTTGGCAGCCATACAAAACTAATAGTAGTATTGATCTAAACGGATTACTTGAAATAATCAAAAATATTGATTTAAATGCTTTGTCAAGTAGTTTAAGTTCGATCGAAAAAGTTTTAAATGTTGCTAGTACTTTTTTAGATAAAAAAGAGCCAGAAAGAGAAAGAAAATGGTATGATGAATGAGCAGCTAAGATATTATCTGCGCTATCATCCTCAATGGTATATTATTTTATCTAGATATCCTCATGAATATGAGCGTTTACTTCAAGAATATAAAGATGAAAAAAATCAACAGTTTATTGATAAAATTGATCAGGTTTCGATGTTGATAAATATGGTAGAAATGATGATGTAGGTGGATATGGAAGAAATATTAGATAAATTAGTTAAAGAAATAAAGTTAGACCGGCGTTATCTTGAATATATTAATGCCGAAAAAAAATTGCATACAAAAGATATTGAGTTTATGTTAAAAGAATATCAAGATAAGTTAAATGAGTATGAAGAATTGAAAAAATATGATCAGTATATTGATAATGGTCAACTAAAAGAAGAAATAAAGAATTTGAAAAAGCAAATAAGCTGTAACAATGATATTTTAGATTATTATCAAAAATATCATTGTTTAAATGATTTTTTAGAAGAAATAACAAAGATAGTTTTTGGTAATATATCAAATCAACTAGATCTATCACCATATAAATTATAAGAGGGCATATGAGAGTAATTGCAGGTAAATATAAAAGCAGACAATTAAAGAGTGTAAAATCAAATTTAACAAGACCGACTACAGATCGTAATAAAGAAAATATGTTTAATATTATTGGTCCTTATTTTCAAGGGGGAAATGTATTAGATTTATTTGCAGGTAGTGGTGGATTGGGTATTGAAGCATTATCAAGGGGTTGTGATTATCTTTATAGTGTTGATAACCAGTTTGCAGCTTTTCAGGTAATAAAAGATAATCTTGCGTTATTAAAAATTGATAATGCAAAAGTTTTAAAATTGGATTATCGTAAAGCGTTGAAAAGATTATGTGAAGAGAAAATAAAATTTGATTTAGTTTTACTTGATCCTCCTTATGGTAAAGGATTAATAGATGAAATATTGGAGTTTTTAATTTCTAATGAAATGTTAAATAAAAACTGTATTATTATGGTTGAGGAATTAAAAGAAGTTGTATTTAATTCATTTGATCAACTGATTCTAATTAAAAAGAATGATTATGGGATCACAGCATTAAATGTGTTTAAATATCAGGGGTAGGAATATGAAAAAAAATATTGCAGTATATGCAGGAACATTTGATCCTGTAACAAATGGACATTTGGATATTATTGAACGAGCAAGTAGAATGTTTGATATTTTATATGTAACAATTTGTATTAATCCTAATAAACAAGGACTTTTTAGTATTGATGAAAGAAAAGAATTATTAAAAAAAGCTTGTAAGCAGTTTGATAATGTAATTATTGATTCATCAAATAAATTATCTGTAGAATATGCTAAAGATGTAGGTTCAAGAATCTTAGTTAGAGGAATAAGAGCTACGATGGATTTTGAATATGAATTACAATTAGCATTTTCAAATCAATATTTAGATAAAGAAGTAGATATGGTTTTTTTAATGACTAAACCGTCTCATTCATTTATATCATCTTCAGCAGTGAAAGAAATGGTAAGTCATAAACGTCGAGTTGAGGGATTAGTACCTTCCTGTGTAGAAGAAGCTTTACAAAAGAAATATGAGTAATTAAATTTCTTTTAGATGTTTAAAATAATTGTCAAAATTAACTATATTTGATATGATGAATAAAGAAAAAAGATACATCAACTGGGTATAATAAATATTATTTCCCAATTATACCTCGTTAGAGGTATTTTTTATGGAGGAAAACGATGAACATATTTACATTAAATGATTTTTCAACAACAGATATTAATTTGATCTTAGATGAAGCAGAAGAGTTTAAAGCAGGAAAAAAAGTTGATTTTAAAGGAAAAAAGGTAGTTGCAAATTTATTTTTTGAACCTTCAACAAGAACTCATTATAGTTTTGATAAAGCAGCTTATAATTTAGGTTGTCGCACTCAAAATTTCGATACAACTAATTCAAGTATTCAAAAAGGAGAAACTTTATATGATACTGTAAAATTCTTTGAATCAATAGGTTGTGATGCTGTAGTCATTAGACATCCTAAAGAAAACTATTATCAGGATCTAGTCGGAAAAATAAAGATACCTGTAGTTAGTGGAGGAGATGGAACAGGTAATCATCCTAGTCAGTCTTTATTAGATTTAATGACTATTCGTGAGGAATTTGGTCATTTTGATGGTTTAAAAATCGTAATTGTTGGCGATATTGTTCATTCAAGAGTAGCACATAGTAATTATGAGATAATGAAACGTTTGGGAATGGAAGTATATACTAGTGGTCCTCGTGAATTTGAAGAACCAGGTTACAATTATGTGGATTTTGATACTATTTTACCTGAAGCGGATATAATTATGTTGTTAAGGGTCCAGCATGAACGACATCATGATTTAATGAAATTAACAACTGATCAATATCATCAGTTGTATGGATTAAACCAGGAAAGAGTAAATAAAATGAAAGAAAGGGCAATAATAATGCATCCAGCTCCGTTTAATCGTAATGTTGAAATTGCTGATGATATTGTTGAGTGTAAACAAAGTCGAATTTTTAAACAAATGGCTAATGGTGTTTTTGTAAGGATGGCATTATTGAATCGGGTATTAAGTGATGACTAAGATACTATTTAAAAATGGTAATGTATTTTATCATGGTAAATTACAGAAGTTAGATATATTAATTGAAAATGAAACTATTATTGAAATTAAAGAGAATATAAGTCAGGCCGATAAAATAATTGATTTAGAGGGAAAATTATTAACTCCTGGTTTTGTAGATATTCATGTTCATTTAAGAGAACCAGGATTTGAATATAAAGAAACGATTGCTTCGGGGACTAATTCAGCAAAATATGGGGGATATACACATTTAGTAGCTATGGCTAATACGATTCCTTGTATGGATAATCTTGAAACAATTAGAGATTTTGAAAATCGAGTAAAAAAAGATGCTAAGATTCATACATATACTTATAGTGCGATTACAAAAGGTTTAAAAGGAGAAGAACTAGTAAACTTTGATATTAATAGTAAGGAAGATATTGTAGTTGGTTTTTCAGATGATGGTAAAGGTGTCCAATCTAAAGAGATGATGGAAGCTGCAATGAAAGCAGCTAAAGCTAATGATTCGATAATTGTAGCTCATTGCGAAGATGAAGCTGAACTTGAACCTGGTGCATGTATAAATGATGGTAATTATGCTAAAAATCATGGCTTAGTAGGAATTAATAATGCTTCAGAATATAATCATGCAGTTAGAGATTTGAAATTAGCTGAAGAAATTGGTAATCGTTATCATATTTGTCATATTTCAACTAAAGAAACAGTCTGGGCACTGCGGGATGCTCGTAAAAGTAATTCATTAGTTAGTGGTGAAGCTTGCCCGCATCATCTAATCTTAACGGATGATAATATTAAGGATATGAATCCTAATTATAAGATGAATCCTCCTTTAAGAAGTAAAGATGATTTAAATGCATTAATTGAAGGAATCAATGATGGAAGCGTAACTGTTATCTCAACTGATCATGCTCCTCATGCAATAGAAGAGAAAAATAAGCCAATTGATAAAGCTCCATTTGGAATTATCGGCAATCAACATGCATTTAGTTTAATGTATACATATATAGTAAAAAAAGGTTTAATTTCATTAGAGAAAGTTTTAACATGCATGTCAATTAATCCCGCAAAGATAATTGGTATTGAACATGATCTTGAAGTTGGTCTTAAGGCTAATTTTGTAGTCTTTGATTTAGAGGAAGAATATGTAATAACAAAAGAGAGTATTAAATCGAAATCAATTAATACACCATTTATTGATACTAAGTGTTATGGGTCTTTAAAATATCATGTGTTAGATGGTAAAGTTACAGAAATATAGGAGATAATATGGCAAATTTACAAGGAATGATGAAAATTATCAGCATTAAAAATATTGCTGATGATGTGTATGAAATGGTTTTAGAAGGTGAGGGGGCTAAATATATTAGTGCACCTGGTCAGTTTATTAATATTAAAATTAATGACAGTCTTCAGCCTTATTTAAGAAGACCGATGTCTATTAGTGATTATGATGATAATCATATTACAATTGTTTTTAAAGTCGTTGGTGAAGGAACGGAAATTTTAAAGAATAAGAAAATTGGGACTTTTTTAGACTGTTTAATTGGTCTAGGAAATGGATTTACGATTAAAGATGGTAAAGCTTTGCTTATTGGCGGTGGTTTAGGAACGCCACCCTTGTATAATTTAGGTAAAAAACTTGTCTCAAGAGGAATTGAAGTAACGACTGTTTTAGGTTTTGGAAGTTCTAAAGATGTTTTTTATCAAGAAAAGTTTGCTGAATTTTCAAAAGTTTATATAGCTACTATGGATGGCAGTCTAGGAACTAAAGGAACAGTCATTGATGTTATTAAAAATGAAAATTTAATGTTCACTTATTACTATACATGTGGTCCTGAACCAATGTTAGATGCATTAGCTGTCAATTACCCTGAAAATGGGCAATTATCTTTTGAAGCACGAATGGGATGTGGATTTGGTGCTTGTATGGGATGTTCATGCAAAGTTAAAACAAGACCATATAAGCGCATATGTGTAGAAGGTCCAATCTTAGAAAGTAATGAGGTGATTGTTAATGACTAATTTAAAAGTGTTTTTACCAGGTCTAGAAATGAAAAATCCAATTATTCCAGCAAGTGGAACATTTGGTTTTGGTTATGAGTTTGAAAAATTCTATGATCTTAATATTTTAGGGTCAATGATGTTAAAAGGAACAACTTTAGAACCTCGTTATGGAAATCCCCTTCCAAGAATTGCAGAAGGACCTAGTGGTTTATTAAATGCAATTGGCTTGCAAAATCCTGGTGTTGAAGCTGTAATGAATGAGGAATTAGAAAAATTAAGACCATTATACAATGATAAAGTGATTGCAAATATTGGTGGTAGTGCTCCTGAAGATTACGTTGAAACTGCTAAACGATTATCAACGCACGATATGGTCGGTGCTTTAGAATTAAATATATCTTGTCCAAATGTTCATAGTGGGGGAATTCAATTTGGAACAAATCCTGAAATGGCTGCGGATTTAACAAAACGCGTTAAAGAAGTATCAAAAGTACCTGTTTATGTTAAACTTTCACCTAATGTTACAGATATTGTTGAAATGGCTAAAGCTGTTGAAGCTGCAGGTGCAGATGGGATTACAATGATAAATACGCTAGTGGGAATGCGTTTTGATTTAAAAACCGGGAAACCAATAATAGCAAATAAAACTGGGGGATATTCTGGACCTGCTATTTTCCCTGTTGCCCTAAGAATGGTTTATCAAGTAAGTCAGGCAGTTAATATACCAGTTATTGGTATGGGAGGAATCCAAAATGCTCGAGATGTTATCGAGATGATGTCAGCTGGGGCTAGTGCGGTGGCTATTGGATGTCAAAACTTAATTGATCCATATGCATGTAAAAAAATTATTGAGGATCTAGAACCATTACTTAATCAACTAGGTATAGCAGATATTAATGATATAGTAGGACGTTCTCATAAATTTAAGTAATTTAATAAATCAAAGAACAATGTTCATTAGAGCATTGTTCTTTTTTGAAAATAAAAAAATATACGCATAGAATATAAAATTATACATACAAACAAAGATGTCATAATTAAAATTATAGACATATAATTAGTGTTTTTTATTAGAAAGGAGGAATTATCAAACACTAATAAAATAAATTAATCAAAATTCAAAGAAAGGAGAAGTATAAGATATTTATACAAATTAGGGGAAGATGAAAAGAAAAAATAAAAAAATTATTTTAGCAGTGGTTTCAATAGCACTTTTACAAAGCGGAACTAATATTTTACCTGTTCTAGCAAATAATACGGCAACATCAGTAATTGAAAGTAGAGAAAATATCTCTTTAGAACAAAAATGTACTGCTCGCTATAACTCAATAAGAATTAATTGGAATAGCGAAGCTGATCATGTTTATAAAATTGAAACTAGTGACTTTCAAGACGGATCATTTTCAGTAATCGCTGAAAACTTAAATACTTCTGAATATATTCATGAAAATGTTGGAGTGGGACAAAAAAAATACTATCGGATTACAGACCAAACTGCAAATAAGACAACAGCAGTTTTTAGTAACGATACGTATACAGGTTTTAAAGCTATAAATGATAGGGCAAAGTTAAAATGGCATGATGACTTATCAAATCGTCATATTTTTAATGGAACAAATGTTATTGATTTAGATGATCAAATTAGTAATATTGATAAGTTAACTGGCGGGACAATTATTGTTAAAGGAAATTTTGACGGCGCTGATAGTTGGAAACAAAATGCCTCAATGTTAGGGATTAATGATAGTGGAATTTTTGGAATTAGACACGCAAATAGCAGTAATCAAACTGCTGAATCTTTTGGATTAGATTTTTCAGGAGGATTAAAAGCAACATATCCTAATACAGAGTTTCGAAATAGTACACACGTAGCTGTTTATACTAATCCACCTAGTGATAAAACGGGAAAGATTATTGCATCGTTTGATGGTGTTTCTACTGTTTCATTTGATAATAATGATACATTAAAAGGATTATTTACAAGATTTGGTGGAATTAATTCTTTATCAATTGGTGGAAATAGAGATAGTAGTGGAAATATAACTAATCCTTGGTATGGAACAATAGATTATGTTGTTGTTACAGATGAAATACTTTCACAAAGTGAGATAAATGCTATTTCTAATGATGCTCCAGATATTAATATAGAAGAAAGTGATACCTTAACAGTCTCATTAGAATCTAAGTATGATAGTAACATCATAACTTGGAATGCTGTAAAAGGAGTATCATCTTATACAGTTTTAGCTAGAGATGATACTAGTAGTGATTTTATTCCTTTAGTAACTACAGGTGGATTAAAATATGTCGATAATTCATTAACAACAAATAATCGCGAATATAAAGTAGTTGCAGGTGATCAGGAAAGTGATGTTTTAGTAAGTAAAAATGGTCTTCAAAGTGGGATCCTTTATAAAGAATTTAGTGAAGAAGAAGGAAAATTAGATGGAAATAGCTGTATTGATATCTTAAATAATGATCAGGGATTATTGGACAAATTAAAAACAATGGATGAGGGAAGTATTGTTATGAAATTTCGTTTCAATAATGCTAATACACCGAGAATACTTTTTTCTACTAAAAATAAAACTTTAGAAACACCTGATTATGCTAATAATGGTTCAAATAATGGAAAGGATATGATTTCATTATATTTAAAGGAAAATAATGAATTAAGATCAGATTTAAAACATACACGGGCAACTGCAGTTGGATACGCTTTAAGTAGTGATAATTGGCATACTCTAGTCTTTTCAAATTCTAAGGACAGTATTAATGGAAAGCAATTAAGAGTAACTATAGATGGTAAAGAGATTCAGGAGTTCCATGGTAATAGTGCTAATGTTGGATTGTTTAATTTGACACCAACGATTGATCAAATAACTCTTGGTGGAATATTAGAAAGTGATGGCTCTGTTTTGTATGGACTTGATGGGCAAATAAGTTATATTTCAATATTAGATGAAGTGCTTTCAGATCAAACTGCAATTGATCTTACTAGTGAAACAAAAAATAAAATTGATGATCTATTCGATAATGGAGCTTTTAATACATGGGTAGTAACTGGAGGAGCGTTAGCGCAAGGAGATATTCAAGATATTGGCGGGGTTAGAAATTATGCTGGTTTGTTTGAAGAGGTAATTCGCTGGAATCTTGGTTCTGCTTCAATGGAAAAAAGACAGCGTTTTGTAATTAATACTGCAAGAAAAGTGCAAAATATTAAAGATATAGATATTGGTTATGATACTTTAATAAAGTCATATCAGCCAAAAGCTTTAGCCTTAATGCTAGATAATAATCAGAGTTTATCTGATTTAGAAATTCAAGAACATTTATTATCAATTATTAACAAGAATAATGAAAATGATATTTATAGTGTGATTCAAATTCCACCTGCTTTAGATGATTCATCTATAAGAATTGCAAATAATGTTAATAATGTTTTATCTAAGCTTGATAGTTCATTGTTAAAGAATATAATGATTATTAATCATGATGATTTATTTAAAAGTGAATTTGGGGATATTAGTGATAAGTTTAATCAAAATGGTTCTTTAAATGCTAAAGGACATTTAGCGATTGCTAACCAATTATCATTAAAAACTGCAAATCGAGCTACTACAATTACTGAAAATGATATCTTAAAACCAACTAAAATGATACCAACATTTATACCTGATGTACCTAATGTTTTAATATCTGATAATCAGTTAGATATAGAAGTACCTAATAATGATAATATTTCTAATTATAGTTATAAATTAAGTATTGATGGAATTTTGATAAGTGGTAATTTTATTGATACTAAAGCTGTAATTAAAAATCTTCCAAAAAATAAAAATTTTGAGTTAATTGTTCAAGGAAATGATGGAAGTATTCAGCTAAAAACATTAGTTGGAACAACAGATAAAGGAACTGAAGTAACCATTAAGCTTGATAATCAAAACTTGACAGAGCAGCAAAAAGAAATATATTCTAAAATACAACAAGATAAACCAATGAAATGGTTATTTTTAGGAGATAGTATTACCCATGGAGCTTTACATACTAATGGATATGATGCATTACCACAAGTTTTTGAGAAATTTATTAAAAATGATTTAAATAGGGATAGTGATGTAATTATTAATACAGGTGTATCAAGTGCTACGATTCAAGAATTAATGAATAACAAAGAAGCTCGTTATGATCGATATAAAGATGCAGATGTAGTTATTTTGATGTTTGGAACAAATGATGCCTTTTATAGTGATGATCCTAGTTCATATCGACAGAATTTAAAAGCTATTATTTCTGAAATAAAAGAAAATAATTCAATTCCAGTATTACGTACACCAAATAAACTATTTAGTAATGATAATCGGGGAACAAGATTATTAAAATATGTTGAGGTTATTAGAGAAGTTGCTCAAGAAGAAGATTGTATTTTGGTCGATCATTATCAACAATGGGAAGATGCAGCATATATTAATAATCAGATTGGTAGAGCATATGGTGATTGGATGAATACAGATGATATCCATCCTAATTATTTAGGGCAATTAAAAATGACGCAACTATTAATTAAAGAGATGGGTATATGGAATAGTGAAAGTATTACTTGTAATTTAGATTATGAAACAAATATTACAAAAGAAGAAAGTCAAATTGTACCTAGTGTAACTTTAAGTAATAAAACGCTTACTGTAGATATAAATAAGTTAAGAAATGATTATGGTCAATCATTTGGTAAAGTCACTGTTGAGGTAAATATCAATGGTGTGATATATAGTAAGACAGTCAATAAAGATTCAGTAGAACCAATTACTATTGTTGAACTTACAAATATTCCAAAGGGTGGAGATATCATAAATGTCACTGTAAAAGCATCGTTGGATTCAAGTAACAAGGAGATAACTTTTAAAGAGCTAGAGTTAAGAAATGAACTAGATAAAGATGCATTGATTGAAAAAATAAATTATGCAAAAACATTCTCTAGACATGAATATACTCCTGAAAGTTTCAATGAGCTAACTAATGTTATTGAAAAAGTGGAACAATTATTAGAAACAGCCCAGACACAAAACGAACTGGATGAAGCAGTCAATTTGTTAGATATTGCTATTAAAAATTTAGTTAAGATTAATACCTTTAAAACTGCATTAGAAATTGCAATAGAAATAGCAGAAAAAGTTACTGATAAAGATTTAGAAAACGTTGTACCTGTAGTAGTAACTGAATTTAAAGCAGCACTTGAAGAAGCCAAAAGTGTATTAGCTGATGTATCTGCAAGTCAGGAAACAATTGATAAATCATTTAGCCGTTTAGCTAAAGCAATTCAAATGCTGGAATTTTATAAAGGTGATAAAACACAATTAATAAATTTAGTTAATAAGATTGAAGCTTTAAATGAAAATGATTATACAAATGAATCTTGGACTAATTTACAACCAGTTTTAGATGAAGCAAAAATTGTGTTAAACAACGAAAATGCTTTAGAGAAAGAAGTAAATGAAGTACATGACAAATTAGTAAGAGCATTCTTACAATTAAGATTAAAACCAAATAAAGATTTATTAAATGAATTGATTAAACAGGTAGAAGGATTGAATGCGTTATATTATACGCCATCTTCATGGAATAGATTACAAGAAGCTTTAATTGAGGCAAAATCAGTATTGGTAGACGAAAATGCAACTAGTATTGAGATAAACAATGCAATAACAATAATGAAGGAAGCAATTGCGGGGTTAAAAACTAATTATGATGATTCAAAATCAATTACTAATACAAATGACTTAAATAAGCAAAGTATAGTTAAAACCGGTGATATAGTTAATATAATCTATCCAATCTCAATGATGATGTTAGCATTAATAATTTTATATAAAAATACCATAATTAAAAAAATAAATTAAAAATATTTATAAAAGACTAATAATCTTAAAATCATTTAAAAAGTAAAGTAAATAAAAAATAGGGAAGTTTTAATTCATTGGGCTATCAATGAAATTAATACTTCCTTGTTTTTTAATAAGAAAAATTCTATTTTAATTATAGGTATTTATTATTTAACTAATAAAGATGCTGCTAGTTTAGTTAAAAACTCAAATACTATATACGCAGATATAGAAGAAGCTTTTATACAATTAAGTTCAAAATTTTCTATTCCTTGATATTTATTTGTATCAGTAATTGTTCTTATTGCTAAAAAGGGAACATCATTTACATAACAAACATGGCCAATACTAGCAGTTTCCATATCAACGGATAATGGAGAATATTTAAGTTTGATTTCAGTTCGGTTTTTATTTGTAATAAATTGTTCACCAGTAACAGTGGTTCCAAATAAGAGAGGATATTTAGATTCTTGATAGTAACTTTTAATTAGGTTAATTAAAGATGGATCAGCATTAAAATAGTTAGATTTTAACCAGGGATGAAAATCTGTTAATATATCATCTGCGACATCATGATATATAGCTTTTTCAGTAATAATTGTATCAAAAAGTTGAACAGATTCGTCGATTCCTCCAGCTGTTCCAGCGTTGATTATTATATCAACATTAAATAAGTTGATAAGTTGTTGAGTTGCAATTGCAGCATTTACTTTACATACTCCACTATAAACTACAATTAATTCAAATTGTAAAAAGTTACTTTGATAAAACTTTAACATTGTTTTATCTATTGTTTTAGTAATTTTAATTTGTTTTAAAAATGGTTCAAGTTCAGTATCACTAGCACAGATTATACCAATTTTATTAATCATAAAAGATCTCCTTTAATATTTTAAATATTATATCATTTGTAGTTATTTAAGTCATGTTTTTAAATATCAAATTAGCATGATTGAAAGAATATAAATTTACTTTATCATTTGTTTTGCAATATCAATAAAATCATTCAAATTTTTTGATAACCACTTATCTTTGTGATAAATAACTTGGGATACTATTTTATAATTGGTATCATAATTAATTTTAATTAATTCTTTGTTCTCTAATTCTTTTAAAACTGCTAATTGTGGTAAAATACAGATACCTAGACCACTTAATGTGGCCTGTTTTATGATTTGTAAGCTGCTTGTTTCAAGAGCAATTTTAGGAGTTAAAGAAGCTTTTGCTAAATCTTTTTCAAACATTTTTCTATAACAACATTCTTTTCCAGTTAAAATTAAGGGTTGCTTTGCTAAATCATTAATTGAAACTTTAACTTTTTTTGAAAGAATGTGGTTAGGAGTTGTAAATAATCCTATTTTCTCATCTTTTTCACTAACAACCTTAATATTAGGATTATTAATAGGCGTATCTAGGGTTATTGCGATATCTATTGTATTATCAATAAGTAAAGGTATAAAATCTGGAGTATCTAAAACCTGAAGATATAGCTCAACTGAGGGGTGTTCTATTTGAAAGGCTTTAATGATAGCTGGTAACTTATATATGCACATTGATTCAGATGCACCTATGGTTATATGTTTGCATTTTTCATTAGAAAATTTAATTTGTATTTCTTCTGATAGTTGAAGCATTTTTTTAGCTAAGGGTATTAATTCTTTTCCTGAAGATGTTAAAGTAACATTTTTTCCTAATCGTTCAAAAAGTTGAACATTTAATTCTTTTTCAAGCTGCTTTATTTGTGCTGTTACATTTGATTGAGCATAGTGAAGATATTTTGCTGTTTTAGTAAAATTTTGAATTTTACATAGTACTAAAAATGTTTTTAGGTTTTTTAAATCCATAATTAATTTATTCCTCTTTCATAATCATTTTTATTGATTGATACAATCAAAACAATCTATTTTATAATTTGATTGTTCAATGTTATCATATATTTATGAAGCAATCAATCTATGATGGAGGTATAAAAATGAAAGTTATAAATTTATTAAAAGAAGTTAATGATATAGAGAGTTTATATGTATATAAAAAAGTTGGTTATTTAAATTCCCATGTTTTAAGTGTTGTACAAGTAGAAAAGCGGACATTGGATTTTCATGTTCATGAATCTTCTGATGAATTATTTTATGTTTTAGATGGTGATTTTTATTTAGAAACAGAGAATAAAAAATATAGAGTTGACGCTGGTGAATTTATTATTGTACCCAAGGGAGTATATCATCGACCAATAGTTAATAAATTAACAAAATTCTTAATGATTGAGTTACAGGGTACTTTGAATAAGGCTAATAGTGGTAATTTATATGAGGATTAGCAAAATTAATATTTAAATAAGTGAAAATTGTAATAGAGTTAAACCATTATTTATACTAATATTTATTCTCACTTTGACAAGCTATCGCTATTTTAAAATGTTATCGGTAAATAGTATCTTTTATAAAAGATATAAGCTATAATATAGCGGTGGTGGTGATTAGATGGATTTAGATAATTTATTAAATAAAAACCAAAAAGAAGCAGCTACTTATCTTGATAGTCATTTAAGAATAATTGCTGGTGCTGGTTCAGGGAAAACTCGTGTAGTTACATATCGAATTGCATATTTAATTGATGAAATTGGAGTAGATCCGCGTAAAATTTTAGCAATTACTTTTACAAATAAAGCAGCTAATGAAATGAAAGAACGTGTTAGTAATTTATTAGGTCCGCATGCCTTAGGTTCATTGATCTGTACGATTCATTCCTTATGTGTACGAATTTTAAGACAGCATATCAATGTAATTAATTATCCTAGTAATTTTATGATAATGGATGAAGAAGACCAAAAAGCATTAATAAAAAAAATATATAGTAATCTTGATGTTGATGCTAAAGTATTTAGTATTAAAAGTATGATTGCTTCAATTTCTAATTATAAGATGGCTAATATAACGCCAGAAAGAGCGTTGGAACTAGCTGGACAATTTCAAGGAGAAATAAAAAAGGCAAAAGTTTATAAGGAATATCTGGATTATCAAGAAAATCATTTTATGCTTGATTTTGATGATTTATTATTAAAAGCAGTGTACATATTTGAAAATTATCCAGATGTATTAGAAAAATGGCAACATCGCTTTCAATATATTCATGTAGATGAGTTTCAAGATGTTGGAAATATTGAATATCGTCTAGTTAAACTGATGGCTAAAAAAGCTATTACTTGTGTAGTTGGTGACCCTGATCAAACAATATACTCATTTAGAGGTGCCGATGTTAATTATATATTAGATTTTGACAAAGATTTTAAACCATGTAAAACGGTAATATTAGATCAAAATTATCGTTCAACTGGAAATATTTTGAATATCTCTAACTGTTTGATTCGAAAAAATCAAAATCGTTTAGAAAAAGATTTATATACTGAAGCTACAGGTGGTGCAGAAGTAATTCATTATACTGGTAAAAGTGAACAAGAAGAAGCTGATTATATTTGTGGTCAAATAGAAAAGATCATCAATGATATTGAGGGTGTTAATTATCGTAATTTTGCAATTTTGTATCGTGCTAATTATTTATCTAGAACGATTGAACAAAGCCTTATCTCACATGGAATTGATTATCGCATTTTTGGTGGACTTAAATTCTTTAGTCGTAAAGAAATTAAAGATGCTTTAAGTTATTTACAGTTAGTTTCTAATGATGAGGATTTAGCATTTGAACGTATTATTAATGTTCCTAGTCGAGGAATAGGTAAAAAAACACTTGAGAATATTCAATTAGTAGCTTTAAATAATCAGGTTAGTTTATATGAAGCTCTAACTCTTTATAGTGAGCAAATCAAGTTATCTGCTAAAGCAAAAAAAGAGGTTAAGGTTTTGGTTAATGCAATTGAAACTGCAAAACAGTCTCATCTTCCTTTACATGAAATGTTTGAAAATTTAATGAATGATGTTGGATATATTGAAATGTTAAAAAGTGATCTTGAGGAAAATAGAATTGATAATATTCATGAGTTACAACGCTCAATATATGAATTTCAAAATCAAAATCCAGATATTGCAACAATTGAAAATTATTTACAAGAAATTTCTTTATATACTGATAATGATAATATTGATGAAGGACAATATGTGAGCTTAATGACGATTCATATGGCAAAAGGATTAGAATTTGATTATGTCTTTGTTTTAGGTCTATCTGAAGGAATTTTCCCAAGTTTTAGGTCTTTGAGTGAATCTGATGAAGGTTTAGAGGAAGAACGAAGATTAGCGTATGTAGCTTTTACAAGAGCAAAAAAACAATTGTTTTTAACTGATAGCGAAGGTTTTAGCTTCGTTACTGATTCCCCTAAAATTGCAAGTAGATTTATTGATGAAGTTGGTAAAGAGGGAATAAAACATGTGGGAACTAAGCCACGTTTTAAAACATCAAATTTTATTAATACAACGCTAAGCAAAGAAGAATTAGTAGGAAATAATCAGGTTACTGATTGGGCTGCTGGTGATTTTGTATTGCATGATAGTTTTGGAAAGGGTGTTGTTGTTAAAGTTAATGGTAAAACATTGGATATTGCATTTGAATTACCAGCAGGATTAAAAACATTAATGGCTGGACACAAAGCTTTAAAGAAATTGACTAATTAGTAAAAATATTATCTGATATAAGAAATTATTTATATAAACTTAAGGTACCTGAATGTTCAGGTACCTTATATTTTAATTGATTTTTTAATACATATATAAACAAATGTTACAATTAAAGATGAGTCACATATTATTATTGATTAGAAATTTATTAATAGTATATCTTTTATAAAATAATTTTTTACTAATTCTAATTAAAATTAGAATTGATATATTATTTAATGTAGTAGAAAATTGACATACCTAGAGAGATTTTATTAAGAAAGAGGTAAGGAGAAAATGAGTGTGGAAATTAAATTACATGATGCAGAATTAAAAGTAATGAATGTTATATGGCGCAATGGAACTGTTAGTGTCAAGGTTATTTATGAAACTTTAAAAGAAAGTTATGGTTATAGTCGAAATGCAACTTATACATTAATTAAACGCTGTATTGATAAATAAACAATTGAAAGAATTGAATCTGGTTTTTTATGTAAGGCTCTGGTTGAAAAGGAAGAAGTTCAGGCTCTTGAAACAAGAGAATTAATTGATAAATTATTTTATGGCTCAGTAGATCGACCTGTTGCTTCTCTTTTAGGAAAGAGAGATTTATCGAAATATGAAGTAGAACGATTACGAAAAATGATTAATGAGTGGGAAGAATAATATTGCAGTTGAAAATATTGAACTCTCTATGTATATTTCGCAAATCAAATTGAAAAATAAACGATAAAATATTTATACTCTCTTAGAGAAAGTTGGAGTTGATCGCGATACAGCAAATCGTAAAATAATCCAATTATCTGGTGGTGAGCAGCAACGGGTGGGAATTGCAAAAGCACTTTCTCATGATTCTGATATAATCATCGCAGTCGAGCCAACTGGAAATCTAGATAATGAGACTGAAAAAATATCATAGCTATTTTAGATAATATTGCTCATAAACAAGGAAAATGTGTAATTATTGTGACTCATTTTCATAAAGCTGCTAGTTATTGTGATATGATTTACCGATTAGAAAAAGGTAAATTATAATTATTTATAAAATCTATTAATACATTATTTAGACTAGAAATAATTTCATTACTAGTCTTTTTTGTATTTTAATTATTTAATGTGTTATTATGATTATGTATTTTACATATATTTATTACCCAATTAAAGATAGTGCTGCTTTAACTGATTTTATGTTAATCAAAAGAAAGGGTCGGTTGTATTAATATTTAAAAAATATTGATTTTACGAGCTATAATCATATAATTATCGTTTAAATATGGAGGTTTAAATATGAAGAAGGTAAAAAAGTTATTTGTAGCAGGTATGATAATATTTGTTTTATGGGGATGTACTAAAAAAGTAATAGTAAAACAAATAGAGTTTAAGATATTTAGTAAAGGAGAAGTGGTATCATATAGTATTAATGATAGTGAAAAAATAGAAATTGTGTTGGATTTATTAGATAAATGTGTAAATGAAGAAAATTTTAAAGATATCAGTGAGAAATTTGATCTTCCTAAAAGTACTACGTATGAGGTTATAGTAAAAAAAGATGATGAATATGTATATAAGTTTGTCGGGGGATATGTTGTTTATGATTCTTTAGTATATGGTTTAGATGATTATGAAAACGTAATTAATAAATTTAAAGATTTATTTATAATATAATTTATATCTATTTTAATGATAAAGAAAATGTTTTAGAATCTATTACTTTTAGCTGTGTTAATTTTCTGTCTTTTTATTGTTTATAGAGCTTAGAAGTAGTACAATTGAATCAAAATAATAAAATATTTTAGGAGGATATTTATGGTAAATCCATGGCAGAATATTTTACTAAGTGATTATGAAAATCATATGAAATTAAACCAAGTAAAACAACTTCAAACATTAAATAAAATGATGAAAAAACAGTTTTATCAAAATCCAGTTAAATCAATAATGATTTTAGGAATTGCAGGAGGCAATGGTTTAGAGCATATTGATAATAATAAGATTGATAAAGTATATGGTGTAGATATAAATACGCAGTATTTAGATGAATGTAGAAAAAGATATCCAAATCTGGATGGAATATTAAAATGTTTATGTGTAAATTTAACTGAAAAAAATCTTGAACTGCCATATGTGGATATAATAATTGCTGATCTACTGATTGAGTATATTGGATATAAATGTTTTAAAAATATAATTAAGATTGTAAAACCTAAATATGTTTCATCAATTATTCAAGTTAATAAAGAAACTGCTTTTGTATCAAATTCACCATATCTCCATGTATTTGATGATTTAAATAAAGTTCATCATCAAATAAATAAAAAAGAGCTAATTACTACTATGAAAAGTATAGGTTACTGTCTAATTGATAAAGATGATCAATCTTTACCAAATGAAAAACTGTTAGTACAGTTAGACTTTAAAAGGGAATAATGATATGGATACTACTAAAGAAATATTACAATTAAAAACAAACTGTTCGCAATGTTCTGGGTTATGTTGTACTGCTCTATTTTTTTTCAAAATTGATGGTTTTCCTAAAGATAAAAAGGCAGGTCAGCCATGTCATAATCTATTAAATGATTTTCGTTGTAAAATTCATACCCAACTTAAAGAAAAGAAATTAAAAGGTTGTATAGGATATGACTGTTTTGGTGCTGGTCAGTATGTTACACAATATATTTATCAGGGACAAACATATAAAGATTTACCAAATCAAGCAAATGAAATATTTGATGTTTTTATAATTGTTTTCCAGTTGTTTCAAATAAGATATTATTTATTAGAAGTACTGACTTTAGATATATCATCTAAAAGGAAAGACGAAATCAAAAACCTAATCATTGAAAATAAAAAAATATGTAGTTATCCTGCTTTTAAATTAGCAAATTTTAATATAAAAGTATACAAAGATGAAATTAACCCTATATTAAAACAAATATGTTTACAAATAAGGGGAAATAAAAAATCTTATTCTACATTTTTAGCAAAGAATTTTAAAGGAGAAGATATGAGTGGATTAGATTTAAGTATGAAATTATTGATTGCAGCAAACTTTAATAGTTGCAAATTTGATAATACAATCTTTTTAGGTGCTGATACAAGAGATACAGATTTTAGTAATGCAGATTTAAAAAAAGCATTATTTTTAACTCAGGGACAAGTTAATTCTGCACGAGGAAATCTAAACACTAAATTACCAAGTCATCTAAGCTACCCAATGTCATGGAAATAAATATAATAATTGATTTACAAAAAAGGGATGAGAATTAAAAAAGTAAATATTAATAACTTTGATGAATTTATAAAAAAGGATTACTGATAATAAGGACAGTGATATTTTAATTGTACAAGATACTAAAATTATTGACCTGCTGTTGTTTTAAAATCTGTATAATAATCATGTAGAACATTACTTTACATATTTAGTGCTAAAAAATAACAGGAAAGAAAAAGCTGATTGAAAGTGTTAAAAAATGAGCTTTAGAAAAGTAAAATGAATTTTAGTGAGAATGAAAATATAATTACTAAACGATATTTTATGGTCTTGATACTTATTCAAATAATTGAATTATAAGATTAATAGGGTGGAAAAGTAAAATGGAAATAGTTGACGGAATTAATTATCTTGATGAAATTAAAACTTTGATCATTGAATATGTAAAAGAGTTAAATAGAGATCTGTCTTTTCAAAATCTAGAATGTGAACTTATAAATTTAAAAGCAAAATACAGTGGTAATAATGGTAAAATATTAGTTGCTTTAGTTAATCAAAAAGTTGTTGGTTGTGTAGGTTATTATCGCCATGATCAAAAGCGTTGTGAGATGAAAAGATTATATGTTTTACCAGCGTATCGTAAATTTAAAATTGGGTATAATTTAGTTATAAAAATTATTGATTTAGCTAAAAATGAAGGATATCAGGAAATGGTTTTGGATACTATTAAACCACTTAAAAGTGCGATTAAATTATATCAAAGGCTGGGTTTTAAAAGGATACCTGCTTATTATAAAAATCCAATGAATGATGTTATTTATATGAAGTTAGAATTATAATGTGCAAAATGCACATTTTTGTTTTATAGTTAAATTGATTTTGGTATAATATTGAAGATTAGGAGTGAGAACATGAATGATTTAAATAGATATAAGGAACTGAAAGAGAAAATCAGGTATCATAATGATCGTTATTATAACCAAGATGATCCAGAAATCAGTGATTATGAATATGATATGTTAATGCAGGAATTAAAAGATTTAGAAAGGAAACATCCTGAATATATAACCGATGATTCACCAACTCAAAAAGTTGGTGGTGAAGCAAAGCGTGAAGCTGGAGTACTTGTAAAACATAATGTTCCAATGTTATCTTTACAAGATGTTTTTTCTAAAGAAGAAGTTGAAGAATTTATTCAAGATATGAAAGAACAGTTAGATGATCCTACTTTTGTAGTAGAATATAAGATTGATGGTCTATCGTTAGCTCTTAGATATGTAAATGGTAAGCTAGATGTGGCAATAACACGTGGTGATGGAATTCTTGAAGGTGAAGATGTTACTGTTAATGCAAAAGTAATAAATGATGTTAAAAAGACTTTAAAGGAGCCGATTGAATATTTAGAGGTTCGTGGTGAAGTTTATATGACTAATGCTGCTTTTGATAAAGTTAATGAGATGCAGGAAATTAAAGGAAAAAAACTTTTTGCAAATCCAAGAAACTGTGCAGCAGGAACATTACGACAATTGGATAGTAAAATTACTAAGGAAAGAGATTTATCTATGTTTGTTTTTAATATCCAGGATGTTCGTGGTAAAGAGTTTATTAGTCATAGTGAAGGTTATGAGTATTTAAAACAGCAGGGAATCAAGATAATTGAGGATTATAAGGTTTGTAAAACTGCTGATGAAGTGTGGCAGGCAATTGTTGAAATTGGTGAAAATCGTGATAAATTAGATTATGATATAGATGGTGCAGTAGTAAAGATCGATAGTTTTGCTGATCGGAGAAAATTAGGTAATACTGCTAAAGTTCCACGATGGGCAATAGCATATAAATATCCTCCTGAAGAAAAAGAAACTAAATTATTAGAAATTGAACTTTCGGTTGGAAGAACAGGACGAATTACTCCTACTGCTATCTTTGAACCAATTAGGTTATGTGGAACAACAGTTACAAGAGCAACACTACATAATCAGGACTTTATTGATGATTTAGATATTCGAATTGGTGATACGATCGTTGTTTATAAATCAGGTGAGATCATTCCTAAAGTTCGTCGTGTTGTTAAAGAAAAAAGATCAGCAGGAAGTGTTCCTTATATTATTGGTGATAAATGTCCAGTTTGTGGAGCACCAGCCATGCGTATAGGAGATAATGCTGATATTAAATGTACTAACCATAGTTGTCCAAGTAAATTGGTTAGAAATATTGTTAATTTTGTTGGACGAGATGCGATGGATATAAAAGGTTTTGGCTTTGCTTATGTTGAAACTTTAGTAGAGCATGGATACTTAAAAGATTTAAGTGATATTTATGGCTTGATTGATAAACGACAAGAATTATTAGATAAAAAAATCATTGGTTTAGTTAAAAGTACTGATAATTTATTAAATGCAATAGAAGGTAGTAAAAATAATGATGCTAGTAAACTGCTTACTAGTTTAGGGATAAGCAATGTTGGTAAATCAGCAGCCAAGAGTTTAATGAAAAAATTTAAAAGTATAGATAATTTAATGAAAGCAAGTTATGCTCAACTAGTTGAAGTTAATGATATTGGTGATATTAGTGCGATGGCAATCATTAATTATTTTAAAAATCCTGATAATCAAGCAGTAATCCAACGTTTAAAAGATTATGGAGTTAATATGGAAGTAATTGAAGAAGATGATGGTGATAATCGTTTTGAAGATATGACTTTTGTAGTAACTGGAACGCTGCCTACTTTATCAAGAAAGCAGGCCGGTGAGTTAATTGAAAAACATGGTGGTAAAGTAGCGGGTTCGGTTTCTAAAAAGACTAACTATTTAGTTGCTGGTGAAAATGCAGGAAGTAAACTTACTAAAGCACAAAGTCTGGGAATTAATGTAATTAATGAAGAAACTTTATTAGAGATGGTTAAGTAAGAAAAATAATGTTATAATGCACTAGTATAAGGAGGAATCATGTGATGAAAAAAATAGTAGCTTTACTAATAATATCTTTGTTGCTTACAGGGTGTCATGATGCTAAAGAAACAGTTGAGAGTCAAACAGCAAATGATGTTTCTACTACTGATAGTTTAGATGATTCATTTTATCGAGTAGTGAATTTTAATACTAATTTGAATCGTGATAATTATTATACTTCTTTTGGACAAACTAGTGATTTTCAAACAATTGGCAGGGAATTACAAATATTATCAACTGCTCATTTTTCAACTGATGATTATTATATGTCTGAAGGACAATATCTTAAAACTGAAGATATGAATAAATTATTAAGACGTTCTAGTGATCCTAAAGAATATCCCCATACTTTGCAAGTGCAAAGGGGAGAAACGATTGGGGGAATAGATAATCCAATTATGGTATCTACTGTTCATGAACAAGATTATTATCGAAAAGAAGGGGATAAATATGAGTTAAAAGGTGTTTCTTTAGCTATTGTACTTGATCCTCGTGATGAAAATAATAATCGTTTAAGTACTTCAATGGACGAACAGATCGTTGCTGATTTTGGACGTCAATCAATTAGTAAATTATATGATTATCTTCAAACAAAAAAAGATTTAAAGGGTATTCCAGCAAATATCTGTGTATATTATGCTACTAATACTAATGAAAGTGATATTAACGGACGTTATATTTTAAAGAGTTTTTGTGAAAATAGTGTTGGTAGTATTGATACATTAAATTATCATAATTACATGTTTAGTAGCGAAGAAGCTACTGTAGCAGATGAAGAAACAGCTTCACAGTTTGAAATATTTAAAAGTAATATGAAGAAAGCTGCTACAGAAGCTGTTGGAGTAATTGGTTATGGTCGTTATAAAGATGGTGTCATCCAATCAATGAATATTAAATTAAATGTTAATGTAAAAACTTATGAAGAATTAATTTATCTAGTATCAACTGCAGCAGATGAAGTTGATAATCAGTTTACTGGATTTGATATTAAAGTATTAGTCCATTCACAAGATGATTTAGAAGCGATTATTATTAAAGAACAAGGTGAAAAAGCTAAAAGTAGTTTATTATATTAGGAGAATGTTATGGGAAGTAAAGAAGAAATGTTAAAAAAATTAGGTTTAAAAACAATGTTTAATATTAGTGATGAAGAAATGCCGGAATTAGTTGAAGAATATGATATCTTTATGAATCATGTTGCAGTATTAGAAAAAATTGATACTGAGGGTAAGGAACCTTTAGCTTATCCTTATGAAATTGAAACAAGCTTTTTACGTGAAGATAAACCAGTTGATGTGATTAGTCGCGAAGATGTTTTAAAGAATGCGAAAAGTGTTCAAGATAATCAAATTAAGGTACCAAAGGTGGTGGGATAATGAAAGTATATTCAATTGAAGAATTACATAATTTAATTGTTAATGAGGGAATTAATATTGATGAATATTATCACGATTTATTTAAAGAAGCTGAATTTCAACAAAATCGTTTGAATGCTTTTGTTACAATCACTAAAGATAAAGCTTTAGATAATATTAAAGATATTAAAATTAATGATGAGGAAATATTAAAAGGAATTCCTTGTGTATTTAAAGATAACTACAATACTAAAGGAATTAAAACTACAGCCTCTAGTAAAATGTTAGAAGACTATGTACCAGTTTATAATGCTACAGTAGTTGATAAATTATTTAATAGAGGTGTTAGTTTAGTTGGTAAATCAAGTATGGATGAATTAGCAATGGGAGGGACAAATAAGTCAGCATTAACGGGACCTGTTTTTAATCCTTGGGATTCATCAAGAATAGCTGGCGGTTCATCAGGTGGAAGTGCAGCGTTAGTTGGTAGTGGTGTTGTACCATTTGCTTTAGGGAGTGATACAGGAGATTCAATTCGTAAACCAGCAGGATTTTGTGGAATAGTAGGTTTTAAACCGACATGGGGAAGAATTTCTCGTTTTGGAGTTATTCCTTATGCATCAAGTTTGGATCATGTTGGTGCATTTACACGTAATGTTCGTGATATGGCAATCGTTACTGAGGCTTTGGCAGGTCGTGATGAACGTGATATGACATCGAGTACAAGACCAGTACCACATTATCTACAAGAGTTAAATAGCGATATTAGGGGAATGAAAATTGCAGTTTTGAAAACTGTTAGTAACGAAATTCGTAATGTTGAGATTAAAAATAATTTTAATCATGTTGTTGAAACTTTTAAACAATTAGGAGCTATAGTTGAAGAAGTAGAAATACCTACCTATTTAGCTAAAGCAATTCTACCTACATACACTATTATTGCTAATAGTGAAGCTACAAGTAACCATTCTTGTCTAGATGGAATTAAATATGGTGATCGTCAATCTGGTAGTTCAACTGATGAAGTAATGATCAATTCACGGACTGATGGTTTTGGTGCTCATATCAAGAGACGTTTTATTCTTGGAAACTTAGCATTAGCTACAGAAAACCAAGAAAGAATGTTTAGAAAAGCTCAGCGGGTACGTCGTTTAATAGTTGAAGAAATGAATAAAATATATAATAGTTATGATATTATCTTAACACCTAATGGGGGAAGTATAGCACCGAAATTAGATGAAGCGAATGATGATCGTTTATCTGATGAATATTTAATTTTAGAAAATCATTTGGCTTTAGGAAATTTTGCGGGAACCCCTAGTATTTCAATTCCTTCAGGATTTAGTGAGGGAATGCCTATTGCCGTAAACATTATGGGACGTTTGTTTGAAGAACAAACAGTATTTAATGTTGCTTATGCTTTAGAACAAGCTTTAGGTTTAGCAAATCAATATTCAAGAGAGGGGTAAAGAAAGATGAATTTTGAAACTGTTATTGGATTAGAAGTCCACTGTGAACTTAAAACAAAATCAAAAATGTTTTCTGGAGCCCCAGTAACATTTGGCGAGGCTCCAAATACAAATGCTAATATTGTAGATTTAGGAATGACAGGAGCAATGCCAGTCTTAAATAAATCAGGGGTCGAATTTGCAATTAGAGTATGTAGTGCTTTGAATATGGAAATTGATGAATTAGTTCAATTTGATCGTAAAAATTATTACTATTCAGATTTACCAAAAGGATTTCAAATAACTCAAGATCGTCATCCTATTGGTCGTAATGGTGCAATGACTATTGAAGTAAATGGTCGTAAACAAGTAATTGAGATTGAAAGATTACATATGGAAGAAGATACAGCTAAACAGCTGCATTTTGATGATTATTCATTAATTGATTATAATCGTGCAGGTATTCCATTAATTGAAATCGTGACAAAACCAACGATTCGTAGTGGGGCAGCAGCAGCAGCTTATTTAGAAAAGCTTAGACAAATCTTCTTGTTTACTGAAGTAAGTGATGCAAAGATGGAAGAAGGTTCAATGCGTTGTGATGTTAATGTTTCAATTCGCCCATTTGGAAGTGATAAATTTGGAACAAGAACTGAAATTAAGAATTTAAATTCAATTTCTAATGTTCAAAAAGCAATAGAATTTGAAGTAGCCCGTCAAGAAAAAGTACTAATTAGTGGTGGTGAAGTACTACAGGAAACTCGTCGCTATGATGAAGATAAAAAAGAAACCGTTGTTATGCGTGCTAAAGGTGATGCTGTTGATTATAAATATTATCCAGAACCAAATATTTTGCCTATTCGTTTAGATCATCAATGGGTAGAAGATATTATTGCTCAAATCCCGGAAATGCCTGAATCTCGGGTTGCTCGTTATATAGATGAATATAATATTCCTAAAACTGATGCGTTGATCTTAGTACAAACCAAGGAAATTTCTGATTTCTTTGATGAAACAGTTGGCTATACTAATCACTATAAGATTGCTTGTAATTGGTTATTAGGTGAAGTTCAAGCATATTTAAATAAAAACAATTTGATTATTACTGATACTAAAATTACACCTGAGTTTTTAGCAAAGATGATTAATTATATTCAAGATGGAACTATTTCAAGTAAACAAGGTAAAAAAGTATTTGAAATTTTAATGAGTGATGGAAAAGATCCAGAAGTAATCATTGAAGAAAATAATATGAAACAAATTTCTTCACCTGAAGAATTAACTAAAATTATTAATGAGGTTCTTGATGCTAATCCTCAGTCAATTGAAGATTATAGTAATGGTAAAGATCGAGCAGTTGGTTTTTTAGTTGGACAAATCATGAAAAAGACAGGAGGACAAGCTAATCCTGGTCTTACAAGTAAGTTATTAATTGAGTTATTAAAGGAAAGAATTTCTTAATGTACAAATATTTAGATATTTGGTACAATGGTTGAAGGAGGATGGAAATATGTCTCGTGAAAGATTTAAATTTGATGATGAAATTAATGATTTAGAAGAAGACTTACAGCCATTTAAAACAGAAGAGTCAATTAATGATATAAATGAATCTCTAAATGACTCTACTAGTAGAGATCCAGGAGATAAATCAATGGGTAAAGTAAAAAAGAAAAAACGAAAATTAAAAAAGCGCTATGCTGTTTTACTTTTGCTTCTTTCAATTGCAATTGTATTTGTAATCTATGTTTTTGTAGCAGGAGGAAATGATGGTCCTGTATATGGTGATCGTTGTGCATCTTTGATTGCTATTGATAAAGATAAATTTAATAGTATTGAGGACTCTGTAAAAGCGGATCCAAATATAAATAGCATTAATATTGAAGTTGATTGTCGAATTATTAAGATTTCAATGAATTTTGTTGATAATATCACCTCAGATAATGCTAAAGCATTAGCAGCTAACGCTTTACATACACTAGATGATGCTTTAGGACAACCAAAGAGTGAAGGTAGTGCATATAGTGAGTTATTAGGGACTGCCAATGGTCGTGGACAATATAATGTTGAGTTTGTTTTAACAAGCAATGGTGATAGTAATTTTCCAATCTTTGGTACTAAACATCCAAGCAATGATGAAATTAGTTTTACAGGAGCTAATGTAGTAGATCAAAATGCTACTGATCGAGCTTTAAAGAAAGATGAGACCCAATAGGCGAGCATTGCTCGTCTTTTTAGGAGGAAATAAATGAAGAAGAATGATTATTTTTATGGTGAATGTGTTGATATGACGCATGATGGTCAAGGGGTTGTAAAAGTTGATAATTTTACTTATTTTGTAAAAGGTATGTTAGTTGGTGAAACTGGAAAGTTAAAAGTAATTAAAGTATTAAAAAATTATGCAGTTGCAAGACTGATAGAATTAGATAAATTTTCTAAGTATCGTATAGAACCTAAATGTCCAGTTTTTAATCCTTGTGGCGGCTGTCAATTACAACATTTAAATAAAGAAGGTCAAATGATATTTAAAACAAAGCGAGTTAAAGATTGTTTAGAAAGAATTGGTAATTGTTTTGTTACTGTAAATGATTGTCTAATGATGGAAGAACCATGGTATTATCGTAACAAAGTCCAAATGCCTATTGGGATAAAAGGCAATCATTTAGTTACAGGATTTTATAAACAAAAGTCAAATGAGATCATTCCTTGTGATAATTGTTTTATCCAAAATAAATTATCTAACCAAATAACTAATCGAGTTAGAGAATTAATGGAAACATTTAAAATTTATCCGTATGATAAATTATCTCATCAAGGAAATATTAAACATATTTTAACTAAACATGGCTATCATACTAATGAAATAATGTTAGTTTTAATTAGCTATCATAATAAAATTAAAGATATTAATAAACTAGTTGAAATAGTTATTAAAGAATTTCCAATGATTAAAACAGTTGTTCAAAACATTAATCCGCGAATTGATAATGTTATATTAGGGGAAGAAGAAGTTATTTTATATGGTAATGGTTATATTTATGATACATTATTAGATAATAAATATAAGATTTCTTTAAAATCATTTTATCAAGTTAATCCTATTCAAGTTGAAAAATTATATTCAAAAGCAATTGAATTTGCAAATTTATCAAAAGATAATATTGTTTTAGATGCTTATTGTGGAATTGGAACAATTACACTTTCAGTTGCAAAATATGTAAAAAAAGTATATGGAGTGGAGATTGTAGAAGTAGCAATTGCTGATGCTAAAAATAATGCAGATTTAAACAATATTGAAAATGTTGAATTTACATGTGCTGATGCAGGAAAATATATGATTGAATTAGTAAATGATAATCAGCGTTTGGATGTAGTTTTTGTTGACCCTCCTAGGAAAGGTTGTTCATCTGAATTTTTAGATTATTTAGTTCAAGCTAATCCTAAAAAGGTTGTATATATTTCTTGTGATGTTGCTACACAGGCTAGAGATATTAAATATCTTCAGGAGTTTGGTTATATTGCTGAAATTTGCCAACCAGTTGACATGTTTCCACAAACTGAGCATGTTGAATCAATTGTGCTGTTAAAACAACGGTAAATCAAGGGTTTCG
>NZ_JBKTWO010000017.1:0-50589 GCF_047249845.1 Thomasclavelia sp.
AAATAGAGCTAGCGGGCTTCATTTTCATTTTGACGGTATCCTTTTTTCTTTAACCGGTTAAGATATTTCTTAAAAAATTATAATACAGGAGACATCACTATTAGAAGCAAAATATAAAATAAGATGGATGGGAGAAACTTTTACGATGTGACTTATTAAAGGTTGATGCAAATGATATATATGCTTTTGTTTTGAATATAGTGAGGTTAAATTTAGAATTAAATAGGCAGTTATTCAAAATTGTTTAGCGGATGCTTTGTTGGACTTATTAATCAAGTGTGTAGAATTATATTTAACTGATAACAGTTTTAAAATGTTGTTTTATGATATTTTAACAGAATTTAGGGAGAAGGAGATGAATTTGTTGTTGTTTTGTTAAGCGTTAAAGTACAGATTATAAAATGATGATACAGTGTAAGGAGAATAGGATTTATGAAACAAATTATGAAATTATGTACCTTGATGATGGTGTTGATAACAATGTTTATGGTAAGTGCGTGTTCTGTGTCATCGAGCATGTCTTATACTTTTAATGTTGAAACAGGAGATAAGATTAAAGTGGAATTAGATACCTCTAGTGGATTGTCTCTAACACAAAAAGATGGACAATTTGTAGTTAAAAAAGACAATGAGACAATTTTAGAAGGGATGTTTGTACATGAAGATGGTTATAACAGCTATTTAGCAATAAAGGGAAATCAGGGTATGGAAGTACTTGAGGATACTAAAAAGGATGGTAATGTATATTACATGTATGAAATTGAAGGCCAGTCTGGTACTGAGGATAATTTTGTGGTGTGGATAAAGAATTCGAATACTGGAATGATTATGGCGAGTTTAGCAGGTCAGGATAAGGCACGTGAAGCATTTAAAAAGCTAACTATTACGAAAGAATAAGTACAATAATAAAGTATGGTTTGATTTTACAGAAATATATGGGGTTTCATATTTGAGGGAATGAGCGAACCTTTATTGTTAATTGAAAATATGAATGATTATTGAAGTTGGATGCGTAATTTTTAATGATAGTTCTATTACTTATTTTTTGAAATTAGCGATTTGTAGGTGTTGTAATCTTCTTAAAATTGATAGCTCGAGTGAAATGTAATCAGATAGAAATGGATGTATTTTTTGAATTTTGATTTAAATAATTCGAACAAGTATTTTGTTATTAAATATATTTTTGTTAGATAGTTTATTAAATGGATTTTATATAAGGAGGAAATTATGAAGAAATATGAATATGTAAATGTTGATTATAAAATGAAAGATGTGGTAATAGCTGTTATATCTGAACATAGAGAAATTATTGAGAAATATACTTGCCAGGGATATGATTATGTTGGTATGATTCCAACTGAAATTAGCGCTAATGGTTGTATTCGAAAAATTGATTTAATTTTTTCTAAAGAGGATTAGGAATGGAGGTATTCTTAAAAGTCTGTATATATTTGTCAGTGGGGATTATCTCTGGATTATTATTAGGAGGAATTAAAGCTAAATTTATGAAAAAATCCTATTCAGAAAAACAAATTGAATTTAACAAAAAAATAGTTAATAAAATATCTGTTTTACTCAAATATATTACTTTTTCTGTTCTTATAATAGGATTAATTTGGTGTGTCTGTTTTTTGACTTTAAGTATTGTCATGCCATCTCAATCAGATTATGCTAACAACATGGCAGAACTGATAATTTCTGTTTTAACAGTAATTTCTATAATCTTTGCTTTTGTTGAATTTTTAAGAAGAACAGATGATAAATAATAAATTAATATATTTATTATGTAAAAGAGGATTAGATCAACAAATAAAAATGAACAATAAAATTCTATCTAATATCATTTTTTTAATACTTACCTAAAGTTTAAGTGTTGATTATTACATGAGCAATAACCTTTGATAAGGTATTATTGCTATTATAAAGTAAAAAAATGATATAAAGTTACAGGGTTAAGAATAATTTTATTTAAAAGTAATGAAAAAATTGTTTTAGCCAGTCTGTATTTCAAGACTGGCTTTTTTATGCTTAACAAGTTTACAGATAAATTCTATTACTTAGGAAAAAATTATTGTAAAATTAATTTGTAAATGAATATTAGGTTAAGAAGACTTATAAGATTTTCTTATATAATGGAAGGGATGAAGGTGATAACATTCCTTTTTGATTATTTGGAAATATAAAAATTATTACCTTTTTTGTGATATATGAAAATTTATTTAATTTAGTATTGACTCTACCCTAACAGGAGAATGTATGCTCAAACTGTAAGGAGGAGAAACAATGAATTATTGTATTGAAGTCAATCATCTAACAAAGATTTATAATGGTAAAAAAGTTGTAAATGATTTATCTTTAAAAGTTCGAAGTGGTGAAGTATATGGGATATTAGGACATAATGGTGCTGGTAAGACAACCACGATTGAAAGTATATTAGGGCTTAATGTTCCTGAAGAAGGGTATGCAAAAATATGGGGTAAGGAAGCAAAAAAGGATAGAAAAACTTTATTTGAAACGATTGGAGTACAATTACAGGCTTCATTTTATCAAGATAATATTAAAGTTAAAGAAGTATGTCAAGAAACTGCAGCATTATATGCTCAACCTGCTGATTATCATCAATTATTAAAACAATTTCAGTTAGAAGAATTTGAAAATCAGTATGTAGAAAAATTATCTGGTGGCGAAAAACAAAAGTTATCTGTTGTCATTGCATTAATTCCCCAACCAAAAATTTTATTTTTAGATGAATTAACAACAGGGTTAGATGTTTTGGCTAGAAGAGAAGCCTGGGATATTTTAAAGACATTAAAGGATCAAGGAATGACTATTGTTTTAACAACACACTATATGGAAGAGGCAGAATACCTTTGTGACCATATTCTTTTGTTAAAGAGGGGAGAAAAGGTTATAGAGGGAACGGTTGAGGAAGTTATAAATAAAGGTCAATTTAAGAATTTAGAAGAAGCGTATCTTTCATATATGAAGGAGGGAAAAGTATGAAGAGGTTTATGACATTATTAAAAACTGAGGGAAAGTTATCATTAAGATGTCCTGATTCATTGATTTTTGGGGTTGGTATGCCTGTTGGGGTTCTTTTCCTTATTAGTATAATTGCAGGAAATCAAAATATAGCTGGTGAGCATTATACTTTTTTACAAGGTGCTTTTGCTTCATTGGTTACAGTAGGTATTTGTGCAACAGCATTTATGGGACTGCCAATCACATTTGCAAATTATCGTGATAAAAAGATTTTAAAACATTTCTTTGTGACTCCGGTTAGTCCAATGATGATGTTGATAGTACAAATGATTTTAGGAGCAATGATTGCTAGTTTATCTGCAATTATTATTACGATTTGTTCAGTTTTTATATTTAATTACCAGATGAATGGAAGCCTGTTATTATTTATTGGGGGATATTTTTTAGTTATGTTATCTATGTATAGTATTGGTATGATTATTGCTAGTTTGTGTCCAAGTGTTAAGATTGCAAATGTTGTTTGTACTTTTGTTTATTTTCCAATGTTATTTTTATCTGGTGCGACAATTCCTTTTGAAATATTCCCAGTATTTATCCAAAAAATAGCCAATATTTTGCCACTTACTCATGGAATTCAATTACTTAAAAATATATCATTAGGTATATATAATCAGGAAATGATTTTTTCTAGTATTTTCTTGTTTGTATTAGCGATTATAGGTTGTATAATTTCAATAAAAGTATTTAAATGGGAATAGGAGATAAAAATGGAAGAATATAAATGTGAAAAAACACCTCAAAGATTATATAAAATAGGAGTTTTCTCACAAATGAATAAAATAACAATCAAAACCTTAAGACATTATGATGAAATTGGATTATTAAAACCAGCATATATAGACAATAATAATGGATATCGTTATTATACATCACAACAGCTGCCACAGTTACATAGAATTATAGCTTTAAAAGAAATTGGATTCTCACTAGAAGAAATAAAGAAAGTCATTAAAGGATCTTCAGAAGAAAAGTTACTTTTAAAAAAGAAAGTAGAATTAATAAATGAGATAGCTGATTTGAGTAAAAAAGTTGCAAGTATCGAAAGTTACTTAGCTAGAGATACATTAGATAGTGAATATCATGTAATTATGAAACCATTACCCGAAGTTATTATTGCGTTTGAACGTTTACATATGGAAAGTTATGCGGCTCTATTTGAAAAAATGCCAGAAATGGGATTAGAAATGGAAAAAGCCGGTTGTCAATGTGCTGAACCAGAATATTGCTTTACAATTTATTATGATGAAGAATACCGGGAATCTGATATTCATGCAGAAATATGTGAAGCTGTTACAGAATTAAAAGAGAATCAAGGTAATCTAAAATTTCGAGTTCTCCCTAGAGTTGAAATGGCTGCATGTGTTTTACATAAAGGATCCTATGAAAAATTACCTGAAGCTTATAGCGCAATAGTACAATTTATCGAAGAAAGTGGTTATGAAATTATAGGGTATCAAAGAGAGTCATATATAGATGGGGTTTGGAATAAAGAATCGCCTAATGAATGGTTAACAGAGATACAGTTTCCAGTCAGGAAAGTGTAAAAGAGTTATCTAATAAATTTTCTTATATAAGTAAAAATATTTATTGTAAATAAGAGACTAATTTATAGTAACAAACTGAGTTATATAAAGTTTAATTTGATATTATTATAGAACAGTTAATTATAAATGATTAACTGTTTTTTTGCGAACATATATCTTATCTTGACAAGTAAACGATTGTTTACTATAATTTAAGGGTAAGTAAACGAATGTTTACGGTTGGGGATAAAAATAATGAGTACAAATACAAAAGAAAATATTTTAATAGTTGCCCTTCGATTATTTGCAAAGGATGGTTATGAAGCTGTTTCGGTTAGCCGGATTGCTAGTGAATTAGGTATGACAAAAGGGGCATTATATAAACATTATAAAAACAAGCGTGATATTTTTGATAGTATTTTTGAACATGTTTGTCAGTTAGATGTTGAGCGTTATAAAAAAGCAGGATTTTTAGAAATAGAGTTTTCAAAAATGCCACGATCTTTTAATAATATTTCTGTGGAAAATATGAAAAGATATATGGAAGCACAGTTTTATTATTGGACTGAAGATGAGATAGCTTGTAATTTTCGTAGGATGTTAACATTGGAGCAATATCGAGATTCTGAAATGACAGCTTTATATCAAAAGGTTTTAGCAAGCGGACCACTTAAATTTATAGAAGATTTAATGAATGAAATGATGAGACAGGGAATTTGGCTAAAAGGTGACTCTAAGCAAATGGCATTAGAATTTTATGCTCCATTTTATTTATTGTTAAATATTTCAGATGTAGTCAATAATGAGAAAAAGGAGACTGCTCAAATGTTTATGAAGCATATGGATAATTTCATTGAAAAATATGCAGTGAAAAGGACAAATAATAATGAGTAAATATGGTCTAACAAATCATTTTGAACATATTGCTGCAATTAATGATTTCTCGTATTATTGCACAGGAAAAAGGATTATATCGTATTATTACAGAACAAGGAGAAAAATTAGCTGAGATTTCTGGTAAGTTAGATTTAATACACTTTTTTTGCTAGATTGGGGATTTTGTAATGACAGATTGGGATGAAAATGGAGAGAATGCAGTCATTCATCGAGTTTTGCCTCATGTTAGTTACTTTGTTCGTAAGGTGGCTGGTAGTAATATCCAGGAGCAGATTGTAGCAGCTAATATTAATACAATATTTATTTGTATGGCTTTGAATAATGATTTTAATCTGCGACATTTAGAACGTTATCTTTCTATTGCCTGGCAAAGTAGTGTTATTCCTGTAATAGTCTTGACTAATTGATGACAAACTTTCAAAAGTATATTTAGTTGCTAATGGAGTAGATGTTGTTGTTACAACTACATTAGAGCAAGTTGGATTTGAGCAGCTGAGTATATTTATTAGTGGTTGGAAGATCTGCATTAATTAATTGCCTGATTAAAGAGAAGTATTTAGATGTAAATGAACTTCGTAATGATGACAAGAGTCGCCATACTACTACTCGTCGGGAATTAATTATGTTATCTTGATGGAGGAATGGTCATTGATACTCTAGGCATGCGTGAAATTGGTATGTGAGATAATAATGAGGGACTTAATAAAGCATTTGGAGAAATTGAGGAGATAGCTTTAAAATGTCGCTTTAGGGATTGTACACATTCTAAAGAACCTGGGTGTGCAGTTAAAAAATGGTGAATTACAATTGGAAAGATGGAAATCTTATCAAAAACTAAAATTAGAGAGTTCATATCTTGAAGATAAGGGAAATTATATGATGATAAAAGAAAAAAGAGAAAAAGAAATCTCAAAACTTATAAAAAAATTGCCACAAAGAGCAAATAAATAATTGGAGATAATATAAATGAATAAAAATATAATTATTAGAAATGAAACACAAGCAGATTATAAGACAGTTGAAAAAATTACTAGAGAGGCTTTTTATAATCTCTATGTTCCAGGTGGAGCTGAACATTATTTAGTTCATATTATGAGAGCGCATAGTGATTTTATATCAGAATTAGATTTTGTCATTGAACTTGATGGTCAAATAATTGGAAACATCATGTACACTAAAGCCAAGTTAGTTGATGAAAAGGGATTTGAAAAGGATATTATTACTTTTGGTCCAGTTTGTATTGTTCCTAAATACCAAAGGAAAGGTTATGGTAAACTTCTGATTGAACATTCTTTTAAAAAAGCAATTGAATTAGGATATGATGTCATTGTCATTTTTGGAAGTCCTGCTAATTATGTAAGCCTTGGTTTTAAAAGCAGTAAAAAATATAATGTATGTATAGAAAATGGAAAATATCCAGCTGCAATGATGGTTAAAGAACTTGTTTCTGGTACATTAGATGGAAGAAAATGGATATATTATGATAGTCCTGTAATGCAGGTAACTGAAGAAGAAGTACAAAAATATGATGATACACTAGAAAAAATGGAAAAGAAGTATCAAGCGAGTCAAGAAGAATTTTATATCTTGAGTAATTCTTATATCGAATAGCTCAACTACACAAAAAGAAGATATTAATTATATGTAATGTATTAATATCTTCTTTATTTATAAAGTAATATTGTGTTTTGATGTTATCATCTATAAGAACTTGTTATAGTATTGTTTTCTATTGCTAGGATTCGATTTGCTAACTTATCTATAAAATATCGATCATGAGATACAAATAATAAAGTTCCATGATATTCTAATAATGCATCTTCAAGAATTTCTCTAGTCTCGATATCAATATGATTAGTTGGTTCATCTAAAATTAAAAAATTAATTTTTCCTTGCATTAAAATAGCAAATTTTAATAGTACTTTTTCTCCACCGGATAAATTTCCCACTTGTTTATAGACTTGATCTTTATAGAAGCCATACTTAGCTAAAATTCCTCTTGCCTCTTCTTCTAAACAAGGAAACCCACTACGAAATACTTGTAGGATAGAGTCATTATTATTAAAGAATTTAATTTCTTGAGGAATATAGCCAATAGTTGTAGTTTCAGCTATCTTTATTTTACCCACATAAGATTTAAATTCGCCAAGTATAGCTTTAATCAAAGAAGTTTTTCCTGAACCATTATTTCCTAATAATGCAATTTTTTCTTGATAATATAATGTAAGATTTATATTAGAAAATAGTAATAAATCATCAAATGAAATCTCTAAATTTTCTATCTTAAGAGTTTCATTACTGCCTTGCATTCCTAAAAATTGAATTGGGATTTTTTTCTTTTCCAATTGGGGTTTATCCATTACTTCTATTTTATCTAAACGTTTTTCTAATTCCTTTGCTTTCTTAAAAAACTTTTCATTATCACCTTGATTACCCCAATCCCGATAACGTTTAATTGATGCTTTTATTGCATCAATTTTTCTTTGTTGGGTTTTATACTGTTCAAATTCTAATAATAATAGACGTTCTTGCTCTTTTAGACTGTATGAATAATTTCCATGAAATATGTGACTTTCACTAGCGTCTAATAGAATTGTTTTATCTGTCACTTTATCTAAAAAATAACGATCATGAGAAATAATAATAATAGTTCCCTGATATTTATTTAAATAATTTTCTAACCACTCTAACATCATAATATCAAGATGATTAGTTGGTTCATCTAATAATAAAATATCTGGTTCAGTTAATATTAGCTGGGCTAAATTTACTACAGTTTTTTGACCGCCACTTAAAATTGAAAATGGTTTATCAATAATATTCTGGAGTTTAAAACCAGTTATGATCTTATTAAGTTTTTCTTCAATTTCATATCCACCTTGTGATATGTACAAATCTTGGATTTTAGCATATTTATCTAATAGAGTAATATTTTCAGTATCAGACATCATTTTTAGTTCTAAAGTTCTCATTTGTTGTTCTGTATTTTGAATATCAAGAAAAGACATCATTAATTTATCTTTTACAGTAATATCTTCATTTTCAATAGTTGGTATTTGTTCCAAATATCCAATAGTAGCTTGTTTACGAATTGTTATATTACCAGAATCAGGAAATTCTTTTTTCATGATCATTTTAAATAAAGTAGATTTACCACTACCATTCTTTCCAACAATTCCAACATGATTTCCAGTTAAAATTTCAAAACTAACATTTTTTAATACTTGTTTATAACCAAAATTTTTACAAATTTTATTAATTCCTATTTCAATCATCTCTTTGCTCCTTTATTTTATAAATTTTGTAAAATAAACAGAGCCTAAGAAATAGGATTAGGCGATTGTTTCTAATCGCTTCGCACAGCTAGAGCATCAAACTCATATCGCCTAGCCTATTAATTAACAGACTCTGTACGAAGCTTAGCGCCTGCGATTCTACGGCAAATAAAACCTAGAATCATTTCAACCACCTCCTTAATATATTTTCTATTTTATAAATTTTATCATATCTTACATACAAAAACACTGAATAAATATTTTAATTATAAAAAGATACTATGATATAATTATTTTTATGAAAAGAGGAATGTTATGAAAAACTATATTGGGGGATTAATATGTTTAATGTTATTTTTAACTGGTTGTAATTATAATGATAGATTACTTGCGGATAAAAAATTAAATATTGAACTGGAGTTAACAGAAGATTATGATGACCATGAACCTTTTATTGATGAGAGGTTATTTTGTGTTAGTGAGGATATTAAGTCTTTAACTTTAAATGTTTCATTACAATTAGATGGAGAAAATGGTATTTTAGAAATAGCAGATAATCAAACTGGAGAAGTTTTATGGGATAATAGCTGGCAAGATGTTATCAATAATGCTAAATTTGATATATCATTAAATAAATTAAAAAAAGATAAGGAATATGTTATAAGGTTTACTGGAAGTATGATTAAATATGCTAGAATCGTAGTTACTTGTAATAGTGATATAATTAAAGAACGTGAAAGACCTATGAAATAAATTTATATTATATGATTTATGGTGATAAATATTTAAAAATTATTTAGTATAAGAAATTTAAGATAATACTAAAGGTATTTTATATAATAAAAACTATAAGATGAATAAAAATAAATAATAAGAGAATCCTATTTATGTAAATAGGAGGTAGAAAATGGGAGATGACTCATGGATTAAAAAAGCATCTGTATTAGGGATAGTGTTTTTTCTAGGCATTTTATTAGTAAAGCCAATTGGAGTATCAACACAATTTTCTGTATTATCAGGAATCTTTCATAGTGCATTGGATGATTCAGTTATTGTTAAAGATGAAAATCGTGAAACAGGATATCGAAGTACAAATGCATATTATGATAAAGGTGAAGGAAAACTTGCAAAATCTATACAAAATCCCTGGAACTATGATTTTGTATTTGTGTTAGCCATTCCAGCTGGAGGCTATTTTGCTTATATAGTAAATGATAAAAAACGTCGTAGTCAGATGAGTGATGTGGGACAAGAATTACCAGTAACTAAAAGTACTAATATTAAATCATACATACCCTCATTTTTAGGTGGTATGCTTATATTATTTGCTGCACGTATGGCTGATGGTTGTACAAGTGGACATATGATGAGTGGAATCATGCAGGGAAGTATTAGTGGTTATATTTTTGCAATATGTGTATTTATTGTGGCAATTCCAACTGTATTATTGGTAGGTTATAAAACAAGCAATAAGGAGAGAAAATAGTATGGAAGTTGTACTTGCAATAGTAATGGGATTTCTATTTGGCTATGCTCTTTATTGGGTAGGTGCATCTTCTCCTAAAAAATTAATTGCTATGCTACGAATGCAGGATTTGACATTAATGAAGATTATCGTATTTGCTATAGGACTTGCTAGCATATTATTATCAGTGTTTAGTTTGTTAGGGTTATTTAATATAGATCACCTTAGTATCAAATCAACAAATCTTGGGGTTATTATCGGAGGACTACTTTTTGGTATTGGATTTGGTACAGTAGGTACTTGTCCTGGAACTTGTGTCGCTGCTACTGGAAGTGGTGGTGCAAAAAAGGCTTTAAGTGCTGTGTTAGGTGGTTTATTAGGCGCATGGTTATTTTCTGTAACTTATCATTTTTGGATGAATCTTGGAATATTTAATTCTATGGATTTAGGTAAATTGACTTTGTTTCATATATCTGATAAATATCCATCTGTATTTTCGATTGGTTTTATTGGTTTATTATTTGTTGGTATCATTTTTATAGTTATTGCGTTTCTTATTCCAGCAAAAAGTACTGATACAACGACTAATTGAAATAAAAATTCTTAATGTAAAAGGTTGTATTTTAGTATCATTATTATAACTGATTCCATATAATAAACTTATATCCACTAGCTATTATTTTCTATATTATTAAATAATGGCTAGTGGATTTTTATAGTACATAATAATATTTTAACTTTTATAGCTGTTTATATAAGTAATTGGATTTGTTGATGTACAGTTATTGTGATAGAATCTTTATAAAGATAGTTAAAAATGTATTATTATTGTTATAATTTAAGAAATACTTGATGCCAGATATAGGAGTATTCTATTAAAAAAAGTTAATTAAATAAAAATAAATTTTATTGGGGGCAACAAAATGAAAGGATTATTAAAATCAAATAAGGGTTTTGGTAAGAATGTTAATAAGTATCAGCGTATAGATGCTTTATTTGCAATCGGACTTTTTTTTATAATTTGTGTACTATATGCAATAATTGCTGTCTTAGAAAATAAATATCCAGTTATAAAAGAAAGTTCAATATTTGTTGGGTGTGGATTAAATATCTTGATGGTTATTATTACAATTTTGTTTATTAAAATAAGAAAAGATAATTTTTCATCTATAGGGATTTATGGTGGGAAATGGAAACTGAGTTGTTTAATTGGTTTGATTCTGGCAGCAGTGTTTTTCTATACAAATTGTTTATCACATGTTATTGATGGTGCTGATTTTGTTGAATTAGGAAATATTATTAAATTTGTTGTATATTATTTAACGGTTGCATTATGTGAGGAAATTGTTTTTCGAGGATATATTACGACTAGATTATATGGTTTTATAAAAAATCAGTATTTTGTAATTATAGTGAGTGGTATTTTGTTTGTGGTAATGCATTTTCCATATAGAATGATTGTATATGGTATGACAATAAGTGATTTGACAATTTATAATATGGGATGGATTATTGATTTATTTATAACACATATAGTGTTATCGTTTATATATTTAAAAACTAATTCATTATATGGTTCAATTATTTCGCATTGGATGAGTAATTTAGCGTATAATTTAATTTTAAGATAGATTATGGTGTTTTGATTAAATTGAAGTGAAGATAATAGTTGATGACAATATACAAATCGTATGTTGTTTTTTTATTAAAAAAATAAGATAAAGAATCAATTCTTGCTTATAGTAATTAAATGTAAATATAAACATAAAATATAATTAAGGAGGAAATATAATGTATGATGGATATGAAACTGGAAAAGTAATCGTAGTTATAAATAACAATATTTCTTTTGCTGAAGTTGAGTACTATATCAGTCTTGCTTTAGAAGAAATTGAATATGAAAAGATAGAAATTATTTTTAGTTCCAGCATAATAACAGAAAAAAGTGATGCAGATAATATTATTTTAATTCATTTAAAAGATAAAAATAAAGAAACAGTAATTGAAGCTGTTACAAAACTATCAGCAAGTCCGTATATAAATTATGCAGAGCCTGATTATTTAGAAGAAATGCATCTAGTATCTAACGATCCGCTGTATCAGTATTTATGGGGAATTCAAAAAATCAATACGCCTTTAGCGTGGAATTATACGACTGGAAGCAGTGAAGTTGTTGTAGGAGTTATTGATACTGGGATTGATTATAATCATCAAGATATAGCACAGAATATGTGGATTTCACCTAATGGAAAATTATTAAATGGATGGAATTTTGCTGATAATGATGATAATTCTATTGATAATGATGGACATGGTAGTCATGTAGCAGGAACAATTGGAGCGGTTGGTAATAATGGTATAGGAATTACAGGGGTATGTTGGAATGTAAAGGTAGCATCTTTAAAATTTGGTCTTGATATTGCTTCAGCTATTGCAGCAATTGATTTTGCAAATAATTTTAATATTCAGATTCTTAATGCTAGTTGGGGTGGACGTGCTTATTCTTATTCTTTAAAGTATGCTATAGAGAATTATAATGGATTATTTATTGCATCTGCAGGAAATAATGGGACAAATAATGATATTGAACCTATTTATCCTGCTTCATATGATAGTGATAATATTATTTCAGTTGCAGCAACTGATCCATATGACACATTAGCACGTTTTTCAAATTATGGAATTGAAAGTGTTGATATTGCTGCTCCAGGAACAGATATCTTAAGTCTTGATTTAGATGGCGAATATAGTCCGTTAAATGGTACTTCTATGGCAGCACCACATGTAGCTGGTGTGGCAGCTTTATTGAAGTCTTATTTACCTAATATTTCTACTTCAAGTTTAAAAAATATTATTTTATCTAGTGTTAGTAGAAATATTAATCTTGAAGGTAAAATACTAACAGGTGGTCTGCTTGATGTAAATGCGATGTTTGAGTTATTAAATTATTGACAATAAAAATTAAACATTAATTGATATATGGGTATAGTAGTTGTAAAATAAAGGTAAAGAAATTATTTGTTAAATATTAGTAAAAGAAAGAAGGTAGATCATTTATGAAGAAAGAAGCACTGAACTATGTTATTGAAAAAACTAATGAACTGATAAATGCTTTTTCGTGTAGTGAAGAGGCAAAAGTGGCTGCTCAAGCTTGGCTAGATGCTTTAGGAACAGAAAATGAAGTAGAAGAAACGGAGAAATATCTAAATGAGTTAGAAGAAGATATTGTAACGGTTGATAATCTAATAAGTTTTGCAGAATCTAATGCGGGTAAAAAACATTTTGGAGAAGATGTTGCTAATAACATTGCTGAACATGGAAAAGAAATTAAAGCTGCTGGTGCAAAATATTGTGATTGTCCAGCATGTAAAGCTGCATTAGCAATAATTGAAAAAAAGGATATTTTGCTAAAAGGATAAAAAATATATAACAAAAAGTATGTAATTGAGTTATACATACTTTTTTGTTATTCTATAATTTTGAAAAAGCTAAAAAAATTAAGATTAATCCGCTGAGCCATGATAAATCAAATGATGTTTTTTTAGCAATTCTAATACCTATATAACATCCTAAATAGATAGCAATCATATCTGAAAATAATGAAAAAAATATTACTAAGAAATGATTAATACTTGTTAAACCCGCTCCAAAACCTACAGATAGTCCATCTACAGCAAGAGTCAGGGCTAACCAGATAGCTTCTTTATTTGAAAGAGACTTAGAAGTATCAAGATCAGCTTTTTCTGGATTAGTATATATATTCATAAAAAAATCGACTTTTAGCTGTTTAAAAAGACTAATTTGTTTGAGATAATTAAATAGTTTTTTTATTTTTTTATTAAAAAGTTTAATAATTCCTAAAGAAAATAATAGGAAAAAAGAAATAAGTTGAATTAAATTTTCAGATACATACGGTTCAAAAAACTCTCCGAGTAATATAGATACAGCCAAAAAAACACTACAAATTATATTAATAATCATTGCAGATGAAAAAGGAATCTTAATTTTGTTGGTTCCATATGCAAGACTAGAAATAAATGTATCAATTGATAGCGCAGTAACTAATAATAAAGCCTCAATAATAGTATAGACGGTTAACAATGTAATCGACCTCCTACTTATTAAGATATTCATTATTTTAAATTATGCTGCTAATATTAAATAATTATCTTATTTAAGGATTTTTTAATAATTGTTTATTTATAATGAAGTTGAATAAAAGGAGGAATTGAAATGCTATGGCAAATACTTAAAAAAGATATGATGAAGCGAAAAGGTGTCAATATTATTTTGCTTTTATTTATCACATTATCAACTATCTTTTTAGCGAGTAGTTTTAATAATATTATGATTATTGGCTCAGCGGTTGATTATTATATGGAGTATGCTCGTGTACCGGATTTAAATGTAATCATGAATTCGGAAAAGGATAAGGATAAAATTGATCAGTGGTTAAAGCAGCAAAAAGAAAAAGAGGAGATAGTAGATTTTGATTATAATCACTTTTTAGAAATTTCTCAAAAATCTATTAAGATTAATCGTAATGGCAAGAAAAGTGATTTAGAAAATAATGGGACAAACTTATATTTAACAACGATGGATGTTGATTATTGTAAAGTATTTAATAAAAATGGAAATATCCCAAAGTTAAAAGAAGGTGAAGTAGCACTATCTTTAACAATGATGGAATCAGCAAATCTTAATCTTGGTGATAAAGTTACGATAAAAAGCAATGATCTCAATAAAGAATTTATTATCAAAGAAGCAGTTAAAGATGCTGCTTTTGGTAGTGATATGGTAGGAATGAGCCGTTTTATTTTGAATGAAAATGATTTTAATGATTATAAAGCAAATACTTCTAAATTAGGAGTTTATTATATTACAACTACAGACTCAGCACATTTAACAAAAGAACTAAATAATCAGGGATTTAGTGGAGTTATGAATACAATTACGATAGATACTTATAAAATGGTATATTCGTTTGATATGATTGTTGCAGGATTACTTATAGTAATTGGTATATGTTTGATTTTAATTGCTTTATTAGTTCTTAGATTCACTTTAGTTTTTTCTATTGAAGAACAATATCAGGAAATAGGGATTCTTAAAGCAATTGGGTTACGTAATCTAGCGATAAAAAAACTTTATTTAATTAAATATCTTGCAATTGTTTTAATGGGAACTGCTTTAGGAACTATTATTAGTATTCCTGTAAGTCAAATGATGATTAAAAGTGTTAGTATGAATATGATCATGCAAAATGATAAATTAAATATTGGTATAAATATGGTTTGTGCATTATTTGTTATTGTTTTAGTTTTATCATTTTGTTATTTATGTACAAGAAAATTAAATAAGATTTCTGCTATTACGGCAATTAGAGGTGGTTATACAGGGGAAAGATTTCATGGACGATATGGAATAAAATTAACAAATTTTTCAAGAATTCCAATATCAAGTTATTTAGGAATGAATGATATTATGACACATCTTACTCGTTATATTGTGTTAATCATTACTTTTTGCCTTAGTTTTATTTTAATTACAATTCCTTTAAATACCCTTAATACGATGCGTAGTACAGAAATGATGAAAAAGTTTGCAATTGATCCAGATAGTTCAATTTATTTAAAAAAGATAGAAACCGTAAAGGGAATTCAGTATCATAGCGTTTCTGATTTAATTGCAGGTATAAATCAAGTTAAAAAAGAAATGGAAGATAAGGGTTATCAAGTTGAAATGACAGGGGAGCCCATCTATTTCATTAATTATGGTGATCAGTCAACTAAACAGAATAATAATCTTATGACTATACAGCTGGTTGGAAAAGAAAGAGATTTTTTTGATTATGATCAAGGTCAAGATCCTAAATTGGAAAATGAAATAGCTTTTTCTAAAGATGTTATGAAAGAAAATGGCTGGGTGATTGGTGATAGTGTTAATGCAAAAATCAATGGTAAAAATCAGCGTTTAATTATAACCGGTGTATATACAGATTATATGCAATTAGGAAAAAGTGCACGATTGAACTCTAAAATAAATTGTGATTTAGAAACGATGTTTGATTATTGGACTGTTATGGTCGATCTTGATACAAAACAGTCACAAGATGTAATAGTCAAATCTTTACAGAAAGATTTTCCTGATTATGAATGGAAAACGGGCCAAGAGGTTATTGATGATACAGTTGGGGGAATTCAAGATACCCTTGATAGTATGCTGATTCCAATGACAGCGCTGCTTTGTGCGGTAATAATGTTAATTACATTACTAATGGAGAAATTGTTTATTGTCCGTGAAAAAGGTGAAATAGCGATATTAAAAAGTATTGGCTTTAGATATAAAGCAATTCGTAATTGGCAATTGATGAGAATGCTTTTGGTTGTATTAGTATCAATGGTCATTTCAGTTCCTTTATCACTTTTAAGTAATCATTTTATATTAAAACCAATTTTTGCAATTATGGGGGCTGATGTAAAAATACAGGTCGATCCATTGCAGGCTTATTTAATTTATCCAGGAATCTTATTGATTGGTATCGTTATTGCAACCATAGCTGCCACTCAAAATATTAGAAAAATTAATATTCATGAAATGAATAATTTAGAATAGGAGAATGAGGATGGAAACTTTAAAGGTATCTAATTTATGTAAAACATATATTGTTAATAAAAGACAAAATAATGTTTTAAGAAATATAAATCTTGAAATTAAAGCTGGAGAAATGGTTGCTGTCATGGGACCATCAGGATCGGGTAAAACTACATTATTATATACAGTTAGTGGAATGGACGATGCTACAGCTGGAAAAATCAACTTTTTTGGAAAAGAATTAACAACATTAAAATCCAATGAAATTAGTGATTTACGTTTACAAGAAATGGGATTTGTTTTTCAACAGATGTATATGCTGAAAAATCTATCAATCTATGATAATATTATCTTACCAGCATATCAAGCTAATAAAATAAATCATCAGGAAATCAAAGAACATGCAAAAATTTTAATGCAAAAACTAGGTATTAGTGATATTTCTAGTAATGGGATTACTGAGGTTTCGGGGGGACAATTACAGAGAGCTTGTATTTGTCGCAGTCTAATCAATCGACCTAAAATAATTTTTGCTGATGAACCAACAGGGGCACTGAATAAACAAAATTCAATTGAAGTAATGGATGAGTTGATGCGAATTAATTTAGAAGGAACTAGCATTATGCTAGTGACACATGATATGAAAGTGGCTTCAAAGTGTCAACGAGTTCTTTATATTGAAGACGGTGACATCCGTGATGAAATAGTTTTAGGTAAATGTGAGCCTAATAGTGATATACGGGTTCGTGAAAGAGCATTGAATGACTGGTTAATTAAATTAGGGTGGTAATTATGATAGATATATTATTAGTTGAAGATAATGATGAACTTGCAAAGCTTATAGAAGCCTTTCTTAATAAGGAAGGCTTTTCATGCCATCATGAAATTAGTGGTGAAAAAGCACTGAATTGGTTAAAAGAAAATTCTTCTCGGGTTATTCTTTTGGATATTATGTTACCAGGTATGGATGGTTTTGCTTTTTGTCAGGTTGTTCGTCATACTAGTCATACACCAATTTTTATTATGAGTGCTCGTTCATCAAAATCTGATCAGCTAATGGGTTTTGAGTTAGGTGCAGATGATTATATTGAAAAACCGGTGGATCCTGATATTCTTGTGGCTAAGATCAAAGTTTTATTTTTAAGACTTAAAAGTAAACAAAATAAATTAGATGTTTTAGTATCTGGGGATATTAAGATTGATAAGGATGCTCGTAAGGTTTTTTTAAGAAATAAATTATTAGAATTAAATGTAAAAGAATATGAGTTGTTAGTGTTATTGGTAGAAAATGCGGATAAAACATTGCATAAAGATTATTTATTTAATCAAATTTGGGGAATGAATAGTATGAGTGAGAATCAAACTTTAACAGTTCATATAAAAATGTTACGTAGTCAAATTGAAGATGATTCACGTTGTCCAAAACGAATTAAAACGGTTTGGGGAGTAGGTTATCGTTATGAAGAGATATAATCATCTTATTGTTTTATCATTAATAATATATATATTGTTGGCATTTCTTTCAAGAAGTGCTCTTTTGTATATTAAGGATGATAATGATCGAGGTTATATAGTTGAAAGTAATCGAATTATGAATCAAATCAATGATAAAAAACAGGTTAATAACTTTGATTTAAGTGAGTATGAATATATTAAGAATCTTGAATACTTGAGTTATAGTATTACAGATCAAGATATTTTAAATGATTTTTATTTAGAGTCTAATACTAGTAATTTTCAAGTTCTACCATTTTATCAAAATAATCAATTACAAGGTTATATAAAATTAATTTATCAAATACCAGAATTAAAAATAAATAATATTTTAATAATTATTGAAGGAAGTTTATTATTTTTAGAAATCTTTATTTTAATAGTTTTGATTTATTTAAAAAAGAAATTAATTCAACCTTTTCAACGTTTAAATGAATTGCCTATTGAATTAGCAAAAGGTAACTTTAATGCTGAAATCAAAGAAGAAAAAAGTAGATATTTTGGTAAGTTTGTATGGGGAATGAGTCAATTAAAAGATACTCTTGATGTTTCTAAGAGAAGACAATTAGAATTATTGAAAGAAAAAAAGAAAATGTTATTGTCATTATCCCATGATATGAAAACACCACTAAATGTAATTAAATTATATAGTAAAGCTTTAGTCGAAGATATTTATCAAGATCAAAATAGTAAACTTAATGCAATGAAACAAATTAATATCAAAGCTGATGAGATTGAAAAGTATGTAGATGAAATCATTAGTTCAGCACGTGAAGATATCCTAGATTTACAAGTAAATAATAGTGAATTTTATTTAACTGATTTAATAGAGCGTGTTTTGGGTATATATCAAGAACAGTGTGATTTGCGTCAAATTACATTGATTGTTCATAAATATGAAAATAGATTACTTAACGGAGATATTCAGCGTAGTCAAGAGATATTTGAAAATATATTCGAAAATGCATTTAAGTATGGGGATGGCAGAAAGATTGAAATTTCTTTTGCTGAAGAAGATTTTTGTCAATTAATTAATATATTTAGTAGTGGTAAACCAGTAACAGATACTGAGTTTAATCATATTTTTGAAAGTTTTTATCGTGGTGCAAATAGTAAAGGGCAACAAGGTAATGGCTTAGGATTATATATATGTAGAGAATTGATGCAGAAGATGGATGGTGCTATATTTGCTCAAAAAAGTGATGAAGGAATGTCTTTTACGCTAGTTTTTCGTTGATTATTAATATTGATTAATACATATGTTCTAATGAAACTAAAATCATACTATAAATGGAGAGTGAATGATCAAAGATTTAATCTTCATACTCATACAATGCGTTGTGGTCACGCATTAGGACTAGATATACAGTATGTAGAAAGTGCATTGATGCAGGAATTGAATTATTAGGTTTTAGTAATCATATTCCGTTTATTGGAGTTTATAGTCCAGGTGATCGCATGAATTATAAACAAAAAGATGAGTATTTGGATAATATAAGAAAACTGCAAAAAGAATATCGTGATAGAATTGAAATAAAAGTAGGTTATGAATATTTAATGGAAATGAAAAAAGATTGTGATTATATGATCTTAGGTCAACACCTTAAATATATTGGATATGAGTATGATTGTTGTTGCTTAGATGCTGATGTTTTAGAGTATATTAAACAGATTGAAAGAGCAGTGAAAAAGAATTTTATAACTTATATAGCGCATCCTGATCATTATATGTTAGAAGAAGAGAGTTTCCTAATGTATGTAAAGAAGCAGCTCATCGCATTGCTAGAGCAAGTATCGAATATGATGTTCCTTTAAAGGTTAATTTAAATGGGTTTAAATATGGTAAAAAGCTCTATCGATTTGATGGGGGAGTATGGCAGTATCGTTATGCTTATCCTTTTCGTGAGTTTTGGGAAATTGTATCAAGATATGGCTGTAAAGTAGTTTTTGGCTATGATGCTCATTTACCAATAGCATTTTTAGAAAAGGATAGATTAATTAGGGCAAATGAAATATTAAAAGGCATTACACTTAATTTTATTGATAAAATTGTTTTAAAATAGGAGGTTTTGAAGTGAAAAGCTTATTAATTTGGGGTGCTGGAGATCAAGGTCTTGTTACTTTGGGATGCGCTCTAGCAATGCAAAAATATACAAAAATAGATTTTTTGGATTTTAAAGAAAAAGGGCATCGAGAGATAGAAAATTATACTATTTATGAAGAAAGTAAAGTAGATCTTGATACTATTTTTCATTCATATGATGAAGTAATAGTGGCAACAGGCAGTAATGATTTGCGTGAGGAAAAAATGGCAGTATTAAAAACAATGGAAGTTCCCATTGCTACAATAATTCATCCTACAGCTGTTATTAGTCCCTTTGCTCAAGTATCAGCAGGATGTACTGTTTTAGCTAATGCTGTAATTAATATCAATGCTTTTGTTAAAGAGGGATGTATAATAAATACAGCAGCTATTGTTGAACATGATAGTATTGTTGAAGAATTTGTTAATATTTGTCCTAATGTGGCAATGGCAGGACATGCTAAAGTAGGTAGAAAATCATTTATTGGAACTAGTGCTTCTTTAATTGATGAAATTGAGGTTGGAAAAGAAGTAATAATTGGAGCAGGAGCTGTTGTTGTTAAAGATATTCCAGATCATGTAACAGCAGTAGGGGTACCGGCAAGAGTTATCAGAAATAATAAAGTATAAAATAAATTAGTGTAACTTTTTCTTATTAATTGACTGATACATTTATTTCCTTTACAATTAAGACATTGTTTAAATAAGGAGACAATTTATGAGTAGAGAAAAATTATCTTCACGCCTAGGATTTATTTTATTATCGGCAGGATGTGCGATTGGTTTAGGAAATATTTGGCGATTTCCTTATATGGTAGGAAAATATGGTGGTGGTGCATTTGTATTAGTATACCTGTTTTTCTTAATTATTTTAGGGTTACCAATCATTGTTATGGAATATTCTGTAGGGCGGGGCTCTCAAAAGAGTGTTGCACAAAGTTTTCATGTATTAGAAAAAAAGGGACAAAAATGGCATTTATTTTCATATGTGGCAATGGCAGGAAATTATTTGCTAGTGATGTTTTATACTACGATTGCAGGTTGGATGTTAGCTTATTTTGTTAAAATGTTAAATGGAGATTTTATTGGATTAAATCCTAAAGAAGTAAGCGATGTATTTACAACATTACAAACTAATCCTGAAGCGAGCATATTTTGGATGATTTTAATTGTTGTTATTGGCTGTGGTATTTGCGCAGTTGGTTTACAACGAGGGGTTGAAAAAGTTACTAAAATAATGATGGGGTTGTTATTAGCAGTAATGCTTTTACTAGTAGTAAAGTCATTAAGTTTAGATGGTGCGATGAAAGGTGTTGAATTTTATCTTGTACCTGATTTTAATTCTTTAATGGAAAATGGAATATTTAATGCTATTTATGGTGCAATGGGTCAAGCATTTTTTACTTTGAGTATTGGAATGGGTGGAATGGCTATTTTTGGCAGTTATATTGGTAAAGAGCATTCTTTAACTGGAGAAGGTTTTAGAGTTTTAGCTCTAGATACTTTTGTTGCAACAATGGCGGGATTAATTATTTTTCCAGCGTGTATGTCGTTTGGTGTTGATGCTGGTAGTGGACCAGGACTGGTTTTTGTTACCCTACCAAATATTTTTAATGTTATGAAGAATGGTCAAATTTGGGGTACTTTATTTTTCGTTTTTATGAATTTTGCGGCATTATCAACGATTATTGCTGTATTTGAAAATATTGTTTCTTTTTCAATTGATTTATTTCAATGGTCAAGAAGAAAAAGTGTGTTCTTAAATTTTATGATTATTGTGATTGGTAGTATCCCATGTGCAATAGGTTTTAGTGTCTTATCTAATTTCCAGCCTTTAGGTCCTGGAAGTGCAGTATTAGATTTACTAGATTTTCTAGTTTCTAATGTTATTATGCCACTTGGGTCATTAGTATTTTTATTCTTTTGTACCCGTAAAATTGGATGGGGATGGAAAAATTTTATGTCTGAAGCTAATGCTGGTAAAGGTTTGAGTTTTCCTGAAAAAGCAAAGTTCTATGTTAGCTGGATATTACCTTTAATTGTAATTTTTATTTTCTTATTTGGATTATGGGAAAAGTTATTTACATAATTAATATAAAGTTAGTGATAAGTTACTAACTTTATATTTTTTTATTGAAAAAAGGTCATTTTTTGTTTTTTTTAGTTATTATAATGCGGTTTTGTTAAAAAAAATGTATACTTAAGTGGAAAGCTGGTGATTTGATGAAATCTAATAAAAAAGGATTTACATTAGTTGAATTAGTTGTCGTCTTAATGATTTTAGCAATATTATTAGGTGCAGCAACTTTTGGCTTGTATTCATATACGCGTTATGCAAAGTTTAAAAATTATAATGAAGATGCACAAACAATTTATGTAGCAGCCCAAGAAGCATTAACGCATTATAAAGCAAGTGGACAACTCACTGATTACGCTGGCCAAGTAAAAACATACGCATTAAAAACATCTGATGCTAAAAATTATAACAAAATAAATCCTATGATAGATAATGAGTATAATGGGCGTTTATATACTATTTTTTATAATCCTGATTATATTAAAGATGAAAAAGGATATAATGAGCAGTCACATGATTTATTTGAACAGCTAATGGAAAGGTATTTATCAAATCATAATGCTATGGATGGCAATATTGCAATTGAATTTGATCCTAGTGATGGTGTTGTTTATTCAGTGAGCTATTCTTTACAAGCGGATTATCTTTATTATGGTGAAGATAAGACTGATGATAAAAGCGAGACCGTTGTTGATATAACAAATCGAAATATAAAAATTCGTAAACAAAGAATGTTTGGTTATTATGATGTCAATAATCTAACGGCTGCAGCACCTTTAGATGCTGAAAAACCAACTATAACTAATTTAGAATTAGTAAATGGGGAATCTTTATATTTAAAATGGTGCATGGATGATATATATAATGAAGTTGCTGAAAGTTTTGAGTATAATATAGAGATATATAACGGCGCTGAAAATTATACTAATAACAGTCAATCTTTAATGAAGTTTAAAATAAATTCTACTAATAATTTAATTCCTGATAAAGAATCTGATTTATCAGAAGTTAGCTGTGAAATAATAAAAGGAAATCTAACTGAAGAATATAAATTACGTTCTTATAAAACAATAGAAAATAATCGTACATATTTTTATGTTGTTTTAGATGCAATCGACTTATCTAGCTTAATTTATCAAGATTCTATAACAGGTAGTTATAAGACATATGCAATTAATAATGAAAACTTAGTTGATACTTATTCTTTTGAAAGATTTGGATTAAATGCAAAATCAATTTATGCCCGAGTTAGAGCATCTAGTAGTTCGTTTAAATCTAGTGTCTGGAAACAATCAAATATAGAAGATACATTATTTGATTCTCGTGAGACAGAACAAATAACACAAGAGCTTACGCTTAACGATATACAAACAACAACAGCTAATATTAGTAATAATCGTCATCTTTATAATATTCGTTTTATTGAAGATAAAGATATATCTCTAAGAAATCTAAGTGATAAATATATTTATAAACTAACTAATTCAATAAATTATAATAAAGCAGAGATTTATAAAACAGAAAGTATATTAAACATAGATGGTAGTAAAGATCGGCAGGTAGTGAAGTATTTATCAGAAGATTTACCATCATTCCCATCACTTGGTAAATTAAATATGGATAATCAATTTATTAATACAAGTGATTATCAAATATCAAATCTAAAGTTAGGTGATGATGAAAATGAAAATGGTGTAGGACTTTTTAAAGTAAATAATGGTATTATAGATGGTTTAGCTTTAAAAAATGTAAAAGTTAGTGGAAAAGAAGACGTTGGAGCAATTACTGCTTATAATTCTGGAACAATAAAAAACACTATTATTTCTGGAAAAGTTAATGGAATTAAAAATGTAGGAGGAATAGCTGGAACAGTTATTTCATCGACAGAAAGTGGAACTATTTTGATTGAAGATAGTGCTAATAATGCTGATATTGAAGGAAATGAAAATGTTGGTGGAATCATTGGGATAACTGATCAGGCAATTACTATTAATAAATGTAATAATACTGGAAGGATAATTGGAAGAACTGATCAGGGTAGTTCAAATAATCTTGGTGGAATAGCAGGTTATAATAGTTCTAAATGTATGATCAGTGAATCTACAAGTGCATCTAAATGGAAAGATAAAGATGCTTTAACAGCTGTTAGTACAGCCCAATATGTTGGTGGAATAGCGGGAATCAATAATGGTACAATTAAAGACTGTTCAACAGGTGTTTCTAATCAGTCTACTTATGTTGTTGGTGATAAGTTTGTAGGTGGGATTGTAGGAAAACAAGAGGATCAAGGTGTTTTAACAAACACATCGATTAGATCTAATAAGTGTATTGTCGTTGGTAATGAAAACGTTGGTGGTATTATTGGTGAAAATACTAAAGAAATTAGTAATTGGTATAATGAAGGAGTTATTATTTGTAAAGTTAGTAATGGTGGAGGAATAGCTGGGACTAATACTAATTTGATAAATAATTGTAAGGCGTTTGTTCGATATAATGCTCTAACAATCAAATATGAGGATATAAAAAAATATTCAACTGGTAATAACATAGGTGGTCTTGCTGGAATTAATCAAGGAATAATTGATTCTGATGTTGAACAAGAAAATATTGTTGTATCTGTTGGTCATGATAATGTTGGTGGAATTGTTGGAAGTAATCAGGGAATTATGAAAAACCAAAAGGTGACTGGTGGTTATATTTTTGGAAATAATAATGTGGGAGGCTCACTTGGTTATAATGCTTCTGGTGATACTTTAAAAGATCAGACGATTAAAGTAAATGTAAATCAGATTGAAGGAAATAATAATGTAGCTGGGGTTATTGGTTATAATCAAGTTAAGCTGGATAAATCAGTGGAGTTAAATGTTTCATTTAATACTGATAGTTTTGCCGGATATGTTTTGGGTAATGAAAATGTCGGTGGATTTATTGGTTTAAACGATGTTTATTGTAAAAAATTAACTATTGGTAATGATAGTATTTATAGCAATGATATGAACTATATCAAAGGAAATATATATGTTGGAGGTATCATTGGTAAAGATAGTAGTATTGATAGTGAACATAGTAATCATACTATGGTAGTAATAAAAAATATTGATAATAAAACAAGAATCATTTCGACTGGTTATGTTACAAAGTATGATTCTGATTTAAAAGAAAATATTAATTATTCATATACTGCAGGAATTATTGGTTACAACAGTGACTGTATGACAATTGATCATTGTTCTAATCAAAAACAGGTTACTGTCAATGATGCAGTACAATATTTAGGGGGATTAGTTGAGGTTAATGAAGGAGCGGTTGTTAATTGTACAACTTATTCACTTGGAAGTTATACGCGTAGTAATGTAGGTGGTTTAGTTGGGAAAAATGCTAGTAGTGCAAATATGGATAATTGTTCTTTATCTGGAATAATTACTGGTAAAGATAATGTAGGCGGTTTTGTAGTTGATAACTTTGGTACTATCACTAAATGTTATTCAAGTGAAAATGCAGCAGTAAATGCTAGTGGTAAGAATGTAGGTGGTTTAGTAGCCCGTAATTATTATGATATTAATGGAACTAATACATCGATTGCAGTAAATGGAAATGGTGTTAATGCTGGTGGAATCATTGGTTTAAATGCAGGTAGTATCAGTAATGTTAAAATGATATCATCACAAAGTGTTACTGGTAATGCTTTTGTTGGTGGTGTTATTGGAAAACATGTAGGTGGTAACCTAGATAATTTACATAATATTAATAATGTTACAGCTAAAATTGGTGATGCTGGTGGTATTGTGGGAACTATTGATGTGACAAAGAAAATCGAAGTTACTAGTTGTATCAATGATGGTAGTGTAGTTGCTATTATGAATGATGCTGGAGGGATCACTAGTGAGATAACAGATTCAGTAGTAATAAAAAATGCTATCAATAATGGTTCAATTAAAGCAACTTTAGCACATGCAGGGGGAATCGTTGCTAAGAATAATGGTATAATTAAAAACAGTCAGGTTAGTAATGGAGTTGAAATAACAGGACGTGGTTATGTAGGTGGCATTGCAACTGAAAATTATGGTGAAATCAGTGATTGTCGTATTGGTAAAGTGGATTTATCAGTTTATGGTGCAATGATTGTAAATGATGATAGTAATATTTATATTGGCGGTGTTAGTGCAATAAATAAAGAATCAGGTAAGATTATTAATACAACATCAGTTGGTGAACCCTTAATAATTGATGATAGTTATGAAAATTCTTATTTTGGTGGAGTTGCAGGCTTAAATGAAGGAACTATTTTTAGTAATCAAAATGATGTGATTAAGGCTGATATTGGTAATCCTGGTAGCAATTTTGATAGTTATTTTGGTGGTATAGCAGGAGTAAATAATAATAAGATCGAGGGTTATACTTTTACTGGTAAAATTATTGGAAATGGTGGAGCGGATTATGGCTATGGAGGAATAGCTGGAATCAATGATAATGTGATTAGGGACTGTAAGGTCGTAAATGCAAGTATTGAAACAAAAGGTGATGCTGCTAATCATGCTAATACAGGAGGAATAGCTGGTTACAATCAGAATACAGGTGTGATTACTAATTCAACAGTTGGAGCCGATACAATCATTAATGCAGATAGTTTTGGTTATATTGGCGGGATTATTGGTTTAAATGAAGGTAGTGTCAGTGATATTATTCATCAAAATAATGATGGGATTCAGGTTTTAGGTAATGTAATAATTAAGACATATCAAGGCAGTATTGGTGGAATCGTTGGTTATAATCAGAGTAATGGAAGTGTAAATAATTGTAGTACTTCTCAAGAGTGGCAAATTATTTGTACTGCAGCGGCAACTGATATGTCGGCTGGGGGGATAATTGGTTACAGTAGTTCTAGTGCAAACTCATATATTAATTTAGTTAATTATGCTAATGTTAATAAAATGGTTGGAAATTCACTTGCGGGTATTTTAGGGCGGTTAGAAAATAGTGCTTCAATCTGGACTCTTGATAATTGTCATAATTATGGAAATATTTTAGGTTCTTCAACAAATGATGGTGGTCGTATTGGAGGATTAATTGGCCAGATCAAATATCGTGGTGGAAATATAAGTAACTGTACTAATCAGGGTAATATTACCTGTAATGGTGTTGCAAGTATTAGTGGTACAGTTGGTTTTGTTTATGCTCTTGATCCTGGTGAGATATTAAATATTAATAATACAACTAATTTAGGTAAAATATCAGGAGGTACTGCTGCAGGAATTTTTGGTCAAATTCGTGCAAATGGTCTAACAAATGGTGAACTTAATATTTCTAATTGTGTAAATGCAGGAGTTATTGAAGGAGGTAATAAAGCTGGAATTATTGCGTTAACTAGTGAAAGTAATAGTGGTAAATATAATATTTCTAATTGTATAAATTATGATAAAATAGATGATAAAGGTGCGGGAATAGTTTATATATTGAATAATAAAGAACGTTTAAATTTATTATCAAATAATATTGATTCAGGGATTAGTTATTATCCAATTATTAATGAAAATGATAGTAAATTAACTTCAGGAAATTATTATTTTCTTAATGAATCTAAAAGTAGTATTTTATATGGCAATATTGATGTAGGTAAATCTAAAATACATCTTATAAATGGAAATAATGTTAATGGAGCTGAAATTAATACTTTATTTGATGGAGAGATAAAAGATAATGGTGATGAAGAGGATGGAAAATATTTTTCTGTTGATATGAATAGCAATGGTGGAATGAATAAAAATAATTATAAAACACCTTTAATTATCGATGTAGCTTTAAAAGATAAAACTGCTGATTTAAGTTCAGTTAATATTGATTGGTTTGGAGATACACAAACAGATCAAAGACAAGTATTTTATGAAATCAGTCTTTATCAAAGTGAAAGTGCTCGACCTGTTTATACATCAGAAGCTTTAATAAAAGATTATGGTGAAACAACCAGTGAAATCAAATTTGATGATAGTTATACTAATATAGATCATGTAGAAATTAAAATTACAGGAGGAGTTCGTAATACTAATTATCCAACAGGTACAGTTAGTGCTTCTAGATATGTGGCAATATATGAAATCAAATTAAATGGTCAAGCAAACAAAGAAACAATAGGGAGTGAAAATCCAACAGTTATTTCTAATGGAGCTGAAATATTAAAAGTAGAAAATGATGGAATGGCTTATATTGGGACAAACGAAGCAAGAAATATTAAAATTACTAATATGCCAATTAATCCTTTAGTATCTAGTGTTCCTGGTGATAAAGGGAAATTATCATTGGCTAGGTATAAGTATGATAATTTAAATCCTGCTATAACTAGTTATACTAGTGGTGATGAAAATGACTATAGTAAGTATCGCCCAAAAATTATTAAAGATGAAGATATTGGAGGAATCTATAAAGTAACTTGGGAATTTAAAGATAATAGTGGTAATAATGCTAATGCTGCAAGATATTTATTAGAAGTTAAAGACAGTATCGGTGCACTTGTTTATGAAGATACTATTTATGGTAGCATGGACGGCTATATTCCTGTAAATACTGGTTGGGGTAAAGTAAGTGTTACGGTCACAGCTTTGTCTAACCGTGCTAATTCATTGACTTCAAATGCATATAAAAATATTACAATGAAACCACCATTGAAAACACCTGACTTTAATTTTGTGGCAAAAAATAATGGCAATTTTGATGTTATCATTAATAATATTGATGATTATGAAATTGGTGATATTATTACAATAAAAAAAGGTAATAGTATTTTAAAAACAATTACCGTTGAAATTGATAGTTTAAATAATAAAAAAAGTAATTATGGTGAGATAGCAGGTTCTGAAAGTAATTTTGTAGTGTCAATTCAGGCAGAACCAGGAAATGCTAATAAAAATAAGTTTGGTAAATCAGTTACTTTTTCTGCTGAAACAAGAGCAGTGTCAGTTAAAGGGTTTAAACCAGATATCATTAATTTTAAAGGTTTTATGGGTGCTTCTGCTAATAGTCTGCGATATAAAATCAACTTTAAAACGGGAGTAGATATTCAGGCTTATTATCGTCAAGATCTGTTATTGCCAGATAACAATGTTGAAGGATTGCCAGTAGCAGTTTCTTCTTCAATATATCGGGTAAATAGATATGCAACTAGTATGACTACAGAATTAAGTTCAATTCCAGAAAATATTGCTAATCAAGATAAAGTTCGGATACAATCATATGTTTGGTCTTCACAAAATGATGTTTCATTATATTATCAATATATTTATCAAAATATTAGCAGTACAGAGTTAAAGAATTATATGGGGACTTTTACTACTGATGGTAAATTAAATGATGGTTATGTAATTGAAAGAAATGTAGATGGAACATATTCGGTATATTACAGTGAATCATTAAAAATTGGTATTGAAGAAATGAATGCAAGTAGTGATAGTAATAAAAAATACTTAGTAAAAGAAGTTGTTTTACCTAAATTTATGAGTAAACCAGTAGTTAATGATGTCACACCTGAATTAAAAGATAACAAGTATACATTTACATGGAAAGCAGATGGAGATTCTAGTGGTATAGATTATTATAATATTACGCTATATGGAGTTGATAAATCAGGTGGTGAAGTTGAACTAGTAAATGAAAATGTTAATGGCTTATCTTATACAACAGAAGATGCTAGTCAATGGAATTATAAGCAGCTAAGAGTTGTTGTTACTCATTTAGGAGCTGTTGATAGTAGTGGTATGACAGTTAAGTTATCAAGTAGTAGTGAAGCAATATTTAATTATAAGTTAAAGTTATCACAAGTTACTGCTCCGCTAGTATCAATTATTAGTGATAAACATTCATATACTTACAATGTATTATTTAATAAATTGATTGATACTGAAGAAATAGTGGCAGTAGATTATTATGAAGTACATGCACGAACTAAAGTGAATGGTAAAATATATGAGATTACTGAAAATACAATCTTAGATAATTGTAATATTGTTTTAGAGTTTGTCGATAAAGATGGTAATATCATTGAAGTACCAGAAGGTAATGAAATAGAGTTTTATGTTAATGCGATTGCTAAAAAGGATGATCAGGTATTTACTGATTCATTAACTGGTGATATTTCATCAATTACTTTACCGCATCGTATTGCTAAACCAAGTAGTGAAAATATTACGATTGATAAAGGTCCTTTAGGTATTGATGAAATGAATACTAATGGTATTATCATTACAAAGATTTCTAATACAACAGTAGATTTAGATGCCAATTATGAAATCAAATATATATTAGAAGGTTATAATAACCAGTATAGTGAACCTAAAACAATGGATGGTACAATAAGTAAGGGAACGATTAATTTAAAGAATTTAATTAATGGTGATCTAAGTGATTTTGCTGGTAGAAAAATTAAGTTCATGCTTAGGGCTGTTTCATCACAAGCGGTAAGTTCTAAGTGGTCTGATGAAATTACATTGACTTTACCAAAAGGGAAAATTGATTTTGTTGTTGAAGATCTAAATATTTCTGAAAGTAAAGAAGAATTGACTTTATCTGAAAATAACATTCCTTCAAGTATTAAATATGAATTAAATCAAAAGAGTATCATATTACCTGTTAATAAATATAGTAGTGGATATGATCTAGCAATCAATTATCAACAATTAGACACTTTAGAAGATAGATATCGTTTCTATCATAGTTTAAAAGTTGATGACCAAGAAGTTAAGAGAATAACATCTGACCATGTTAGAGTGATGGATAATGGAATAACGACAAATCCTGATGGTACACTCAATTATGACCGTTTTGTAGTAAATTATGATGTTTATGATTTACAAAGAGACGAAAATAATAATTTAGTTCTAGATAATGAAGGAAATTATATTGTTAATACTATCCCAACAAAATTAAATGAATATGAAACAAAGGTAGATGAATTAGGCAATATAACTACATATATCTATTCATTTGATTATATGGCAAAAACATATAAGGGAATAACCCCTAGTGGCAACACACAATCATTAACAGTGATACCAAAGTTATATATTAATCTAGATCTTGAAGGTAATGTATTATCATATCAATTTGTAATGTTAGATACAGTTGGACATAATGATACGATATTAAATATTTCTTCTGATAAAGCAATTACTGCTAATATTCGATTTACTGCTTTAGTTAGTGATAGTGAACACTATATAGAATCTCAGGTTTTAGAATATTATCGTGAGCAGTTTGAAAATACATTTATTGAAGGAACAAGAGTTTATGATCCTTCACAATCAATTAGAAGTTACTTGGAGAAAATGTTAAATGTTCCTAAATAAGATAAAAAAACAAAATATAGCACTAAAAAGTCAAGGTAGTGCGATCATTGCGGTACTTTGCGTACTAGCAATTCTCTTTGCACTTTGTGCTTCATTATTATTAGCTACTAATTTAATTGTCAATAACAATGCCCAATATAAAGATCGAATTCAATGCAAGTTAGCAGCGAATTCTTTCTCGGGCACAATTGAAGATAAATTAGGTGATGCTGCAAGTGATTTTACAAAGTATGTTAATAGTGAACTAAAAGAAGGAATTTGGGAATATTATAATCCTGATGAACCAGGTCATCAGTATCATTCAATTACTGATAAGATTTTTAATGTAGAAGTTGATGGTTTTAAGTATGTGATTACAATATTTCATTCAAGATCAGCAAATGATGATCCAATCAATACAGAATTAATAATTTCAATTAAAGCTATTTATAAAGAACAAAAGTATGTTGTAAATTCAATTTTTAATCGTACAGCTGCTAAAGATGCTACTGATGATACAAATTATTACTGGTATCTAGCATGGAATGAACCAGGAAAAAGTGAAGGAGATGATAATAAATGAAAAATAAGCATAGAGGAATGACGCTTGTTAGTGTTATCGTTGCTTTTGCTTTGTTGTTATTAGGTATTTCATTATTTTATTCTTCGATTCAATTGTCCAATAAGATAGCCTCTACCCAAAAAGAACGCATAGAAGATACTGAAAAGTTAATCAATCAATATTATTTAAAAGAAAATGGGGCTCAAGTTACTGATGAAACTTTACAATTAAAAGACATAAATGGTAATACAGCAGTAGAAATCAAAGTCAAAAAATATAAAATAACTAATGAAGCTGGAGACCTGTACTATTATGGAAATGAATAAAAAGGGGTTTACATTAGTAGAACTAATCGTATCATTTGCAATATTAATGATACTTTTAGGAGGGGTTGTAGCTTTATTACCAGCTTTTTTTAATCAATATAATCATGTTCAAAATACAGCTAGAACCCAAAGTATTGGTACAACATTATTAGAGTTGTTAGAAGGACAATTAGGTTATGCTACTTCAACAATTAATATTGTTACTACTAAAAGTGATGATTATGATATTATTGAATTTGATGATAAAGATGGTAATGAAGTAAAACTATCTGTTTTAACAGATAGTTTTAAAGAATATTTAAATAATAGTGAGAACTATATAATTGATAAAGGTAATAATAAATTAGATAAAGACTTATTCATTTTTCATTATACTGAAACTAAGTCAGTTGAAAATGCGGACAAAACCCTTCGTGATGCGGTTAACTGGGGTTATAATACTGATTTTTATATGAATAATATTGTTAAAGAATTTCATGTTCAACCAGCAGGCAATGAATATCGTAGAAATGTATTACGAGTAAGTTTTACATTAATAAATTCTCGTAATGGAATGGAAAATAAATTTACTAGATTAATCGAATGTTCAAACTTTAAAAATACTTATAATAATGGAATAACTGTTGATAATGATGATATTAATAGTGATAAAAATGGTTGTGGTACAGTTACATTGACTGATAGTAAGGGCAGTAAACATATTTTTACAGCAACTCTTGATTGGGAAGAAGAAAAGAAGAAGATTGAAAATAATCTAGGAAATACTGTACAAGGTGGAATTTTGTGTGATGGCGATGACTTATATTTAATTTATAAGTGGTCAGACTATATTCCTAAAGATGAATTAGATATGACTGTAAAACAATTAGTGGCTAAATATCCTCAGATGTTTTTAAGATTAGAGACAACATCTAAAATTTGGATTGCTGAAGATCGTATTAAAATGTACAGTGATTATATCTGGCCTGTAAAACCTAAAATAGGAGAACTGTGTTATTTTAAAGGCACATATTATGTTGCGGCAAGTCAATATATTGGTCAATACTCAATGCCTCCAGATCAATGGATTGAACTGTATAAAAATGGGGGAAACTAATATGAAAAGTAGACAAATATTAATAAGGATATTAGATTTCTTCATTATTGCTTTAATTACAACAATTATTGTAGCAATTGTTTTACCAGCTTATCGTGAAATCAAAGATAAATATAATGCAAGAACAGTACTAGAAGAGAGTAAGTTGATTAAGTTGTCTTGTTATACTCATAGTTTAGAAAGTTATGCTAATGGAGAAACGATTTTTGATGATGGACAAGAATCTAATATTGATAAAAATGTATATCAAGATATTGTGGAGTTTGTTGATACTGATGCAAAGTTTTATGTATTAAAAGTTAATGGTGATGGTTTTAGTATAGATAAGATGGTATTTGTTTTTGATGATTTTGTGGTAACTTTTAATAAAGATAAGTGGAAAGTAGATAAGATTGAAAATATTTTGTAATTTAATTCATTGAATAAAAGTATCTTAATTAATCACAAATATTTATTAAAATTGATAAAAAATTTGCTTTCAATATAAAAAACATCACAACTTTATCACGTTTTATTCAAAACTTCTATTTTAACTGAAAAAACTTATTTATTTTCATTATAATTGCCGAAATTCGTTTGAAATATTAGAAAAAAGACTTATAATGGGGGTTAGATACTTACTTATGATTAGAGGAGGAGAATATGATGAAAAAGTATTTATTAACAAAGTTACATGAAACACGTAATAAGAAAAAGAAGGGATTTACATTAGTTGAATTAATTGTAGTATTAGTTATCTTAGCTATCTTAGCTGCTTTATTAATTCCTGCATTAACTGGTTATATTGATAACGCTAATGAAAAGAAAGTTACTGCTGAAGCAAGAACTGCTTTAATGGCAGTACAAACAGTTGTAAGCGATACATATGGTACAGAAGGTTCAACTACTGCTTTAGTTGGTGATGATGATATAGCAACTGCTGATATTATGGTTAAAAATGAACAATTTAAAAAATTAGCTGAAGGATATACTGAAATTAAAGAATTGAAGATTGAAGAAAACAAAGTTACTAAAATGATATATAGTAGTGATAGCTATACTGCTACATATACTGTAAAAGATGGTAAGGGTACTTGGGCTGTTGAGTCTGGTGAATGGAAAGCTAATTAAACTATAAAAATTAAATCTTAAATTAAGGAGAGGCAACTCTCCTTAATTGATTATTATGGATGATTTGAGCTAGGCGATAGTTGAAATGATTCATAATGAAAGGGGTATGCAAGATGGATATCTATCGTTATAGAGCCAAGGGGTTTGATGGCAAAGTTGTAAAGGGGACAATGAAGGTCAATGATAGTGATGAATTGTATAAGTTGTTAAAAGAAGATAATTTATTTCTTTTAGATTGTCAGTTACTTGAAAAGAAGATAAATACTAAGAAGTTAAAAACTAAGGCAGTTAGTGCCTTTTGTCGTCAGTTAGGAACATTGTTACAATCTGGAATTACGATTGTTCGAGCTTTTACAATTATGGCTGAGCGTGAAGATATTAAGCCTTTTGAAAAGAAAATATATCTTGATGTAATTGTTTTATTGAAACAGGGTGTTTCTTTATCGGAAGCAATGGAGGAGCAGGGAAGAGCTTTTCCTGAGTTATTGATTAATATGTTTAAGAGTGCGGAAATGAGTGGGACGTTGGATAAAACAGCTAATCGTATGGCTACTCATTATGAAAAAGAAGTTTATTTAAATGGTAAAATAAAAAGTGCAATGATGTACCCAATTGTTTTAGGGTGTGTTGCATTGGTAGGAATGTTATTTATTGTAGGTTATGTTATTCCTCAGTTTGAGGTATTGTTTGCAAGGATGGAGAGTCTGCCATTGTTTACAATGATTATTATGGCAATTAGTAACTTTATTAGTAATTACTGGTATATTTTAATTGCAGGAATAGTGTTGTTGATAGCGATGATTAGATATTTATTAAGTCTTGATAAAATAAGATATAAGTATGATCGTTTTAAGATTAAGTTACCTTATGTTGGTAATTTATTAAAAACTATTTATACAGCACGTTTTGCAAGAACCTTAAGTTCATTGTATACAAGTGGTTTACCAATTGTTTCTTCACTAGATGTTGGTAAAAAGACAATTAGTAATAAATATATTGAAAGTCAATTTGATGATGTTCAAAGATCTTTAAAAGCAGGTGAATCATTATCACAGGCATTAAGAAAAGTTGATGGTTTTCAGGTGAAATTGATTTCATCAATTGAAGTTGGAGAAGAAGCTGGTAATCTAGATACTATGTTAATCTCAATCAGTGATGCTTTGGATTATGAAGCTGAGATGGCAATTACTAAATTAGTTAGTATTTTAGAACCGTTAATGATTGTACTTATGGGGGTAGTTGTTGCTATAATAGTAATTGGAGTTATCTTACCAATTTATAATTCATATGCAACGATTGAACAGGGAGGATATTAGATTAAGGAGGTAAATATGAAAGCATCTATTTATATGTCAAATAGATATGTCTCTATTATAATAGGTGACAGTCTTAAAAAAATTAACTCAATTTATCGAACAGTATTACCTGAAGGATGTATGATTAATGGGGTGATTACTAATAGTGAAAGAGTTGTTCAGTATTTAAAGGAATATTTTACAATTAAAAATATTTCTTTGGATGATGTTTCTTTAGTTATTGATAGTACACAGATAATTACTAAAGTATTAGATTTACCTCTATTAAAGGAAAAAGAATTACTTAATGTAATTAAGAAAGAATTGAATGAATTAACAGATGTTAATTCATTAGTATATGATTATTTGATTTTAAGACAAGATAAAAAACAAGTTAAATATTTAGTTTGTGGTATTGAAGAAAGTATTATAGAAAGTTATATTGAATTATTTAATGGTTTAGATATTGAAATAAATAGATTGAATATTGCTTTGGCATCAGTAATTAAAATGATTGATCAAATTAATTTAATGAAAGAAAAAACGGCGGTAGTGATTGCTATTGATGGAGATAGTATCATGTCGGTTCTTTATGAAAATGGAGACTATATTTTTAGTAGTCATACACGTTTATATTCACAACATGGAAGTGCTGCTTTAGCTGGTGATATTTCAAGAAATATTGCGGGATTACAACAATTTTTAGCTTCAGAAAAATCAGAATATAAAATTAGTGAAGTATATCTAGCGGGGTTTATAAAAGAAGATTTTGATATTTGTAAAGTTTCTATTGATATCCCATCTATTGAATTATATGATTTAGATAATAAGTATTATAGTTTACCATCTTCAATATCTTATGAAGACGAAGTAATGGATAATCTAAATCCTAAATTTGGAGACTTTATTTTTCCATTAGGAAATTATTAAAGAGGTGGATATATGGGCAAATCCAATAAACAACATGAAATTAATTTATTAGCTGGATATAATCGAAAAAAGGGAAAAGAAAAAGATAAATTTGCAATATTAAAAGAATATCGTTTGTTAGTTATTACTCTAACAATAATGATTATTTTAAGTAGTGTTAGTGTAATTTATATGTTTGTACAAAAACATGCTGTTGATTCATTAAATCAACAAATTAATGAACCAGTGTTTGTTAAAAACTATAATGAGGCAGTAAAACTTGAAGCTAAAGCAAATAAATTGTTAAGTCGCTGCAATGAATTAGATAATTTAGTTGCTGTTTTAGCTACATATCCTAAAGCATCATCAAAAGTAAATGATAAATTAGTTGAACTATCAACTAGTGTAATTAGTATTGATATAACTGCTTATAATTCAAGTACAGGAATTTTAAACTTTATAGCAACAAGTAAAGATAATATGCAAATCAATTATTTTATTCAAAGACTAAGTGATTCAAAATTGTTTTCTAATGTAACATATTCGGGATACAGTTTTAAAAATGAAGAGGCTACATACTCTATCCATGTACAATGTTATTTAGCATCTGATGCCGGAAGAGGTGATCAGGATGAATAGATTTAATATAGAATTGAAGATTACAGAACGGGATAAAAAAATTATCAAGTATTTTGGTTTGTTTTTGATTGTAGTGGGATTTGGTTATTTAGTAATTAAACCATGTCTTGATAATGCGGTTGAGTACAGTGATAAAAAAAGTGAACTTGAATTTGAGTTAGCAGAGATGGAAAATATGGTTGATAATAAAGTCGTTTTTCAAACACAGGTTGAAAATTATACTAAATTGTTAGAAACAAAAGCTGCAGACTTCTATGATCGTATGACAAATCAAGAAATTGATAATATGATTACTACTTTATTTCAAGAATATGGTTTAGATGCAAAGGATTTAACTATATCGGTTGATGAGAAAAAAGCAGTTGTGGCAAATTATGTTCAATCAGAAAAAAATAAGGATTCTAAAACCCCAGTTGCTCAAGAGTTTTCTAATATCTATGTTTCTGATATTTCTGTTAAATCTAATGGGAGTAAAGAAAATTTTAGAAGATTACTTGACTATATTTATAATGAAATGCCTGGAGTATTAATTGAAAATTATTCAATTGTCAGTGAGACATCTTCAAAGAATAATACTACTTCTTTAAATTTATCGATTAATATTTTTATGGTCGCAAAGAGGTGAGTAGTGTGAAGAATTTGCGTATAGGAGAGGTATTAAAAGAACAGGGATATATTGATGATGAACAATTAAAACAAGCATTAACATATCAAAAAGAACATCATGAAAAAAGATTAGGGGCTATTTTGATTGAACTTGGTTTTGTTGGTGAAAAAGAAATGTTAAATGCGTTAGCTAGTCGACTTAGTTTACAAGTTGTTGATATGTCAAATTTAGTTATAACTGTAGAGGCAGTAAAAATTATTCCTCAGGCATTGGCTGAAAAATACAATGTTATTGCGGTAAAAGATGAAGGAAATACTTTAACAGTAGTTACTAATGATCCTTTAAATTATTATGCTTTAGAAGATATTAGAAGTTTATCAGGAAAAAATGTTCAGGTTCAAATTTGTGAAGAGAGTCAAATAAAAAAGGCAATCGAGTATTATTATTCTGAAGTAAGTACTCATAAAGCTGTAGAAAATGCTAATGAGCAGCATGAAGAAATTGAAGAAATCGTAATTGATGATGCAGGGGACGATGCGCCAATCATTCAATTATTAAGTAGTTTAATTAAACGTGCTTATAATGCTCGAGCTAGTGATATTCATATTGAACCATTTGAACATAAGGCTTATGTTAGAATGAGAATAGATGGGGTAATGAATGATTTTGTTACCTTGAATAAATCAGTTATTTTGCCTTTAGTTGCTAGAATCAAAATTATTTCTAATCTTGATATTGCTGAAAAAAGAATTCCTCAAGATGGTCATTTTAAAACAAAAATTGAAGATGATACTGTAAATGTCCGGGTTTCTTTAGTACCTACAGTTTTTGGTGAAAAATGTGTAATGCGTATTTTAGCTAACAATGTTAAAATTGATAATTCTAGTAAATATGGAATGCAGGAAGATGATTTTTTAAAAGTTAAAAAAATGACCCAGTCTCCCCATGGAATTATTTATCTGACTGGACCAACGGGTTCTGGGAAAACTACCACTTTATATATGATTCTAGAATCATTAGCTAAAAAAAGTATTAATATTTCTACAATTGAAGATCCTGTTGAAAAAAATTTACCTAGAATCAATCAGATCCAGGTAAATAATGTTGCAGGTTTAACTTTTGAATCAGGATTAAGAGCATTGTTGCGTCAAGATCCAGATATTGTTATGGTAGGAGAAACACGTGATAATGAAACTGCTGCTATATCAGTTCGTGCAGCAATTACTGGCCATTTAGTATTCTCGACTTTACATACCAATAGTGCGGCTGATTCAATTGTTCGTTTAGGTGATATGGGAGTAGAGAAGTACCTTCTAGCTAGTTCTTTAACAGGTATTATATCACAGCGATTAATGCGTAAACTTTGTCCTCATTGTAGTTATGAAGATGTCCCAACAATGGTTGAAAGACAACAGCTGCCAGAACGAATTAAAAAGATTAGAAGGGCTAAGGGATGTAGTCACTGTAATAATATGGGCTATTCTGGTCGAATAGCGATTCATGAGGTATTATATATTGACTCTAAGGTTCGTAAAATGATTACAGATGGGACACCAGTTGAAGAAATTGAACAATATGCAATTAAGTATCAAGGTATGCGTTTAATTAAGGATTCAGCTATTTCTTTGGTTGAACAGGGAATTACATCAGTTGAAGAATTGATGAAAGTTACATTTTATGATTAGGAGGATAATTATTTGAATATAGATGAAATAGTTTTAGAGGCTAGAAGACAAAATGCCTCTGATATTCATATGAGTCAAGGAGAGCCGGTTGTTTTTAGGATTCATGGACATTTAACAATAACTGATTTTATTTTTGATTATAATGAACTTAAAAGTATGTTGTGGACTCTTCTTAGTGAAAAACAAATCCAGGATTTTGAAGCTGGAAACGACTTGGATTTTGCTTTTACAAGTAGTGATGACAATCGTCAAAGAGTTAATATTTTTAAACAGTTAGGAAATGTTTCAGCAACGATACGTTTATTAAATAATCATATTCCTACAATTGAAGAACTTGGACTACCGTCAGTTCTTAACCAATTAACAAAGGAAAAAAGAGGATTGATCTTGGTTACTGGACCAACAGGTAGTGGGAAATCAACTACCCTAGCAGCAATGATCAACGAAATTAATCAAACAAGAGCAGAACATATTCTCACAGTAGAAGATCCAATTGAATATGTTTATCCTAAAAATAAATCGATTATTCATCAACGTGAAGTTGGTCAAGATGTTAAATCATTTGCTAGTGCACTTAGATCATCATTACGTGAAGATCCAGATATTATTTTAGTTGGAGAAATGCGCGATTTTGAAACAATTTCGGCAGCATTAACAGCAGCAGAAACAGGACACTTAGTCTTATCAACCTTACATACAACTGGGGCTGCTCAAACGATTGACCGGATCATTGATGCTTGTCCTGGAGAGTCTCAACAACAAATTAGAACTCAGTTAACTGGAATTTTAAAAGGAGTCATAACCCAATGTTTAGTTCCAACGATCAATCAAAAAAGAATTGTTGCTACTGAAGTCTTAATTGGAACTGATGCAGTATTAAATTTGATTCGTGAAAACAAATGTCATCAAATAACAGCAACTTTGCAGGCAGGAAAGCAGCAAGGAATGCATACATTAAATATGGATCTTACAAGACTAGTTAATCAAGGATATATTACTAAAGAAGTGGCATTGCAGTATTCTAATGATCGTAAAGACTTAATTACATTTATAGGGGGAGTCTACTAATGGATTCTCTTTATCTTTTTATTTATATTTATTTGTTTATTATTGGTAGTTGTGTAGCTAGTTTTGCTAATGTTGCAATTTATCGTATTCCTAAAGGAATATCAATTGCTAAAGGAAGAAGTTATTGTGAGAGTTGTCATAATAATCTTCGGTGGTATGATTTAATGCCAGTAATTAGTTATATTTTATTAAGAGGTAAATGTCGTTATTGTCAAAAGCATATTTCTTTTAAACATTTTTTATTTGAATGTTTTGGGGGATTATTATTTATGTTAAGCTTTTATCGTTTTGGTTTAACAGTTGAAACAGTACTTATATTTTTTATAATTATGGTATTAGTTGTAATTGCGATTATTGATTATCAAACAATGGATATATATTTATCAACTATTTTAACGCTACTTATCCTAGTTATTATATATCAGGTATTTATTCAAATGGATTTAATAACATTATTAATTGGAGGATTATGTATTAGTATACCAATGTTTATTCTTAATATGTTTTTACCTTCTAGTTTCGGCTTTGGTGATATTGAACTTATGTTTGTTTCAGGATTACTTTTAGGTTGGCAAAATAATCTATTAGCAGCATTTATTGGAATTATTATAGGTGGGGTATATGCTGGTTATTTACTGCTAAGTCATAAAGTTGAGGCTAAAGGACATATTGCATTTGGACCATTTTTGATAATTGGGATCATAACGTCTTTGTTTTATGGAACAGAAATAATAACTTGGTATTTATCATTATTTATTTATTAAAAGATGGGGTTAAATACCTCATCTTTTAATAAATTAGAATAAAAAATAAGAATCAAATAGTGATTCTTATTTAGTGAAACATATCTTTTTTTATAAAAATTATCGTCGCAATAATGCAAGCAATAACAGCTACTAGAGTTGGAAACCACCAATGTGCAATTGGTAGACCTGTTACATTCATCCCGTAAAAACTAAATATAATATTAGGGATAGCCATTACGATAGTAATTACTGTTAATACTTTCATAACAATATTTAAATTATTAGAAATAACTGAGGCAAAAGCATCCATTGTTCCTGAAAGAATATTTGAATAAATATTACACATTTCAATAGCCTGATGTATTTCTATTAATACATCTTCTAATAAATCCTGATCTTCATCATACAGTTTTATTACTTTACCACGCATAATTTTATTTAAAGTAATTTCATCGGTTTTTAATGAAGTAGAAAAATAAACTAATGATTTTTCTAAACCTAACATTTGAATCAATTCTTTGTTTTGCATTGATTTATGTAAACTTTGTTCTGTGCGTGATGAAATTCGGTCTATTTGACGTAAGTAAATTAAATAGCGTTGCGAAATTCTAAGAAGTAAAAGTAATAAAAATCTAGTTTTTAGATTAGTATTGATTCCTTTAACTCGACCTTGGGTCATATCATCAATATTTAAATTTTCATATAAAGAAATCGTTACAACATAACCTTTCATAATAATGATCCCTAGTGGTAAAGTAGTATATTGAAGCATATTTTTATCATATCCTTGAGCATTTTCTTCTTCTGCACTAGGATAATCTACAATTACAAGTCTTTGATTATAATCCTCATCATAATCAATGTGTGAACTTTCTTCAGCATCTAAAGATGAATTTACAAATTCTGGTAAGATACCTAATTTTTCAATTAAAAAGTTTTTTTCTTCTTCGTTTGGAGCAACTACATTGATCCAGCTTCCTAATTCTGGTTCATCAATTTTTTTTGTTATTGATCCATAAGTTTTATAAAATTCTAACATTCTAGCCTCCATCCCAGGAGACTAGTTTATTATGTCTCCTGTATTTTTATTATTTAACTGTTTAAGATAAACCTGCTCGGGCTCAGGGGACATAGTAACACCTTCTTTCAACCACAGATTATACCACAGAATAAAGAAGTTTTCTAAAAAATAGTATAATTTTTGGTAAATAATTTAAATATATTAAATTTGATAACTAAAAAAGAAGAATTTTAATATATTTTAAAATTTATTACACAGAATCTCCACTGCTTTGTGATAAAATAAAAATATCAACAGTTAGTAAGGAGAAAAGTTTATGAATGATAAATTAGATTTTCTAATAAATGAAGTAAAAAAAGCAGTGTTGGGGAAGGATGAAGTAATTAAACGAACTGTTATTGCTATTCTTGCTGAAGGTCATATTTTATTTGAAGATATTCCTGGAGTAGGTAAAACAAATTTAGCGGTAGCATTTACAAAAGCATTATCTTTAAATTATCAGCGAGTACAATTAACATCGGATATTTTACCTAGTGATTTATTAGGATATTCGGTATATGATTTTGATAGCAAAAAAATGAGTTTTAAAAAAGGCCCACTTTTTACTAATATTTTTTTAGCTGATGAAATAAACCGTACATCGAGTAAAACGCAGTCAGCATTATTGCAGGTAATGGAAGAAGGGATTATTAGCGTTGATGGAAATACTTATCCTACTAGTAAACCGTTTATAGTAATAGCTACCCAAAATCCATTTGGTAGTGCTGGAACCCAGATGTTACCAGATTCACAATTAGATCGATTTATGATGCGTCTATCATTAGGGTATCCAGATGAAATTAGTGAAATTGAGATCGTAAATCGTAAAAAAAATGGAAACCCTTTAGATAATATTGAGCCTGTTATAACACCAGAAGAATTGATTTTGATGCAAAAAGAAATAAAAAATATTCATGTTGATGATAGTTTAGTTCGTTATATCGTTCAAGTAGTTCAACAAACGCGAACACATGAAAAAATTGAACAAGGAGCATCACCTCGTGCTTCAATCGCATTAATTAAAGCTGCTCAGGCAACTGCTTATTTATATGGGCGTGACTATGTTATCATTGAGGATATAAATGAAAATCTGTATGAAGTACTCAATCACCGAATCTTTTTAATTCCGAGTGTTAAAAAAAATCGCAAAAGTTTTCAAATCATAATGGAAGAAATTATGATGCGAATTACGCCTGTTACATATAAATAGTATGTGGAGATGTCGTTTAGTATATTTATTATTAATTGGGTTTGGTGTGTTTTTTTATATTGCTTTTATTGGTTATTTTTCTTATTATTTTTTATTAGTTGTATTAATTTTACCAATCATTTCATTTATTTATCTGTTATTAACTTGGAAGTTTTTGAAATTAGAATTTGTTGTAGAAGATAAAAAAGTACGACAAAATGAATCAATTAGTATTTTTGTGAAACGAGATAATTTTGGTTTAGGGGCAATAAAGTTTAAAATCGATAATAAAAAGTATCTTTTAAGGGGAAATAAAAATAAATTTGATTTATCGTTTAAACATTGTGGTGGTAAAAATTTAATTATTACAGATTATTATCAATATGATTGTTTAAATCTCTTTTGTTTAAAAAAACGTTGTTATTATCAGATTCCAATAACAATTTATCCTAAACAGATCGATTTTGATTTTAGTATTTATGAATATAAACTTCCTAAAGATGGTCAGGAAGTTTATGCAGTGAATCAAAAAGGTGATGATCCTACAGAAATATATGACATCCATAAATATCAAGAAGGCGATCTATTAAAAAATATTCATTGGAAGTTAAGTGCAAAGTATGACACTATTTTAGTAAAAGATAATGCTTTATCTGTCAGTGAAGTTATAAATATTCACTGTGATTTTGATGAAGAGGAAAATCATAATGATTTAATCTTTAGTTATTTAGAATGTTTTTGTATTAAGTTGTTAGAAAAAAACTTTAAATTTCTATTATCAAATAAAGAAATTGCCAGCATTAAAGAATATGAAGATCAATTTAAACATCTATTATGGAATAAAGATTATCATCCTGATATAACTAAACATAATTATGAATTTGTAATTAGTTATCATGGGATAAAAAGAATTGAAGGAGGTCACCGATGAAGCTGTTAATTTATCTTTTGGGTGTTATTGGTTCAACTGGTTCTTTAATATACTCATTTAATTTTAATAGTAATCCTAATTTGGTCTTCTTTTTTTGTATTATGATTGGATTAGTAATTTATTTAGGATATACTAATATCAAAAATAAACGACAATTTATAATTGGAGGATTAGTAGTAGATGGAATATTACTAATACTTCCTAATACATTAGCATGTTTTTCATATTTGGTTTCAACTGTTGTACATAAGTATAATGATGTTTCGGTTTATAATTTTAATTATCAAAGTATGTTAAATTTTTTTGATAAATCTTTTGTTTGTATTTGTGCTTTTTTATTACTATTTATTCCAATGTACATGTTGGCTTGTATAGCAATAGAAAGAAATAAATATGTTTTAGCAATAGTTGCTTTATTACCTGGAGTAATTATAGAGCTATTGTTTACAATAACGCCACCATGGTATTTTATTGGTAGTTTTGTATTATATTTTTTGATTCTTTTAATTGGAGCAATGCAAAAAGAGACCAAGCTGAAACTTCCAATAATTGTAATTTGTCTAGCATCAATGATTTTTACATATCTTGCTTTTGGCACTGATACATATCGTTTATCTTCAATAAGTTTATTTAATCATGCTAAGTTACCAATGGCTACAGCAGGGAATGTTAAAGAAGATTATGATGTAAATGAACAAGGAGATCGTTACTATCGTAACTCAGTTGATTTTATTATTGATGGTGCTAGTGGATTGACAAACTTTAAGATGCGAGGTATTGGTTATGACAAGTATGATAATGGGAATTGGAGTGTCATTGAAAATGATCAAGCATATATTAGCTGGGTATATCGAAATCTAAATATTATTGCAGATGTGACCAAGGCTAAAATGCAGACTATTAATGTTGAACAGTTAAGTGGTTATAGCTATCGCAACTATGCACCATATTATTTCATTAATACGGATTTAACTTATTATGGTAATTATTTTATGGGTGAAAATCCTCAAAACTATGAAATGATTATACCTAATGATGATTTTAATACTTTACTTACAAGTGTAAAAGCTAACGAGAAAAAAGAAATTTTATTAGAGATTGCAAAACGTAATGGAACTGAAGATAGTTTTAAAGAATTACAAACTTATTCTTATGATCATGATGATATTTTAACTGAAGTATCTGATGAAGACAGTAAAATTATCGATGGATTTTTATCACAAAATAATATTGTTTATAACGGTGATGTCTATGATTTGATTAATCAATGTAAAAATGCTTTAGCTTTGCAAACAAGTTATACTTTAAGACCTGGTGATTTACCAGATGATGAAAATTATTTGAATTATTTTTTAAATGTTAATAAAAAAGGGTACTGTGTTCATTATGCCTCATCACTAGCATTAATGTTAAGAAGAAATGGAATAGCTGCACGTTTTGTATTAGGATATCAGGCTAATGATAGCAAAAATAAAAATGGTCAATTAATTGTCAGAGATCGAAATGAGCATGCCTGGGTTGAAATTTTTGATGATTATTTAGGATGGATTCCAATTGAAGCAATTGGAAACGGTGTAAGAACTGATGATAGTAGTAGACCGATAACCTCTACTAATCCCGATGTTAATAATAATCAGACAACTCCAATTACTCCAGATGTTATTGAAAGAGGTGAAACTGATAATAATAGTTCTAAAATTGAAATTCCATTTTATATATATATTTTATTGATAGTTATGATTATTATAATTGTTTTGATTTTACAAGCTGCAGTTCGTAAAAAAAGAATGTTTGTAAATGCTAAAACAAATAATCAGTTAGTATGTTATTATTATCATTATTTAAATAAACTTAATGGAGATACTTCTAAAATCAAAGCTCTTAGTGATAAAGCGCGGTTTTCAACTCATGATATAACAGACGAAGAACTTAAAATAGTTACTGATTATTACTTTAGTCAAATTAAAATCATTTATCATGAAGCAAATATTATTAAGAAAATCTATTATAAATATATTTTAGCTTATATATGATTGGAGAAGATATCAATGCTAATTAAAGATTCAAATAAGAAAATGAGAAAAGAATATATAGAAAATCTCTTCAAGTGTAAAAATGGTGATTGTGATAATTGTGGTATTTGTCAGATATTTAAGGGGATAAGCCCAGAAGAAGTTTATTATGATTATATTGAAGGGATTTGTGAATTAAATGAAATTTCCAAATGTTGGAATGAAAGAAGATATGATGAGAAGAAATGATCGTGGAGTGGTTGAAAGTCGGATTAAAGAAATTATTTTAGCTTGCTATTGTTGTAGATTAGGATTTAATGATGAGGGTAAAATATATATCGTGCCTTTAAATTTTGGATATCATGAAGAAAATAATAAACGAGTTTTCTATTTTCATGGAGCTAAAGTAGGTCGGAAAATTGATTTGATTAATAAAAATAGTTATGTAGGATTTGAATTAGATACAGCTTATCAGTTAATTACATCAAATCAGGCATGTAATCATTCAGCTCATTATCAAAGTATCATTGGTAGTGGGAGGATAAGTTTTGTCGAAGATGAGGCTGAAAAAATATTAGCTTTAAAGTTGATTATGGAACATAATACCGGTAAAAAAGATTGGCAATTTACAGATTCAATGATTACTTCTGTATGCGTTTTTAAATTAGAGGTTATAGAGATATCTGGAAAAGAAAATTTATAATTAACCAAAAATAAACTAATATTTTTGGTTTTTTTATTGTTTTTATTAATGATTGTAATTAAATGCTTAATAAATATATTAAATTATGATAGAATAAACTTATGAAAACCCTTTCATCAATTGGAGGGGAAAACAATAGAAAGGGAAACGAAGATGAAAAAGGCAGGATTAGAAAAGATATTTATTGGTGTTTTATCAATAAGTATGATGACTAACACAATGGGATTTTTACAACCTGTAAAATCATTAGATTTTACTAATAATTTAGATGTAAGAGAAGTTAATGAAGATACTGTAATATTTGATCAAGAATATGCAAAATTAGGTGAGCCATTAACCGTTACAAGTAACTTGACTGGTGAAATAAACTATAAATGGATGGTTGGTAGTAAAGTAGTTTCTAATGACACTAGTTATAGTCCAACAGTAAATGATTTAGAAAAGTTTATTGGTGTTGAAATTAGTAATGGATCAAAAACTTTATCAACTAAAACATATTTTAGCCGGTTACCAGTTGTATATATTAACACTGAAAATAGTGCAGATGTAACTAGTAAAGATTATTATATAAATGGTGAAATGAAAATTCAGGGTAATGAGCATTACAATCTTGAAACAACAAAATTATATGATGGAAAAATTGAAATAAAAGGACGTGGTAATTCTACCTGGGGTTTACCTAAAAAACCATATAAAATAAAATTAGATTCAAAAACTAATTTGTTTTCAATGGGAAAAAGCAAACATTGGGTTTTATTAGCTAATTATTATGATTCATCAAGTTTACGCAATACATTATCTTATGATCTATCAGGGGCGTTAGATATGCCACAAACAGAAACAGTTCATACAGGTGTTGTTTTTAATGGGAAATATGTTGGTACTTATCAATTCTGTGAACAGATACGTGTAGATGAAAAAAGAGTTGATGTTTTAAATTGGGATGATGAAGCAAAAAATTTATCAGAAATTGTTGCAACTAAAGAAGGTTTAGATGCTGGAGATTTAGAGGAATATCTGGCTGAAAATTTAGGTTGGACAACAAGTGGTAAGTTTAATTATCAAGGTAAGACTTATTTGATTTCTAACTATGATTATACTATTCCTAGTATTAATGGCGGTTATTTATTAGAATTAGATTCTAATTATGATGAGGTTTCTAAGTTTAAAACAAATAGTAATCAGCCACTAATGTTTAAAGCTCCAGAATTTGCTTCTAGTAATCAAGACATGATGAATTATGTTCAAAACTATATTCAAGCATATGAAGATGCTGTAAGGTCTAAAGACTATCATAGTATATATGATGGTAATAAGGTTCATTATAGTGAGTTGTTTGATATGAATTCATTAGTTGATTACTGGTTAGTTACTGAGTTATTTTTTAATGAAGATGGAATGAAGAAAAGTACATACATGTATAAAGATGTAGACGATAAATTTCATATGGGACCTATTTGGGATATGGATTGGAGTAGTGGTGCAAGCCAAAGTGCAGCCATTCCAACTGATCAATGGCAAACATTGTATTTTCCAGCTTATAGTATTCCAGGGGAACCACAGTTACAACAATGGTATCGTTATTTAATAAAGGACCCATACTTTGTTTCATGTGTTAAACAACGTTATGATGAAGTTAGAAATAATCAGATTGCTGATATGATGGCTAGTATTGAAGATTATCGTGTTTATCTAAAAGAGGCAGGGGCTGCTAATTCTTCAATTTGGTATGGAAATACAAATACTGGTGAAAATGAAATTAATAAATTAAAGAGCTGGTTGACTAGTCGTCTTGCATTTATGGATGAACAATTCTCATCACTTTCAAAATTATATGCTTCTTTAGGTGTAGAAGTAAGTGATGAACAATTGATCTTAACAGATCATAATGGAGTCGTTTTGCCATCAAAAAATGATTATGATGGAGTTAGTAGTGCTCATAATTCAATTAAAGTTGAAATGAATATAACTGATCAAAATACTAAAAAAGTAGCTTTATATAGTAATGGTGAATTAGTTGATGAAGCCTCAGTTACTGGGGGAAAGGTAATGTTTGAATATACATTACCTGCTAGTGGAAATTATGTCTTGCAGGCATATAAATTAGACCAGAATAACAACGTTATTGGTAATAAGTCAATTAGTGCTAATTTATTGGTTGAACCTAGTATGATAGGGGAGGTAGAACATGTTGAGATCGTTTCATTACCATATAAACTAAGCTATTATCAAGGTGATAAATTAGATTTAGAAGGATTAGTTATTATTGCTACATATAGTACAGGAATAAAAATGGAATTAGCTCCTAATGATTATACTGTTTCATCATTAACAAATGAACCAGGAAAACAAACGATTACAGTAAGTCATGGTGGTAAAACGGCAAGCTTTGAAGTTGAGGTAAAAGAAGTTGTATTAGAGTCATTAACAATAAAACAATTACCTCATAAAGTCGAATATTATGTAGGAGAAAGACTTGATTTAAACGGTTTGATAGTTGAAGGTACATACAATAATGGAGTGACAGAAGAAATTACTGATTATACAGTTAGTAAGTTAGCTGATAACCCAGGAAAACAAACAGTTACAGTAAGTTATAATGGTAAGACGGTAAGTTTTGAAGTTGAAGTAAAAGAAGTTGTATTAGAGTCATTAACAATAAAACAATTACCTCATAAAGTTGAATATTATGTAGGAGAGAAACTTGATTTAAACGGTTTGATAGTTGAAGGTACATATAATAATGGAGTGACAGAAGAAATTACTGATTACACAGTTAGTAAGTTAGCTGATAACCCAGGAAAACAAACAGTTACAGTAAGTTATGGTGGTAAAACGGTAAGTTTTGAAGTTGAAGTAAAAGAAGTTGTATTAGAGTCATTAACAATAA
>NZ_JBKTWO010000017.1:50689-50796 GCF_047249845.1 Thomasclavelia sp.
AACAATTACCTCATAAAGTTGAATATTATGTAGGAGAAAAACTTGATTTAAGCGGTTTGATAGTTGAAGGTACATACAATAATGGAGTGACAGAAGAAATTACTGAT
>NZ_JBKTWO010000018.1:0-49713 GCF_047249845.1 Thomasclavelia sp.
ATATTTGAAAGTATAGTGTTTATACGGATAATCAAAAATTAGATATAAAATTTATAGATAACTTATTGTGAAATTCAACTGCCCGTTTTTGAGAAAGGGGAATTGAAATACCATTTACTAATATTATTTCATTTCTTTTAACAGATTGTATTTTATTTAAATTTATTATAAATGATTGATGAGGTATAAAAAAAATCTCATTGTCTAATTTTTTATACAATTTATTGATATTAGTTTTAATTGCATATTTATGATTTATTGTATTTAAAACAACAACTCTATTTGGATATAAAATACTTTTTTCTAAATATTCAAAATAAATAATTTGATTATATTTAATACTAATAAATCCTTCTATAGTATTTATATAAATTGATTTATTAATCATATCAAAATCGATATATTTAAAAAGTTCTTTAAATAGATATTTTATTTTATCATCACTGATAGGCTTCATTATACAATCAAATATATGATTGTGAAATAGATGATGAGTATATTCTTCTGTTTCTACGAAAATACAAATCTTACAATTTTTATTTAAGCTTCTTATATGCTGAACAACTTTTAATACGTTATCATTAGATAACGTTAAATCAATAATAACAACATCAAAATTATTCATCGACTTTAGTAAATACTTAATGTCAGAAAATGTATGTAAATGGATTTTTATATTGGTATTTTTCAAAAAAGTTTTAGCTATTAATTTAAAACTATTAATTAAAATTTCGTTATTAGCTACTAATGCAAATTGTAAAATATATTTCCCTCCCCAACTTTTGAAAACTTTAATTTAGTAAAAAAGGCAGTCTACAGCTTTTGTAGCTGCCATTTTTTATAAATATATTGAAAAGAGTAAAAATTAGTCTGTTATTTCATATAAAGGTTTACAATAAACCCAAATAGTTTTTCCGCCAATTGTAATTTGTGCAGCATCGGTAGGAATATCTATTCCTGTTACTTTGAAAGTTTGATCACAAAAGAAATAATCACCAACACTAAATACTTGATTAGATGTTACATTACCATTAGCATCACATTTTGTAAGTGGTTCTGCTGGAATAGATGAGCCTCCATCACCAGTTAGTACTTCAGACCAAATTGAGTTTTGGGCAGCAAGAACTTGATCAACTCTAAAGACACCATTTAGTTTTACTGTGCTGCCTACTTGAATAATTTGATCTGCTCCGCTACTGCTTTCACCTGTTTTTTTCCAATTCCAACCTGTAGTTACTCCTACTAAGATTGTATCATCGATAAAGCAGGCATTTTCAATAGGTCTATTATTAGGAAGATGATAAACACCATACTCATTTTGGTCATAAGCATGCGTATATTTTCCACGTGCTATCTCAAAGTGTAAATGATTACCTGTTGCATTACCTGCAGTTCCTTCTTGAGCCATTTGTACGCCTTGTTTATATGTAACCCCTACATAAATCCCTGATGTATTGTTATCATGGATAACTAACATACATGCATAATCGATATCTCCGTTTGCAAAACGAACTTTATCGACAGATTGCCAAATTACTGCATTTCCATTTGCAGGGCTATCTACAAACTTACAAATAGCATCATATGGAAAGTATGCTAAATCTCTTCCTGTATCTCTTCCTGCGCAATCCATGGCATATGTTCCCAAATGTGTTCCTTCATTATCACCTTGTGTACAGTTAGCATATTCCATTGGGAATAGAATATTTTGTACACCGTTTGTATAACTTGTTTGTCCTGGTTTCATTTTATAATTTCTCCTTTATTGTTGTTTGTAATATAAATTGAAATGAAAATTAAATCACTAGCTAGCAACTACATCATAGACTACTGAAGTAAGAATATGAATACAATTAACGGAAAGCAATAATTTGTAAACGAAATGTAAGCTTATTTTTAAGATAAAGTATTAAAATCTAATTAACCTCTTAAAAAAGGTTGAAATATTATTTAGATAAAATGGTTTTAGTTTTCGTTTCTATTAAAAAATAAGAAAAAGCGCTAAGCGCTTTTCAGTTAAAAAAATATCATATCAATATTTTAATATATTCAAAAAGTGTCAAAAATTATTTTTTCTGAACATTATTTTATTATATTCAAAACATTAATAACTAATATAACTTTTGATTAGCTATTTAGTTTATTTTTGGTATTTAATCAAATATCTTTGCAAGATTTAAAAATTTCTTTAGTTTTTCATCACTGTACTCAATTATCTAAAAAGTATTTTAATCTGTAGATGCATCTATATTGTCTCTCATTATTTATATCACTATTAAAAAGATCATAACTTTCTGCATAAATTATGATTTGTCTATATTTATATAGCTATGATCCTTTCAAAATAATCTTATCATATCATACTTTAATTATATTTTATCTTTATTATTTTTATGTTTGTTTTATTAGTTATATTTGCATTTAAGACTTTTAATATTAATCTCTTGTGAAATTATGTTTGTATCTTAATTAGTAACTAGCACTTTTTTGTTGATTACTCAATCGGTTGATATGTTTCTGTGGATATTGTTTCAATTTTTTATTCCTTTTAATTTAGTTATTGTGAAGTAGATAATTTTTAGATTATAGATTTGTGAGAAACTAAAGTTAAATAATTATATTTTTGTCTTTTTAACAAAGGTTTTTATAAATTTCCTTTTCAAGAAAAAAATATTAAGTTATACTATGCGTGTAATGTTCCTTTCCACTTATTATCCCAGTAATATAATAAAAGGGCTTTACATTGTCGGCTGATTTTATTCAAATTTTTTAGTCGGCTTTTTTAATATTTAAGAAAGGGGGTAAAAAATGATTGCGATAATTGACGATGATCTTTTATTTGCCGGTATTTTAAAAGAGAAGTTATTGCAATACAATAAAAATTACGAAATAAAAGTATTATCCTATTTTGATGAAAAATTTTTAGATAATAATGATATAGAAATATTATTTCTTGATATCGAATTAGGTGATCAAGACGGTATAGAATTAGCAAGCAAATACCGTGAAAGTGGGCATGATAAGGTTGAAATAGTTTTTGTTTCTGTACACAATGGATTAGTATTTCATTCTATGGTAGCATATCCACGTTACTTTGTTAGAAAATTAAATCTTGATCAAGATTTAGAAGAATGTATGCATGTAATTAGGAATAGAAATAGAAGAAAAAATGCTAAAATTTTAGTTAATGATGAAATGATTATGATAACAGATATATTATTTGTAAAGTCTAAGCGGAACTATGTATATTATACTTTGCTTAATAAAGAAACAATTAAGCAAAGAACAAAAATTTCTATAGTAGAAGAGGTATTGAAAGAGTACAATTTTGTTAGATGTCATTTATCATATCTAATAAATGTTGCTTATATAGAACGTGTTGGAAAAGATTTTGTAGCTTTAAAAAATAATATACTTATTTCTGTAAGTAAATCGAGGTATAATGAAGTTTTGAATACGTATAAGCAATATCGGTTTGAATAATTATAAAAAGCGCCCCTAAAAATATAAAAGTGTCCCATGTTATCTATATAATTAGTTTTATAATTGTTAGAATGTATACGTAGACAATGTAGACAAAAATAATTATTAAGGGGTAAAATTATGAATGAGAAAACAATAAAAAAGGGTAAAAATGAAGAAGAAAGGATCGAAAGAAAAAGGACAATAAATATTATTATAAATATATTGAATATTATGGATAACAATGATTTAGAATATATTTATAATATTGTGATTAGTAGACTGTTGCGACTTGAATCTGATTTTGATAAAGGCTATATATTAGCATTATTACAAAATAATAAGATAAATTAATAGACCACTGTTAAATAAGCAGTGGTCTATTAATAATCAATAATATTTATTTTATTATCTCTCAAGTCTAACATAGCACTTATAAAACCTAATACAAATTCAATTGATATATTTAATGCTTTTAGAATATTATCAATTTTATCAATATCTATCTTAGCATTATAATTTTCAAATCTTAAATATTCATCAATATCTATATTTGATAAATCAGATACTTTTTTTTCTGTCCACTCAATTTGAATTCTTTTATTTTTACATAATCTTACTAAACTTTTATATGCTAATTCTGACTCTGTATCAATCAGTCTTTTTAGAGCTTTTAAATTAAAAGGTTGTGATTCCTTTTTTCTATTTTCTACTATAGAATCAAGTCCCATTAATGTTGAAGGATTAGTATCTAGAGCTTTTGCTATTAGTGCTATTTTTGATATAGGTAAATCAACTTCTCCATTTTCAATTTTTGCTATTGAAGATCTAGAAGTATAACCTGTTTTTTTGGCTAGTTCTTGTTGAGACATTCCTAAGTTTTTTCTTAAATTTCTAATTTGTAAATATAACGGTTCCAAATTTATCACCTCAGTAAAATATTAACATTAAGTATAATTAAATTCAACAAATATTTATTTATAGATACTCTTATGTTGACTTAAATTCACTTAAATGATATGTTATATATTGTTGGTGAATTATATTCAACTTATATATAATGAATCAGTAATTATAAAAATAAAAGTATGCTTAATAATCTAAAGAAAATGTTCCATATATAAATTTTTAAAGATAAAAGTTTTAATAGAATATCTAGTTTGAATAAGTTATTAAAATACTTTACAAGGGCAATGATTAGATTAATGTTGAGTTACTGTAAGTGCTAATAAATTTTTCAAAAGAATGATTAAGTGTGAATAATTATATTTTTGTATTAGTGAAGATAATTATTGGAGTTATCAAAAAATAGCTTCTTGTATACTAATAGTGAATAAGGAGTAATTATCAAGATGTCAACAGAAGAAGAAAATAATTTAAAAATAATTGAAGATATTAAGGGTAGTGTGCAAAGATGTGATGATTGTTGTAATGAGTCAACATGTTTAATTGAAACTGAAATTGGGTATTTATGTCCTAAATGTTTTAATGATTTTATAGAAAGAGAATAAAAATTACTCAAAATAACTAAATAATATGAAATTATATTTAGCAATAATGATGTAAAACTAAAATTAAAAATATGTTATCTTTTATTTAGGAGATGATAAAATGAAAAATATTAAAATAATTGAACAGGTACTAGATTATATTGAGGAACATTTACAAGATGAACAATTGAATTTAGAAACAATATCTAAACAAATTGGATATTCAAAATATCACTTACATCGTATGTTTGCTTCGGTAATTGGTTTTAATATCCATAATTATATACAAAGACGTCGATTAACTGAATCAGCACGAATGTTGATTTACAGTAATCTATCAATTATTGAAATAGCATTATGTTCAGGTTATGAAAGTCAGCGAGCGTTTAGTAAAGTCTTTAAAAATATATTTAAAGTTTCACCAGGTAAGTATCGTAAATGTCAAGAGTTTTATCCATTACAATTAAAGTTTGATATTCATAATCATAATAAATTGAGAGGGGATATGATTTTAGATATTAAGACGATAGATTATAATCAAGTAAAAATAGTAGGATATAACAGTAGTACTAAAAATGGTTTTCATGTGATAGGAAAATGTTGGCACAAGTTACATAAAAATAAAACTAAAATTATTGATAGATTAGATCAACAATTTCTAATTGGAGTTAATGATTACTCTGAATTTAAAACTATCAAATCAAAACCAATATTTAATTTTATTGCTGGAGCTGAAGTGTCAACGTTTAATCAAATTCCTAAAGAAATGAAAACATTTATTTTACCTGCAAGTAAATATATAATATTTGTTTATAAAGGTAGAAGTGAAGATAGTGTTCAACCAATAGTTGATTATATATATCATGAATGGCTATTAAATTCAAGCTGTCAACTTAATGAAAAAAATCGATATGATATAGTAAAATATGGCGAAGAAGTAGATAAAGATGGTTTAAGTGAGATACAATATTGGATACCGGTTAACTAAGCTGTAGTCTTAGCTATTTATAAATATATATACTTTTTTAATAATGTTGATGATTTTTATAGCTAATATTTAATTAAGAAATTACTTTATATCTTAATCTGATATATGAGGCATTTAAAGGAGTAACACTTTCCAATTCCAATACACCTAATTCTGAAAGCTGATTTGTTGTATAAAGAGATTTACCGTCTATTAGAGTTGAAGTATTTTTACCTCCAACAAGTATAGGAGCAACTATAATATCTACATAATCAAATAATTTTTCTCTTAGAAATAATTCATTTAGAGTTCCACCTGTTTGTATTGTAATTCTTTCACAGTTATATTTAGTTTTCAATATTTCTAACATACTTACAAGATTCAGCTCTTCTTGATAAATAATATATAAATTTTCTTTATTTACAAAAAATGCAGGATGATTTTTATTAGAGGTCACAAGAATAAATTTTTTTGAACGAGTACAAAAATATTGAATCCCCTGTGTTGTAAGGTGATTATTATCAATTAATACAAAAGATATGGATGTTTTGGATGTTGTTTTATATTTATTCACACCTATCTTAGCCTGAACTCTACCTGAATTTAAAGACCATAAGTCAGTTGTTTGTTCTATATTATAATATTGTTGCAGACCTTCTTTTACTCCTATGATATTTGGTAAGTCTTTATCAAAATCTAATTCGTCACTCTCTCCAGTTGAAATTTTTCCATCAACTGACATTAACATAAATAAAGTTGTTATAGGTCTATTCATTAATTTATATCCTCCATTATTTAATTTATTGATTCATTTATAGTTTATTATAGTATGGGTAAATATAGAAGTTATTTCTTTTTTGGTTTATTAAAAATTATAATATGTAATTCTTGATAAATCATATTTTAAATAGAAAATAGAGAAAAGACGCTATATTTAAAGCGTCATTTTTAATATCTCTAATTTTTATTACATTAGCTTCATGAAAGGTATTATTAACTATTGTAATATGGATTGTAAATTCTTTGATTTTTTAGTCAAAGGTCACATATTGGTTTTTTAATGGTGGAACAACTTCTAAATGTTCCACATTTAAAATAGGTATTTTAATTTGATATTCATGATCAAAAATAGCTGAAACTTTTCCTTCTACAATGATCCATTCATCAGGAATTAATTTTTTAGCTAGTTTACTAATACAAACTAGACCAATCAGCGATGTATCTTCTTCACAACAAACCATGGCTTGTCTGCCTAAAACAAAACCATTTTCAATAACTTTATCTAATCCAATAAATTTGCCTTTTATTTTAATTATTTTATCAGTATATTTATCAGGATGATCCATTGCATCCATACAAAATATACCAAAATCATGATCTTTAATTTCTAAATGGTCTTCTTGAATATCATAAGGTAATTCTATTTCTGGATTCATTGTATCAATAGTACCATTAGGAAATTCATAAATTATTTGGGTATTACTATTTATTGCTTTTATATTATTTCTTAACATTGATTTTTTAATGTTTTGATTATATCGATTAAAAATTACGAGATCACTAAATACAACTTGTCCATATACTAATGAACGCATATTATTCAAATACATAGAAAAAGTTGAAGCATCAAAAGTTGTTAAAACTTGAACAACTTTCCAATTTTCAGGAATAATTTCTTTAACAAAAATATTTAGATCCATCATTCCATTAGCTTCAATCATAATTTGGGTAGGATGATACTCTAATTCTAAGTGTTTTAAATCATATGTAGTGAAATTCTCATGGTCCAAAGTAACTAGTGAAGTATTAGATTTTTTTAAATATATTTCATCATAAGAAATTTCTCCACTTTCAAAACTAATTAATAATGTATCTTCGTCACTATAAAAATCAGGATTCATTAAAGTATCATTTATAAATGAAGTTTTACCACTATCTAAAAAGCCTGCAAAAATATATACTCTTGTTTCCATTAGGCGACCTCATTAAATAAATTATCTAACTTTTTCTCATTTAGATTTTCACCAATCACACAAATACGACCTGTAAAGTCAGCTTTACCTGTGCGAATCTCATATTCCCCTGGTACTAAGTCAAAATACCACCAGTCACCTTCGATATTATCTAAATAACCTTTTGCACGTAAAATATTTCCATAACTTGAATTTTCACTAAGTTTTTTTAGAATGGTTTCTAATTGAATTTTAGTATATTTTTTAGGTGTTTGTATACCCCAACTGGTAAATATTTCATCTGCATGGTGGTGTTCATGTTCACATTCATGATCATGATGGTGTTCATGATGATGACCACACTCAGGGCAAATATCTAACTCATTAAACAATTGGTCACGAAGATTATCGCTATGATCAAAAGCATCAATTAATGTTTTTTGATTTAATTGACTCCATGTAGTTGTAATTATATTGGCTTTATTGTTATGCTCCTTAATAATTTTTATACATTCATCTAGTTGAAGTTCCGTTATATCTTCAGTCCTGCTTAAAATAATCAATGAAGCATATTTAATTTGATTATTAAAAAACTCACCAAAGTTTTTAGTATATAGACGACATTTTTTAGCATCAATAACAGTAATATGGTTCTCAAGTAATAGTTTATCACTATGAACTTCATTTACAGCTTTTATTACATCAGATAATTTTCCTACTCCAGAGGGTTCGATAATGATACGATCAGGATGATATTTTTCAATAACTTCTACTAGCGAAGTTTCAAAATCACCTACGAGACTGCAACAGATACATCCAGAGTTAATCTCAGTTACTTCAATTCCGGAATCATGCATAAATGTTCCATCAATTCCAATTTCACCAAATTCATTTTCAATCAATACAATTTGTTCATCAGGATATACTTCTTTAATTAATTTTTTTATAAAAGTTGTTTTTCCAGCTCCAAGAAAACCAGATATTATATCTACTTTTATCATCTAACTCATCTCCTATCTAAATTATTATAACACTAAGTTTTTTATGGTTCAAATATTGAAATCTTTAGAATTATTACCATTGTTTAAAAAACTAGAACAAAATTAGTTCTAAGTTAGACAGATTTTCAAAATATGACAAAAATAGTAACATAACTCAAATTATGTTAGAATATAAAGTATAGAGGAGGAGTATTTATGAGTAAAAAAGTTATAACTATTGCAAGAGAATACGGCTCTGGGGGACGATTAATTGCTCAGAAAGTCGCAGAAAAGTTAGGAATAGTTTATTATGATAATGAGGTTATTGATTTAGCTGCAAAGGAAATGGGATTTGATGTAGATGTAATTAGAAAAGTTTCAGAGGAAAAATCATCAGGGTTTATGTATAGTTTATCTTCAAGCGCTTTTACCCTTCCTTTAAATGATCAGGTCTATACGATGCAATCAAAAATCATTCGGCATCTAGCAAATTATGATGCTTGTATTATAGTTAGTGGTTGTGCTGATTATATTTTGGAAGATTATGATAATGTTTTAAAGGTTTTTATTCATGCACCATTAGAGTCAAGAATTCGTCGAGTTAAAGAAGATTATAAAGAAACTCATAGTGATTTTAAAAAGTATGTAATAAAAAAAGATAAATCTAGAAGTAATTATTATAACTATTATACAACTAAAAAGTGGGGACAACTAAAAAATTTTGATCTAACAATTAATAGTGATTTGGGTATTGATAAAGTGGCAGATATAATTTCAAGATTATATTTAGAAGGAAATTATTAATGATGTCAGAAAATAAAATGGGTGTAATGCCTGTAAATAAACTATTAATTACCATGTCTTTACCAATGATAGTTTCTATGTTGGTTCAAGCAATGTATAATATTGTTGATAGTATATTCGTTGCTCAAATCAGCGAGAATGCTCTAACAGCTGTTTCTTTGGCCTTTCCCTTGCAAAATTTAATGATTGCTTTTGCAGGGGGAACAGCTGTTGGAGTCAATGCTTTATTATCTAGAAGTTTAGGTGAAAGAAATCTTGATCATGTAAATAAAACAGCGACAAATTCAATTTTTATTTATTTAATTACAGCAATAATTTTTATGATCGGTGGATTGTTATTATCTAATATATTTTTTAGCATTCAAACTACTAATCGAGAAATTATTAGTTATGGAACAATTTATACCTCAATTATTGTAGGGAGTTCATTTGGTTTATTTGGACAGTTTTTATTTGAACGACTTTTACAGGCTACAGGAAGAACTATGTTTACGATGTGCACTCAGGGTATTGGAGCAATAATTAATATAATACTAGATCCAATTTTTATCTTTGGTTTATTTGGAATGCCAAAAATGGGTGTTGCGGGAGCTGCATTAGCAACAGTTACTGGACAAATAATTGCATTTATATTAGCAGTATTTTTTAATTTGAAATATAATCATGATGTCAATTTTTTGTTTAAGCGATTTAAACCTGATTTTCATATTATTAAACAGATTTATTCAGTAGGTATTCCATCCATTATTATGTTATCTATAGGTAGTATCATGACTTTTGGAATGAATACGATTTTAATAACTTTTTCTACTACAGCAACAGCTGTATTTGGAGTGTATTTTAAATTACAAAGTTTTGTTTTTATGCCTATTTTTGGTTTAAATAATGGAATAATTCCAATTATTGCATATAATTTAGGTGCTAAGAAAAAAGACAGAATGTTTAAAACTATTAATCTAGCAATGATTTATGCTATATCTATTATGATTATTGGAGTAATAATTTTTGAATGTTTGCCACAAACTTTATTAGGTTATTTTAATGCATCATCAGATATGATTAAAATAGGTATTCCAGCATTAAGGATAATTGCAATTCACTTTATTTTTGCAGGATATTCAATTGTTTGTAGTGCTGTATTTCAAGCAGTTGGTAAAGGTACATATAGTTTATTGACATCTTTAATTAGACAATTGTTTATATTGTTACCAAGTGCCTACATCTTATCTTTATTTGGTAATATTGATTTGATTTGGTTATCTTTTCCGATTGCAGAAATTGTCTCAGTAATTATCTCATCAATATTATTCTCTAAAGTAAAAAAACATTTAGTATTTTAGAATGCTATACATAGCTTTATTTAATGGTAGAATTGTGAAATAAATTGAGATATTGTATAATACTACATATAGGTTAGGGGTGACAATATGAATTATATTGAGCTAGATGAGGTAGATTCAACTAATGACTATATAAAAAGAAACTTAGATAAATTACCTAATTATAGTGTAGTAAAATGTAATTATCAAACCGCAGGACGAGGACGTAGTGGACATATATGGCAGAGTAAAAAAGAACAGGATTTATTAATGAGTATTCTTGTTAAAGATTTTAAGAACCCACAAGATTTGCACAAAATGACTCAAATAGCTGCTTGTAGTGTAACAGGTTTATTAGATAGATATGGGATCAAAGCAAAAATAAAATGGCCTAATGATGTTTATGTTGATGATTTAAAAATATGTGGTATTTTAGTTGAAGCAATATATCAAGATGGCTTAAAAGGAGTAGTAATTGGAATAGGTTTAAATGTTAATTCTATAAGCGGTGAATACACATCAATGAAAATGAAATTGGGTCAAGATTATTTAATTAAACCGATTATGATTACAATGTTAACATATTTTAAAATTTATTATAATCTTTATCAACAAGGATGCTATGATCAAATTCTTGAATATACGAATAATATATCTTATTTAAAAAATAGACAAGTATCTTTTCAAGATTATGGATTAGTAACTTTTACAAAACTTAATGAAGATGGAACTGTGGATTTTATTGATAGTAATTATCAGCAACATAGTATACTAATAAATGAAATTTCTTTACATCAGAAATAAAGGAATACTAAATTAATCTTAACAGGTTTGTGAAATTTTATATTGTATGAAAATCGTATTTTAGGCATTGTTTAAACTCTCTTTATAATAAGGAGAGTTTTTTATTTAAATATTTAATAGCACATAAAAAATGCTATAAGTGTTTATTTATAATATAGCTAAAGATATTTTAAATAAAATTTATAAATATAAAATATTACATAACTTTAACACCAACATAACACTAAAGATATTCAATTATTTTACAATAGGGAGGAAAATATAGTGAATTATTATAATTGATTAAAAAAGGGCTGTCTATTTTATTAGTTCTAGTAATAGATATCACAATCATTATTTGCTTGTAGCAGTATTAATGAGGCAAAGAGTTCATTGAAAATTGCAACATTATCTGATACACATTATTTATCTCCAACAATGATTAAAGATACCGAAGATTATACAACACATTTAAATAGTAATCGTAAAAGGTTTACTTGATGAAATCGGGAAGGATAAATCAGATGATGTAATGATGATTATTGGGGATTTTACAAAGGATGGAGAATTAGCAGGTAAATTAAAAGAATTGAAAAAGAGATTACCAAATCTGCACATATATGTTACACCAGACAATTATGATATTTGTAATAATAATGTAATGAATTAATGGTAAAGCAATGCTATAAACTCGTACAAATCCTAAAGATTTTAAAGAATGTTATAAAGATGTTACATACAATGATGAAAGTATTTAGAACACCAATTGGTAAAGAGGCAGGAGGATTATTTTATGTAGCTTGTCAAGCACCGGAATTTACAATTATTTCAATTGACTCAGCAAGATATAGTAAAGATAATACGGATGCTTGTAAGGATGACCATGAAGCAAATGGTATTTAGAAAAATAGATTTTAAAACAAATTACAGCAGTAAAATTACGTGGTATCATGGAATAATTGAACATTTTACGATGGATCCTGAGATATTATCGATATACTTAGTCAATGATTGTTTGTATGATGAATTTGCTAATGCAGGAATACAATATATTTTTACAGGAGATATGCATGCAAATTATATAGCTGAATATACAACTACAACTGGAAATAAATTATATGATATTGAAACTAGATCAGTTGTTACTTATTCTTCACCAATCCGTCTTGTTACAATTGACTGTAAAGTTACAAATGATCAGGTAAAAGAAAGCTTAGATATTAAAACAATTATGAGATTTGATCCCCTGCATATATTATTAATGTTGTAGATTATGGTAAATAACATGGTTTTTCTAATGATATTGTTGGTAATAACAGTAATAAGTGTTAAAAGGATTTATTAGGAGTAAATTAATTAATAAATGGTAACCTCTAGATAATAGAATCCCTCTGTTACAAGCAGCTAATGATAATAATGATTCAATATAAAAAATAACCTATCCTTTACTAACATCAAAAAATTAAGTTACTAGTGAGGATAAGTGAATGTTAATAATTTATGCAATATTAAATTATCTAAAATATTATAGGAGTTATTAATATTATTTATATATTAGTTTGGTTAATAAAATATTACTTAATACATGTCATAATGAATAATGAGATATAAAAAGAAACAAACTAATTATGAAGGAGGAATCTATCATATGAATCAACCACCAAAAATGATATCTACTAAAGATAGTGGTTCATTTAATGATCAATTAAATAGTTTGTATGTATTATGTAAAAAGTTAAAATCTTATGAAGAAAGTGTTGAAGATAAAGATATTCAAATGACTTTAGATCGGGTAAATAGTACCCTTAAAAAACATTATAGTGAATTATTGGGGTGTTTAAATGGATAATAACCCAACTAAACAGCCAATTCTTCCTAATGAAAATGTATTTAATGATTATGATAAACTCAATGATATATTATTGTGTTTAAAATCTTTATTAAGCGATTATACAACATTTATTATTGAATGCTCACATCAACAACTTGCAAACAAATTAATTGATATTCAAAAAGAAGTTTATCAAACTCAAAGAGAAGTATTTGATTTAATGTATTCTAAAGGATGGTATCCTTTAGAACAAGAAACACCACAAAAGATTCAAAAAATTGTCCAAGAATATACTACAAAAGAATCACAATTAGTATAAATTTAGATATTATAAACAACAGAATTATTACAATTCTGTTGTTTTAAATTTCATAAGATTTATATTGATAATTAAATCTAACAATGATATTTTATAGAGGGCAAAGATAAAATTTTAAAAGTAATTATAAAGATTTAATATGAGGGTTTTGTATATTTATAATCTAGATATGACAATAGTCTATTAAACAATTTGATAACGATAAATAGTAAGTTTAGGATTAGATAAATTATTATTTGTATTTTAAATACTTAATTATAAAATATCGAATAAATATAATGCATGAGTTTTTTTATTGTAAAGAGGGGGCATAAATGAAAAATAATGATAAAGTAGCAATTGTTTGCTGTTCTAATGGAATTAAATTAAAAGATAAATATAAAATTGATATGTTAATATGTTTATTTATTAAGTTTAAATTAGTTCCTGTTATTAGTGAATACATATTTGAACAAGATACTGTTTTTAGTGGTAATGCAAAACAAAGAGCTGAAGTATTGATGAAATTTTATCAAGATAAAGAAATAAAAGCAATTTTTGACATTTCAGGTGGTGATGTGGCTAATGAAATTTTACCATTTTTAGATTTTGAAGTTATTAAAAAGAATAAAAAGATATTTTGGGGATATAGTGATTTAACTACTATTATAAATGCTATTTATACAAAAACGAATAACGAGTCAATTTTATATCAGATAAAAAATTTAGTTGTTAAGAATATAGAAGGACAAGTAGAAAATTTTTATAATTCTTTATTTTATGGAACTGATGATTTGTATAGTTTTAGCTATGAATTTATTCAGGGGAATTCTATGCAGGGAATAGTTGTTGGAGGGAATATTAGATGTTTTTTAAAACTAGCAGGAACTGAATATTGGCCAGATATGAAAAATAAAGTATTGTTACTTGAAGCTAGAAGTGGTACTGTTGGACAAATGACTACATATTTGAGCCAGTTAAAGCAGATTGGAATATTAGAAAAAATTAGTGGAATTATTTTGGGGACGTTTATAGAAATGGAAGATAAATGTTTAACACCAACAATTATTGATTTAGTAAAGAACTATATTAGTGAAGATCTACCGCTTATAAAAACTACTGAAATAGGTCATAATTTTAATTCAAAAGCAATTATTATTGGAAAAATGATAAACTTACTTTAATTAGTAAGTTTTTATTTTTGTTCAAATTCTTTCAAAAACAATCATAAAATAGTTGACTATATAACTGAATGGTCATATAATGTACTTGTGAGGTGAACGAAGATGATTACAGAGGAAAGACATCGACTGATTTTGAAAGAATTAAAAAGAAAAGGGAGTCTAAATGTATTAGAGCTAGTAAATATAACGAAAGCTTCAGAATCAACAATACGACGTGATTTATTAGAATTAGATCATCAAGGACTATTGAAAAGAGTTCATGGTGGAGCGGTTCTTATTGAAAGAGCTAGTCTAGCAGTTGAGAATCCATTAAGTGAACGACAATCACAAAATTCGATAGAAAAAGAATTAATTGGAAAATATACTAGTAAATTAGTTGAAGAAAATGACACTGTATATATTGATGCAGGATCGACTACAATTAAAGTAATTGATCATTTAATTGAAAAAAAAGCAACTTATGTAACTAATGGATTATTGCAAGCACAAATGTTAGCTCAAAAGGGATTTAAAGTAATTTGTCTTGGGGGAGAGATAAGAGGAATTACTGGTGCTTGTGTTGGTGCAAGTACTTATCAGGAATTAAGAAGATATCATTTTAATAAAGGTTTTTTTGGAACTAATGGTGTTGATATTGAACATGGTTTTACAACTCCTGATAACGAAGAAGCATTAATTAAGGAAACTGCTTTTAATCGTTGTGAAATGAATTATGTATTATGTGATCATAGTAAATTTAATAAATTAAGTCCAGTTCATTTTGGTGATATAAATGAGGCAATTATTATTTGTGATTATTGTAAAGAAAATCAGATAAAGGAGCATACTACAGTTGTGGAGGTAGATAAGATATGATTTATACAATAACATTTAATCCTTCATTAGATTATATTATGAAGGTTAAAGATTTTGAAGAAGGAGAAACCAATCGCTCTTATCAAGAGAACGTTTATCCTGGGGGAAAGGGTTTTAATGTATCTACAATTTTACAACGTCTAGGTCTTGAAAATACTGCATTAGGATTTATTGCAGGGTTTACAGGAAAAGAAATTAAAAATCAGTTAGAAAAAAGAGGCTTTAATTTAGATTTATGTGTACTAGATGAAGGTATTTCAAGAATAAATGTAAAAATGAAAAGTAAGAAAGAAACAGAGATAAATGGTAATGGACCAAATATTAATGACGTAAATTTAGATGAATTATTATCAAAATTAGATTGCTTAAATAAAGGTGATATTTTGATATTAGCAGGTAGTATCCCTTTATCATTGCCCGATGATATTTATGAAAGAATTATTAAAAGATTAATTTCGAAAGAAATTAAAGTAGTTGTAGATGCAACAGATAAGTTATTATCAAATGTATTACCATATCATCCATATTTAATCAAACCTAATCATCGTGAATTAGAAGAACTTTTTAAAACAAAAATTAATAATCAAGAAGAAATAATATTCTATGCTAAAAAATTAAAACAGCAAGGAGCAGCAAATGTTCTAGTATCATTAGGAAAAGATGGGGCATTATTAGTAAGTGAAGATAATCATGTATATGCTTGTAACAGTGGTAGTGGAACATTAATTAATTCGGTTGGAAGTGGAGATTCAATGGTTGCAGGATTTATCGCTGGTTATTTAAAAAGCAAAAGTTATCAAGAAGCAATTCATCTAGGTAGTGCATGTGGCAGTGCAACTGCTTTTAGTGATGACTTAGCAGAAAAAGAGATGATTGATAAAGTTTATCAACAAATAAATGTGGAGGTTATTGAATAATGAAAATTACAGATTTATTAAAAATTATATCTGTTGATGTTAATGCAGTTATCAAAACAAAAGATGAAGCCATTAATCATCTAGTTGATTTAATGGATAAACAGGGAAATTTAAAAGATAAAGAGGTTTTCAAACAAGGAATATATGCACGCGAAGAATTGAGTACAACAGGAATTGGTGAAGGGATAGCTATACCACATGCTCAAAGTGAAACCGTTATGGTACCTGGTCTGGCTGCAATGGTTGTTAAAGATGGGGTTGATTACCAGTCTCTTGATGGAAATCCAGCACAATTATTTTTTATGATTGCTGTACCTAAATCTGGTGGAAATGAGCATTTACAGATTTTAGCGATGTTGTCACAAATGTTAATGGATAATGATTTTAAAGAAGCGTTAATTAATGCAAAGAGTAAAGAAGATTTTGTGAAAATCATCGATGAAAAAGAAGCAAGTCAAAAAGAAAAAGAAACTCAAAAAGAAATTGCTCAAAAGTCATTTGATGGAAAATATCAGATTATTGCTGTAACTGCTTGCCCAACTGGAATTGCTCATACTTATATGGCTGCAGAAGCATTAGAAGAAAAAGCAAAAGAAATGAATGTAACAATAAAGGTAGAAACAAATGGAAGTGGAGGGACTAAAAATTCTCCTACAGCAAAGGAAATAGCTGAATGTCAGGCAATTATTGTTGCCGCAGATAAAAATGTTGAGATGGCACGTTTTGATGGTAAACCAGTAATTCAAGTAAAAGTAGCCGATGGAATCAATAAAGCAGCAGAATTAATTAAACAGGCACTAAGTGGTGATGCCCCAATTTATCATAGTGACCATACGGTTAATCAAGATGTAAATGATTCTAATGAAGGAATTGGTCGAACAATATATAAACATCTTATGAATGGTGTTAGTCATATGTTACCATTTGTTATTGGTGGTGGGATTTTAATAGCATTAGCATTTTTGTTTGATGATTATACTATTGATCCAAAAAATTTTGGGAGTAACACAGAATTAGCAGCTTTTTTAAAAAATGCTGGTGATACAGCATTTGGATTCATGTTACCAATTTTATCTGGATTTATTGCTATGTCGATTGCAGATCGACCAGGTTTAGCAGTAGGGTTTGTTGGTGGAGCTTTAGCTTCTGCTGGAGGTTCAGGTTTTTTAGGAGCTTTAGTAGCAGGTTTTGCAGCTGGGTATCTATTAACTGGTTTAAGACAATTATTTGATTATTTACCAGATGCATTTGAAGGACTAAAACCAGTCTTATTATATCCGTTTTTTGGAATATTGATTATGGCAGCGGGAATGGTTTTTATTATTAATCCACCAGTTGCAGCTCTTAATGATGGAATTACTAATATTTTAAATTCAATGGGAGGTTCTAGTAAGGTATTATTAGGGTTAGTTTTAGGAGGAATGATGGCTGCTGATATGGGTGGTCCAATCAATAAGGCTGCCTATGTTTTTGGAACAGCATCTATTGCAAGTGGAAATTATGATATCATGGCAGCAGTAATGATTGGCGGTATGGTTCCACCATTAGCAATTGCTCTAGCAACATTATTCTTTAAGAATCGCTTTACTAAAAAAGAACAAAGTACAACAGTTACCAATTTTATTATGGGATTTTCCTTTATCACTGAAGGAGCAATACCTTTTGCAGCTAGTGACCCGATACATATTTTACCAGCGTGTATTGCGGGTTCCGCTGTTGCTGGTGCATTATCAATGGCTTTTGGATGTACATTAATGGCTCCACATGGTGGGATATTTGTTATCGGAGTAATTAGCAATCCACTTGGATATTTTATCGCTTTAGCCGCTGGTGCCATTGTGGGCATGATATTACTTGGAATATTAAAAAAACCAATAGCTTCAAAATAGTTAATATGTCATACTTTTATGTATGGCATATTTCATTTATATAATAATTAAACATAGAAATGATGAATTATAATATCAGTAGTAGAAAAATCAGGTGGTTTTAGGTTATAATATATTTATATATAAATAAAGGAATGTTGATAAGATGAAAAATTACAAAAAAATTATTTCAATTGTACTTGGTTTGTTATTGGTATTAAATATTGCTGGGTGTACTAATAATGAAAAAGAAAAGCCGACAACAAAAAAGGAAGATTTCGATACTTTTATCGAAAAAATGCCTAATTTAGTATTATCTGATGATGATATGAATCTTGAATTTACTTTTCAAGATCCAAGTAATTATGGATTTGAAGAGCAGTTATTAACTTTGCCATATAGTAATGAAAAAAGCTATAAAGAAAGTAAAAAAGAAAATGAAAAAATACTTAAGGAATTAAAATCATATGATTATGATAAATTAACTGATGATCAAAAATTAACATATGATATTTTAGAAGACTATTTACAAAGAAGTTCTTATCAGTATGAATATTATGATCTTGATAATAATTACTTGGGTAGTTTTGTTAGTTTCCAAGCTCAACTACCACTATTATTAAGTGAGTATACATTTGAACGCCAAAATGATTTAGACAGTTATTTCAATATGCTAGAAACTAGTGAAGAAACGTTTTTAAAATATGCAGAAATTGAAAAAAAACGTCAGGAGAAAAATTCTGGACTAGCTAAAAATATTTTAGAAAAAACGATTGAACAGTGTCAAAATTATACTAGCAGTACAGATGATTATTTAATAGAGCGAATTAATCAAAGAATAGATAAAGTGGATTTTTTAAATGATGAAGAAAAGAATGCAGCAAAACAAAAAAATCAAGAATTAGTTTCTGTAAATTTAAAAAATGCATATAAAAGTCTAGAAGAACAATTAAAACAAATTACACCAACTAACCAGGAAAACAAGGGATTATATAGTAGTCCTAATGGTAAGGAATACTATGAGGCTATGCTTCAAGGTAGAGTTGGGACAGATATGAATATTAAAGAAGTAAAAAGTTATTTAGAAGAAAAGAAAAATGAATTACTTCAAGAAGCAATAACTTTAATGTCTAAGAATCCTGAATTAGCTCAAGTAAATGGTTTTTCAGAAATAGTTTATTCGGATTTTACTTCTGCTAGTCAAACATTAGATTATTTGAAAACAGCAATAACAGAAGATTATCCTAAAATTGATAATCTCAACTATGAAATTATAACAGTTCCAGATGCATGGAAAGATAACTTTTCTCCGGCTGCATATTTACAAGGTAAAATTGATGCTCCAATTGATACACCAGAATTAATCTATATAAATGGTGAATATTCACAATCTTTGTTTGATACAATAGAGCATGAGGGATATCCTGGACATATGTATCAGCATACGTATTTTAAACAACAAAAAAATATTCCAACAATCCGCTATCTAATTGATTATAATGGATATAGCGAGGGATGGGCTACTTATGTTGAATGGAATGGTTATAAATATGCACCTGTTGAAGATAAAACGCTTTTAGAGTATAAAAGTTTAAATGATCGTTTAACATCAGTATTTGTCTGTTTAATGGATATTGGTATTCATTATGATGGTTGGGATTTTGATGATTATAAAGAATACTGGAATCAAAATTTTGGTGAAGTTAGTGAAGATTCAATGTTAGAGCAATATAATCTATTTTTAGAAACACCAACAAATTATTTACAGTATTATTTATCTGGATTCTTGTTCCAAGACCTTTATGATAAAGCAGAAGATAAGTTGAAAGATAAGTTTTCTGCGGTAAAATTTCATGATGTTATATTATCTACAGGACCAGCACCATTTAAGATATTAGAAAAACAAGTTGATAAATATATTGAAAAAGATAGTAAATAAAATGGAAGATAAAACTTCCATTTTTTATTGTGAAACAAAAACCACGTGCTATGCGCGTGGTAACAATAAAGCTTTAGCGTCTGGGTAAAAAACCTCCTCGTGATATAATAATTGTAGCCTGGCAGCTGCAAATAAAATAACGAGGAGGTTTTTTTATAAGAGCACTTATAGATAAGCATAAAAAAAAGATGAATGTTAAACTGTATATGTAAGGAGGCGATGATAATGAATTCATGGCAAGAGATTCAAAAAACAATTGAATATATAGAGGAACATTTTGATGAAGAAATAGATATAGATAAATTAGCTGCAATCGCTCATTTATCAAAATATTATTATCAGCGTTTATTCTATCGTTTAACAAATAAAACTGTAAAGGAATATGTTAAATTACGACGTCTGGCTAAGGCATCAAAATTATTGAAAGAAACAGATTTACGAATATTAGATATAGCTATTAAATGTGGCTTTTCTAATCATGGAAATTTCAGTAAAGTATTTAAAGAGGTTTATCATATTTCACCTGATAGATATCGTAAAATGGATATTCATTTAGATCATTTTATAAAACCTGATATTGCTTTAAATTATATACTAATTGATACTGGTGTTCCTTTGATCGTAGATAAAATGGTTTTAGAAATTAATGAAGAAGCAATAGAGTCAGATAAGTATTTTATTGGTAAAAGTAAATTGGCATTAATAAAAGATTTAAATCAACCTAAGATCAATAATTTTTTAGATTTATGGCAAAATCTAAAGTTAAATAAAGATCAAATTGGAGTAGATATTTTAACATTATCTGACCAGCCAGAATATTTTGATTATTTCGTTGGGGTGGAATCAAATAATTATAGAGAAGATTATGAGATTCGTGTAATGCCAAAAGGGAAATATATTGTTTGTAGTTATGAAGCAGAACATTTTGATGAATTAGTAAATGAAGCATTATATAAAGCAAGTCATTATTTATTCGATACGTGGTTACCTAACCATGATTTAACACCTGATAGTTTATTAGTACAAAAGTATTTTAATCCTTTCGATGAAAATTGTTTTATTGAATTATGGGCTAAATTAAAATAATTTTTTATGTTTCAAAAATAGAAATAATTTACTATCTAAAATAGATTAGCGTATAATATGTCAACATAGGGGGCGATTATACGTGTTATTTACTAATAAAGATTTAAAAAGATTAATTGTACCACTTGTAGTTGAACAATTATTAGTTATTTTGGTTGGTTTTTTTGATACTGTAATGGTTGCAAGTGTTGGCGAGGCAGCAGTTTCTGCAGTTTCCCTAGTTGATGGAATTAATATTCTTTTGATTAATATATTTGCAGCCTTGGGGACAGGGGGTGCAGTTGTAACAGCACAATTTATTGGACAAGGAGCTTCTAATAAAGCAAGATATTCTGCAAAACAATTAATTCTTATTACAGCTATTATTTCATTAATTATGATGGTGATAGTAATTATTTTTAATACTGCACTTTTACATTTGATATTTGGAAACGTTGATGTAGATGTAATGAAAAATGCAGAAATCTATTTTTTATTTTCTGCTATGTCATATCCTTTTATTGCTTTATATAATTCTGGGGCAGCTTTATTTAGAGCGATTGGAAATTCAAAAATTTCAATGATTAATAGTGCAATAATGAATGTAATAAATATTATATTAAATGCAATATTTATTTTTGGTTTTAAATGGGGAGTGTTTGGAGCTGTTCTTGCAACTTTGATTGCTAGAGCGGTAGCTTGTTATGTGATTTTAAAAATGCTAGGACAAAAGGACTTAGATATTTGTATAGATGATTATTTTCATTGGAAATTTGATTTTATATATATAAAAAAAATCCTGCAAATTGGAATTCCTTCAGGATTAGAAAATGGAATGTTTCAGTTTGGTAAGATATTAGTTCAAAGCTTAATTGCAACATTTGGTACTTATTCAATTGCTGCTAATGCTGTTTCAAATAATTTAGCACAAATGCAAATTATTCCTGGAATGGCAATGTCATTAGCTATGGTAACGGTAATTGGACAGTGTATAGGTGCAAATGATTACCAGCAGGCAAAATATTATGTAAAAAAGCTAATGAAAATTACTTACATTTCAATGGCTATTTTAATTGGGATTTTGGTTTTAATCACACCTGTAATTTTAAATTTATATGCGCTATCAAGTAAAACTACAGATCTTGCTTTTCAATGTATTTTTTTACATGCTTTTGTTGCAGCTACAGTTTGGCCTTTATCATTTACTTTTCCAAATGTATTAAGAGCAGCAAATGATGCTAAATTTACAATGGTTATATCAGCCGCATCAATGTTAATTTTTAGATTATGCTTTAGTTATATTTTAGGACAATATATGGCTCTTGGATTGATGGGGGTTTGGATAGCTATGTTTATTGATTGGGTAGTGCGCTGCATTTTCTTTGTTTGGCGATATTATAGTGGAAAATGGATGAATCGTAAACTAGTTTAGGATATCTTAGGATATCCTATTTTTTATTTTGGGTGGTATTTTTTGAATTAAAGATATTGCTATAAGACCCATTAATGTACCAGTAATACAGGCAATAATTATTAAATATGGTAAGTAATAAATAATATTGAATCCTAAAAATATAATTGCAATAATTAACTGTCCTAAATTATGACTAATTGCTCCAGTAATACTAATAATTATAATAGAGAATGATTTTGTTTGTTTGAGTAAATACATTGTAAAGATACTAAGTATAGCACCACTTATACTATAGATAAACATGTATAGGTTAGTAAAAGTAATAGCAATAATTAAACATCTTAGTAATGAGACGATTAGTGATTCTTTAAAACCATAGTAAAATAATGTGATTATGCTAATGATGTTGGCTAAACCAATTTTAGAACCGGGAATACTAAAACTAAAAGGAATCAAACTTTCAATATATCCTAGAATAATTGCAATTGCAGTTAATAAGGAGAGATAGGTTATTTTTTTAGTCATATAAACCTCCTAGTATGAAGATGTATCAATATTATTATTTTGATTAGTAATAATTTCAATAGTTACTTGATTAGGTAAACATATTATTTGTTGACCATTTTTAGATATTTTGCCTTGTTTTTGACATAATTTATCGGGGCAAGTTGAATCTGTAATATAAACTTTGTTATTTTTAATTACAACAGTATTTTTGTTTTTTATATTTATAGTTTGATCAAGCCCTAAAGGGATGGTTTGATACTCTTTGCCACTAACTTTAATTTTAACATACATTCCTGTTTGATAAAAAAAGAAGTGATTAAATATAAAACTACTAACTATTATAAAAATAATAATAACTATAATAATAAAATCCTTTTTTTTAGTCATATAACCTCCAATTAATCTAATTGTAAATTAATAATTTGAACTTTACAATAATAAGTCAAAATAATAATTTGCAGATATTCAATGATATAAAAATAATCATAATTATGAGCCAGTAAAAAATAATTTATGATGTAAGAAAAAAGTAAGAATTTAAAAAGAAATTTGTTATCTTTTCTTATGAGGATATTGAAAAACAAGACCTTTATTTTAGATATGATATAAATATCAAATAAAAGTTTTTATTGAAAGGAAGGATATAAATGAAGTTAAAATCTATAGCAATATTATTTGGTGGAAATTCAAGTGAATATGAGGTATCACTACAATCGGCTGGTGCAATCATAAAAAATTTTCCATATGATAAATATACTCTTTACATGATAGGTATTACTAAAACAGGTAAATGGTATCATTATCAAGGTGAGGTAGAAAATATTTTAAATGATACATGGTCGCAAGAGACAATGAACAGTGTAAGCATAAGTTTGGGCATAAATTATGGCACTATGATAGAAATTACTAATAATAAAGTTGTGTATTATCATATAGATGCAGTTTTACCAGTCTTGCATGGGAAAAATGGTGAAGATGGTACAATACAAGGGTTAATGTGTTTAGCAAATATTCCAATTATCGGTAGTGGTATTTTAGCATCAGCTTTATGTATGGATAAATATCGAGCTCATGAGCTAGTTAAGTCTCAGGGCATAAAAGTAGCAAAATCTTTTGTTATATCAAGAAATGGTTTAAATGAAGAAATATTTGATTTGAAGTTTCCTGTCTTTGTAAAGCCTCTAAAAGCTGGTTCATCATATGGGATATCTAAAGTATTAGAGCATAAGGATTTAAAATATGCAATTAGCTTAGCTTTTAAATATGATGATGAGGTAGTTATTGAAGAGGAAGTAATAGGATTTGAAGTTGGCTGTGGAGTTATTGGTAATAAACATTTGGAAGTAGGAGTAGTTGATGAAATAGAGTTAACAGGAGAATTTTTTAATTTTGATGAAAAGTATACACTTAAATCATCAAAAATACATCTTCCAGCCCGGGTCGATCAAAAAACAATAAAAAAAATTCAAGATACTGCAAAAAAAATTTATCGTATTTTAGGATGTCAGATATTTGCTCGAGTAGATATGTTTTTAACACCTCAAAATGAGATTTATTTCAATGAAGTTAATACTATTCCTGGTTTTACATCACATAGTCGTTTTCCGCAGATGATGAAAGTAGCCGGATATGAGTTTTCTAGATTAATAGATGTAATTATTGAAATGGGGCTTAATAATGAAAGTAATCTCTTTAGATAATAAAAGGAGTTATAGAAAATATTTAGTTTTTAGTAAGGGAATATTTTATTATAATCGTGGATCAATATTACTATTACCATATTCAAATATAAAAGGTAAGAAAAAATATGGCTAATATTTCTACAAGTCGCAGCTGGGTTGAAATTGATTTAGATGCACTTAGCCATAATATTAATTACTTATCATTGTTACTAAAACCAAAAACTAAATTTATGGCAGTTGTCAAAGCAGATGGCTATGGACATGGTTTAACTGCGATTGCGAGACATTGTCAAAAAATAGGAATAACAGCTTACGCAGTAGCTACTATTGATGAAGGAATTAAGTTAAGAAAGGCGGGAATTAGGGGGGAAATATTAATTTTAGGATTTACTCATCCAATAAGAGCATTTGAACTGTACAAATATCATTTAATTCAAAGTGTTATTGATTCTAAATATGCTTGTGAGTTAAATTGGTGTGGATTTGATATTGATGTTCATGTAAAGATTGACAGTGGAATGCATCGATTAGGCTTTGATGTAAATGATATCGATAGTATTGAAAAACTATATGAATATAATAATTTACATATAAAAGGATATTTCACACATTTATGTGTTTGTGATAGTAATAAAAGAAGTGATGTCTCATTTACAAAATTACAAATTAATAGTTTTAATAAATTAATAAATAAGTTAAAAAAATATAATAATGTAGGAAAAATACATATTCAAAGTAGCTATGGATTAATTAATTATCCTAAAATAAATTGTGATTATGCACGTATTGGTATTTTCATGTATGGAATAAAATCATCTTATAGCGATTACTTAAAAATTAAATTAGATTTAAGACCTGTTTTATCAATAAAATCACGAATAGCAACAATCCATCATCTTGTAAAAGGAACAAAGATTGGTTATGGACTTACGTATCAGGTTACTAAAGATAGCATAGTTGCAACGCTCCCAATAGGTTATGGAGATGGTATACCAAGGCAGTTATCATCAAATGGATATGTTTTAGTTAAAGGGCAAAAGTGCCCAATTATTGGACGGATATGTATGGATCAGATGCTAGTAGATGTTAGTAGAGTTACGAACCTTACTAGTAATGAAGTAGTAACGATTGTAGGCAAAGATGGCAATAATGAAATCAGAATTGAACAACTTGCTTTAGCAGCCGATACAATTAGTAATGAAATATTGTGTCGAATTAAGAGTCGCTTACCAAGGGTATATAAAGGAGGAAATTAATTTGAAAAAGATAAATAAGTTTTCATATGAAATAATAATTGTGATAATAGGAGTATTAATAATTATAGGGACAGTTACTATTTTAAATCTTGAAAGAATTCATTTAATGGCAAAGGGGTATAATTTTAGTGAACAAGATATCATTTTGAGGTTAGATGATGAAGAGGTAGAGCGTTTTATAAAGTTTGATAAAGTTGTTAATATTGCTTCATGGAATAAAATCTCTAATGCTAATCATTATTTAGAATATGAAATTTATCATGGGTATAAGAAAGATTTATCAGCAAAAGAAGTGGTAGAGTATATAGATGAATTTTATCAGCAATATTATCAACCATTAAAAAATTTAAAATATAATTATGATCAAATGATTAACTTAATGTCTTTTGCAGATTTAGAAGATTTTAAAGTACTTACAGATAATAAATTTACCTATGCAGCTATAAAGTCCTATTTAAATATAAAAGGGATGATTTTTAAAGACTTACCTAAATACATAGAATCAAATCTAGAACCAATAACTGCAGTACTATCACAATCATATCCTTTTATAAACGCTAAAAATAAACCAACTAATGAATATCAAATATTACAACCAGAAAACACTTTAGTTTTAATTAAAAAAGGATTTGTTATACCAAAAGAATATGAACCAAAAGACTTAACTATACCAAATATACCAATAGCACCTGATACAGAAAATAAAAAATTACGAAAAGATGCTGCACTAGCATTAGAAAATATGTATCAAGATGCTTTAAAAGAAGATTATCAATTAGTTTTAAATAGTGGTTATCGATCATATGAAAGTCAAACAGAGATATATGAAGAGTATTTTAAAAAATATGATGAAGTTACAGCGGCTGGGCTAGTTGCAAAACCTGGTTCTAGTGAACATCAATTGGGTTTGGGTGTAGATTTAACAAGTCAAAGTGTTATTGATAAAAAAAGACTTGTGTTTGGTGATACTAATGAATATAGATGGGTTGTTAAAAATGCCTATAAATATGGTTTTATTATACGTTATCCAAAAGATCGTTCTAGTCTAACTGGTACGGCCAATGAACCATGGCATTTACGCTATGTTGGTAAAAAAGCAGCTAAAATTATCTATGATAATAATTGGGTTCTAGAGGATTATATTTTAAAATATGGTTTTAGTTATGATTTAAAAAAAATTAATTAATTTATTCGTGACATTAATAAATAAATTAATTACAATCATATTTATATGAGGTGTTAATATGGATGTTTATAAATACTTAGCGAGTTTAAAGATCGATTATGAAAAGATGGAACATAAACCAGTAGCAACAGCAAAAGAGGCATTATTTATTGAGGAAACAATGAATGGTGAGGGTGTAAAGAATTTGTTTTTAAAAAATAATCATCACAATTATTATTTATATATTATGAAAAGTGATAAAAGAGCTGATCTTAAAGCATTGGCAGATTATTTGAATAGTGGCAAGTTACATTTTGCTGATGAAGAGGAGTTAAAAAAATATTTAGGATTGAGACCAGGTTCAGTTTCTTTATTAGGAATTATTAATGATATGGGTAAAGTTAAAATAATTATTGATAAGGATTTGGTTGGTAAACGGTTACTAATGCATCCTAATATTAATACAGTGACCCTATCAATTACTTATAACAATGTATTAAAAATTATTGATGAGTGTAAAAATGATTATTTAATCTTTTAAATTTTATTTAATCATTTCAGTTTGATAATTGACAAAAAACTATGGGCTTGTTATACTTTTTATACATGAATAAAGCTAAATCAATTATCAAGAAGATAATCTATTTCATGCCATGAAGGTATTGAGTTACACATGTAAGTGTAATACATTTATGGCTTTTTTTCATGTTTAGATGAAAGGAAGAAAGATAATGAAAGGATTTTCAGTAAGAAATATTGTATTATCAGCTTTATTTTTAGCTTTAGGTTTTATTTTACCTTTTTTTACAATGCAAATACCATCGATTGGAAGTATGCTATTGCCTATGCATATACCAGTGATTATTTGTGGTTTTGTTTGCGGAGCACCATTAGGATTGATTGTGGGATTTATTTTACCTTTACTAAGAAGTTTGGTATTTACAATGCCTCCAATGTTTCCTACAGCTATAGCAATGGCATTTGAATTAGCTGCTTATGGAATGATAAGTGGTTATTTATATAATAAAAGTAATAAGAAAGTGTTTGATGTTTATTTTTCTCTAATTATCTCAATGATTGGTGGACGAATCATTTGGGGATTAGTAAGTGCATTATTATATGGGTTTAGTGATCAAGTATTTGGGTTAACAGTGTTTGTAGCAGGTGCATTTAGTAATGCCATTCCTGGAATTATTTTACAATTAATTTTAATACCTGTATTAATTATAGTTTTACAAAAGGCAAAATTAATTAAATAATGATTATGAAAGAGATTATTTTAGAGCATTTACAATCTTATCCATTAATGACAGGTAAGGATATAATTAAGCTGTTTTTTCAATACGAATTTGCAGGTGAACATATGATTAAAAATTCATCACAAACTTATTATATTTTAAAACAAGAATGTCACAGTTTAAATAATAAAACATATCGAATAGAACCAATAGGAAATAACCTAGTTCGTTTTTATTTATTTAATGGTAGTGAAATAGAATTATATACGATTAATCAATTATTTGTTTGTTCAGCTAATTTTCATAATGGAAGTAAAGAACACTTGATTAAAACTTTAAAGCAAATCAAACAATTATATTTACCTATTGATGATTTAAATTATGAAATTGATAATTATCTTCAACAAGACTGTCCTATAATTAGTCATAGTAATATTTATAAAGAAACATATAAACCTCATTATCGAGTTATGAAAGCAGAATTAGCATATTATTATCCAATAATATTAGAAATTAATAAATTATTATTAGTTAAATCTGAAATAAAAATTGCAATAGATGGAATGAGTGCTTCAGGTAAGAGTACACTAGCTAATATACTAAATACAATTTATGATTGTAATATCTTTCATATGGATGATTTTTTCTTACAACCATTTCAACGTAATGAAAAACGTTTAAATAGGATAGGTGAAAATATCGATCATGAACGTTTTAAAGATGAGGTACTTATTCCTTTATCAAAATGTGAAAAGGTATATTATCAAAAATTTGATTGTTCGAAAATGAAGTTAGAGAAGAATATTAAAAAAATAGATTATAAAAATATAAATATTATTGAAGGGGCTTATAGTATGCATCCGGATTTAATAAGCTATTATGATTATAAAATTGTTTTAAAAATAAATTCTAATAAGCAAATAGAGAGAATTATTAAGAGAAATGGTATAAATATGCTTGAAAATTTTAAAAATACTTGGATTCCAATGGAAAATAATTATCTTAAGTTTTTTGATATATATAAACAGGCAGATATAGTTTTTGATAATAGTGAAATATAAGTAGATTAATTTCTAGTGATTAAGCGAGGAGTACTTTATTAGCATTAACAAGAGATATGATTGATAATTATGTAAATGAGCTATTGATGTGAAAATAGCTTTTTTATATATCAATGGGGTAAAAATAACTAAGTTTTTTTAGTTGTGATAGTAAAACTAATTATTTTTGTAGTATTTATATTTTGATAATTTTCTTAGTTTACTCTAAAATTTCCTGGGAAATAAACAAATAAGTCCCTTAATTTCAATATTAAATTTAAAAAGATTATTTGTAAGAGATTTGATATATTATGTAAACCTTTCTTACTTCGTTATAAGCTAATGATAAAATTGAAATAAGTAATAGATAAAATCAAGCTAATTAAGGAGGCAAAAAATGTTAAAAAAGTTTTAGTGACAGGAGGAACTGTATTTGTAAGTAAGTTTGTGGCAACTACTTTGTTGCTAAAAATTATGATGTTTATGTATTAAATCGTGATAATCATCAACAGGTAGATGGAGTTACTTTAATTAAAGGTGACCGTAATAAATTAGGAAAGTTACTTAGTGATTATAAGTTTGATGCAATATTTGATAATACTGCCTATAATAAACAGGATATTGTTGACTTATTAAAAGGATTAAGCAATATTAAAGATTATATTTTAATAAGTTCATGTGCTGTTTTATCCTGAAACATTACCACAACCATATATTGAAGAGCAAGAAGTAGGAATTAATTCTATTTGGGGTCCTTATGGAAGTAATAAAATAACTGCGGAGCAATATTTATTACAACAAACACCACATGCTTATATATTAAGACCACCATATCTATATGGATCAATACGAAATTTATATCGTGAGCCATTTGTATTTGAATGTGCTTTAAAGAAACGCCCTTTTTATATACTGGATGATGGAAAAATGTTATTACAATTCTTTCACGTTGAAGATCTATATAATTTGTTAGAGAAAATCATAAATGACCATCCAATAATTGATATTAATCGATTTGCTGAGTTATACTACCAGGTAGTGGGTGAACCATTAAAAAAGATATATGTATCTAATTATAAAAATCAACGGGATTATTTCAGTTTTCACAAGTATGAGTATATTCTTGATGTTTCAAAACAAAAAGATTTGTTTTTTGGATTAAAGGAATCATTTGTTTGGTATTTAGAGCATAAAGATGATGTAATTAAGAAAGATTGTCTTGAGTTTATTGATCATGAATTATTTACCTAATACTATTACAATAACAAGAGTTATTGGGGCTTTGTATTTTATTGAACCATACCCTCTTTTTGATTGTATATATCTATTGTGGGGTGAGTGATATGTTAGATGGATATCTTGCTAGAAGGTTTAATATTATTAGTGATTTTGGAACAAATTTAGATAGTATTGCAAAAGTAAAATTAATTCCTATAATAGAATTAACACACTGGTTAGTGATAGAAAGCTGGTTGATTTTTATTATTAGGATTATTGGTATCTTAGTTGGTTAATACAAAAATCATGAGTTAATTATGATGCATACCTATGCTAATAAGTTAATGGGATTAGTTTTATTTTGCTTTCCAATTTTTTGGTAATTTAATCTTGTGCAATTAAATATAGGAATAATACTTTTAGGTTTCTATTCATCAATTAAAGAATTGTAATTAATTATAGCTCAAAATGTAGATTGCAATATTAAATCATTTAGAGAGATATATAAAGATTGATTTATTAGGTTAATGAAGAGAAATAAATACTTAGTTTATATACTAATGATTTTATAAAAATTATGTCTTATAAGTATAGTGTTAATATTTTAATAGTATGAAAATTATATATGAGGTAATAAAATAGAAATATTATTTGTGATTTACAAGGAATTGATAAAATAATAAATACTAATTTTATTTTTTATTATTAAATAATTTAAAATTAAGGTAACAATCTTTAATGATCGTTACCTAATTTATAATTTTTTAAGTTCTGATGTTAGTAATGCTAGATTATCAATTGTTTTTTTATCAAGAAAGTGTTCAATTTTTTCTACTTGTTCTAATTCACTATAACTGCTATTTAATATACATAGAAAGTTGTTTAAAACTTGATGACGATATATAAAATACTCGCCCCACTTTTTCCCTAAAGTAGTTAATGAAATTACTCCATACTTTTGATATTTTAAATATCCTTCTTGACTTAGTTTTACGACCATTTTTGAGGCAGATGAAGGTTTAACATGGAGTTTTTTAGCTAGTACATTTATTCTTACAATTTCATTTTTTTCTTTTAAACGAACAATCATTTCTAAATAATCTTCCATTGAAGAAGTAAGTTTACTATCACTATTTAGTTGATAGCCTTTAAAAGTAAAATAGCCATTATCTTTATCATCCATTTTTTTCTCCTTTTTAGTAACGCTTTTTAAATAAATTAATATTATAGTATTAGGAAACAAAGTTTCCTTAGTCTAATATACGATGAGGAGAAATTTATTATGATAAAAAATATATGCTTAAATGATTTAAAGATGGGGGAGATGGGGATAATTACTTCTTTATCAGCTCAGGGAACTATTAAAAGAAGACTGTTAGATATTGGTTTAGTTGATAATACTGAAGTTCAGTGTATCCTAGATAGTCCTAGTAAAGATCCTAAAGCTTTTTTGATTCGAGGTGCAGTAATTGCTTTAAGAAATGAAGATTGCCAAAATGTATTAATTAGAAAAGATGTTGAGAATTATGGGCTTAACTAATAAATCAACAGGAATTAATGCTAGTGATACAAGTTTGGTTATAAAAAAACAAAATCCCAATGATAAAATTATTGCAATTGCAGGAAACCCTAATGTTGGAAAAAGTACCGTTTTTAATGGATTAACCGGATTACACCAACATACTGGAAATTGGCCAGGAAAAACTGTAACTAATGCTCAAGGGTATTGTAAGGGGAATAAGTATTCGTTTGTTTTAGTAGATTTACCAGGGACGTATTCTTTATTAGCACATTCAGCAGAAGAGGAGGTTGCTCGTAACTTTATTTGTTTTGAACATCCTGATGCAATTGTTGTAGTTTGTGATGCAACATGTTTAGAAAGAAGCTTAAATCTTGTTATTCAAACAATAGAAGTCCATCAAAATGTTATTGTTTGTGTTAATTTGTTGGATGAAGCTAAGAAAAAAGGGATTGAAATCGATCTTGAAGAATTAGAAGAATTGTTAGGTGTATCAGTTATTGGGATCACAGCTCGTAAAAAAGGTGATTTAGATCAAGTTATTAAAATTTTAGATCAAGTTATTGATAAACCTAAAAATAAAAATTCTTTAAAAATCGCATATAGTGATGTTTTGTTAGAAGCGATAAATATAATAAAGCCAGTAATTAAAAATAGAATTATTACTAATCTTAGTTATCAATGGTTGTGTTTGCGTTTAATTGAAAGTGATCAATCTTTAATAACAGAAATATCTAAACAATTCAACTTGGATCTTAATGATTCTGAACTTATAGAAACAATAAATAAAGCAAATAGCTTTTTAAATGATCATGGAATAAATAATCATAATCTACAGGATAAAATAGTTGTTTCATTTATTCATAGTGCTCATTTAATTTGTCAAAAAGTAGTTCATTTCAAGAAGCAGGATTATAACCAAAGAGATCGAAGGATAGATAAAATACTAACAAATCGTTGGACTGGATATCCAATCATGTTAATGTTATTAGCGCTGATTTTTTGGATTACAATAACTGGTGCAAATTATCCATCACAGTGGTTATCGGATTTCTTATTTGGCTTAGAGAAACCAATAAGTCAATTTTTACAAGTTTTAGGAGTATCAACATGGTTTAATGATATGTTAGTAACAGGAGTTTACCGAGTTTTAGCATGGGTAGTAAGTGTAATGTTGCCACCGATGGCTATTTTTTTCCCACTATTTACATTGATGGAGGATTTAGGTTATTTACCAAGAGTTGCCTTTAATTTGGATCATGCATTTAAAAAGTGCAGTGCTTGTGGCAAACAGGCATTAACGATGTGTATGGGGTTTGGATGTAATGCAGCAGGTATAGTAGGGTGTCGAATTATTGATTCACCTCGTGAACGTTTGATAGCAATGATTACTAATAATTTTGTTCCATGTAATGGTAGATTTCCTACGTTAATTGCTATTCTTACAATGTTTTTTATTGGAACAGAGGCTAGTTTTCAAAACTCTTTATTATCAGCTGTTTTTCTCACTTTATTAATTGTAATAGGGATAATAATGACTTTAGTAATTTCAAAGTTATTATCAAAAACGATATTAAAAGGGGTACCATCATCATTTACTTTAGAGTTACCACCATATCGTAAACCACAAGTTGGAAAAGTGATTGTAAGATCTATATTCGATCGAACATTGTTTGTTTTATCTAGAGCAGTTGCTGTAGCTGCCCCGGCAGGATTAGTAATTTGGTTGATGGCTAATATTAGCATTGATGGGGCTACGATCTTAAACATTACTTCTGATTTTCTTGATCCTTTTGCTCACTGTATTGGTTTAGATGGGGTTATATTGTTAGCTTTTATTTTAGGTTTTCCTGCCAATGAGATAGTCATTCCAATTATGATCATGACATATCTTGCAAATAGTAGTTTAATTGAAATGGATAATTTAGTAGCTCTTAAAAGTCTATTAATTCAAAATGGCTGGACTTGGATTACAGCAATTAATGTAATGTTATTTTCTCTTATGCATTGGCCTTGTTCAACAACTCTTTTAACAATAAAAAAAGAAGCTAATAGTTGGAAATGGGCAATAATATCTTTTATTGTTCCAGCACTTACAGGTATTATAATTTGTTTTATCTTTACTAAATGTGCAAATTTCTTTATTTAAAAGGTTATCTTAAATGATAACTTTTTGTTTTGTTGTGATATAAGAATATTGATGTTATGATAAAAGAGTATAAATGGAGTAATTAGTTTATGATGAAATTAGTTATTGTTTGAAGTTAAATAGATAAAGATCATGTGCTATTATTAGAAGAATATCTTAAGGATAAAATTTGGAGGGTATAAATGATAAAACCAATAATTACTGATCAATTTATATTAAGTCAAAAATCAACGTTAGCAACTCAGGAGGATTTACCAATCGTTCAAGATTTATTAGATACTATCAAGGCTCATGAAACTCATTGTGTGGGGATGGCTGCTAATATGATCGGGATAAATAAAAGGATTATTGTTATTAATGATGATGGAATATATTTGGTAATGATTAATCCCGAAATTATTAAAGAAATGGGACAGCTATATGAAATCGAGGAGGGATGTTTATCACATTTAGGAGCAAAAAAAACAAAACGTTATGAAAAAATAAAAGTTGCTTTTTATGATAAAGATTTTAAAAAGAAGATCAAGACATTTAATAATTATTCAGCTCAAATCATTCAACATGAAATAGATCATTGTAATGGAGTTTTAATTTAATTAAAAAGGTTAGTAAAACTATTTTAAAAAATATATAGATAAATACTTAATTACAATGGTTATAAATTATTAATTTATAATGGTAGTGGGGAACATTATCTAGATGCTGTTTGAATTGAGTGTGGATAATTATGCTGAGTGTAAAAATTTAAAATAGAGCAATTATTGTATCTCATTCTTTTGTAATAAAAGGGGTTCAATTTTGCACATATAATAAAAAAGTTATTACCATTGTTATGTAATGAGGATATAGCAGAGGTAAAATAAATAAAATTATTGTTAGTGGTAAGAAAAATGAAATTTAGAGAATATCAATCTTCTGATTTAAAAGAAATTTGTGAATTATTTTATGAAACAATTACAACAATAAATAAATATGATTATAATAATGATCAAATTAAAGTATGGTCTAATCGTCGAGATATTCTTTTACAACAAGATAATTTTTTTAAATTATTATATACAATTGTAGCGATTGAAAATGATAAAATTGTTGGTTATGGAAATATTAATAAAAATGGATACTTAGACCATTTATATGTTCATAAAGATTATCAAGGAAGACATATAGCAACATTGCTTTGTGATAAGTTAGAGAATTATTATAAAGAGGTAAAAGAACTGACGGTCCATGCTTCAATTAGTGCAAAACCTTTTTTTGAAAAAAGAGGTTATAAAGTAATTAAAGAACGAACAGTTCAGTTAGATGGAATAAATATTAAGAATTATTTAATGAAAAAAATAATATTATAAAATTAATTATTGGAGGAAAAAAATTGAAATTTAGATTAGCAGAAGTAAAAGACTATCAAAATATTTATCAATTAGTAAAAACAGCATTTGAAACAGCAAAGGTATCTGATGGTAATGAACAAGATTTTGTATTAAAATTACGTAATAGTAATAATTTTATTCCTGAACTTGAATTTGTTTGTGAAAATAAAAATGAGTTAGTTGCTCATATCATGATGACCAGTCAAACTATCAGTACAAAGAAAGGTGAATATTTAGGATTGCTTGTAGCACCGTTATGTGTAAAGTTAGAAAATCGTAATAGTGGGGTAGGTCAAGCATTATTAAAATATGCTCATAAAGAGGCTTTAAAATTAGGCTATAGTGCTACATTTTTAGTTGGAGATCCAAATTATTATGGAAAGTTTGGTTATTGTCAAGTAAGTGAATTTAAGATTATCAATAATACTGGGATTCCTGATCAGTTTGTTCTTGGTTGTGAATTGATACCAGGTGTTTTATCAGAGATTGAAGGAAGTATAGACATAGTTGAATAGAAAATAAAATGGGAGGCGTATCTGATTTAACAGTTGCCTCTTTTAATTTATAAAATATGGAGATGATAATTATCAATTATTTTAATTGATATAAAATAATTTAAAGAGTAAAATATAACCAATAAAAGAATACCTATTTTTAGACATAAAAATTGGCTGATAGTTTTAATTAGTCATTAATTTAAAATGTATTCATAATTATAAATTGGAGGTATTTAATGAAGCGAACAAAATTAGATGATCGTGTATTACCAGATTATACACGTGGTGAAGAAATATTTAATATGGTTACACATATTGTTGGTGGAGCTTTTGGAATAGTTGCATTAGTATTATGTATTGTGTTTGGTGCAATTAGGGGAAATGGTTATGGAATAATTTCAGGGATAATTTATGGTATTTCGATGATTCTTTTATATACTATGAGTAGTATTTACCATGGATTATCACCAAATACAAAGAGTAAAAAAGTTTTTCAAATCATGGATCATTGTTCAATCTTTGTTTTAATTGCAGGAACATATACACCAATTGTCTTATGTTCAATTAGACCTGTAGATTCATTTTGGGCTTGGATAATTTTTGCTGTTGTATGGGGATGTACAATTTTAGGCATTATTTTAAATGCAATTGATATTAAGAGCAATGAAAAGTTTTCAATGATTTGTTATTTAGCAATGGGCTGGTGTATTATTTTTAAATTTAATTTATTACCTTCAGCTATGGGATATAGTGGAATTATATTGCTTGTACTTGGTGGAGTTGCATATACAGTTGGTACAATATTCTATGGACTTCAAAATAAGTATCGCTATATGCACAGTATTTGGCATTTGTGGATTTTATTGGGAAGTGTGCTTCATTTTTTATGCATTATTATATATGTGATTTAATGAACAATAATTAATTTTGTATGTGTTATCAAGATATTATTAAATATAATTATAACAGCAGCTTTTTATTTAAGCTGCTGTTATATATTAGTTATTTCTTTTTTAGTTCAACAATGGCTGCATAATGTAAAATATTAAACTCAGCAGGAGCAATTTTAATAAGTAGTTTAGTATGTTCTTCTTCCCAATTATTGATTTCTTCTTTTGTAAGTGAAGCGCCAATTCCTCGACATGCTTTCATTCTGCCATTCCAGCTTTCACGGGTAAAATGAACATTTAAAGGATATTCATCATGATAAGTGAGTTCAAATTTTTTATTATAGCATTCGGGTATAGATATTGGGTGTATTGTTTCTCTGGCACCGTCCCATTTAGGATTATATTTTAACACTAATTTTTCGCTTGCTTCTGCAATTTTATCTTTAAAGGGTAACCATGCCATATATAATATGACAATGCGTCCATTTGTTTTAAGCATATTATAAAATTTAGGCATAACCAGTTCATGATCAAAATACCAAAAACACTGACAAGCAGTTATTATATCAAAAGAATTATCAGGAAAGCTTATATTTTCTGTAGGTAATGCATAATATTCAATATCCATGCCCTTTGAAAGAATTTTTGCTTGCTTAATTTGATTTTCTGAAATATCTGTACCGATCCATTTTGCACCATAATGATACATATTTCTGGGGAGGACACCTGTTCCTGTACCTATGTCAAGAACATTTTGACCATTTATACAAAGATTGCGATTTATTATTTTGTCATAAAATTTTTGGGGATAAATATCTCGAAATTTTGCGTAGTCTTTTGAGGTTTTTCCCCAGTCAAAAGCTTTCCCATCATCTATATTTTTATCTGTAATTTTCATGTTAATTTCTCCACTTTATATCTATCATTCATTTAATTCTAATCTTGATGGTTATAAATGTCAAATAGCTAAATATTGTATGTTGGTTAAATTTACATCTTTATATTTTTATAGTAGAAAATTGGCTTATTATAGCGTATTATAAAAATTAAATAGTAATTTTAATAAATGGAGTAGTAAAATGAAGAATAAAGAAATTTTTTTATTACATTTAGCAGTAATGTTATTTGGTTTAGCAGGCGTAATTGGTAAATTTGTTTCTCTTCCTGCAGTTATAGTTACATTTGGACGAGTATTTTTTTCTTCAACTTTTTTATTAATAATGGTGTTAATAAAGAAAGAGAAGATAAGTTTAGCTAATAAGCGTGATTATGTACTAATTATAATAGCTGGAGTTATAATGGCCATTCACTGGTTCACTTTTTTACAAACTATTCAAATGTCTACTGTTGCTATTGGGACAATTACGTTTTCTACATTTCCGCTTTTTGTTACTTTTCTTGAACCGATTATATATAAGGAAAGGTTGAAAGTAAAAGATATTATTATAGCATTAATCATGTTTTTAGGGATATTGATTACAATTCCTGAATTTACATTAAATAATCAAGTAACTTTAGCGATTATCATAGGTTTAATAGGATCATTAAGTTATGCTGTTTTATGCTTAATGAATCGTTATTTTTCTTGTATATATTCAGGAAGAATAATTTGTTTATATGAACAAGGGGTAGCAGCCATTATTTTATTTCCAACATTATTTATTATTAAAGTAATACCAACGGTTATAGATCTATTAGCAATCATATTTTTAGGAATTGTATGTACAGCATTAGCTCATAGTATTTATGTCAGTAGTTTGAAAAAGGTAAAAGTGCAAACAGCAGGAATTATATCTGGAATGGAAACAGTATATGGTATAGTATTTGCATATATTTTATTGAAGGAAACCTTAGGAGTAAGGGAATTATTAGGGGGATTAATTATATTTGGAGTAGCGCTTTATTCCTCAATAGAAAAGGATAAAGTAAAATAATGTTTGTATTAAGAAAAAGAGATAACTTTGTATCTCTTGGTTGTCTATTGCCATTTTTGATATAGCTGATTGACTAATTCAATTGTTTCAAATGTTTTTTCCTTATTCATAATAGGACTTTCAATCAGATTATTTTTTAAGCAATTATGAATATGCTCAATTTCATATACAAATTCACTCTGGTAAGAAAAATCAAAATGTTGATGTTGACCATTATGAAGATATAAATCTAATTGATTTGATTTCCAATAATATGGTACAACAATATAACCTAATTCACCATAAAATACAGCTTCATTTATTAAGTTTACATTCATTGCAATAGTTGATGAAACTAAAACAGAATTATTTACTTTTAATTGAAAGTTACAAATTTCATCTGTACCCGTTGGACTTTTTATACAACTACCATCAATTTGAAAATGTGGCTGATTGAACAAATATTGTAGGTATTCAATGGTGTAGGTTGCGCTAGCATTAAGAGTTCCACCACCTAAAGATAGATCATACATCCAGTGATCATAATCATATTTTCCTGGAAAACCAGCTTTAAATTCAATATATTTTAGTTCACCAATTATTTTATTATCAATTAATTGCTTAACTTTATTAGTTGCTGGTAAAAAAACAGCTTTTTGTGCTTCCATTAAAAAACAACTATTAATTTTTGCTAATTCAAATAACTCTTTAGCATCTTGAGTTGATAAAGTAAAAGGTTTTTCAACAATAACATGTTTATGATGTTTTAAAGCATTTTTACAATCACGATAGTGATACCCATTAACAGTAGGAATATAAATAATATCAATATTGTTATCTTTATATAATTCTTCATAACTACCATAATAATTATCAATATTTAATTTCTTAGCAGCTTTTTTAGCATTTTCTAAAGTTCTTGAAGCTAGAGCTTGAACATGACCTTCTTTGCTTTCTCTGATTCCTGCAACAAAACGGTCAATAATTGATGCAGTACTTAATATACCATATTTAAACATAACGAACCTCCTTACAATATTATAAATGCTTTTAGACAAAAGAACAAATTTGTTTATATTTTTCTATAATTAATTGATTTATAATATAAGTATAGAAGGTGATAAATATGTTAAGGTTTAGTGATGGTTTTGATTTCAGAAGTGAGTTTACAGAAAAGTGGAATAAAAAAATTCACTTATTAAGAGTTGTAGGAATTATTGTTTCAATATTAATGATTTTATGTGCAATTTTATGTATTATTTACCCAATTAAATCTGTAACATTAATTGGCGATATTGCAGCAGTATTAATATTTATTTTAGGTATTTATCAAATTGTTGATTATTTTGCTGCTCCACAATTATTTAGGTGGCCAGGTAGTTTAGTTAGTGCCGTATGTAATTTATTAATTGGATTATTATTGATTTGTTCACCAATTGAAATTACAATTAATACTTTTGCATTTATTTTTGGTTTTATATTAGTAGTATATGGGCTTAATAAATTAAGTTTCGCTCATCAATTAAGCTATTTTGGAATACAGGATTATGGCTGGGTTATTTTTACAGGTATAGTTAATATCTTAGCAGCTTTAGCATTTATTATAGCACCAATGTTATTGACGGTAGTACTAAATTATATTGTTGCTGCATACTTATTAGTTGGTGGAATCGTTTTATTGATTGAAGTGATTGAGATGAAAGATTTAAGATTATAAATAAACCTTGTATACAGGGTTTATTTTTTATCTTATTATTGCTTGGGCTTGAATATAAATAGTAGAATTAAAATGATTAAATATTTAATTTAATGGTTTTGATCTGGAGGAATAAGATGTTTAAAATAATTAAAAAAAATAAAAAGACAGAGGAAATAACGCAAGAGATGGTTTTAAAAGTTATGGATTTATTATATAAAAAAACATCTAAAGAAGTTATTAAAATAAATTTAAAAGATGAAAAATGTAGTATTTTTGATAGCAGGTTTGGAGGTCTGCCATATTTAGGAAAAGAGGATCAAGTACCAGTTGCAGATAATGGTCAGCAGCTAAGATTACTTGGACAAATTAATCTTAATGAATTACCTATAAATGAATACAACTTGAATGAAGGATTAATTCAATTTTGGATACTAAATAATGATTTATATGGTTTAGATTTTAATGATATGACATCTCAAAAAGAAAGTAGAGTTATATATTATCCAAGTCTTGATCCTACAGTTAGTGAAAATGATATTGTGGATAAATATCATTTTAATCAAGAAAGTGACTTTCCAATCAATGATACATTTAAATTGATCCTTGAAAAATCAAAAGAAGGTGTTAGTATTGGCGATTATACTTTTGAAAAGTTATTTATTCAGGAATGGAATAATAGTTATCCAAATATGTTGATTAAATCATTTAATGATATACCAAATGAAGTACTTTATGAAGATAGTTATAATAAATATAGTGGTTTTGGTCATAAATTGTTGGGTTATCCAGCGTTTACCCAAGTAGATCCTCGGGAATATGGAGAATATGAAGAATATTTATTATTATTACAAATAGATAGTATAGGTATTAAAAATAAAGAGATTATGTGGGGAGATTGTGGTATCTGTAATTTCTTTATTACAAAAAAAGCTTTAGAAAATAAAGATTTTTCTAAAGTATTATATAATTGGGATTGTTACTAAGGCTATGAATTTAAAAGAAAAAGCAAGAAAATTAAAATCTGATATTCCAATAGTTTATCTATCATTAAAAGATAAAGAGACACCAATCATTGCTAAAGTTTTAGCAATGATTACAATAGTATATGCACTTTCTCCAATCGATTTAATACCAGATTTTATACCTATACTAGGCTATATAGATGATGTAATTATATTACCTTTATTAGTTATTTTAACATGCAAACTTATTCCAAAAGATATATGGCAAAAAAATCAAAAAAAAGCTAAAGGTCTATGGGAAAATGGAAAGCCTAAAAGATGGTATTATTCTATTCCAATTATATTGATATGGATATTAATAATTATAATGTTAATGAAATTATAGATTTCCTTTGCCCATTTTTGAATTACGAGAAATTAATCTAGTTCGTCCATTAACCTTAATGAGATTTTCAAGTTCTTTAAGAGTATTTTTGGCTATCCATTGTTGATTTTTATCACCATTTTCATATAATTCATAAGCTAAAATTAATGCTTTATCATGATAATTATAATTTTTTTTACCAATTTCTTTAAGGGCCCAGATAATAGCTTTTTTTATATGAATTTGATTATCATGGGAATGATTTTTGATAAGGGTAAGATAATTATTGATAGTAGAATCAGAGATTTTTTTATTATGTATTACGTCACTTGCAATTAAAGTAAATGCAGCTCTTTTTGTATATGTTTGGCTAGAAGTTATACATTCATAAATCAAATTCTCATATCCTGTTATTTTAATAACTAAATTTTTACAAAGATGATCGCATAAATCCCATGACTTAACATCATCAATTAAAATTTTGATTTCTGATAAAGTAATATCTTTTTTTTCAAATATTAATACTGATAATAATTGGGCTTCATGATAACCGCTATGCCATAATTGATAGGCAATTTCATTGGATTTAGGTATGGATTTAGCAAGGTTACGAATGTTACTAATTGAAACTCCTAAACTATTATTTTCTGGAATGCCCATTTTAGTTACGTTTGCTTTATATTTTTTAGATGATAGGGCCAATAATTTTTCTATTATTTCTTGATAATTCATTTGACACCTAAAGCCCTTTTTAAATCATTTATATAATTTGTTTGTTGTTTTTTTAAATAACTTCTTACTAATGGTTTCAGGTATATTTTTTTAGCTATCACATCTTCAGTAAAATCAATTGTAGTTTTACCATCATGATAGTTAAATAAACCTGTCCAATGTCCTTTTATATTTGTGTTTTCCATATCAAATTCATAGCGTTTATATTGTTGATATGTAGTAATTATAAAGGTAGTAGGGTAATTATCATGAGTGAATTCAATAAATTCTCGTTGTGGATCAATAATTTTAATTTTTGATATATCACTTCGCCATGAATAATTATCTAGGGAAGTAACAAACTCCCAAACTACTTTAATATCAATTGGTAATGTTACTTTAATATTTGTAATTGCCATAATTATTACTCCTTATTTTTTATCACTGGTAACCAATATTCATAGATGCAGTCATTTGGATCAGCTTTTAGATATACTTCAATATCAGGAATATTAGCATATTTATATCCTGAAGTTGGTAACCATTCAGTAATTACCCGCCGTTGTAATTCTTGAAGACTTTTGTTTGTTCCATGACCTGAAAATATTGCCCATGTTGCTTCATTGATGGAATAATCTTCAAATTGCTCATTAGAACTATTTGAACTAACCGCAATAAAATAACGCCAATCATTTTGATAATGAATACTTACCCCTAATAATCCTTGTGGAAATTGGTTGTTTAAATTTATTAATTGCATCAAAGTTCCATTATTTAAAGCATTATTCCATATATTAGGAATATTGTTGAAGTTTTCTAAAAGATCTTTACTTAAAGGATAGCTGATACCTAATATTTTAAAACTGATTTTATTTTCGATTCGGTAGTTTAACTCCTCAAATCCTTGCAATGAAAAACTAAATTTTAGTGGTGGGAAAGATTTTAACTTAACGCTTTTCTTTCTAATTGTAGATGGAGCAATACCATGTATAGATTGAAATGCCCGATTAAATGCTGTTGGGGACTCATAACCATATTTTAATGCAATATCAATAATTTTGTCTTTACCACTTTGAATATCAACTGCAGCAAGTGAGATTTTACGTTTTCGGATATATTCATTTAATGAAATGTTGGTCATGTAAAGAAATGTTTTTTGAAAATGGTAACTTGGGCAGCCAGCAATTTTAGAAAGTTGCTCGTAATCTATCTTCTCTATTAGATGTTCTTCAATATAATCCATTGTATTATTTAGACGCTCTATCCATTCCATATCACTTTACCTTCTTTATTGTATCTATTTTATTATTTATTTCCTCTCTTTTTAGGAAATAAAAAAGCGAGGTTACTAATATTATAATGGAAAAATAAAAAATATCATTAATCATATATACTTTTATTTTTAAAATTAAAGGAATTGAAATAGTAGATTAAAATTATTCTCAATAAATAAATTGGTAGATTAATTGAAAAATTAGATAAATATTTATGGGTTTTACTAATATTGTGAGTAGAAATAAAATTATGATATATTTTTAAATCATAGGTATGAATATCAGACATTTCATTTAATAGATATTAAAAATGCTTAGTATGTATAATTTGTCTATTTGCTAAAAAGTGGAGAGAGAAGAAGTATGTTTAACTATATAGATTAAATATACTGAGGAATTATAAAATATTTTAAATATTTGAAAAGTCTTGTATCTATTAAACAATTTTTTGATAATTCAAAAGATAAACAATATTTGAATTACTAATTTATGTGTTATAATGTACTTATTTAAGTACTCAAAGAGGTGAGATTCTGATGCGCGAGATTGATCATTTAGTTCAAGAAATTCGATGGTTACAGTATGATAATATTGAAGAAATGTACCAATATTGTTTACAATTAAAAAAACTTGCAATTGCCCAAAAAGATGATTATACATTGTGTCTAGTTAGTAATTATATTATAGATTATTATTATTCTTGTAAAACCCAGCAGGAAACTATTAAACTTGCAAATGAAGTACTTGCATTAAATGAGGAAAAAGGATACCCTGATTTATTAATGCAGGTATATAATCTATATGCTATTGCTATTAGTAATAGTGATTATTCACTTGCTACAGGTTACTATTTAAAAGGTTTAAAATTAGCAAAAGAATTAAATGATCATGCGATGATGGCAAAATTTAATTGTAATTTAGGTGATGTATTTTTAAATTTAGGTCAACATAATTTAGCCTTACCTTATTTTTTAAAGTCTCTTGAACATATAAAAAATATTTCTCCTAATCTTCCAGAATATAAGATTAAGAGTTTTGTCTTATGTTATATTGTAATGGTTTACTGTCAAAAAGGAATGATTAATGAGGCGATAAAATTAATAAAAGAAAACCAGGAATTATTTAATGATAATCTTTTTGATCCAATGAATCAGTTATGGCGAGCATTAAAAGCATTGATTTATTTTGCACATAAAAAAACAGATCAGGCATTAGAGTGTATTGATAATATTCTAAATCATGATATTAAGGGGTTTAGGGCTAAAGAGGTTATTTATTTGATTCATCATATCTTATTGTATATAACATTTGAAATAAAAGATAAGGAAAGAACAAAATGTTTAAATAAACTAATAGAAGAAAATAGTTTTGGAAGAACAGATAACCGCTATAAAATAGAAATATTAGAAATGAAAATAAAATATTGTAAAGTATTTAATGAAAATAATGAATTATCAAATTTATATGAGCAATATTATAATTTAATGCATGAAAATCAAAAAGAAAATATTGATTTTTGTTTAAACAGTGTATTATATAAAATTGAGTTATTTAAAGAGAAAGAAGAAAAGGATGATCTTGTAAAAAGAACACAATTAGATGATCTAACAAAAATTTATAATCGACGTTTTTTTCATTATAAATATAGTGAATTAAAAAATAAAAGTCGTTTATTAGGTGTAATCATTTATGATTTAGATCATTTTAAACAACATAATGATAATTTGGGACATCTTAATGGAGATTTGATTTTAAAAGAATTTGCACTTAGTTTACAACAAAATGATGAAAAGATCATTCCCTGTCGTTTTGGTGGAGATGAGTTTATTTGTATTTGTATTGATTGTAATGAGTGGGATCTGATCAGTTTTATTGAACGGGTTTATAGTTCTTTTGAGGAATATAATCATCCTGATATTACTATTTCTTGTGGTTATTATAATACGTATAGCAATTGTTTATCAAAAGAAGAATTGATTAATAATGCAGATTATTATTTATATTATGTTAAGGAAAATGGTAAAAATGGGTATTATGGTTTTTCAATTGAATAAGGCTCGACAGTAAATAATTTTAATGTATAATATATACAAGATCAAAGAAGATTAATTTCTTCTTTTTATTGTGAGGTAGAGGATGAGTATATTAAATGTAGAAAATGTTAGTCATGATTTTGGGGGACGAACAATTTTAGAAAATGCAAGTTTTAGATTGTTAAATGGAGAACATATTGGTCTTGTTGGAGCAAACGGTGAAGGTAAATCAACCTTTTTAAATATTATTACAGGTAAAATTGCTCCTGATTCAGGCAAAATTGAGTGGTGTAAAAGAATTACAACTGGTTATTTAGATCAACATACAGTATTAAAGCCAGGACAAACTATTTATGAAGTATTACAAGATGCATTTAAATATTACTATGATTTAGAACAAGAGATGTTATCAATGTATGAACAAATGGCTGATTGTGATGATAAAACGATGAATAAATTAATGGAAGAAGTTGGTGAAATTCAAGAGATTTTAGATCATGGTGGTTTTTATACAATTGATGTTAAAATTAAAGAAGTGGCAGGTGGCTTAGGGTTGAATGATATTGGTTTAGATAAACCAGTAGATGCTTTATCAGGGGGACAGCGTTCTAAAGTCTTATTAACTAAGTTATTATTAGAAAATCCAATGATTTTAATCCTTGATGAGCCAACAAATTATTTAGATGAAAATCATATTAATTGGCTAATAAGTTTTTTAAAGAATTATGAAAATGCATTTATTTTAGTTAGTCATGATGTAAGTTTTTTAAATCAGGTAATTAATATCATTTATCATTTAGAGGAAGGAATATTAACTCGATATAAAGGTGATTATGATTATTATTTGCAACAAGTAGAATTAAAAAAGCGTCAGCAAGCAACTGATTATCAAAAGCAACAAAAAGAAATCGCAGACCTTGAAGATTTTATTGCTCGTAATAAAGCTCGTGTAGCTACTAGAAATATGGCTAGTTCTAGACAAAAGAAATTAGATAAAATGAATTTGATTTCAAAACCTAAAGAAAAGATTAAACCAGTTTTTTCTTTTATTGAAGCTAGAACTCCAGGAAAAGTATTGTTTGATTGTAAAGATTTAGTAATTGGTTATGATACCCCACTAACAAAACCAATGAATCTTGTTTTTGAAAGAAATAAAAAGATTGCAATTAAAGGTGTTAATGGTTTGGGGAAAACAACTTTACTTAAAACTTTGATTGGTATGCAAAAAGCATACAGTGGTAAAGTAGAAAAAGATCCATTTGTAGAAATAGGTTTTTTTGAACAAGAAGAAGCAGCTTCATCACAGAAGGCATTAGATTATTTATGGGAAGAATTCCCAGATCGAAATAATGGTGAGATTAGGGCTATGTTAGCAAAGTGCGGTTTAACAACTGATCATATTGAATCATTAATGAAAGTATTATCAGGCGGTGAAAATGCTAAAGTAAGATTATGTAAAATTATGAATCGAGGAGCAAATGTTTTAGTTTTAGATGAGCCCACTAATCACTTAGATGTTGATGCTAAAGATTCTTTACAGAGTGCTTTAAAAAAATATAAAGGTAGTATTATTTTAGTTAGTCATGAACCGGATTTTTATTTACCAATTGTAGATGAGGTAATAAATCTGGAAGATTGTTCTACTAAAATTATATAGGAATAGATGTTCTTTAATTAGAGCATCTTTTATATTAATGGAGTCATTTTTTAATTATAATTGTCTGAAATTCACATTTTGTTATAAATAGCATATATTATATTGGTGAAATATATGATAACAATTAGTTTATGTATGATTGTAAAAGATGAAGAAGAGGTATTAGAACGAGCATTAAAATCAGTTGATGGTATAGCCGATGAGATAATTATTGTAGATACTGGATCAACTGATCAAACTAAGAAAATAGCTTTGAAGTATACTGATAAGGTATATGATTTTGTATGGTGTGATGATTTTGCAAAAGCTCGGAACTATTCTTTTTCAAAAGCTACAATGGATTATTGTATGTGGTTAGATGCAGATGATATTATTAGCGAAGAAAATCGAGAAGATTTGATTAATTTAAAGAAAACTTTATCTGATGATACTTCAGTAGTTATGTTAAAGTATAATGCTCAATTTGATCACAATAACAAACCAACCTTTACTTATTATCGTGAAAGATTATTAAGGAGAAGGGATAATTTTAAGTGGGAAGGATTTATTCATGAGGTAATAAGTCCAAGAGGTAAGATTCTTTATAGTGATATTGCAATAACTCATAGTAAAATTAAGAATAGTGATGCAAATCGTAATTTAAGAATATTTAGAGAAAAATTAAATGAAGGAGTAATTTTTACGCCTAGAGAAATTTTTTATTATGCTCGGGAGTTGTTTTATCATCAGTTATATCAAGAGGCAATAGCTGAATTCAAAAGATTTTTAAATACAAAAAGAGGGTGGATAGAAAATAATATTTCAGCATGTCAATTTTTAGGATATTGCTATCATAATTTAGGGGATATGCAAGAAGCTATATCATGGCTATTAAAAAGCCTATGCTATGATCTCCCACGTGCTGAAATATGTTGCGATTTAGGTAAATACTTTTTTGAATTAAAACAATATGAACAATCAATTTATTGGAGTGCAGTAGCTTTATCTTGTGAGCGTGATGATACATCTGGAGCATTTGTATCACCAGATTGCTATGATTATATACCATATATGCAATTATGTTTATGTTATGATAGATTAAATAATTATGAAATAGCTGAACACTATAATGAATTAGCAGGAAAGTGTAAACCTAATGATCATGCTTATCTGCATAATAAACTATATTTTAATAGGATTGATAAAAACTCTTTAGAAAACTAAAGAGTTTTTACTTTTTGGAGATTAATGTCTCAGTAACGAATATGTAAAATACATATATTAATATTAGATAAAGGAGGTGAAAAAATGAAATATTGTAATTATTATGGTTGTATATGGTGCCCTTGTTGTCGTTGCAAAGCACCTATTATCATAAGATGTCCAAAAAATTTAACTGGACCAACCGGACCAACAGGAGCAACTGGAAATACGGGAGCAGATGGGGCAACAGGACCAACAG
>NZ_JBKTWO010000019.1:0-48388 GCF_047249845.1 Thomasclavelia sp.
ATCATCATAAACAGTTTGAGCATTTTCTAATGCTGCTTTGAATTCATCAGCTACTGCTGGAACAATCTTATCTAGCTGTTCTTGAGTTACAGCTTTGGCCATATCAATTGCAATTGATAGAGCCTGCTTATTTAATTGTATTCTAACTAGATTATCTTTAGCTTCTAATAGATTATTATAAGCTTGAGTAATCTGTTCAATTTTTGCTTTTTCAGCGTTATAAATATTTTTAGCTATAATTAATGCGTGATCTAATTCTTCAACAGTTGAATTTATGTAATCTTCTGAATTGATTTTTGAGCACTCATTAATTAAATTTTTTAGAATATATCTTATAGTATTATTTAATTTATTTTGTGCATTTAAATAATCGTTAATTGTTGATGTTTGATTTATATAAATATTATTTGCTTCATTATAATTTGTTTTAATTAATAATTGTAAAGTAGGATCAAGATGATTAAATTTATTACTATTAATTATGTTTTTTATTTCAATAAGGGCATTAAATAATTCTTCTTTTTCAATACTATCATTTGTATAATTTTTGTAAGTTTTTAATACTTGATTTGGTTCAAGAGCATAGTTATATACTTTAAATTCATCAATATTTGATTTCTGTAAATATTTACCAGTATTACCAGAACCTATTACATATGGGTTATTTGTGTCCATATTCATTTCTTTTATTTTATCAAAATCTTTATTACTTGAAGATAACTTACCATCCACATATAGACTGAGTTCTTGATCTCTGTTAGCTACAACAGTAATATAATGCCATGAACCATTCATAGCAGTTTTATCACGGTTGTGTGATGAACTGTCATATCTAGCCTCTCCATCACCTACATTTACATATAACCCATCATAATTACATATAAATAACCCTTTATCATTTCCAGAATCACCTGATTTATTTGCAAAAAAGACTGTATCTTGTTTATCTTCGTTTGATTTAAACCAATAGGAAATAGTAAAATCATTTAATCCTAGTTTAAAATGTTCAGGAATTTCAATATAGCCATGACCAGTAATTAAAGAATTACCCATGAACCCTGTTTCAAAGCTAGGATCGTTAACTAATTTTCCATTATAGCTATTATTTTTGTCTATAGCATCATTATTATCAAAATTATAATAGAGAACTGGTTTTTTAATTGGGGCTATCTTTTCTTCTAAGTTTGTTATATATTGACGTAGATCTAATACATTTGAATAAAGATTATCTTTAGTGATTATTTCATTTTCAATTGTTTTAACTATATTTTCTAAATTTTCTATACTATCTATTTCATAATTGTCTTTGTTATTTAAATAAGAATGTGCTTCTAATAATGTGTTATCTAACAATTGTGTTGGTATAACATCATGATCATCATTTAATATTAGATCTGCATATAAAATATCATGATCAGATGGATTTCCTTCTAAAACTCCAATATTATCAAAAGTAATATTTGTAGTTGTAAAAATGTGATCAGTAATGCCTATCTTCATTGTTGAATCCATATCTGCTGTATTATACCAGGTATTATTCCAACCATTAGCGCCATTGAAGTTTAATAATAGCTGATCTAATTCTTCTTTAGATTGATCGGTATTAAAATCACCTGTTATAATTTTATATGGTGTTTTATCATTGTTTACTGTTTCAATTAATTCATTTATTTGAGCTTTTTTATACTCAGCATATAGTTCACTGTCTTCAAGCCAGACAATATGGGTGTTATATACTGCAACTTCTTTATCACCAATTTGAATAGTTGATTTAACATAGGAACGATTTGTAGAGTCATTTATTTGATAATTTTTACCATCAATATTATGTAATGGATATTTAGATATTATAGCACTTCCTCCCCATACTACATCATCACCATAACCAGCTTTAAAAGCATTATAAGGAAAACTTCCTATTTTAGTAAGATGGTCAATTTGTCCATTGCCATTTGGCTGCCAATTTGCTTCCTGTAAACCTGCTAAATCGACATTGATACTTTCTAGCTGTTCGTTTATTGTTTCTAAGTTAGGGTATCCCCAACCATAAATATTATATGTTGCAATTGTAAGAACATCTTTTTCACTAAAATTAAATTTCATTTCTTTGCTTATACTTTTATTTGCTTTGCTTAATTTTATTGAATATATATTGTTATCTATATACTTGATTTCTAGTTCGATTCCAGTAGTATCTTTAAGTTGTTTTTTTATAAATGAAGTAACTTCTTTTGATCTCATTTCTTGGTTTGCTTTTAAAGGGATTTTGATATTGCCAGAAATTAGACCGTCTAAAATTTGAGTAAGTTCAAGTTGAATATCCCCAGCAAGTCCTAAATAAATATTTTGAATTTCTTTTGATGATAGTGCTTGATTAAAAACTTTAAATTCATCATATAGAGCAGAGTGCAGGTATTCTCCAGTAGAACCAGCTCCTAAGACATAGTTTTGGTTAGTATCAAGTGAGATATTATTTAAAATACTGAATTCAGTATTTTCACTAGATAATTTTCCATCAACATAAATTGCTAATGTTTGATTTCTTTTGGCACTAATTACAACATGTCGCCAATTACCGTCTAAAACTGTTTCATCTCGTGAATATGATGAGGTATCAAATCTTTTGCCCTTATAACCTGCATTACCGAAAACACCATTGTAATTCATAATTGAAAATCCATCATCTATTCCTGAACTTCCGTCTTTGTTTGCAAAAAGTACAGTATCATTTTTAGATTCTAATGATTTTATTAAAAATGATATAGAGAAATCACTTTTACCTAATTTGAAATTTTCAGGTAATTTAATATAGCTGTTATCTGAGATTTTTAATGCTTTACCAAATCCTGCTTTACTAGCAGTAAATTTAGGATTGTTGACTAATTGTCCGTTATATGTACCTGTCTTATCGATAGCATTTTCATTATCAAAGTTATAGTATAAAATTGGTTCTGGATCTTGAGTTTTTGTTAATCCATATATTGTATTAGTACCCAAGATACTACTAATTAATAAAATGATAAGACTAATTATTTTTATTTTATAATTTATTTTCATTTTTTCACCTCCATTATTTATAAATTTAATTAGTTAAAACAGATATAATATAGTTATCACTTATCTTTAATGTATTTAATCATAGTTTAAGACCTCCTTTTTTATGTTGGTATACTAATTGTAACATACAGATTTTATACTTTGTATTTTCATTTATCTTTATATGTGTAAAAAATGTAACGTTTTTAATATAGTGTTACCTTTTAAATTTTACAGTAACTGATATTTTATAATGGAGAAATACAAATTTTTTATATCAAATCAAACAATAAAATATAATAATTAAATTTTTTATAAATAATTGAACATCTATTATAAAAATGTTCATAATTAATATATGGAGGTAATTAAAGTGAACAAAGAAAAAGTTAGAGTAGTACAGTATGGATGTGGAAAAATGGCTAAATATATTATTCGTTATCTATACGAAAAAGGTGCAGACATTGTTGGAGCAATTGATGTAAATCCAGATGTTGTGGGTAAAGATATTGGAGAATTTGCAGAATTAGGATTTAATTTGGGAGTAACGATTAGTGATGATGCTGATAAAGTATTGGATGAATGCGATCCGGATATTGCAATTGTAACTTTATTTAGCTTTATGAATGATTGTTATCCATATTTTGAAAAATGTGTACGACGTGGCATTAATGTTGTCACAACCTGTGAAGAAGCGATTTATCCTTGGACTACAGCTTCTAAAATTACTAATAAATTAGATGAATTAGCTAAGGAAAATGGATGTACGATCGTTGGATCGGGGATGCAGGATATTTATTGGGTCAACATGATTGGAGCAGTTGCTAGTGGTGTTCATCATATTGATAAAATTGAAGGCGCTGTTTCTTACAATGTCGAAGATTATGGTTTAGCACTTGCTAAAGCACATGGAGCTGGATTTACTCCAGAGCAGTTTGAAAAAGAATTAGCTCATCCTGAAACATTAGAGCCTGCTTATGTATGGAATTCTAATGAGGCATTATGTAATAAAATGGGGTGGACGATTAAGTCGCAAACACAAAAATGTGTACCATATTATTATGATAAAGATCTCTATTCGCAAACTCTTGGAGAAACAATTCCTAAAGGTAACTGTATTGGAATGTCAGCTATTGTTACTACAGAAACATTTCAAGGACCTATAATTGAAACTCAGTGTATTGGTAAAGTATATGGACCAGATGATGGAGATATGTGTGACTGGAAGATTATCGGTGAACCTAATGTGACTTTTTATGTAGAAAAACCAGCTACAGTTGAACATACTTGTGCTACGATCGTTAATCGTATTCCTTCTATTTTGCTTGCACCATCAGGTTATATGACGGTTGAAAAACTTGCTGAGTTAGAATATTTATCTTATCCGATGCATTTGTATTGCGATGAATAGTTATTGAATCCTTCGGGATTCTTTTTTTATATTGATAATCGATATAGTTAAATGTATAATATAAATAGATGATATATCGAATATCAATATAGAGGTGATAGATTTGGCCAGAAAAGAATTTGAAACTTTAACACCCCAAATGTTTTATATATTAGTTGTTTTATATCAGCCAAGGCATGGTTATGAAATTATGAATGAGATTGCGACAATTACTAATGATGAAATTAAAGTAGGGGCAGGGACACTGTATACTTTATTATCACGTTTTTTAAGTGATGGTTATATTGAACTTGTTGATGAAATTGATCGAAAAAAAATATATCAGATTACAACATTCGGTAAAGAAAAACTGCAAGAGGAAAAAAGAAGAATGGAGCTGCAAATAAAAATATTAAATAATCAAAGTTAGGGGATGTTATTATGAAGGTAAGATACAGAATTATTAATGATTTATTAATGCATGAAGATAACTGTATTGCTTATTTGGAAAAAATGGCAGTAAAAGGCTGGAAATTAGAAAAGGTTGGCTTGACATGGTTTAAATTTAAAAAACAAATTCCTAAACAATTAAAATATCAATTTGATTATCTTCCTTTAGAAGATGAATATTTAAAGATATTAGCAGCAGATGGTTATAAGTTTGTTGATAATTTTCGGGATATTTCTATTTTTTATAACGAAAATATTGAGGCTCCAGATCTACATACAGATAAAGTTACAAAATTGATGGCTTTAAAAAATAATTATAAGTTAACTAATATTGTTGCAATCTTTATAATATCACTAATATTCTTTATCATGGATAAAGATCCTGGGGGATTTTATAAAATACTTGTAAGGGATACTGTTGGGAGTTATGTTTTAAATAGTAGTTTAGTATTTAATCGTTATTTTTTTGATCTGTTACTGTTTATGTTTTGTTTGGATGGTGTAATTCAATTATTATGCCGATATAATCTTAATTTAAAGATAGCAGATAAAAAATCACATGATAGATTAATAAGATATTTATATTGGTTTGAAAATATAGTTAGTTTAGTAATCTTATTTATAGTAATTATTTATTCTATAAACATTGCTTTTTATAATCCGATGATGCTGATTAGTTTAGGTGTATGTGCATTAATTTATATTCCTTTTGCCTATTTTATTAATAAAATAGTTTATCGTGAAAATGATTTTGATAGACGGATGGTTAAACGTATTTTTGCAGTTGCTTTGTTTTTGGCAGCAATGTTTATCGTTGATAGGCTTGATTTTAATAGCAAAGATGATCTTATTTACAGTAAATTCCAAGTAGCTCCGCAGATTACTAATGAACAGTCAAAGACGTTATTGATCAGCAGATTTTCGATTTATGGAAGTGATGATGAAGATACAATATTTTATGAAAGTATATATACATGTTTTAATGAATATTTTGCAAGAGAAACATTTAAAGAGTTGATTTGTCAGGGGGAACGAGAATCACGAATGCCAACGATTATAGATGGTGGATCTGTTGAAGATTCATGGTTAGAAGATAAAAAATATTTGTCTTATAATCAGGCAATCAAGAAATTTATTAGATTAGAAAATAAATATGTTGATGAATGCTATAATTTCAATGATGAATATTATGCTATCAAGGATAATAAAATATTAATTTCCAAACTTATTGATGGCGTTGATATTAATAATGTATTACAAGATTATTTTAATTAATGATTAATTGGAAAGATGTGAATACTTTGATAGTAAAAATTGATAATAGTTATAGCGGTGATTTGAAAATAGAGTAGTAAATACAATAATCGGTACACATGTTTTTATTATCTTTTATGTATGAGAAAAATAATCTAAGAATTTTTTAAGATTAATTAAAAACTAAATATTTAAGAAATAAATTATATAAAAAGCCATTTCATATTATCATGAAATGGCTAGTATTTTTTATAATAAAAAAATAGCAAAAGCTATCTTAACTAACTAATGGCAGAGGTAGTAGGAGTCGAACCCACATCAACGGTTTTGGAGACCGGTATTCTACCATTGAACTATACCTCTATTTCCAACTGCCTTAATATAATAACATAAGTTTTATAACTTGTAAATAAAAAAGTTAAATGTTTTAAAAAATAAATATTTGTCAAATTATATATCTTAGATAAATCTTAAGAAAATCATAAGAATTATCTTATTGAATGCACAAAACACATGGTTTATAATAAGCAAAGTATTGATTTATAATGAGAGGATGTAGTTATGAATAATAAATTATCTATAGTAATAAATAAATTAGGTCATAGTTTAGGAATATTTCTATTAATGTGTGTAATTGCTACAGTTACAATCTATTTTTTTATTGGAGGAGTATATTTTAGTTCATATAATCTTGATAGTCAGTATAATATGATCATTGTTCCAATAATGATGATAATAATATTTATTTTAATGTATGTGATATTTAAAAAAATCAAACAGCTTGATTTAGAAAATAAAAGATTATATCAAAATATTCTTATCACAATTACTGTTGTAATTATTGCACTTCAATTATATAGTATCTATGCAATCAGTGTTAAACCTAGTTGGGATTTTGGAGTACTTCATCGTGAAGCAATTGCATTAGCAACTAAAGAGAGTCAAATAACTAATATAGCTTATTTTAGTACTTATACAAATAATAATTTAATGTTATTGATATTGACAGGAGTATATAAATTTTTAGGTTGGTTTAATATAACTAATTTTACAACTGCAAGCTGCATTATTAATATTTTTGTAATTGATCTTTCATTGGTTGTTAATTATTATAGTGTAAAAAGATTATTTAATCGTAATATGGTTATTATGTTTATGATTCTAACTATGTTTTGTCTTCCGATATATACTTATGTGCCCATTTTTTATACAGATACTTACCCAATGATTTGGGGTTCGTTAATTGTTTTATTATATATAAAAATGTTTCAAACTAATAATATTAAAGAAAAGTATATCGAAGCTGTTTTAATTGGAATTTGTACATTGATTGGTTTTGAGTTAAAAGCAACAATCTTGATATTAGCTATAGCTATAATTATACATTATTTGTTTACTAATAAAGGATTAAAAAAGTTAATTATAATTGCAATTGTTATAACTTCCTTTATTGTATCGATGATGGCGTACAATAAAATAATAGATAAAACGGGTCTTTTTAATAAGCTTGATTATGAATCTGAAGCATTACCTTATGTTCATTGGGTGATGATGGGATTAAATAAGACAGGGGGATTTAATCGTAAAGATTTTAATTTCTCTAAATCAATTATTGGTAAAGAAGCTAAAACAGAGGCTGCCAAAGATGTAATTATAGAAAGATTAAATAATTATGGTTTTAGTGGTTTGATAAAACATTTGGGGAATAAAATTAATTATACTTATGGAGATGGTACATATTATTCAGTATCAATATTATCACGTAAACCAAGGAATTCTAATTCTTTAGGCTATAATCTTTTGTCAAAAGAAGGTAAATATATAAATGGAACTATTTATGTTGCTAATAGTTATAATATATTTATTTTATCAATGTTGTTATTGTCGATGGTCAATGGTTTTAGGAAAAGTAAGTTAGATTTTCTTAGTTTTTTAAGAATCCTGTTATTTGGATTAATGGTGTTTTTGTTGATTTGGGAGTCTAAGCCTAAATATCTTGTGAATTTTTTACCGATATTTAATATTTTGGTTTTAGATGGAATGATATTTTATGAAAAAATTATTGATAGAATAAGAAAGAAGGGTTATTTATGGATACATTAGCAGTTATTGTGCCATGTTATAATGAACAAGAGGTTCTTTTAACGACAATAAAGCAAATCGATCAGTTACTATTATCGTTGATTGGAAAAGGAAAAATAAGTGATAATAGCTATGTAATATATGTAAATGATGGTAGTAGTGATGATACATGGAATATTATTGAAAATAATTATAAAGTATATCAACATTTACAAGGGTTAAATTTAGCAGGTAATGTTGGCCATCAAAATGCTTTATTAGCGGGAATGCATCATGTTAGTGATAAATGTGATATGGCAATATCAATTGATGCAGATCTTCAAGATGATATCAATGTTATTGAACGAATGATTGATAAATATTATCAGGGATGTAATATTGTTTATGGGGTTAGGGATGATCGTAGTAGTGATACTGTTTTTAAACGTATTACTGCCCAGACATTTTATAAGTTGATGCATTTTTTAGGTGTTAAATCAATTTATAATCATGCTGATTTTCGTTTGATGGATAAACGCGCTTTACAGTTTTTAAAAGAATATCCTGAAAGAAATTTATTTTTAAGAGGGATGGTTACATTATTAGGACTAAATAGTGATCGTGTTTATTATTCTCGTAAAGAAAGAGAAGCCGGTGAATCAAAATATCCTTTAAAAAAGATGCTTTCGTTTGCATTTGATGGAATTACTTCTTTTAGTATAAAACCAATAACAATGATTTTAATATTAGGGATCATAATTATGTTTTTTTCCATAGTAGCAATTATTTATACTTTAGTGTCATATATAAATGGTCATAGCGTAGCAGGATGGGCTTCAATAATGATTTCAATCTGGTTTTTAAGTGGGGTTCAATTATTTGGAATTGGTTTGATAGGTGAATATATTGGAAAGGTATATTTAGAGACTAAAAGGCGACCTCGATATCATGTTGCAAGCTGGTTAGGTGAAAAAGATGTTTAAAGAATATTATCAAAAATATCGGCAGATTATTTTATATCTATTTTTTGGAGCTGGGACTACGTTAGTAAATATAGTAGTTTATTATATATGTGGACATATATTTGATTTATCTGTTTTTTTTAGTACTGTTATTGCTTGGATATTATCAGTACTTTTTGCTTATGTGACAAATAAGATCTGGGTCTTTTCTTCACATCATAATGGTATAAGAGATATTTTGATTGAATTTACACGTTTTGTTAGCTGTCGTATAACAACAGGAGTGATTGATGTGATCATTATGATGGTATTTTGTACTTGGCTGGGATTAAATGATTTAATGATTAAAATAGGTTCTAATGTAATAGTTGTTATAATGAATTATATTTTCAGTAAATTAATTATTTTTAAGGAATGATATTAACCTATACTAATTCTAATTTTATTCATATGGTAGATTAGAAGGGGGAATTAAATGAATAGATTAGAATTAGCTATTTCATCAATTAAATGCCAAAGATTTGATAAAATATATCCGATCATGAAAGGTTTTCATAGAGGAACAATTTTTGAAGAATTGGATTTGCCATGGGGTGAAATACGATGATGAATAACAATGATTTGTTAATGCAAATTATGATGTTAGATTTTGCTGTTCAAGATGCTTCACTATTTTTAGATACTCATCCTTGTGATGAAGAAGCAATGAAATATTTTAATGAAGCAACTACACGTTTGAAAAACGCTAAAAAAGAATATCAAAGACAAGGAAAAGTTTTAGTTAATCGAGAAATCGATGCTTATCAAAACGGTTATTTAGATGCTCCTTGGCCATGGGAAGGTGACAGAAAATGTGGTTGTATGAAAAACGCTTGCAATATCCAGTAAATATTACTAAGCCAAATGCTAAAGCTGCTGCAGTTATAATTGATCAATTGGGTGGTCCTGATGGCGAGTTAGCTGCTGCACTTAGATATTTATCACAACGTTATACAATGCCTTATCCTGAAATACAGGCTTTATTAACTGATATAGGAACTGAAGAACTTGCACATGTTGAGATTATTAGTGCTATTTTATATCAATTAACTACAGATTTAACAATTGATGAAATAAAAGCACAAGGATATGATAAATACTTTGTTGATCATACATTAGGTATCTATCCTCAAGGTGCTAGCAATGTACCTTTTACAGCTGCCTATTTCCAATCTAAAGGAGATCCAATTACTGACTTAACTGAGGATATGGCAGCAGAACAAAAAGCTCGAACAACGTATGACAACATTTTAGCACTTGTTGATGACGAAGAAATTAAAAAACCAATTCGTTTTTTAAGAGAACGCGAAATTGTTCATTACCAAAGATTTGCAGAAGCATTAGAGATTGTTAAAAAGAATTTAAATTGTGAAAATTATTATGCTTTTAATCCTGCATTTAAAAATGGTAAATGTAAAAAATGAGATAGCTAGGCCTACAAATTTGTAGGCCTATTAAAATAAATAACAATTATGTAATAAGAAAGATTAATTATATTGATTTAATCGCAACTTTGTGACATAATAATATGACTTTAGTAAAAAGGAGTTAAATTAATGATATCAACACAGAATGTATCTTTACAATATGGTGATCGTGCTTTATTTGAAAATGTAAGTGTTAAATTCACTGATGGTAATTGTTATGGAATTATTGGTGCTAATGGGGCTGGAAAAAGTACTTTTTTAAAAATCTTAGCTGGTGAGATTGAACCAAATAAAGGAGAAGTTATTTTAGAACCACATAAGCGTTTATCGGTATTAAAGCAAGATCATTTTGCCTATGATGAAAATGGAGTAGTAGAAACTGTTATCATGGGTAACAAACGTCTTTATGAAATTATGCAGGAAAAGGAAAAATTATATGCGAAACCTGATTTTAATGATGAAGATGGAATAAAATTAGCTGAACTTGAAGGTGAATTTGCAGAAATGGATGGCTGGAATGCTGAAGTTGATGCAGAAATCATGTTAAATGGATTAGGAATTGGCGAAGATCTACATAATTTAAAGATGAAAGAATTAGATGGTAATCAAAAAGTAAAAGTATTACTTGCTCAAGCTTTATTTGGTAATCCTGATGTTTTATTATTAGACGAACCAACTAACCATCTTGATCTAGATAGTATTCGCTGGTTAGAAAATTTCTTAATGAATTTTAAAAATACTGTTATTGTAGTAAGTCATGATAGATATTTCTTAAATAAGGTTTGCACTCATATTGCTGATATTGATTATTCAAGAATTCAGTTATATGTTGGAAACTATGATTTCTGGTATGAATATAGTCAATTACAATTACAACAGGCCAAAGATCAAAATAAAAAAGCTGAAGCAAAAAAGAAAGAATTAGAAGAATTTATTGCCCGCTTTTCAGCTAATGCTTCAAAAGCAAAACAAGCAACATCAAGAAAGAAATTATTAGATAATTTAGAAATGGTTGATATAAAACCATCACTTCGTCGTTATCCGTTTATTGCTTTTAAACCAGGGCGAGAAGTTGGTAATATTGTTTTAAAAGTAGAAGGGTTATCAAAAACAGTTGATGGTGTTAAATTATTAAATAATGTTAGTTTTTCAATTAACCCTAAAGAAAAGGTAGCTTTTGTTGGTGACGTTAAAGCAACAGAAACGTTCTTTAAGATTATTATGGGAGAATTAGAACCTGATGAAGGAACTTTCCAATGGGGGGTTACAACATCACAATCATATTTCCCTAAAGATAATTCAGAATTTTTTAATAATTGTGATTTAACATTAGTAGACTGGTTACGTCAATTTTCAGTAAAAGATGAATATGAACAGGATCTACGAGGATGGCTGGGGAGAATGTTATTCTCTGGTGAAGAAGCATTAAAAAAAGCTTCAGTATTATCTGGAGGAGAAAAAGTTCGTTGTATGTTAGCTAAAATGATGATGGCTGAAGCCAATGTTTTGGTTTTAGATGAACCAACTAACCATCTTGATCTTGAATCTATCCAAGCTTTAAACCAAGGTTTAATTAATTTTAAAGAAAATATTTTATTTACTAGTCATGATCATCAATTTGTTCAAACAATTGCAAATAGAATTATTGAATTTAATGAAAATGGTATTGTAGATCGTTTATCAACATATGATGAATATTTAGAATATAAAGAAAATAACAAGTAGGTACTAGGTATCTACTTTTCTTTTGTGTATAATGTAGATAATGAATTATTTAGGAGGATAGTTATGAATAATACGATTAAGGAATTATTTGAGCGTAAATCAGTTCGAGTATATCAGGATAAACCAATTGAAGCAGATAAAAAACAGTTGATTTTAGATGCTGCCATTCAAGCTCCAACAGCAGGAAATATGACTTTGTATTCGATTATTGATGTACAAGATCAAGTAATTAAAGAGAAATTAGCAAAAACTTGTGATAATCAGCCTTTTATTGCGAAAGCACCATTGGTTCTTATTTTTGTGGCAGATTACCAAAAATGGTATGATGCTTTTAAATATTATCATAGTGAAGATGAAATACGTTCACCATCGTACGGAGATTTTTTATTAGCTTTTAGTGATACATTGATTGCTGCTCAAAATGCCGTTGTAGCAGCTGAAAGTATGGGAATTGGAAGTTGTTATATCGGTGATATTATTGAACAGTATGAGATTCATCGTGAATTGTTAAATTTACCACAGTATACTGCACCAGTAGGAATGTTGGTGATGGGGTATCCAACTGAGCAGCAGCTTAATCGGAAAAAACCAGCACGTTTTGATTCTAAATATGTTGTTAGTGTTGATCAATATAATAAGTTTGATAATGAAAAATTAGTAGAGATGTTTGATGAACGTGCTAAACTTGCTAATCGTAGTAGTGGACGAGTTTTTGTAGATGATATTTATAATCGTAAGTGGACAAATCCTTTTATTGAGGAAATGACCCGTTCATCTAAATTGTGGATCGAGCAGTGGGGAAAAGAGAATGAAGAATCTTAGGATTCTTTTTCTTTGGATAAGTATTGACAATTTAAATGATCTGATTATAATATATAGCATGCTATCTATTTGAGGAGGAGATAATATGCCTAATAAGAAAATTGGATTTTTAATTAAACAGGTTCATAATCTTCAAGAACAGCGTTTGAATAAAAAGTTTGAGCGTTTTGGTTTAACTGGAGCCCAAACATTCACGCTAGTTAATTTATTTAAAGCTCGAGAAAAAAATGAAAAATTGAATCAAAAAGATCTAGAAAGAATTTTAGATATTTCAAATCCTACAGTAACTGGAATTTTAAATCGATTAGAGGCAAAGAATTTAATTAAACGTGTTCCATGTAAACACGATGCAAGAATTAAATATATCGAAGTTACAAAAAAAGCAATCGAGTTAGATAAGGAAATTCGTAAAACTTTTGAAGAATCAGAATATGAATTAGTAAGCTCATTGTCTTTAGAAGAAATAGATAGACTAAGCCAATATTTGGTTAAAATATTAAGAAGTAATTCTTAATATTTATTTTAAATCGATTCATAGCGAGCTATATATTTAGGAGGTAGGTAAATGTTAAAAACACTTTTAACACAAGTAAAAGAATATAAAGGTGCTGCTATTTTAACCCCAATATTAGTTATTTTAGAGGTTATTTTAGAAGTTGCAATTCCTTTTTTAATGTCAATGATCATTGATAAAGGAATTAATGTTAATGATCTAGATGCAGTAATGAAAATAGGTGCAATAATGTTGATTGCTTCTTTTGTGTCATTAATAGCTGGGGCATTAGCAGGTAAATATGCGGCTAAAGCATCGACTGGATTTGCGAAAAACTTAAGAAAAGCAATGTATTACAATATTCAGGAATTTTCTTTTGCTAATATTGATAAATATTCAACAGCTGGTTTAGTAACTCGTTTAATGACTGATGTTACTAATGTACAAAATGCTTTTCAAATGGTAATTAGGATGTGTATTAGAGCTCCATTAATGTTGATTAGTGCAATGGTAATGGCTTTTACAATTAATGCTCAACTTGCATTGGTATTTGTAGTTGCAATTATATTTTTAGGAATTTTTCTAACTTTTATTATGACAAGAGCTCATCCCTTATTTAAACGTATTTTTAGAACCTACGATGATTTAAATGCATCAGTTCAAGAAAATATTAATGGAATTCGGGTTGTTAAAGCATATGTACGTGAAGAATTTGAGGATCAAAAATTTAAAAAAACTTCAGGTTTAATCTATAAATTATTTCTTAAAGCGGAGAATTATTTAGTTTTTAATCAGCCTTTAATGCAATTTACAGTTTATGGTTGTATTATTATGATTTCCTGGTTTGGAGCTCATATGATTGTTGGAGGAACTCTAACCACTGGTGAATTAACTAGTATGTTTACTTATGTAATGATGATTTTAATGAGTTTGATGATGTTATCAATGGTCTTTGTTATGATTGTTATGTCAATTGCATCAGCTCAAAGAATTAGTGAAGTTATTAATGAAAAATCAACATTGCATAATCCTAGTAAGCCTGATTATAAAATTGAAGATGGTTCAATTGACTTTAATCATGTCTACTTTTCATATTTTGATGATCAAGATGAAGTTAATTTGAGAGATATTAATGTTCATATCAAATCGGGACAAACAATTGGAGTAATTGGTGGTACGGGAAGTGCTAAATCAACCTTTGTTCAATTAATTCCTAGATTATATGATGCTACCAAAGGAGAAGTACTTGTTGGTGGTAAAGATGTACGCAATTATGATATAGATACGTTAAGAAATGAAGTAGCTATGGTATTACAAAAAAATGTATTATTTTCAGGAACGATTAAAGAAAATTTACGTTGGGGTAAAAAAGATGCTACGGATCAGGAAATTGAACATGTATGTAAATTAGCGCAAGCTGATGAATTTATTCAACGTTTTCCAGATAAATATGATACCTATATAGAGCAGGGTGGAAGTAATGTATCTGGTGGACAGAAACAAAGGTTGTGTATTGCTCGAGCGTTATTGAAAAAGCCAAAGATATTAATATTAGATGATTCTACTAGTGCAGTTGATACAAAAACAGATGCTTTGATTCGTAAAGCTTTTAAAGAAGAAATTCCTGGAACGACAAAAATTATTATTGCGCAAAGAATAAGTTCGGTTGAAGATGCTGATTTAATTATTGTGCTAGATGATGGTAAAATCAGTGCTATGGGAACTAATCAGGAATTATTAGAAACGTGTGAGATTTATCAAGATATCTATCAAACCCAAAAGAAGGGAGGAAGTCTAAGTGAATAAAAATCAAATGAAAACATTAAAAAGATTACTTGGTTTTGTTATTTCTAGACATCGAAATGCTTGTATTTTGGTATTGGTTTTAATTATTATTAGTACGATTGCCAATGTTGCAGGTTCTATCTTTATAAAGAGTTTAATAGATGATTATATTACCCCATATCTAAGTATGTCAAATCCAAATTTTAATCCTCTACTAAATGCGATTTTAAAGATGATTGCTATTTATGGAATTGGAGTAATTGCTACTTACTCATTCAATAAAATACTAATTAAAGTATCTCAAGGTTCTTTAAAAGAAATAAGAGATACAATGTTTGAACATATGGAACAATTGCCAATTCAATATTTTGATACTCATAACCATGGGGATATAATGTCTATCTATACAAATGATGCAGATACATTAAGACAGATGATTTCTCAAAGTGTTCCTCAGGTTATTGTATCGGCAATGACGATTATCAGTGTTTTTATTTCAATGCTGGTTATTAGTCTTCCTCTTACAGTTATTAGTGTAGTTATGGTTTTTGTAATGTTTGGGGTATCTAAACATGTTACTAATAAAAGTGGTAAATATTTCTTTGATCAACAAACTAATCTTGGTAAAGTTAATGGCTTTATTGAAGAAATGATGGAAGGACAAAAGGTTGTTAAAGTATTTACCCATGAACAAGAAGCAAAAATGGATTTTGACAAAGTAAATGAACAGTTATTTCAAAGTGCTTATGCCGCCAATAAATATGCTAATATTTTAATGCCGTTAATAGGAAATTTAAGTTATGTTAGTTATGTACTAGTTGCTATTATTGGTGGGGTACTTGCGATTAATGGTTATGCTGATTTAACAGTAGGAACATTGGCATCATTTTTACAATTAAATCGATCATTTAATCAACCAATTGGTCAAATTTCTCAACAAGTGAATATGGTTTTAATGGCATTAGCGGGGGCTAGTCGAATCTTTGCTTTGATGGATGAAGAAGTGGAAATTGATGAGGGTCATGTTACGCTTGTTAATGCTAAAGAAAATGCTGATGGTTCTTTAATGCCAGTAAAACATCGTACTGGTATCTGGGCTTGGGAACATAAACGACCAGATGGTTCAGTTGAATATGTTCGTTTAGCTGGTGATGTCCGTTTTCATGATGTGACATTTGGCTATAACGATAATAAGACAATTTTATATGATATGAATCTATTTGCTAAACCTGGTGAAAAGTTAGCTTTTGTAGGAGCTACAGGGGCTGGTAAAACAACAATTACTAATTTAATCAATCGTTTCTATGATATCCAAAAAGGTTCGATCACATATGATGGCATTGATATTAAACTAATTAAAAAAGCTGATTTAAGAAAGTCTTTAGGAATTGTTTTACAAGATACACATTTGTTTACAGGAACGATTATGGATAATATACGTTATGGTAAACTTGATGCTACTGATGAAGAATGTATTGCAGCAGCTAAGCTGGCAAATGCCCATGAATTTATTATGCATTTAGAACATGGTTATCAAACAATGCTTAGTGGTGATGGCTCAAGTTTATCACAGGGACAATGTCAGTTATTAGCCATTGCTCGAGCTGCAGTTGCTAATCCTCCAGTATTGATTTTAGATGAGGCAACATCAAGTATTGATACTAGAACAGAAAGTATTGTTCAAAGTGGTATGGATAAATTGATGGAAGGTAGAACGGTATTTGTTATTGCTCATCGTTTATCAACGATTAAAAATTCTGATGCAATCATGGTTCTTGATCAAGGTAGAATTATTGAACGTGGTGATCATGATAAATTAATTAAAGAAAGAGGAACTTACTATCAGTTGTATACTGGTGGTTTAGAATTAGATTAAATTAAAATCGAAACCTTATTTTAATAGGTTTCGATTTTTTGCTTTTGATAAAATAATAAATAAAGCAATTAAGATAGCAAAGATAATTATATGTATAACTGAAAATTCATTAATAATAAGGTTACCTGAATAGAAGCTATTTAAGGACATTTTATTGATAAATGAGATATTTATGATTCCAATCGCTAAAGGAAAAGCTGTAATGGCACAAAGGATAAAAAGAGCTGGATATGTGTTTTTTACTATTTGTGAAATCATAAAGATAAGAGTTATTGTTACATAAATCATAAATAAGCGAATCAAATAGAGTAAGATAATTTGATAAATTAAAGGTATATGTAAACCAATATTCGTTAATTCTATAATAGCCTGGTTAGATGCAGTTATGTTAGATAAACCATATTGCTGTATAATATAACAGAGTTGAGGAATGTATGTGATAAGTGTACATATAGTTGCAATCAAAATGCATAATTTCCATTTTTGCTTAAACAACTCTTTACTTCCATTTTTTTGTCCATTAATAAGCTTGATCATCCCAGAAGAATATTCACTGGCGATAAAAGGTGTAAATAAGATGATAATCGTTAAAACTAAAATCATCATCAAGATAAAATCGGTTTTATAGCTATCAAAACCTTTTCCAAATAATTCTAAATATCCAGTTTCATAAATAATTGGATAATCTGGATGGTCAAGGACATAGTTTACTCGTTCAAGAACTCTTTGAAAAGCTCTTTCGCTTAATAATTGGGTAGAAACATAGTTATCAATCGCATCTTTTTCATTTTGACTGATTTTACCAGACTGTAAATCAATGGATGCTTGATTACTTTTTTGGTGAAGTTCTTCAAATCTTTTTGTTTCCTTTTCAATAATTTGCTGTTTTTTTGCATCATATGGTCCATTTAAGACAGACATATAATTTTTATAATAATACTCATCTCCAGAAATATCATGGCTAACATTCATTGTAAACCAGGTTGTAGCGATACTAAATATAATTAGGATAATTAGTCCTTTTTGAATAATTAGTAATTTATAACATTCATGACTAAATATACTGACATTTATTCTAAAACTATTTTTTCTTTTTGGGTGCCAGGATGTTAGAGTATCTGTTGTTTTATCTTTAGAAAGTACGTAGATGTTTAAGAAGATAAAAAATGGCAGGATAATAGAAGTTATAATCCAAAAGACGGTTATAGTATTGATTGGGTAACCAATGATATTGAGATTTAAATAAGATTGATAGATAGGGTTTACTAGTAAATAAGGAATAATGTTAATGTATTTTAAAAGACTAAAAATCGAATTGTCTGGTATCATTAAATATAATGCAAAAGATATGCCAAATAGAAGGATTGTTAAAAAGTATAGTTCAATAGTCTTCTTGGATTTTAAGGCAATGAATAAAAAGATCATTGCTATAAGCGAATAAATAGTTATTTTTGAAAGAAGAAATAACAGTAAATATTGACCAGTTGAAATAGCTAAGGTTGAAGTTGTAAAGTTAGTAATAGATTGAATACTAACAGATAGAGGGAAAGAGCCATTTTTTATACAACTAACAAAGATATTACTCCCCCAAAATAATAAAACTGTCATAAGCGACATTAAAAGAATTACAGAAGTTTTAGCAGTAATCAAACCAGTTCTTCCTTCTTTAGTAGATTTTAATAAAAAGAAGAGCTGGTGTTCTTTTTCGTATATAAGAAGAGAACTGATGATAAAGAATATAAAAACTAGAGCAATTAGATCAGTAGGAGCAAAATCAATCGCACTGATAAATGCAATATTATTTGTAAATGAAAGTTTTACATTATCTAATGCTTGATAATCTTTAATTGTTTTATTTGCATTTCTTTTTTGAAAATCACTTTGATTTTTAAAGATTGCAACTTGTGAGTCTTGACTGCTTTGCTTTATTGAAGCAAGGTAATCAGGGTAAGAAGTTATTTTTTTCCATTGTTTGTTTAAGTCGTTGAAAAGTTCTAATTCTCCAGAAAAACTATGAGTATATTTGTATTCATCAATATTATTGAATATAAGTGCTTGATAATATTCTTCAATAAACGGGCCTTTTTTATCATCATTTAATGTACTAATTTCATGATAAGCTTTTTGATAATCAGCAGCATTATAATATTCACCAGGATTTGTAGCAGCTAATAAACCGATGTTTATTAAAAGAGCAATAATGAGGGTAAATATACATGATTTGTTTCGTAAAATTTTATGAAACTCTTGAAAGAAGATCTGCATATTATCCTCCTTTCTTTCCATCACTGAAATGATATAAATAAACATCTTCAAGATTTGGAATTGATTCTTGATAATGATATTCAATAGGTGGCTGATTAGCTAAAATACGAACTAATAAGCCATCGGCTTGTTGAGTAATATTACTTACTAAATATATATCTTGTATTTTTTTTAATTCTTTTTCTTTGATAAATATTTCAAAAACTTTTCCTTGGATAGACTTGCAAAAGTCTAAAGGGGACTGGTGATCTAAAATATTACCATTTTTTATAAGAATAACTTCTTTTGCAATATGTTCAATATCAGATACAACATGAGTGGCAAAAAGAATAATTTTATCACCTGCTATTTCAGATATAATATTTCTGATTCGAATCCGTTCTTTAGGGTCAAGTCCAGCAGTTGGTTCATCTAAAATAATAATATCAGGCTGGTTCATGATTGCTTGTGCGACGAGGATCCTTTGTTTCATACCGCCAGAATACTGTCCTAATAAACGATGGGCATCTTCTTGTAGATTGACAATCTTTAATACACGATCAATTTCTGTTTTAGTTGTTTTTTTATCCATTCCTTTTAAAGCAGCCATGTAATTTAAAAAACGATAAGCATTGAATTGTTCATATAAACCCTGTTGTTGAGGCATATAACCTAAAATAGCACGATAATCTTTATTTAATTCACTGATGTTTTTACCGTTGTATAAAATACAACCACTGCTAGGTTTTAAATTACCAGTTAAAAGATTAATAAGTGTTGATTTTCCTGCTCCATTTGAACCTAAAAGAGCATAAATACCTGGAGTTAAAGTTAAGTTAATGTTATTTAGGGCTAATAAATTTCCATATGATTTAGATAGTTGTTGTATTTCTATTTTCATAACTTATTTCCTCGCAATCTTTATGTATACATATGTTTTTACTATAGCATAAAAAAAGAGAAAATTTTTATTTTCTCAATTAAACGGTCAGATTTGTGATTGAATGGCAGTCTTTTAATCATAAAGAATTTTTAAAAGTAATTTTTTTTGGCGCCGGCTAACATCAAAACGAGTATTAATACCTTTTAGATAAAGTCCATTTTTAGAAAACGTAGAAACTTTATTTTTATTAATAATTATATTACGATTAATATACATAAAATCATCTCCTAAAAGGTTTAAGATCTTTTTTAGAGTTGTATTTTTTACAATTATATATCTATCATCATATGTTATGGCAACATTCATAGATCCCAAATACATACAATAAATAATCTTATCAATTTTTATCGAAACTATTTGTCCGTCTATTTTTAATTCAATAGTACTATATATTTTAATTCTTGAAATGTTTTCAATTAACTCTTCTTCTAAATTATCTGTATCAATAAATCCATAGATATTAGGACCAAAAGCTTTTTTGCACGTATCATCATAATTAGAGATAAAAATAATTTTTTTATCTTCATTAGCTTTTGCATATTCAATCCCATTACAATCAGGCAAATTCATATTTAATAGTAAAAAATCAAACTCTTTATCTATTTGATAGACTGAATTATATGTATAAGTTCTTATTTCATCAAAATTTAAAAGTAATATATTTTTTATTTTATCACAACAATACTGATCATTGTCTATTATCGCAATTGTAATCATAGCAATTTCTCTCCCCTAAACTACTTTTTATTATTATATTTTTTATTTTTCTTTTTATATTTTAGCATAGGAGTTATATGATAGTAAACTAAAGTAATAAAAATATATTATGGATATTTATACTAATAAAATAATTTTAGATATAAATATTGACCGTTTAATCAAATATTTAACCGTTTAGTATGAAGGCTAGTAAATTTCTTTTTTTTTATGCTATAGTGAAAATAGATAAGATAGTAACAAAAATAATCAATTTTAATAATTAATAATATAGCATAGCTATAAAATTTTCAAAACATATTTATTTTATTAATCAATCTGATAGGTTGGGAGGGGAAAAGAGTTATATCAAGATTAATAATAGGATATTAAATAGCAAAAAAATTATATTAGAAAAAGAGGAGGAAAATTTTATGAAACACAAAAAGATTTTATGCTGTTTTGTCTCAACATTATTATTTGGATTATTTATAGTACCAGTAATGGCTGGTGAGAGTTCTAATCAAACATCAGATGGAAAATATATTGTATCTGTTACTTGTAATGCTGGTGGTTCATCTCATACAATCAACGCTCGTAATGGTGCAACATATCCAACAGGAAACGCTTATGTTACTTATGCTGTAAGTGGTGCAATAAAAAAGGATGTCCGTGTAAATGGAACATCATATAGTTCATACTGGACTGCTACTCGTCCTAAAAGAGCTAATGAAATTTTTATAAATGCTAAAACATCAGGTTATGGTATAGAGGTTTATACTGCAAGTTAGTTAAATTATGGTAAAATATAGTGCTAGTAGTTGCTAGCACTATATTAAAATTTATAGAATGATTTTTTATGGATTTAAAGGTTAAAAGGAAAAAATATTTAATATTATTAACAATTGATTGGAGGGAGAAAAATTGAGAAAATTACTATTATTAGCGATAAGTTTAGTATTAGTTTTACAAGTAACTGGGTGTACTAAAAAAAATGAGGTTGATACTAATACAGTCGTTTGGAGAATTGCGGCGGTTGGAAATATTGAAGATATGACAAATGAAATGGTAGAAGTGTGGGAAAAGCCTCTTAATGAGTTATTAAAAGAAAAAAAAGCCCCATATCAAGTAAAAATCATACCATTTAGTAATAAAGAGGAAAATAAGCAGATACAAGATTTAAAAGAATTACAAAAAGATGGAGAGCAAACGGATGTTATTACTATATTGCCAGAGAGTCAAGATAATGAATTAACATCGTGGAATAATACTTACAAACTAGCAGTTGAAAATAAGTTACTTTTAGACCTAGATAAATGGAAGGAAAAAAACCAAAAAATATTAGAAGAAGTATTGGTGCCCTACGATTTTGAATTATCAAAAATAGATAATAAATTGTATGGTATTTCAAGCAATGTACCAATGATTTCAGGAGTGATGTATCAAAAAGAACTTTTAGATAAAAATGGAATAGATAGCAAAGACATAAAGAACAATGTATTTGAAAATAGTAATATATTAACTCAAATAAAAGATCAAATTAACACTCCCCCTCTTAATAATATATATTTAGATCCTGGATTATGGATTGTATCACCTACTAATAATTTAGTGTGGACAAAAGAGAATGGGTTTATTTCTTTAAGTAAATCAAGAGAGTATAAAGATTTATTATATCAATGTATTACTTTAAGACAACAAGGATTACTTGAACTTGAGCCGGTTGAGGAAAGTGTAGTATCATTTGCTGCTACATTTGAAAGGGATATAAGTACACGAGCTAAGTTTAAAAGTTTATCTGCATCACAGAAGGAATTTATAGTAGTTCCTAATGAATCAAAACCAAACATGAATTTATATTGGGGTGATAATAAATCTGGAATTGCTTCCTGGTCAGAGAATAATAAAAATGCGGAAGATTTTCTTTTAAAGCTTTTTACAGATAAAGATATAGCTAACTTAATCCAGTATGGAATTGAAGGTAATGATTATCAGCTTGATGAAAATAATCATGTTAAGGTAATTACTGATAAATTAGGATTAAAGATTTTTGGTTATCAATATACAAATCCGAAAATCACATATTCTTCAATTTATGAAGAAGATGACAAAATTGAATATTCAAATTGGTTTTATTCAAAGTACGGAGAAGATTTTCCTAAAGGATTTAGATTTGATGCAATGCCGGTAATAAAAGAAATTAATGCAGTTAATAAAATATGGGATACATATTTTGATGAACAAACAGCTACTGGATTAAGCAATAAGTTGTATACATTAGATATTAAAGACTTAGATAACTTTTTAAAAGAATTAAATGAGACATTGGATAAGGCAGGAATGCAAATAATAGTTGATGAAGCTAATAATCAATATAAACAATGGTTAAAGGAAGTTAAATAATATGTATAACAGTTTAAAAAATATTATGTTCTCATTTATTTTATTGAGCTTGTTTTTGAGTGGTTGTAGCCAAGAAGATAAAAGTTTAAAAGATAATGATGTACGTATATATGAGCAAACAGGAAGAATTGCTTTTTCGACTAATGAAGGATTTTATCATGTAAATGATTCTGGTTATTTATACTTTTTTGATTATGAAACTAAAAAAGATGTTCTTACTTGCAGCAAGGCTAATTGTCAAATGGAAGCTCAGTTAAATGAAAATTCAGAAGCCTTTGTTGGCCTTGGCGCAGGTTTTACTTGTGGTGATAAGTTATATGTTATTAGTGGAAATGATGATATAGAAAAAAAATACTCATTAATTGAATCTAATTTAGACCGGAGTAATCAAAAAGAAATCGTTAAAATAAATAGTGCTATGATTTTGTCGTTTGCAGTAATTAAGGAAACAGCTTATTTTGCAATTGATGAAGTTGTTTTTACAGAATCGGAAAGTGGGGCTATAGTTGAAGAGCCTAAACATAACTGTTATCTGCTTGGAGTTAATTTAAAAAGTGGTAAACAGGTGAAATTGACAGAGCCTAAAAATGATTTTAATAATTCTTTAAAAATTGTTGCAGCTGATGAAAATAGGATTTATATGACTTATAATTATTTTGAAAATTATTTTGACGGAACGAATTTTAAAGATGCTAATGAAAAGAATGAAAATTTTGAATATAATATAAATACTAATAAGCTTACACCTGTTTTAGAAGATAATTATATTATAAAAGCTCAACTTATTGACGATATTTTATTAACTGTTGAGTCTGAAAATGGCCATGAAGCTAATAATGAAAAAATTTTTAAAATTTTAAAATATAATTTATCTGAAGAAAAGTCAAAAGTAATTACTACAACAAAAAAATATCCGATTTTCAATGATGAAGAATGGATCTATCAAGATGATGAAACAAATCAATATTATTCTTTAGACTTTGAGACTATGAATCCAAAAAAATCAACAATGTCAGAAATAAAAGATGTTTATATATATGAAGATGCTAAAGATTATTATTATATTTCTTATTTAGAAAAAAATGAAATGAAGTATGGTTTTATTTTAAAATCGGATTATAAAAAGGGAAATAAGAAGATTATTTCGGTGAATTAAAGATAAAATGTTTTAGTTACATTTTTGATATTTATTATATTTTGATACAATTAAAATTTCAATTATTTTTTGGTAATCTGATAACTTGTAGTAAACAAGTTATCTTTTTATATTCAAATAGTATTTTATATTAATGTCTATAATCTTTTATTGTTGATAATATAAAAATTTAAATTAAAATAACTTTATAGACTTAAATCATTTTAGATATTGTACGGAACAAGTTAAATGATATAATTAATTTAACAAATATCTACTCATTAAAAAATAATAAAGAAATAAACTTATAAGATTCAACTAGATATTTAAAATATAATTTGGTAATAAAATTACTTACTATAAAAAAGATATATATAACACCAGATAAACTTATTTAATAAATTTAAATAATATATTTTTATTAATATTATGCTTAAATCTTTATTGTGATATTCATTACATTTAGTAATTTTTCTACTCAGTTATTTAGGAATGATCAATTATTAAATGCTATGTTTTCTATTTACTTATTATTTAGTGTATAATCATAGACATATGTTTTGAAATAAAATAAAGTGATAGTAAAAAATACATGCAATTTGTTGGATAATATTAAATGCACTAGTAAGTCTTGGATTAGGTATTTATTTTTCTATGAAAGATAATGTAATATTATCAAGTGTAGTTATTATCTGGATGATATTTATTACAATAACAAATATTATCATAGTTAAAAGAGAATCATGAAACCAATAAATAAAATAGTATTTTAAAAAGGAGTGAGTACCAGTATGAAAAAGAAATTAATATTTATCATACTTGCAATACTTGTTTTATTACCAATAAAGCGAGTATGTAAAGATGGAGGCACAATAACTTATACATCAATAAGTTATAAAATAATTATCTGGAAAACTTTGGAGAGTAGTGAATCGGATGACATGAATAATGTAGTGTCAAATAAAGAGAAAATAGATTTTTATATCTTCCCTTTTAATTTTGGTACACTGGATTCGTATAGATAATGATTATATTTTGTTTCAATTTTATAGTATGTTATGAATTGAAAGCTACATCTATTTATTATCTAGATTGTTTTATAAAATAGAATTAATAAAAGGGGATATTTAAATGCAAATTAGTTTTCGATATGCAAATGATAATGATACAACATTAATTTTAAGTTTTATAAATGAATTAGCTAAATATGAACAAATGGCTGATGAGGTCATTGCTTCTGAAGAGTTATTAAATGAGTGGTTATTTAAAAAGGAAATAGCAGAGGTTATTTTTATAATGGAAAATAAAAAAGAGATTGGTTTTGCTCTTTTTTTCCATAACTTTTCAACCTTTTTAGGTCGAGGAGGTATATATTTAGAAGATTTATATGTTAAACCTGAATACCGAGGTAAGGGTTATGGTAAAGCAATATTTAAACAAATTGCCAAAATTGCTGTTGAGCGTAATTGTGGACGTTTAGAATGGTGTTGTTTAGATTGGAATAAGCCTAGTATAGATTTTTATTTATCACTTGGTGCTAAAGTGATGGATGAGTGGACAACTTATCGTATTTCTGGTGATATTTTAAATGAACTAGGTAAATAACATAAAGACAAGTTTTTATATATGATAATAAAAAGCTATCGCCAAATAATGTATGACGATAGCTTTTATGCGTGTTTAACCCGATCTCTTTCTTCTGCTGCTTTAGCATCATTAAAACGATCAAGAGTACCAACTAGATAACCAGTTATTCTTCTAATTCTTTCAAAGTTTTGTGGTTGGAATACATAATCTAGATCCACATCTTCACCATCAATCGTAATTGAAAGTGATTTTAATGTTTCATCAGGAAATTTGTCTTCTAAATATTTAATATAAGCTTGAATTTCTTCATCTTCCATATAACCATTTTTAACTTCAACTAGTATACCATTAAAATCTTCCATTATTATCACCTCTAAGTTATTATAACAGTTACAAATCTATTTAACATCTAAAATGCACTATTACAGCCAATAACAAATAATCATAAAAATGATCATTGACAGGATGATTGAAAGGACCTGATTGATTTTTTTAAACATATATCTCATGTTATCACCACTATATTATATGTAAGTAATAAAAATCTTTGTCATAAAATCTATGATAATATGATTGTTTTAGTAGATATAATAAATGATTTATTTTTTATTAAGGTATTAATTAATAAAATTTTATCTTTGAATTGAAAAAAAGTCATCAATTTGATAAAATCTTGTAAATCCATGAAAGGAGGGTAATTATGCAATTACATTTTACTAAAATGGAAGGCCTTGGTAATGATTACATATATTTTGATGGAATAAACCAGAAGATTCCTATGGATAAAGAATTTATCACAGAAATCAGTGATCGACATTTTGGCATTGGTAGTGATGGAATGATTGTTATATTACCATCAGATAAATATGATTTTAAGATGCGAATGTTTAATTTAGATGGCAGTGAGGCGATGATGTGTGGTAATGGAATTCGTTGTTTTGCGAAATTTATTTATGATCATAAATTAAGTGATAAAAAAGTGTTAAATATTGAAACTAAATCAGGATTAAGAGTTGTTGAATTATTATTTAAAGATGATAAGTGTGTTGGAGCTAAAGTAAATATGGGCAAACCAATATTAACATGTAAAGAGATTCCTTGTATTTATGATAAAGAAAGAATGATCAATGAAGCTATGATAGTCGATGATCATGAATATCATTTGACAACGATTTCAATGGGGAATCCCCATACAGTAATTTTTGTTGATGATTTAGAAACTTTAGATTTAACAGTACTTGGTCCTAAATTTGAACATCATAAATTATTTCCTGAAAGTGTTAATACTGAATTTGTTCAAGTAATTAATGAACGATATATAAAGATGCGAGTTTGGGAAAGGGGTTCAGGTGAAACCATGGCTTGTGGTACTGGTGCTTGTGCCTCAATGTATGCTAGTTATTTAAATGGCTATACTAAAGATAAAGTTATTGTAGAATTATTAGGCGGTTGTTTAGAAATTGAGTATTTTAATGGTATAATTATGATGTCTGGACCAGCTGCCAATGTTTTTGAAGGAACGATTGAAATATAGAATAGGAGCGAATTATGTTAAATAGTGCAGAAGAAATTATTAAATTTATTGGTGATGCTAAAAAACAAACAATAGTAAAGGTATATTTAAAAGGTAAAAATTTACCTGAGACAACTGAGTTTAAGATGTTTGGCGGTGATGAAAGTAAAGTTTGTATTGGTGATTTAGATGTAATAAAATCATATATGGAAGCTAATAAAGATATTATTACTGATTCATATTTAGAACAAGATCGCCGGAATAGTGCAATTCCATTATTAGATGTGACAAATATTAATGCTCGCATTGAACCAGGAGCTTTAATTAGAGACCATGTAACAATTGGTGATAATGCTGTTATTATGATGGGGGCAGTAATTAATATTGGAGTTGAAATTGGTGAAGGAACGATGATTGATATGGGGGCTGTTTTAGGGGGCCGAGTCGAAGTTGGAAAACGTTGTCATGTTGGAGCTGGAGCTGTTTTAGCAGGGGTGATTGAACCGCCTAGTGCAACACCAGTAATTTTAGAAGATGATGTTTTAATTGGTGCAAATGCGGTAGTTATTGAAGGAGTACGAATTGGTAAAGGGGCTGTTGTTGGAGCTGGATCAATCGTTACCCAAGATGTTCCAGCAGGAGCAGTAGTAGTTGGTAATCCAGCAAGAATCATTAAACAGCAAAAAGATGAAAAAACTGATAGTAAAACACAGTTAATGGATGATTTAAGAAAATTATAGGAGAAAGACATGGACGCTTTAGAACAAATAAAAAAATGGCGTCAGGAATTACATCAGATCCCTGAGCTGGGTTTACATGAGTATAAAACTTCAAAGTATCTTGAAACAGAACTTTTAAAAATGGGGTATCGGCCAATTACTATATTAAAGACTGGTGTTCTTGTATATATTGATAATGGTTATGATAAAACGCTTGCTTTTCGCAGCGATATTGATGCTTTAAAGATAAAAGAAGAAACTAAATGTAGTTTTATTTCACAACATGATGGCTATATGCATGCTTGTGGCCATGATGGTCATATGGCAGCATTGTTAGGGTTTGCTAAAAGATTAAGAGATGAACCTTTATTGTTAGAGACCAATATTTTACTGATTTTTCAACCAGCAGAGGAATCACCAGGTGGTGCTAAATTATTAATTGAAGCAGGAATATTGAGTAAATATCGTGTAAAAGCAATTTTTGGAATGCATTTAATGCCAATGATAGATGAAGGTAAGATTGCCTGTCGACCTGGTCCTTTAATGGCTCAAAATGGGGAATTAGATGTGACTATTATTGGCAAGAGTGCTCATGCAGGTTTATCTCATTTAGGTGTTGATTCAATCGTTATTGCTAGTTCAATAATTAGTCAGTATCAAAATATTATTTCGCGAGTTGTCTCTCCTGTTGAAAGTTGTGTGATTAATATTGGACAAATCAATGGTGGAACAGCTAGAAATATTGTTGCAGATAAAACGGTATTTAGAGGAACAGTAAGGACATATAGTGAAACAGTATTTAAGAAGATTACTGATACGATGCAGGCTATCAATCATGGAATGGAAAAAGGCTATGGGTGTAAAATTGAATTTAGTTGTCCACCGATGTATCCACCAGTATTAAATGATCATAATCTATACAAACAGTTTATTAATATAGTTGATAAGAATTATCTTGAACTTAGAGAACCATTAATGTTAGCAGAGGATTTTGCTTTTTATCAAAAAGAAATTCCAGGAATTTTCTTTTATTTAGGAACTAAAACACCGCAGTATACAAGTGGTTTACATACAGAAACATTTAATTTTAATGAGGAAGTGTTAGTTAAAGCAGTTGATGTATATTATCAGCTTGCAGCTAAAATAAAATTGGGGGAATGAAAATGAGTTATTATGATAGAGCTAATAATGCGTTTATGAAAGCATATGGCAGATTTGATGTTACTTTTGATTATGGTAAAGGAGTTTATCTTTATGATACCAATGGTAAAAAGTATTTAGATTTTTATTCAGGGATAGGTGTTAATTCATTTGGTTATGATTATAAACCTTACACTGATGCAATGGCTAATCAGATACATCGCTTGATGCATATATCAAATTATTTTAATAGTGTTGAAGCAGTCGAAGCAGCTGAAGCAGTTATCAAAGCAACAAAATTAGATCAAGTGTTTTTTACTAACAGCGGTACTGAGGCAACAGAAGGGGCTTTAAAATTAGCTCGTAAATATTACTATGAAAAACATGGTAAGGCAGACAGTGAGATCATTAGTCTAAATCATTCGTTTCATGGGCGTTCTACTGGCTCAGTTACATTAACAGGGACTCCTGCTTATCAAAAGGCATTTGGACCATTGATTGAAGGGGTTAAATATGGAGATATCAATGATTTGGAATCAGTTAAAAAATTAATTACACCTCGCAGCGCAGCAATTATTTTAGAACCTGTTCAAGGCGAAGGTGGTGTCCATGTTTGTAGTCAGGAGTTTATGAGTGGAATAAGACATTTATGTGATGAACATGATATTGTGATGATTTTAGATGAGGTTCAATGTGGAATGGGGCGAACAGGAACAATCATGACTTATTTTCAATATGGAATCATGCCAGATATTGTTTGTTTAGCTAAAGGTATTGGGGCTGGTTTTCCGATGGGAGCTTTTGTTGCTAACAAAAAAGTTGGAGATGCTTTAAAACCGGGTGATCATGGTTCTACTTATGGTGGAAATCCAATGGCTGGGTGTGCTTGTAAAACAGTTTTTAAAATTATTGAAGAACAGAAATTATTAGAACATGTTCAAGATATTAGTGAATATTTAATTAATAAATTGGATGAAATAGTAGAAAAATATGATTGTATAAAAGAACGTCGTGGATTAGGTTTAATGATCGGGTTAGAGTTTATTCATCCTGTTAAGCCTTATGTTCAAAAAGCATTGGATAAAGGTTTAGTTCTAGTTACTGCAGGAACTAATGTGATTAGGATGTTGCCACCATTTATCATTGAAGAAAAAGATGTTGATGAAATGATCAAAATATTGATTGAAGCAATTGAGGAAGTTAATAATTAGCTTAAAGGAGGGATTTAGTTTGATTAAATCCCTTTAATTTTATTTAAATAGTAATAAATTAGTTTACTTCAATGAAATAACTAATTATACTAGAAATGGTGATATAATGAATAAAAAAATACTATTAAAGTTATTTATAACAAATTTATATTTAAGTGCTTTTACTTTTGGTGGTGGTTACGTAATAGTAACCTTAATGAAAAAGAAGTATGTTGACGAATTAAACTGGATTGAAGAAAAAGAAATGCTTGATTTAATTGCCATTGCACAATCTGCACCTGGTGCAATTGCTGTAAATGGAGCTATTGTTATTGGGTTTAAGTTAGCTGGAATCTTAGGGGCATTAGTATCAATTTTAGCTACTATCATTCCGCCTTTTGTTATTTTATCATTAGTCTCATTATTTTATGAAATTTTTAAAAGTAATCAGATTTTTGCTTTAATGTTATCAGGAATGCAAGCTGGTGTTGGAGCAATAATAGCTTCAGTAACCTATGATATGGCAGTTGGTGTTGTTAAAGAAAATGAAATTTTACCAATAATTATTATGGTTTTAGCATTTATTGTTACATATGTTTATGATATAAGTGTAATATATGTGATTTTAAGCTGCGGAATTATTGGGATTATTCAAAATAGATTACAATCTTGGAGGAAAAGATAATGATACTATTAAAATTATTTATAAGTTTTCTTCAAATTGGAGCATTTAGTTTTGGGGGTGGCTATGCAGCTATGCCTTTAATTCAACATCAGGTCGTAGAATTACATCATTGGCTATCAATGATTGAATTTAGTGATTTAATTACTATTTCTCAAATGACACCTGGTCCGATTGCGATTAATTCTGCTACATTTGTCGGTTTAAAAATAAACGGCTTTATAGGAGCATTGGTAGCTACATTGGGGTGTATCATTCCTTCATGTATAATTGTTTCTATAATTGCTTATGTTTATTTAAAATATCAACAGATGTCTATTATTCAAAATATTTTAAAATATATCCGACCTGCGGTTGTAGCGATGATTGGGGTATCTGGTTTATTGATTATCGTAAATAGTTTTTTTAGTGGTAATGTAGATTTAAAGCATTTTCAGTTACCGTCAGTGATTATTTTTGTAGGAGCTCTTTTTTTGTTAAGAGTTAAAAAGTTGAATCCTATTTATATAATGCTTTTAGCTGGAATAATACAAGTTGGGATATATTACTTGTTTGTTTCTTTATGACCTTTTTTTGTGTATAATTAAAACTAAGGGGGTACATGGAATGTATAAAAAAATACTAGTAATGATTATTATGTCATTTCTTCTAGTAGGATGTTTTGGTGATGATCAGGAATATCCAAGCAGTTATCCAGCATCAAAGAGTTATACTATTGATGAGATTTTATATCCAGGTGCACCTAACATTTTAGTTTTAGATAGCGAAATAGCTAAAATAGATTATTCTAATGCAAATGAAGGTTATATTATGGCATTTTTAAAGACTGATATAAGTAAAAAAGTTAAAATTCAGATTGCTAAAGATGAAAGAAAATATAATTATGACTTAACAACTAATAGTGGAGTAGCTTATCCTTTACAAATGGGTAATGGTAAATACATAATTAAAATATTAGAAAATATTGAAGGAAATCAATATGCGATAAAAAACAGTATTGAAATAGATGTTGTTTTAGATGATGAGTTAAAACCATACTTATATCCTAATATTTTAGTTAACTATAAGCCTAATGATAAAATAACGTCATTAGCAATTGAAATTGTTAAAGATGCAGATAATGATTTAAAAAGAATAAAGGAAATATATGAATATGTCGCAAACTATCTAAGTTATGATGACAAAAAAGCAAAATTGGCTAAACAGGAATATCTTATTCCTGATTTAGAAGAAATAATAAAAACTAAACAAGGCATTTGTTTTGACTATGCTTCAATGATGGTGGCGATGTTAAGAATCAATCATATTCCAGCACGATTAATTTGTGGGGGAACAGATAAAGATGAGTATCATGCCTGGCTAGAAGTGTATCTTGATGGAAAAGGGTGGATCAATCCTGATATATTTATTGATAAAGATATTTGGACAATCATGGATCCAACTTTTGCTAGTAATAAATATGATTATGATGGTAATTATGTAGCAACATCATACTATTAAAATGGGGATATCGTGATGGAGAATAAATATGAAAATGACAGTAAATGAAAAGTATATTTTTACAAGCCAAATGGCAATGATCTTAACTTCTGGTTTTAGTATCTATCAAGGAATTGATATGATTGGTGAAGATATTGATAATAAAAAAATTAAAGATGTTTTGATGTTAATTGCTAAGAATTTAGATGATCAGGTAAGTTTTAGCCAGGCGCTTGCTTTGACTGATGCTTTTGATGATTATATGGTTAATTTAGTTGATATCGGAGAAACTAGTGGAAACCTTGATGATGTAATGAAGTCTCTTAGTGATTATTATTTAAGAATCGATGATATTACAAATAAATTAAAACAGGCTTTAACTTATCCTGTTATTTTAATTACGATGATGGCAGTAGTTGTGGGAATAATTGTTTTTAAAGTTTTACCAATCTTTAAAGATGTATTAAGAGGATTAGGAAGTGATCTATCAACCTATGCAAGTATGTTTATGGAGTTTGGACAAGTATTTTCTTTAATCTGTCTGATTATATTATTGCTGCTTGTAATAATTGTGTTAGCTGGTTATGTTTATCAAAAAATAACTAATATAAATATTTTATCAAACTTTGTTCAAAAATCATTTTTTACAAAAAAATTATCTCAATCTTTAAATAGAGCTCAAATGACATATGCTCTATCATTATTTGTTGCTAGTGGTTATGATTTACATGAAGCAATGAAATTTATCCCTAAGCTTATTGATGATAAGGAATTGTGCAGTAAATTAGAAAAATGTAACCATGACTTAGATAATGGAGATAGTTTTGCTGAAGTGATTAAAAAGTATCAAATATATCAGGGAATTAATTTAAATATGATACAAGTTGGATTTAAGACAGGTCAAATTGATGTTACATTAAAAAAATTATCAGATAAATTTCAAGATGAAGTTAGTAATGCCATTGATCACTTTTTAAATATTATTGAACCTGCTATTGTAACTTTTTTATCATTGATAGTAGGGATAGTATTGATTTCTGTAATGTTACCATTAATAAGTATTATGTCTTCTTTATAGGGTGAAAATTATGAAAAATATTGTTAAAATACTAGTAGTAATAGTATTTATAATTACTAGTCTTTATACTTTTAACTCAGTTTCTTTTTATTCATCAAACGAGGATCTGCAAAGAATAACGGATGCAGTAACTCATTTAAGTTTAAAGTGTTATAGTATTGAAGGTAAATATCCTAAAACGATTGAATATTTGAAAGAAAACTATGGATTACTCATTAATGAAGATGACTATCAGGTAATATATTATTATCAAGGAGATAATTTACAACCAAGAGTAGAGGTCTTTAAAAAGGAGAAACACTATGAATAAACATCATAATATCCATATTTTGTTTTCTTTATCGTTATTTTTGGTATTTGTAATTGGCTCATTTTTTATTATTACATATGAAATAAAAGGCTATCAGAATATTAATGATGTATGTACTAAAGAGGATAATTTAATCTTACCATTATCTTATTTAAATACTAAATTAAAGGCCAATGATAGCGATGGTGCTTGTAAGATTGTTGAAATAAATAATATATCTTGTTTAGAAATAAAAACTAAAAAAACAAAAACATATATATATTTACATGAAGGATATCTAAAAGAATTGTATTTAAGCAATGATTATCAACCTAAATTAGATGATGGAACTAAATTATTTAAAATCGATAAATTTTTAATTGAACAAGAGAATGATTTATTAAAATTTACAATAATTGAGGGTGAAGAAAGTAAAAGTTTATCGATTTATTTACATGGAGGAAATAAAAATGAAGACTAAAATACATTCATTTTCCTTTTTAATGGAATTAATTATTGTTATTTTCTTTTTTACGGCTTCTGCAACTGTTTGTGTATCTTTTATTATTCAAGCAAAAAATAGGCAGGTTCAAGGTACTGAAATACAAAACTCATTAATAGAGGCTCAGAATATGATTGAAACGATGCAAGCTTATCCTAATGATGATTTTGAATCATTATTAGGAGTAAAAAAGATAGCTAATGATACTTATCAAATAGATAATCTAACTATTAAATTGATTAATGAAAATGTTATGAAAGGCAGTATTCAAATAAAAAATAAAGATAAGATTATAGTTGAATTACCCTTTGTCTTAGGAGGGAACGGAAATGAATAAAAAGCAGTCTTTATTTCATCTAGGTATAGGGGCACCATCTATTTTTATGATTTTTGTTATTTTAGTGATGTGTATTTTAGCTATTTTAGCATATTTACAAGCAGATACATATTATCAATCTACAATTCGTCAAGCTAATATCACGGAAGCTTATTATCAAAGTGAGAGTGCTCTATTAGAGCAGTATTACCAGCTCGATAAAAATAATCTAGAAAATAGTTTAAAAGAGCATAAGATAAATTATAAAAAAGAAAATGATATTTATGTAATAGAAAAATCAATAAATAATGATCAAACTTTGCAACTATCGTTTATTAATGAATTTGATGATTTGAAAATTATTAGTTTTAAAGTTGTAAATCAGGAGGAGTAAAAATGGAAATACGGAATTTATTAGAAGATGTTGTTAAAAAGAGTGTATCAGATGTTTTTATTGTTGCTGGTTCTCCCTGTGCGATTAAAATTAATGGGAAAATTTCTAAATATGATGATAAAAAGTTAACTCCTCAAGATACAGAAAAGATGATTCGGGAAATATATGATATTGCTAATAAAAATGATTTTGATACTTATATTCAAAATGGTGATGATGATTTTTCGTTTTCAATATCTAATGTTGGACGTTTTAGAGTTAATGCTTATCGGCAAAGAAATTCCTGTGCAGCAGTGTTAAGAGTTGTTAGCTTTCAGTTACCTGATCCTAAAATCATGAATATTCCAGATATAATTATTGATTTGGCGAAACAAAAAAAAGGAATGGTACTAGTTACAGGACCGGCTGGCAGCGGGAAATCAACTACTCTAGCTTGCATAATCGATCAAATCAATCAAACACGCAGTAGTCATATAATTACAATTGAAGATCCTATTGAATATTTACATACACATAATAAAAGCATTGTATCACAACGTGAAGTATATCATGATACACATAATTATGTATCAGCACTTAGAGCGGCACTACGCGAAGCGCCTGAAGTTATTTTAGTTGGAGAGATGCGTGATCTAGAAACTATTGATATTGCTATTACGGCTGCTGAGACAGGACATTTGGTTTTTTCTAGTTTACATACGATTGGAGCTGCAAATACGATTGATCGAGTAATTGATGTTTTTCCTCCTGCTCAACAACAGCAAATTAGAATTCAGTTGGCTATGGTTTTAAATGCGGTTGTTTCTCAGCAGTTATTGCCTGGTGTTGATGGTAAGATGATTCCTGTATTTGAAATCATGATTTGTAACCAAGCAATTAGGACATTGATTCGTGATGGTAAAACTCATCAAATTGATAATGCAATTACAACAAATCGACAAATTGGAATGATTACTATGGATGATGCAATTGTTACTTTATATAAACAAAATAAAATAACAAAAGAAACTGCAATTATGTATGCTTTAAATTCTAATATTATTGAAAGAAAAATATAATTATATTAAACGTTAAACTTTTATAGTTTTAACGTTTTTTAGAAAAAGTCACAAAATGGTTACATATTGTTTTAATTGATAAAAAAGAATAAAATAATTTTGTTTGTACAAACAAAGTAATTTATAATATAGTATAATTCTGTAAAGAAATAACATAAAAGGAAGTGGTTTATTTGGAAAAGAAAGTTATATTAAAGGTTAAATTATTAGGTGGATTAAAAATAACTAATGGGAAAGTTGAATTTCCATATGAAAAGAAAAGAAGTGCCCAAGTAGATTTATTAATTGTTTTTTTAATAATTAATCGTAATAAAAGTGTTACTAATTTACAATTAATGGATTATCTTTGGCCAAATGGGAATTCTGATAAACCTGAGGGTGCATTAAGGAATTTAGTATATCGTGCTAGAAAAGAAATGAAACAATTTTTTGAAGATTCTGATTGTATAAAGTCAAAAGGACGTCGTTATTTTTGGAATCTGGATGTTGGTTGTAAAGTTGATTATGAAGAGCTGTTAAAGCTCTGTAATAAAGTTGAAAAAGAAAATGATCCAAATCAAAAATATGAAATTTGTTTAGATCTAATAGCTAAATATCATGGTGAGATATTACCGGAATTAAATTATAATGATTGGGTTATGGAAATTAATAATACGTTATCAAGAAATTGTTTAGAAGCAATTTTAAATACTTTACTAATTTTAGCAAATCATAACCAATATGAAAAAATACTGCAGATTTGTAATCATCAAAATTGTCTTAGATTAATGGATATGCGTATATATGAAATACAATTATATGCATATTATAAAACTAATAAAATTGATTTGGGATTATCATTTTATCGTAAAGTAGTAGACTATTATTATAGTAAATATGGTATTGAAGTATCAAATAGATTAAAGGAGATTTATGTGATGCTTTTAGATACCTCATCATCTGCTCAAATAGGAGTTGAAGAATTAGAAAAAAGTTTAGCCTGTGATGATAATGAAGAAAATACGTTTTATTGTGATTTTGATGTGTTTAAAAATATTTATCAAATAAATGTTCGTTCAGCCAGACGTTCGATGAAAGCACGAGTATTAGCGTTGTTAACTGTCGTTGATACAAGTGATAGTTTAGATGAAAAGAATATGAATTATGAAGCTGATATTTTAAGAGATGTTATTTCTAATAGTTTAAGAAAAAATGATGTTTTTTCAAAATTTAATATGACCCAATATTCGTTAATATTAGCTTCACCTGATTTAGAGGGAGCACAAGTAGCTGTGGATAGAATTACTTCACGTTATAATGAAAAGAAGAAACATGATCAAATCATTTTAATAAGTGATTTAAAGAAAATTAGATGAGATGAAATTTAAATAAATATTGTTATATATGAAAGCAGAAATTTGTCAATTATTTATGGTAATTATATAATATTTGATAGAAGATTTAATGAAAATAAATTTCTAAATAACATTAAATCTTCTTTTTAATTTTAATATTAAATTATCAATGGTTTTAATCTAAATAAAGATAGTATCATTGATTTTTATAACTTTTTTAATAGACATATTTCTAATAATTGTTATAAAGAGGCTATATATAATGGCAAAGAGGAGGTTAAATGAAACTTGAGATACAGTTTTTTAATGCGTATAAAATAAAATTGGATGAAAATCATTGGCTAGATTATAATATAATTAATTCTTTTAAATTAGCTAAATTATTAGCATATTTTATTTATCATCATCGTCGAAAAATAAGTTCTAGTGATCTTCAGGAGTTGATGTTTAGTGAAGGAGAATCAAATAATCCTGCTAATGCTTTGAAAACTTTAATGTATCGTCTTAGAATATTATTAAAAAATAATTTAATAGATTATGATTTTATTCTTTCATCTCATGGGTTGTATTATTGGAATTCAGAAGTTAAATTAATTTTTGATGTTGATGATTTTAATAGTTATTACCGTTTAGGTCGTAATAAATCATTTAAAGAAAGTGTCAGGGTGGATTATTATCTAAAAGCATTTAACAAATATAAGGGGGCATTTTTACCAATGTTAGATGAGGTCAAAGACCTCATTATAATTAGAACACATTTAAATTCACAGTTTTTAAACATTGCCCGTTATTTAATTGAATATTATTATAAATTAGAACGTTATGATATAGTAGAAGAACTTTGCTCGATTACATTGTCTTTTAATCATAATGATGAAACAATTAATTTATTTTTAATAATTTCACTAGTAAAACAAGCTAAAATGAATCTTGCAAAAGAACACTATAACCAAGTTATTACTTCTTTTAATAATATCAGTAATAATACGATTCATAAAATGAAATATTATTTAAGTCTTGATAATAAAGGGAATGAAGGGAAAAATATACGAGCTATTCAAGAAGATCTAGTAGAAAAAAGGGTAGAAAAAGCTTTTGTTTGTGATTATGATTTTTTTAAAAAAATTTATCAGTTTGAAGCTCGAAAAACGTTTCGTAAGGAGAATAAGGGTACAGTAGCTTTATTAACAATTAAGCCAAAGAAATATGTAGAACAAAATTTGGATATTTATAATCGAGTTTTAGAAGATAGTTCAAAAATTTTAAAAGATATCATATTAGGTTCACTTAGAATGGGAGATATAGTTTGTAAATATAGTGATAGACAATTTTTAATACTATTAGATTGTAGTATAAGTGAAGCCGGTGGAGTTATTGCGCGAATAAAAAAATTGTTTCAAATCCAAAATAAATATGAACGAGTTATTTTAGAAGATGATTTGATAGAGATTATCTTGGCAAATGTTCATTGTAATAAAGATAATACACTGAAAATTCAGTAAATATTAATAAAATAGATATTTTGAAGAACGTACAATCAATTACGTTCTTTTTTTTATTATTTAGAATTAATCCGAATAGGATGTAAAAAAAATAGCAAAAATATACTGTGTGCAATAATCATTTATATAGGTGGTTATAATACTTTTATGTAGTGGTTACAATATAAAATATGGAAAGGGGAGTAGAAATAGTGGAAATAGACTATAAAGCAATCGGTCAAAGGATTAGAACTGCAAGGATTAAAAAAGGTATGACCCAAGAAGTTGTTTCATATATAGTTGATGTAACACCAGCACATATGAGTAATATTGAAACTGGAAAAACTAAAGTTAGTTTGTCAACTTTAATTGCGATTGCAAATGCACTTTCTGTTTCTGTAGACGCTCTTCTATGTGACAATGTTTTGAATGTAAAAGTAGTATTTGAAATAGAGGCAAAAGAATTGTTTAAAGACTGTGATGAGTATGAGATAAGGTTATTAGTTGATATTTTGAAGTCTGCAAAAGAAGCAATTCGTAAAGATAGAAAGGCAAGAACTAGGTTTGATATATAAAGAACTATGATAATAAGTCACAGTAATGAGACTGATTATCATAGTTTTTATTCTTAAAAAGAAATCTTCTTATTAAGAGAGTAAATAATAATAGGAGGATTTTAATATGCGTAAATATCCAATATATAAACAAGATAATCATTATAGCTGTGGTGCATATTGCATTAAAATGATTTTGAAATATCATCATCTTGATATCAAGACTAAAGAGATTAAAGAAAGGTGTCGTTTGACAAGCGAAGGTATAAGTGTTTATGGTTTGGTACGTTGTTTACAATCATATCACTTTGATGCTCAAGCATATCAATGTAGTTTTAGCGTTTTATTAAATGAAGCAAAATTACCCTGTATAATTCATGTTGTTAGAGATAATATGACGCATTTTGTAGTATTATATCAAATAGCTAGCAATTATTTAATAATTGGTGATCCAGCAAAAGGGCTAATTAAACTTGGCTATGAAGAAGTGGAAAGTATTTTTACTGGTGTTAGTGTTTGTATTAATCATGTGGGGAGATATATGGTTAAAAAAGAACAAAAGGAGATAAAGTTTAGAGAATTTACAATTCAACATTTAAAGTCTAATTATCGATATATTATAAAAATTTTGTTTAAAGCTTTGCTTATATCTATATGTAGTATTATTAGTTCTTTTTATTTTCAAGTCTTAATTAATACGATTGATGAAGTGAATTATTATTTTATAATGGGTTTTAGTGCAGTTTTTATTTTTGTTGCAGGAGTTAGAATCCTATTAAATTACCAACGTAAAAATTTAGAGATTGAAATTCAGAAAAAGCTGAATTATGAATATGTAAATAAAACAGTTCTCCATATGTTATATTTACCATTTAAATATTTTAATTGTAATCAAGAAGGGGTGTTATTAACTAAGGTACAAAATTTGTACTCATTGAGTAATTTTTTTATTCATTTTTATCTTGTGATATTCATGGATTTAATTTTAATGTTAGGAATAATTTTGTCTTTACTAATATTTTCATTTCAAATAGGATTAAGTGTAATTATTGTTTTAGGTATAATTGCTTTAGTAGTATTAAAGGGGATGAAAAAATTAAATGAGTTGAATAAAAGAATTATTAGTAGTCAAGAACAGATGAATCAGGGATATTTAGAGTATTTAAAGAATTTTTATAATAGTCATCAATTTTTTTTAAAACAGTTTGCAAAGGAAAAAATAAATTATTTATTTGATGAGTATAATTTAAATGTTTATTGGCGGGATAAAAACTTAAATAGTTTAAATGTTATTAGTGAGATGCTGATTCAAGGTTTATCTTTTTTAGTGGTCTTGGTTGCTTGTTATTATTATAAGCAGGAAAAAATTAGTGTGGGTGATATTGTGTTTTTTTATATGTTAACAACTTATTTAATTGAACCACTATTTAATTTAATTGCTTTAATTTTTGAAAAAGATGAAGTTAAAATCTTATATGAACGTTATAAAGAGATTGTTCCAGATAAAAGTGAACGAAAATCAAAAATAAAAGGACGTATAAAAGAGATTAAGTTCGATCATATAACATACAGTTATGGGTATAAAGAACCAATCATCGAACATTTAGATTTAGTAATTAATGATTCTTTGTGGTTAAAGGGTGATACAGGAGCAGGAAAATCAACTTTGTTGAGACTATTGATGAAACATGATGATTTAATTAAAGGGAATATTTTAATAAATGGAGTTTCTTTAACTAAAATAGATTCTAGTTCATTGTATCGAAAGATTATTTACATAGATAAAGAACCTATATTTTATCAGGAATCTTTAAAATTTAATTTACTATTAAAAAGTAATAATCAAAGATTATTGGAGAAATTATTAAAAGAGTTTGAATTAGATGATTTTATAAATAAATTAGAAATGATGATTGAGGTAGATGGTAAACCCTTATCTTCAGGACAACGACAAATAATGATGATTATTAGGGCTTTATTATTAAAACCTGAAGTATTAATTTTAGATGAAGCACTAAGTAATGTTGATGATCATAAGATGTATAAGATTTTAAATTATATTAATAATTATAGAAAAGAAATTATTGTTGTTATTGTGGCTCATCAAACAAAATTAGTGAATCAATTTTATGACTGTGCTATAATTAAAAATGGAAAAATTTATAGATGAGGTAATATTATGGAGATAGATTTTGCATTAATCAATGAAGTTGAAAATTTTAAAGAAGATTATCAGCAAGATTATTTAGCAATTATTAAAGAAACTACAAAGCAATTAAATATTGATGAAAGTCTTGAATTATCATGTATTTTAGTTGATGATCAAAAAATTCATGATATTAATAAAGAATATCGTAAGATTGATCGTTCAACTGATGTAATTAGTTTTGCATTAGAAGATAGCGAACAATACTATGCAGAAGGGATGCCAAGAAGTCTTGGTGATATTTTCATTTCTATTGATCATGCTAAAATGCAAGCTGAGGAATATGGGCATAGTCTGAAAAGAGAAATGTGTTTTTTGTTTACCCATGGGTTATTACATTTGTTAGGATATGATCACATAGAAAAAGATGATGAACAAAAAATGCTGACAATACAAAAATCAATTTTAGAAGCATTAGGGATAGGGAGGTAACAATGGTTTATCAAGAGATAATAAAAAAAGCTTTTGATGCAGCTGAAAACTCATATTCACCATATTCTAATTTTAAAGTTGGGGCATGTGCTGAAATGAATGATGGTACATATTTTTTAGGCACTAACATTGAAAATTCTGCATATGGTTCAACGATGTGTGCGGAAAGAAATGCATTATTTGGAGCTTATTGTAATGGTTATAAAAAGTCGGATATCAAACAATTAGCTATTGTAGCTGATGGTAGTGCTATTGTTTCACCATGTGGGGCATGTCGACAGGTATTAATGGAATTAATTCCTGAAAATTGTCCAATCATTTTAGCAAATCATCAGGAATATAAAATAACATCAATGAAAGAATTATTGCCAATGGCATTTACAGAGGAAAATTTATGATATTTAAATCAGGATTTGTAAGTATAGTTGGACGTCCTAACGTAGGTAAATCAACATTATTGAATTGTATCTTGGAAACAAAATTAGCAATTATGTCAGATGTTGCACAAACGACAAGAAATACGATTCAGGGAATTCATACAGATGATGAAGCACAAATTATTTTTATGGATACACCAGGTATCCATAAACCTCAAGATCGTTTAGGAACTTTTATGAATACAACTGCTTTAAATAGTATTTATGGAGTTGATTTAGTTTTGTTTTTAGCACCTGCAAATGAAACGATTGGTCGGGGTGATAAATATATTATTGAACGGTTAAAGGAAGCAGATGGCCCAGTATTTTTAGTTTTAAATAAAATTGATATGGTTAGTAAAGAGGAATTAATTATCAAATTACAAGAGTGGCAATCACTGTTTGAATTTAAAGAAATTATTCCAATTAGTGCTAGAAATGATGAGAATGTTGATTTGCTATTAAAAACTATTAAAAAGTATTTACCAGAAGGGAATATGTATTATCCTAAAGATCATTTAACAGATCATCCAGAACGTTTTGTAATGGCTGAGTTTATTAGAGAGAAAATCTTATATTTTACAAGAGATGAGATACCACATAGTGTGGCAATAGTTGTTGAAAGAATGCTTGAAGATAAGCAGGGGATAGAAATAATTGCAACAATTATTTGTGATCGTAAGAGTCAAAAAGGAATTATTGTTGGTAAACAGGGCTCAATGATTAAAAAGATCAGATTAAATGCGCAAAGAGAAATGAAACGTTTTTTACAAGTACCAGTTCATTTAGAGTTGTATGTAAAGGTTGAAAACAATTGGCGTAATAAACAAAAATATTTAAAAGAATTTGGTTATAACGAAGATGACTATTAGTGGTGAAGTAAGTATTGAAGGAATTGTTTTAAAAAATAAGGCTTATAAAGAAAATGATATGTTAGTTTGGATATATACTAAAGATTATGGCAAGATGGCTTTAATTGCTCGAGGAGTTAAAAAAATGAAAAGTAAAAATGCTCCTGCTTGTCAAACGATTACTTTAGGAGAGTATACATTTATACCAAGATTAGGATTATCGACTTTAATTAAGGCTTCTTCAAGTGATTATTTCCGTCATATTAAAGAGGATATTGAGTTAGAAGCATATGCTAGTTATTTTATTGAATTTGTTTATAAATTTGCTAAAGATAATGATCCTGATGAAATGAGTTATAATAATTTACTTTTAGCCTTAAAATATTTAGAAACTGGTTATGATCCCAAGACAGTTTATTTATTGTTTAATACCTATATTATGGAAGTTACAGGATCAGCATTAGAGATTGAACAATGTACGGTATGTGGAAGGCATGATCACATCGCTGGAATTTCTATTCATGGTGGCGGTTTTGTTTGTCAAGAATGTATAGGAATATATGATCTTAAACTTGCAGTAGATGTTTTGAAAGGGTTTCGTTATATTAATCTTTGTAAATTAGAGAATATTGATAAACTTCATCTTGATGACGATGTAATTATTAAATTAGTAGAGATTATTGATGCTTATATTGATGAGTTTACAGGATTAACTTTTCAAAGTCGAAAATTTATTCGTCAATTTAATGGTTTATAGCTAGTAGATTTGTTTTTTATGTAAATAATTTAAAAGTGGTAAACAAAAGTTGACAGTATACTTTAAATATATTAACTAAATGTGAAATTATAGACAAAAGTTAACATAACTTTTGTCTATTTTGTTTATTTTTTGTATTTTTATGTATATAATAGGTTAATATAGAAAGAGGGATAACTGTGAATGATTTTTTACCTGTAAATCGTCAAGAAATGGAAGAAAGAGGTTGGCAACAACCGGATTTTGTATATATATGTGGTGATGGATATGTGGACCATCCATCTTTTGGTGCTGCGATCATATGCCGCACTTTAGAGAGTCATGGTTTTAAAGTATGTTTTTTAGCACAGCCTGATTGGCATAATGTTGAAGAGTTTCGCCAGTTTGGTAAGCCAAGACTAGGATTTTTAATCTCTTCAGGAAATATTGATTCAATGGTCAATCATTATACAGTTGCTAAAAAACGACGTCATAAAGATTTATATACCCCAGGAAGTGAAGGGTTTAAACGTCCTGATCGAGCAGTAATTGTATATAGTCAAATGGCACGTCAAGCGTATCGGGATGCTAATATTATAATTGGCGGGATTGAAGCCAGTTTGAGACGATTAGGTCATTATGATTATTGGGATAATAAAGTTCGTAAATCAATTATTATTGATGCCAATGCGGATCTATTATTATATGGAATGGGTGAAAACAGTATTATTGAGGTAGCAGAAGCGTTAGATAGTGGTTTGGATATTAAATATTTGACTTATTTAGATGGAACAGTTTTTAAAACTAAGAATCTTAATGATGCTCATGAACCAATCATGTTACCAAGCTACGAGGAAATTTGTAAAGATAAAGTGGCTTATGCAAAATCATTTCAAGTGCAGTATTTAAATACTGATCATTATAATGCTAAAACATTAGTGGAGCCTTATCAAGGATGGTTTGTAGTCCAAAATCGACCTAATCGACCTTTAACTCAACGTGAATTTGATCGTGCTTATTCATTGGATTATATGAGAACTTATCATCCTAGTCATAAACATATTCCTGCTATTGATGAAGTAAAGTTTTCATTGATTAGTAATCGAGGTTGTTTTGGCTCTTGTAATTTTTGTGCTTTAGCATTTCATCAAGGGAGAGTGGTTCAAGCCCGATCTCATGAATCTATAATTGCTGAAGCAACAAAAATGGTTTGGGACCCGGAATTTAAGGGGTATATCCATGACGTTGGGGGACCGACTGCAAATTTTAGACAACCAGCATGTAAAAAGCAAAATAATCATGGAGCTTGCCCAACAAAACAATGTCTATGGCCTAAACCTTGTAATAATTTAGAAATTAGTCATCAGGATTATAAAGAGTTATTAAATGAGTTGAAGATGTTACCTAATGTTAAAAAAGTCTTTGTTCGTTCAGGAATTCGATATGATTATTTAATGTATGATAAAGATGATAGTTTTTTTAGAGAATTAGTTCAAAATCATATTAGTGGCCAATTAAAAGTTGCACCTGAGCATATAAGTGATCAGGTTCTAGATAAAATGGGTAAACCACGAAGAGGTTTGTATGAAAAATTTGTTGATAAATATTACCAGTTAAATGAAGAATATAATAAAAAACAGTTTTTAGTCCCATATTTAATGTCATCTCATCCTGGATGTACTTTAGAAGATGCTATTGAATTAGCAGAATATTTACGAGATATTCATCATCAGCCAGAACAAGTTCAAGATTTTTATCCAACTCCAGGAACACTTTCAACGACAATGTATTATACAGGATTGGATCCTCGGGATATGTCAGAAGTATATGTTCCTAAATCATCTAAAGAAAAAGCAATGCAAAGAGCATTGATCCAGTATCGTAATCCTAAAAATTATGATTTAGTTTATGAGGCTTTAGTTAAAGCAAATCGTAAAGATTTAATTGGTTTTAATAAAAAATGTTTGATTAAACCAAGAAAGACTGGTAATCAATTTAAATATAATAATCAAAAGCGGAGGAAATAATGATGAAATTTAGTGAAACTTTCACATCTGCTACTAAAACGCATGTGAATTTTGATATTTATCTTCCTACTGTAATGATCCGTTATAAAGCAATTATTCAGATTCATCACGCAATGGGTGAGCATCTAGGTCGTTATCAGCGTTTTGCAGAGTATTTAGCCCATGATGGTTTTGTTGTTGTCGTTAGTGATTTCCCTGGTCATGGAATGTCTTTATATAATTATGAACAAGGTTATTTTGGAGATGGGGATGCTACTAAAAATTTAGTTGAAGATATGCAGCGTCTTCGAAATATCATGGCTGCTAGGTATCCCGATTTGCCATATTTTATGATCGGTAATGAGCTTGGCTCAATTATTTTACGAAAATATGTAGCTAATTATGGGGATTATGTTCAAGGGTGTGTGTTTATGGGGACGTGTGGAAAACCAAAGCATATAAATCTTGAAAAATTATTTTTAAAAGGTGAGGTTATCTTAAAAGGTAATATGCATCGTTCCAAGATAATGAAAAAGGCAATTATAAAATGTGAAACATACATAACATCTGATTTAAATGAATTGGAGCAGTATCATCAAGATCCTTTTACTGGTTTTATTTATACTAATCAGGCATATAATGATATTTTAAAACTTATTAAAGAAGTCACATCATCTGAAACAATCAAAAAAATTCCTAATTATCTATCAGTATTTATTGTTTCAGGTCTAAAAGATTCTTTTGGTAGATTTGGAAAAGGACCAAAATGGTTATATGATAACCTTTTAAATAGAGGGGTTAAAGATCTTTCAATAAAGTTATATGAAGATAGTCATCAGGATATTTTACATGATTGCCAGCGCTTAGAAGTATATAAAGATATTTTAGAATGGTTAAATGAGCGAACATTTATTTAGCACCCTTATAATTGGTTGACAAATAACTACTATAAGGGTATTTTAAATGTGCATAAAAATAAATATAGAATATATAAATAAACTAGGCTTGACTATGTTCAAGTCTTTCGTTGTTTATACATCTAAAACTGACATATGAAGGAGTAAATTATGGCAAATAAAGATATGGATAAATTAGTAAATCATGCTAAAACGTCAGGATTTGTTTATCAAGGATCGGAAATCTATGATGGTTTAGCAAATACTTGGGATTATGGACCTTTAGGGGTTGAAATGAAAAATAATATTAAGCAGTTATGGTGGAAACGTTTTATTCAAGAGTCACCATATAATGTTGGTTTAGATTCTGCAATATTCATGAATCCGAAAGTTTGGGAAGCTAGTGGCCATGTAGGGGGATTTTCGGATCCATTAATTGATTGTAAAGAATGTAAAACTAGGCATCGTGCTGATAAGCTGATTGAAGATTATGATCCAAATGTTCATAGTGAAGGATGGACTAGTGAGGAGACAGTAAAATATATTGAAGAACATCAAATTGTTTGTCCAAAATGTGGTAAAAGCAATTTTACTGATGTTAGACAATTTAAATTAATGTTTGAAACGAAAATGGGAGTTGTAGAAGATGCTAAATCTACAGTATATTTAAGACCTGAAACAGCACAGGGTATTTTTGTAAACTTTAAAAATATTCAAAGAACAACACGTAAAAAAATTCCTTTTGGTATTGGACAAATTGGTAAGGCTTTTAGAAATGAAATTACACC
>NZ_JBKTWO010000020.1:0-46804 GCF_047249845.1 Thomasclavelia sp.
ACATCTGCATTACTTTAGCTAGACGATCAAATGCATTATTTACTTCTTCTTGACTAGCTTTTGCATTATCATATACAGTTTGAGCATTTTCTAATGCTGCTTTGAATTCATCAGCTACTGCTGGTACTAATTTATCTAACTGTTCTTGAGTTACTTCTTTTGCCATGTCAATTGCAATTGATAATGCTGTTTTATTTGTTTCAATAGTAACTTCAACTAATGCATTTTTAGCGTTTTGTAATAAAGTTGTAACATTCTTCACTTCTTCTTGAGTTGCATCTGCTCTGTCTAATACTGCTTTAGCATCAGTCATTGCATTTGCGAATGATACCCAAGATTCAGCTGTATAATCAGCTTCATTTAAAGTCAAATATTCATTATATAATCCTTGTAATTCACTCTTATCAACATCTGCATTACCATAGAAACGCATTTCTGCTGCACTTGCACAACTATTTGCTGGATTTCCTAATGTTTCCAAAATATTTACTTTAACATATCTTGCGTCAGTAGGAATGAATTTCATCTGTTTAAATACAGTTTTATCTAGTAACTTAGTACCATCATTATCAAATTCAAATTGTCCAAGGTCTGTATAATTTTGACCATCAGTACTTACAGAAATAGAGGCTTTAATAATATCACCATTATTTCCACCTTGACGAGGAAGGAAAGTAACATCTGTTAAGTTATACACACTTCCTAAATCGACAATTACCCATTGTGGCATACCTGTTTGAGGAGTTAACCAATATGTTCCAATATCATCATCTAAAATACTAGATGCATTTTCACTCCAATTAACATAACCACTTTGATCAGCTATAGTAACACCATCAATACGATTACTTGGATTTACTGGTCTTAAATCTAATCCTTTAATAGCTCGTTTAATCTTACTTACTAATTGATCAACTTGATCTTGAGTTGGATCGTTATTCAATAATTCCTTAGCTTCGCTAATTGCATCAGCTAATGTAGTATAAGTTTCTACTGTGTAGAACTCTTCATTTAATGCTTCTGCACTATTTAATATATCAACTAATGCTTTTGTATCAGTTCCAGTTTTTACAGTAACTGTTTGAGTTACTGAGATTTGATCATTATCTGCAGAAGTCGCTGTAATATTAGCAGTTCCCTCTTTTAATGGTTGTAACATAAATGAGAAACCTGTTGTAGTTTTAATAGTTAATACTTTAACTACATCTTCGTTATCGCTAGTTACTGTATAATAAGGATTTAAAGCATCGTCTGGACTAACTTTAGCATTAAAATTAGTTAAATTTCCTACATATAAAGTATCACGATTATCTTTATCTAATGTAATACCTGTAACTGGAATATCATGAACATATCCACATTCAATTTCTTTTAATGTTAGCATACGATCATGAGGTTTTTCTGGATCACTAGCAGTACCATCAGCATGTTGGAACGTAATATTTACTGTTGCTACCTCAACTGCTTTATCTAATTCAAAAGTAAAAATACCATCGCTTGGATAATTTGTATATATTGGATTTCCGTTACGATCAAATGTACGTTCTCCAATTGTACCTAAATCAATAGTCTCACCATCTTTTGTAACTACATTTGCACTTACAACACGTGGAGCACCATTTCCTGTTGCTCTACCATATACTCTTACAACATTCATTAATTGATTATTCATGTCTAAATGTAATTCTAAAGGTAAAGTGATTTCTGGTTTTAATACTCCATCAACTTGATTATCAGCTGAGTCATATTTTAATTCAAATCCATCCTCTAATGCTCCATCATATAGTGAATTAAATGAATTTTGCTGAATTAATTTTTCAACATTTGTTCCATCATCTGTTGGATATGCTTCATTTGTAATTGTTGTTCCTTTTACTTTAACAGGAGTTTCTGTTGTTTCTGGCGTTTCCGGTATAGTTGTATCATTATCAATATTTCCATCAATGTATGTTAATTTTGGTCCAACCAATTTTGCAATACCATTTGTTACTTCAAATGATGTATCAGCTTTAGCTTTTAATGTAATTGTACCAAGTTTTATTGTTCCATTAATCAAATCTTGATCTCCTACATTAGTACTTACAACCGTTAATTCACTGCCATCTGTTCTTGCTCTCATTTTAGACATTGTCTTCATATCAATTACATCATAAGATTGACGATATCCTTCATATGAGAATTTATCTGTATCAATAGGAAGAACTTCACTAAATGCATTAATATTCTTTAATCCTATTCCAAGTAAAGTGATATTTACTGTTTCGCCTGCCTTTAATTGATTTTTATCAGCAATTAACATAATCTTTCCATCAGGGTTACCAGCTTTATTTGTACCTCCATTAAGTTTAGTTGTGATACAAGAAATATCATAAGCATCGATTACATTATCTCTATTAATATCAGCATTATTAGTTTGTGATACATAACTAAAATCTGAATCTTTATTAGTTAAACCAGTGTAGTTATCGATCCATGTTAAATCATTACTATCAACTTTACCATCTAAAGTTACATCCCCAACTGGATAACTCTTTGAACCTTCCACTTTATATGGCATAACTTCTGTCATACAAATATAAGTTCCTGCTGGTTTTGAAACTATCATTTTCATATAACGCATCTTAGCACCATTTAATGGAATCGATTTAACTGAAGCATCATTAGATAACTGCATCTTATCTACTACAGTTGTATAATTACTTCCATCAAGACTTCCTAAAATTGTTACTTCACGTGGTTGGAAATTTAAATAGCTACTATGTGGATAAATATCAATATAATCCATTGTTGTTATTTCTTTGTAATCAAAATCAATAACTTTATCACGGTTGTTAATACTATTATTGTTCCAATCAGTAAACCAATATGCATTAGTATCACGATCAATTAAATTTTTAGCTGAATATCCTGAAGCACTATCATTTGTTGTTACTTCCATTCCTGCTGGAATATTACGATATGGATCTTCGGTTGTTTTAGCTGTTATTGGTTCACTCCATGGTGAATAACCATCAATATTTACTGATCGAACTCTAAATGTATGAGTTGAATTGTATGATAAACTTCCAGCCAAAAATTCATTTGCAGCAATACCAGAATTTACTTTACCATCAATCTCTACTTGATATTCAGTAGCACCCTCTACCATATCCCAAACTAATGGAATTTCAGTTGGTGTGATTTGATCTTCTATAGCAGCTAATCCTGTTGGAGCTGTTAAAGTATCAGTTTCTTGATTTCCTGCTAGATCTTGTTTATTTTCAAATCCTTTTACAGTTACTTCAATTGCATTTTTGCTTACATCTGTATTTTCAACTTTTACATATAGTTTTGGTGTTGTATTAATTTCAACGTTAGCAAAATCACTACCTTCTGTAGCATATTTATTTAAATTTGGTGATTCATCATAGTAATATACATTACCTGTTGCACTATCAAATGCTTCTTTACTGTCAACTGCACTGAATTCAACATCAGCTGAACCAACTTTTCCAGCTACTGCTTCTGGTGCTTTTGAAACATTAACAACAAATGTTGTATCTCTATTAGAATCATAACCTTTGTAAGTTCCCTTAGATGCTTCAGCACGTAATATTGCCTCAGTACCTTTTACTTCAGAAGTGAATTTAGTAGTAACATTACTTCCATAACTAACTTCTTCTTTATTAGAATAATCTAATGTAATACCATCATCTTCAAATAAATCATATGAAGTTTTTCCTTCAGGCCAGAATTCAATAATACGTTTTGTTTTATCCAATCCTTTTGGATTAGTTTCAGAAATTGGTGCAACGTTATTATTTTCTTCATACATTGGGACAATAGCCCCATTTTTTACAAATAATGGTAATTTCCAAATTGGTGTATCAAAGTTATTTAAGAAACTTCCTCCACGATATTGTTTACCTGTAAAGTAATCAATCCAAACTTGGTCTTCATCAGGTAAATAAATTCCGTTACGAATATCATTACCATGTTCATCCATATTTGTATCTTGGTATACTGGTGCAACTAATAAATTTTCACCATACATATATTGATAACGAACACTGTTTTCATCATATGCAATTGGATCTTCTGGATATTCAAGGAACATTGCACGAATCATTGGTTTTCCAGTAACAGCTTCATTTGCTGCTGTATATGTATAAGGCATTAATTGAGCTTTTAATTTTAAATACATACGGTTAATTGATGTAGTATCCTCACCAAATGTATATGGTTTTTTAGGATAATCTCCCCATCCATCCATATTTAACATTAATGGTGTAAAAACTTTCCATTGATAATCACGAGTTGTAATTAAAGAAGAACCACCGAAGATTCCATCCATATCACTACCTACATTTGGATTACCACTTAATCCTTGTCCAATATATGTTGGAATATGGAAACGAATATATTCCCAGTTACCACCAGTTTGATCTCCAGTCCAAATTCCACCATAACGTTGAGTTCCAGCCCAACCATCTAATGTAACTATAGTACCGCGTTCACCAGTTTTAGATAAAATATCATATGCTTTGTCTAAACCAGATAGAGCCATTGAATAACCCCATCCAACCCAAGCAACATCTGTTTTTAAAGTACGGATACCTCCTGTATTTACTTCTTTTTCAAAATCACGTTGTAAATGTGGAGCAGTCCCTGCTACTGGTGTTAAATTACTTTGAGTCCACAAACCAGTTTCAATACCATATTGATTTGCATATTCTGTAAATTGTCTTAAGTTTTCTACATTATCATCAATACCAGTTACTGGATCATCAGATTTACCATAACCACAACCATATCCATCATTTGGTAAGAACCATCCAAATGGCATATCATTATCCACATAACCATCAACGACCGCTCTTGCAGAAAATTTATAGTCATCTTCATTAGTTCCGTTTAAAGTTTCTAATGTTTCCCCAGCAAGGGCCGCACCTTCACGATTAGTTTCATTATATCTCTTACCATCTTCTAGTAACCATTTACCATTGTCATTTTGTTTCCATGCATCACGGTTATAACAATTTAAATGACCTAAATAAAATGCACTTTCTGGATATAGTACAGGATTACCAGTAATTTTATAATAATCTTGTAATAATTCAGTAGGTGTATCATCTACAAAATAATATGCATCAAAACGATCTTCGTTATGTGATGTTGTTGTTTGATCTGATTTTGTATTTCCAAAATCATATTCTCCAGCACGCCATGTATTTCTCATTACTCCATAACCTGCAGTTGTCCAATAGAATGGATTTGGTGATGCAACTCCACCATCTGTCCAAGAACTTTCATTAGCAATATTAATTTTTTTACCTGTATGGTTGAAACGTCCATTTTGTGTTCCACCACCAAAGTATTGAGCACCTTTTGTGTTTTCTAATGTTTGGATAGTATAACTTCCATCTGGAAAGTCATCTTGATACCAATCTTTCATAAAGTCTTTATGATCATAATCAAAAATATGAGCACGAACATATTTTAATGGCTCTTTTTCCTGCCATACAACTTTATCTTTTTCTTTATCAATTAACTTCATTTTTGAAGTTTCTTTATCAATTTGTAACTCTACTTTATCAGTAGATACACTAATAGTTTCTCCTTCACTTACATTAGGTGATGGTTTACTATATTCATCAGATTCATCATTTTGTTGGGTAATAACACCTTTGTGGCTCTTAGTACGAGGCTCAGGTGTATCTGGAAATTCCCCATCTGGATCCATATTAAATCTAAATAAATTATTTTCTAAAAATGTGATTTTTGTTTCTTCTCCACCTTCATAAGTAATGTATACTTTATTTCCATCTTGTGTTACATCACTTACTGCTCCAAGAACATGTTCAGCTGTATCAATTTCTTCTGCATTGACTTTGAACATTGATAAAGAAAAAACACTAGTTAAAGTCATTGCAGCAGTTATTGTCATAACGCCAACTTTTTTAACAAATTTTCTTTTCATAGCCTTATCCCTTCTAATTTATATTTTTAAATCTTCCCAAAATATACCTAAAATTACTTTATCTATGTATCACCCTCCGTCACTTAAATATTAAATCAATATTAACTCTTTCCCTTATTCCTTATATATTGATGATAGCGCATTCATAATTTTTTGTAAAGCAATCGCATGAATTTTTTAAAAAAATGTTTTCTTTTTTATACACTTTTCCACAATAAAAAACACACTCCCTATCATCGTTACAAAAATAAAATGAGGGCAAAGAATTAATATCTTTTACCCCTTTTGTGGAAGATTCCCTACATGATGTCCAATAAGTACAATTATAATAACCTAGTGCATATATATGGCTATTTGCTATATACAATATAACCAGATATTAAAATTAGTTAAAAAATTCAAATACATTAATTATCTTTTATAATGCTCTTACTACATAGATAAGTGATGATAAAATATCCGCCATAAATAATAACTAAGAAAATTCCTGTTGTTATGATTGCTTCAAGTGCATCAGTTTGATTGAATGTCTGTAGCATCATATTACATACCTGGATTCCAAAAATAGAATGAATAATTGCTAAAATTAGCGGGAATGCAAAATAAATCGCTATTTGTTTAAATAAAGAACGATTTATCATTCTTTCATCAACCCCTATTTTTCTTAGTGTTTGATATTTTTCTTTATTATCAATACTTTGTGATAATTCTTTAAGAGCTAAAATAGCTGCACAAGAAATCAAGAAGACAATTCCTATATATAATCCAATAAAAATTACCATCGCTCCCATACCAATACTGCTAGTATAAATCTGTATCCTGGTATTGATCAATAAAACATCCGAACTATAACTTTGCATCTTTTCATCCAATACATTTCTGTTATCCTTATCTGCACTAATATAATTTGACATCAAATAACTATTAAGCGGCGAAAAATCACTTACTACTTCATCAGGAACAATATATACTCCCATCGTCATATGACTTGACTGCATTGATAAAAAACCATTTTGACATTTATTAAATTTACTATGATACACTTTTCCATTTAATTCAATATCCGGTTTATCTTTAAGAAATTGATTACGAGCATTTATGATATTTTCATAATTACCCATTACTACATACTCATCTTTTAAATTATAAGTTGGTAAATTATACATTTTAGCAAGTTTATTATAATCACTAACCTTGATTATTTCTTCACAACTATTTAAAAAGCTCTCACTTACTTCTTTATAAGTACCACCATAAGTATGCCTAATAGTTAATTGAGGACTTTGGTAAGTAGTAAAAGTATAAATATCTGTTAGCCCATCAAGTGAAATTTGTTTTTTATTCAAATATTCATCGATTGTTAAATTATCTTTACTGACATCTTTTTGCATCTGAATATCTACTGGTGCTAATTCATTTAATTGAGCTGTTGAAGCTTTATTTAAAGCAAAAGCACTTGAAAAAATACAAATAGTTAAAAAGAGCATTAAACAAATAACTGTTGTTGAAAGTACTGTAGTATTAATTTTACTGCTAATTTGTTTAACTGTAAAACTATTTAAATTTTTAAAGTAATGATTTTTTGAAGTCATTACCAACTTTAAAACCAGGCCTGAAATAGACCAGTAAATAAGAAATGTTGCAATAGCGCCATAGATCATTTGTAAAAACACGGAAAATGTCTCAGTTAAATTATTTGCTCCTGCAGTAACGTTATAATAGGCATAACTCAACAAAGCTACTGCCCCAATAAAAACAATTATACATAGAAACGCATTTTTTAATTTAACTACCTGATTTTGTTTATTAGCCATTAATAGTTTAATTAACTGTTGACGATTAACTTGGATAGTATTAAAAATTAAAACTAATAAATACATGATTCCAAAATAAATCATTGTCTTTATCATCGCACTAGAAGAAAATACAAACGTAAATTTACTCATATCAGCTTCAAACATATTAGCTACAATAATTGACATTACTTGTGATAAAGCAACGCCTAAAATCAAACCAACTAATAATGAAATAAGACCAATCGTTATTGTTTCAACTAATAAAATCTTTGATATTTGTTTTTTTGACATACCTAATGTCATATATATACCAAATTCCCTTTTTCTTCGTTTCATTAAAAATTGATTTGCATACACAATTAAAAAACCTAGAACAAATGAAACAAATACACTTACTCCTGATAAAATATCATTCATTAATTGAATAATATCTTTAGTTGAATTACTCAATTTCAACATAACTGTTTGACTTTCCAATGAATTAAAAATATAAAAGATTGCAACTCCTAAAATAAGAGTAAAAAAATAAATAGCATAGTCTTTAAAACTTTTTTTAATATTCTTTAATGATAAATTAAATAACATCACTTACATCGCCTCCAAGCAAAGAAACAACATCAATTATCTTATCAAAAAATTGTTTACGGTTATCATTGCCACGATCAAATTCATTGAATATCTTGCCATCTTTGATAAAAATAACCTTTGATGCATAACTAGCACTAAAAGCATCATGAGTGACCATTAAAATTGTGGTCTGATAATCTAGATTTAGTTTTTGAAGTCTTTCTAATAACATTTTTGAGCTTTTAGAATCTAATGCCCCGGTTGGCTCATCAGCTAAAACTAACTTTGGATTAGTAATGATTGCTCTAGCGCTAGATACTCGCTGCTTTTGTCCTCCAGACATCTCATAAGGATACTTATTTAAAATATCGCTGATATCCAATCTATGAGCAACTTCGTGAACCCGTTGAGCAATTACTTTCGCTTTAACGTTTTGAATTTGCAAAGCTAAAGCAATATTTTCATATGCTGTCAAGGTATCTAATAAATTAAAATCTTGAAAAATAAACCCCAGTTCTTCACGTCTAAATTTATTTAAGCTATTCCCTTTTAATTTTGTAATATCTAAACCTTCAACATAAATATGTCCACTTGTTACTTTATCAATTGTTGAAATAACATTTAATAATGTAGTTTTCCCTGAACCACTAGCTCCCATAATTGCAATAAAATCCCCTTTATTCACATTCAGTGAAATATTGCTGATAGCTTTAGTAAGATTACTCTTATTTCCATAATATTTACTAATATTTTTAATTGTTAGAATATTTTCCATAACCTATTCTCCTTTACAACTTAATTATAAAAAATACGTAATCTTAATAACATCGAACTAGCTTACATCACCTTACAACGTTGTAATATTGGTCATCATTAAAATATATTATTACTTTAGTATATTTACCATATTGTGATTCAATAATAATCTTATGGCCTAGCTTATCACATAAGCTTTTAACAATATATAATCCCATTCCTGTTGAACTAGAAACACGTCGCCCGTTTTCACCAGTAAATGACTTATCAAATACCCTGCTTAAATCACTTTTTTTGATTCCAATTCCATTATCGATTATTTCCAAGGCAATATTGCTATTTTTAATTACATTAAATATTATTTTACAATTATCCTGACGATGATATTTAATACTGTTACTGACAATCTGATTAATAATAAACTCTAGCCACTTGCTGTCACTTAAAACGGTATAATTAATTTGTTCGATTTCAATGTTTATTTTTTGATATAATAAGCTATCTTGATTACGCTTTATTACATTTCTAACAATCATTCCCAAATCACAAGATTTAATTAAATAATCTTTTTCACTACTATCTTTTCTAGCAAAATATAAAATCTGTTCAACATAATTTTCAATCCGACTAACTTGATCCTTTAACTTTCTTTCATTATGTTCATGATTATGGATCATTAGTTTAGCACTTGATATTGGCAATTTTACCTCATGAATCCATAATTCTATATACTCTTTAAAATCTTTAAGATTATTTTCATATATTTCTATTTCTTCATACATAGATTTATCAATCTCATAAAGAACATCACATAAGATTTTTCCTTCTAAAAAATTAGGTTGACTAATTAACTCTGTTATTAAACATTTTTTATCTAATTGTTCTAATTTATTATAAAAGGTATTATAAAAACTATGTTTCCGATAAAAATCATAGCTTATTAATAAAATTCCAAACAGTATCATTACTAATACAACTGACCAAATCAATGCATCTGATACTTTAAACATTAACAAAAAAAATAATACTATTAATATCATTAATATTAATAAAACTAGATAGATAACTCTATCTAGTAGATACTCTATTAAACTCATATTAGTATATACCCTTGATCCCTTCTAGTTTCAATCACATCATATAATCCAATCATTTCTAATCTTTTTCTTAATCTTGTCATATTGACTGTTAATGTATTATCATCAATAAATTTATCAGTTCCCCATAAATAATTCATAATATCATCACGATTAACAATCTTACCCTGGTTCATTAAAAGAAAATAGAAAATTCCCATTTCATTTTTAGATAATAATAATTCCTGATTATCTTTTTCTAACGTACTTTTCATTAAATTAACTTTAATATCCTGATAAGTCAGTTTGGGTTCAGTTTTATGTAGACGTTTAAAAACTGCTTCAATATGCAATAGTAAAATAGTTGGATTATATGGTTTAGTTATATAATCATCTGCTCCATAACTTAATGCTAATATCTCATCTATTTCGCTATCTTTACTTGTAACCATAATTACAGGAATAGTAGAAAGCTCTCGCAATTTTTTCAACAGTTGTTGACCATTAAGGTAAGGTATCTTAATATCCAATAAGATTAAATCTGGGTCTATTTCTAATATATCATCTAATGCTTTTTCAAAGTTTTTTAAGATGATTCCTTGATAACCATTATTCTCTAATAATACTCTTAATTCTTCTCGTAATTCTAAATCATCCTCAATAATTAATATCTTCACGATGATCACCCCTTTACATTATACACGATTATTTATAATTATATTATTATCTTACAAAGATGTAAGATAATAATATAATTTATTAACAATTTTAATTAAAAAGCCTTAGATAAACTGTTTTATCTAAGACCATAAATATTCTATTTTCCTTTATTCATTACTTTATTAAATAACTTTTCAGTTTCTTCAAACTGTTTTAAAATAGCATCATTACTAGGACTCTTTACTTTTGTTACATTTTTTTCTTCAATTAGAATCTGTAACTTTTTATCAATATTTTTTAATAATAATATTATTTCATCTAATTTTTCTTCCATATTTTCCTCCATATATATTATATATTACTAATTACTACAATAACAAACTACCAAATAATAACATTAACTGTATATTTAATTTTCTAAATTAAATAAGGTAAAAATATTGTTGCTAAACCTAAAAAGAAAAAGAAGCCTAATACGTCAGTAACAGTAGTAACAAAAACTCCACTAGCTAAAGCTGGATCTACATGAAATTTTTCTAATATTACAGGGATAAAATATCCTGCAATATTGGCTAAGATCATATTCATAAACATCGCTAACCCTGTAACTACACCAAAAATCGGATTTCCTTCAAATATCATTGATCCTAATGCAACCAAAACCCCAATTACAACGCCACTAAAAAATCCTACTGCTACTTCTTTAAGCATAATTTTAATAGCATTTTCTTTAGTAAGTTCACCTAACGATAACCCTCTAACAACAATTGTTAATGATTGTGTCCCTGCATTGCCACCCATACCTGTAACAATCGGCATAACAGTAGCCAAAGTTACTACTTGAGCAATTGTACCTTCAAAAAAACTAACAACAGAAGCAGCCATTACAGCTGTAAATAAATTCACAATTAGCCAGGGAATTCTGCTTTTAAATGATTCTCCAACAGTTGAGTCTAACCTTTCTTCTGAATCTACTCCACCTAATAAATTAATATCCTCAGTATTCTCTTCTTGAATAATGTCAATAATATCATCAAATTCAATAACCCCTAGCAAATGATCCATTTCGTCTACCACCGGCATTAGTATAAAACCATATTTTTGAAATTTTTTAGCTACTTCCTCTTGGTCTTCGTTATACAATATTGTTTTAACATTTGGATTTGTTATATCTATCATTTTTGTATCAAAAGAACTCGTAACAATATCTCTTAATGAAACAACTCCTTTTAATATATTTTGAGGATCAACTACATATAAATAATAAGTAGCTTCTTGATCAGTATTTTCTTGTAAATATTTTAACGTTTTTTCAACTGTATTTCTGGCTCGAATACTTATATATTCAGTAGTCATAATTCCACCTGCTGTATCAGGATCAAATGTAAGTAAACGCTCTACATCTTCTTTATCTTCTTGATCCATTTTACTTAAGATATCTTGTTTTTCTGGTTCTTCTAGTTCACCAAGCAAATCAGTTATTTCATCATTAGACATTTCATCCAATATTTGTCGTTGTTTAAAATCTGAAAAAAGTTTTAATAAATCATATTGATCTTCAATATTATCTTCTTCTTCAATAACATTAGCTACAATATTATTTGGTAAGTGATCCATTAATTGTTTTATGCTATCTTCATCTTCATGAAGTATATCTAAAATATCTGCAGGATGAATATTTGTAATTATCTTCTTGATTTGTTGAGTATCTTTACTCAATAATATCTCTTTTAATTCATTTTTAGTGATTGTATCAGCCATAAATTTCCTCCTTTTAGAGGATTAATTACCTAGTTTTAGTGGTAAATAATCCTTTTGACCACAATACCTCCAGGATATAGGCTCAATTTTCATTATTAACCACCTTCTTTCTTCGTTATTTTATCATATATATTGTATTAATAAAGCTTTTTACTAAATTAATTATCTCCTGCTATCTATATAAAATACCTAATAACTATATATTATTAATCTTTAAAAGAAAATATGATAACTATTAATCCGCTAGTCATCATATTTATATTAAATCTTATTATTACTATCTTTTAACAACTGTGTAATTACAGTTTCTGGTACTGGTTTACCAAACAAGTATCCCTGAATATAATCAAGGTTCATTGGGGTAACAATCTCATATTCTTCACAAGTTTCTACACCTTCTAAAACTACTTCAATATCTACATCATGACATATTTCAACAATAAAACGAATAAATGTTGCATCAAATTTACTTTTATGTATATCTTTAACAAATGCCCGATCAATCTTAACTATATCAGCTGGTACAGTTTTTAGTATTTCCAATGAAGCATAACCTGTTCCAAAATCATCCATAGCTATTTTAATTCCTGATGCTCTCAACTGATTAAATATATCACGTAAATAGTTAATATTTCTTACCATGTAACTTTCAGTAAGTTCAATAATAATATTAGATGGAGAAATATCTTCCCTATCTAAAATATCCTTAACCGCTGTGGTAAAATTACTATTTAACATTTGTAATGCTGAAACATTTACACTAACAGTAAAATTCGGATCCATTTTTAACCATCTTTTACATGCTTGAATAGCTTTTTGTAGAACCCATATCCCAACTTGAGGTATAAGTCCATTGTCCTCTAAAATAGGAATAAATTCTATTGGTGAAACACTTCCTAGTTCTTTACATTGCCACCTTAGCAATGCTTCTACACCAATTATTCTTTGTGTTTTTGCATTAACTTGTGGTTGATAATATACTTCAAAACCTTGATACTCATTACTAATACTTTCATATAAATATTTAAGTATTTCAAGTGAACGTTTTTTATTGATAAGAATATCGGTAGTAAAGAAAATTAATTTATTTTTTCCACTACTCTTAGCATATTGCAAAGCATAATCAGCATATTGACTAATCTCTTTATAGGTCATTCCATCATCAGGAAATAGTGCACATCCTGCTGAAATATGAACTTCACAACAATCATTAGCTTCAATTTGTATATGAATTAATGATTTTTTTATATCCTCATATATCTTTTTTACTTCTTCTCTATCAGTATTTTCAATCAACAAACCAATTTGATCACTATCTAAACGATATACACTAACATTTCCAGAAACACAACTTTGAACAATCTGCGCTAGGATTTTCAAAATATAATCACCATAACTTCGGTCATAAATATCATTAATATTTTTAAAGTCATCAATATTGATTACAACTAGGCCAAGATTATCAATTGCTTTATCATCGACTTTACAATTAAAATCATTAACAAACTCTTGACGATTTAATAATTGTGTTAAAGGATCAATCTTATTACGTCGATCTAATTGAGTCATTATTCCTGCAAATAGATTTGGATTATCAAATTCATCACGGATTAAATACCCTCGACACTTCAACCATAAATATTCTCCATCTCTATTTTTTGCCCTAAACTCAACTGAGTGATAATCCATCTTATTTTCACCAATTTCCATATTTGATTTATAAAATCTTTCCCAGTCTTGTGGATGTACTATCTTCTTCCAAATTGGTAAAGGATTTCCAATAATTTCTCCTGGTAAATTAAAAACTTCAACTTGTGCAGGTGAGTATCTAAATAATCCGGTTTTCATATTACAAACATAAATAAAATCATCAGTACTTTTAATTAGAGCATCATATAAACTCATTGCATCATATTTAAATTGGCTCTCATCTAAATTATTTGATTTGAATAAATTATCTTCCACTTCAGCTAATAAAGTTCTTCGTAAACGTAACTTTTGTTTATACATTTGTTCATCACTTCTTGCGATAATATCAGTTACTGATAAAGTATTATCTTTTAATACTGTATAAAGTCCAAATGTATATGAAAAATCATATTTTTTCTGATATTTTTCCTTTAATGATTTTGCTTCTTCATTACCTTCTATTAATAACTTTGAAACATATTTTTTATCAGCATTATTATATACTAATAAAAACTCATCACTACTTAAACGAAAAATAAAATCTGATTTACATAACCTTTGATTTAAAATCTCAGCTATCTTCTTTAATAAAAAATCACCCTCATCATGACCATATACATCATTTACATATTTTAAATTATCAATATCAGCTAAAGCAACTGTAAAAGTTTTTTCTTCTTTTAATAATTGATTAATTTTTTCCATTCCAGCACGCCGATTTAATAAACCTGTCAATTCATCAAAAGAATTTTTATGAGTTAGTTTTTTTAGATCACTTACATCTATTGTTTGTTGTAAATGAACTATTCTATTATCATCCCATCTAATCAAACAATCATAATTTTTAAATTTCTGCTTTAATTTACTATTTCCCTCATCCCATTCAATAATTTCATATAAGTTTTTTAACTGATTTTTCTTGCATTCATTACAACGTTGATTTTGATTATTATTTATTAATTTCCAGCAAATTTCTCCTTCAGGATGATTGAAATGATATGTAGACTTCATTTTTTTATTCATAAAAATAATTTCGTCTGTTTCTAAGTCGGTAACAAAAAGATTAATTTGTATATTATCAAGTAATTCAATAAAATTTTGGAACTCCATATTATGATTTCCTCCAAAACATAACAAGTCTAATAGTAAAAATATTATTTTTTCAATAATATCTTTCTTAGCTAATTAAACTATAGCATAGATAAAATTGCTACGCAATGGTTATTCTTACGCAATAAAAAAGCTAATTTATACGATAATTAGCTTTTTTATTCAATTGGTGCCTGATAAAAATAACCAAAGAAATTCTCAGTTTTTATCACATTAATAATAACACGAGAATCAACATCTTTCATTAAACTTACAATATCTTGTACTTCATAACTTGAAACAACTGTATGTAATAAATACATCGTTTTTTTACTATATCCCCCAATTGCTTCAACACACGAAATACCATGATGATACTGTAGAATATATGCCTCAATAATCTCTTGTGCTTTTGTAGTTGTTATTTGTAAAGTTACTCGTTCATAGCGTCGATAAAATGAATCAATTGTTTTAGTAGATATAAATTGAAATAAAATTGAGTACCCCGCATATTCCCAACTAAACATATATCCAAAGATAATTAAGATTATTGCATTAAATATAAATACGTACCCCCAAATTGCTTTTCCTTTGCGATTTGATACATATAATGCTATAAAATCCGTCCCTCCAGTTGAAGCATTACCTTTTAAAGCTATAACAGTCAATAACCCATATGCAAATCCACCAAAAACTATATTTAATAATATATCATCAAATAAAGGCGGATAATGAGTAAAATTTAAAAAGAAACTAGCTAAAAAGACTTCAAGTAAAGAAAAAAATGTAAATTTTGGACTAATACTTTTATAACACAAAATAGCAACTGGTATATTTAATAAAATCATTCCTAAAGATATTGGAAAAGAAAAGCCAAATAAAGAGGTAATCTTTTCAATTAAAATTGCTACTCCGGTAAATCCACTAGATAATAAATTAGTTGGCTGAATAAAGACATTAAGTACATATGCTTGTAAAAAAGCAGCTATTATGACACTAATCAACGTTATTAAAAGCCTAACCCTTTTATTATTACTTAATTTTTTAAACATAAATAGTAAGCTTCATTTCTTTAAATATTTTCACTTTACTAATCATAATTTTCCTACTTTCCTTTATAAATAATTATTTTAACAACTACTTTATGATTAGTATTCCCTATTATTAAATCATTTTAACTACTTTTAATATAAATTAACTATTTCTTTTCAAAGTTTTTTTTTCTTGTTGCCATATAACTATCTAACCATTCTTGACTTGCTCTTTCATGAACACATTTTCCATCAATATTTTTTGTTATATAGACAGTTGCTTTTTCTTTTGTTGTAGCAACAACAAAAGAAAAATTCTCAATATTTGTTGCAACTCCCCATTGACCTTTGTTGTTCATAGCAATAAGTGACATATCTCCAGCTTGACCACGACGTTCTTTTAATTCCAAATCAAACATATTAACAGCCATTTCGCAAGCTTTTTGAGGATGAATACCATCTTTCATTAGACGTACAATTTCATATGCAAGACATCCTTTCATCACATCTTCACCCAAGCCTGTAGCACTAGCACCACCAATTTTACTATCAACATAAAATCCTGAACCTGAAATTGGAGAATCACCAACACGACCAGCCTTTTTCATAAACAAGCCACTTGTAGAAGTAGCAGAAGTCATTTTACCATTAAAATCCAAACATACCATTCCAACTGTATCATGACCTGAGTATGGCTTTATTTGTTGTTCCTTAATTTCATCAATTCTATTATAATAATGAATTTTAGCCCTATTAGTTAACATATTTTTTCGTTCAAACCCCTCTTTATGAGCATACTTCTCAGCACCAGAACCAACTAATAGATTATTCACTTTTTCTTTTGATAAACGCCGGGCAATTGATATTGGGTTAGCAAAATCTTTTATAGCTGCCACTGCTCCAATATCCAATGTATCTCCATCCATAAAAGCTGCATCTAATTCAACTTCCATCTCCTCATTTGGTAATCCTCCATATCCAACAGACTTATAATATGGAAAATCTTCTACTTCTTTAATTGCCATTTCTATAGCATCTCCTGCATCCCCTGAATTTTTTAGTAATTTACTAGCCTTTTCTACTCCTTCTAAAGCCATACGCCAAGTTGCAATTATCCCCCACATATAATAAACCTCCTTATTTTATCTGTTTTTATTTAATTATAAAACATAGTTTGACTTTTTTAAACTAAACAAGAATATCTTATATATTTTATTATTAAAAAATATACTAAATATGTGTAATCTCATGATAAAATGAGTTAAACTATTGATGAGGTGAAATTATGTTAAAATTTATTGAATATCCAAAATGCAGTACTTGTAAAAAAGCAAAAAAATATCTTGATGATCTTGGTATTGAACATAGTGATCGTCATATCGTTGAAGAAAGATTAAACAAAGAAGAATTATTAGCTCTATATAAAAAAAGCAGTTTACCACTTAAACGATTTTTTAATACATCAGGATTAAAATATAAAGAGTTACATTTAAAAGATAAATTAGTACAAATGAGCGAAGATGAACAACTAACTCTTTTAGCAAGTGATGGGATGTTAGTGAAAAGACCAATCGTTGAAACTGATGATAAAGTTTTAGTTGGTTTTAAGCCAGCTGAATATGATTTGTTGAAATAATGCCTGCAGCTTATAGCCATTATCGCTTAGGTCAAAAAGTAATTGAACAGCTTTGTGATCCTTTAAAAAGAGTCATTCTTAATAATCAAGATTTATTTAATCTTGGGTTACATGGTCCAGATATACTTTTTTACAATCGTCCTTATATCCACAGTAAAGTTAATCGATTAGGTAGTGAAATGCATCAGCAAAAAGCAAATATTTTTTTTAATCAATCTTTATCTATATTAAGAGAAACAAAAAGCGAAGCCCAATTTGTTTATTTATGTGGCTTTGTCTGTCATTTTATTCTAGATAGTAATTGTCATAGTTATATTGATAAAATTATTGGTGAAACAGGAATAACCCATTTTGAAATAGAAACTGAACTAGATCGTTATTTAATGTTAAAGGACGATTTGAATCCTTTGAAAACCCCTTTAACAAATCATATTATTATTAACGAATATATTATTGATAATATTAATCCATTTTTTAAAACTACCAAAAAACAATTAATAAAGTCACTAAAGGGAATGAAGTTTTACGATCATCTATTAGTTGCTCCACAATTATATAAAAGAGGATTAATTTATTTAGTTTTATTAATTAGCTTTACTTATAAAAAGTTTCAAGGATTTGTAGTAAACTATAAACCTAATAAAGTTCTTATTCCTTATATACCAAAGATTGAGGTATTATTTAATAAAAGCATAAATGAATCTGTTATTGGAATCTATGATTTAATTGATACCATAAAATATAATTTTGATTTACCTGAAAGATTTGATCATAATTTTAAATAACCAGCTAAAATGCTGGTTATTTATTATTAAAACGTAATTTTATTAACTCTACTAAATTATTTACTACTGTTTTATCCTCTAATAAAACACAATTTAAATTAATATTTAAATCTTCTTTTATTATTTCCATAATATGTTTTTTATAATGATATCCTTTGGTTAAAACAAATGGAATTACCTGATCAAAGTTAATTTCAGTTGATAAAGGCTGATCAAATTCATGAACGTAACCATAGTTCTTTAATAATAACTGTAGATTAGTATTACTTCTAGGATGAATTAAAAATAACCTTTTTTTATTACTAGCATATAATTTATCCAATATTTCATTATTAATAAATAGTGGCTTTTCAACCAAATAATACTCCGTACTGGCTTTTAGCTTATCATATATTTTTCCATATGAAATAACCATTGGTTGAATTTTCCAATCAATCATTAATGATGTTAATGCAGCTAATTTATCACTATAATTTTGATCATAATAACTTATTGCTAATGCATTTAATAGCCTAGTAAAATTATTTGTTAGAGAATCTAAATGAACTGAAAAAATTAATAGTTTTCCTTTTCTTGTTATTAAAAAATTATATATTAACTCTAACTCACTTTTATTAAACAATAGCATATTATTAAAAAATGATTTTCTTTCAATATAATCAACTAAATTATTTTTCAAAACAAAGTTTCTGATCTTTCTTAACCACATAAGATAATCATCATAAATAATAAGTTCCTCTTCAATCTTTTTTGAAAAGGCTGGATAACCTGTTGAGACTCCTAAAATCATATTTTCTGTTTTTACCTTTTTCATACTCCTTAAAGATGAAGCACTTTTCGTTGCACTAGCTGACAATATTCCTTTTTTGTTTGCATCAGCTACTATTTGTCTATTTAAATCAGAATTATTAGTTGCTGCATATACAAGAAAAGCATCAGTCAAATATTTTGAATGATATGCTTTTTCATAATAATCTACATCTAATCTTTTAATTTCATCAGCAACATTTAAAGCTATAATTTTTATATTAGCTCCTTCGTTAAGAAACTGCTTAACTTTGCACGTTGCTACTTGACCGCCACCAACAATAATGACATTTCGTGCTGTTAAATCAATCAACCATGGCATCATGACATTTTACCAGCGCTTTTTTTATTGCTTTTAAAGTATTATCTAAATCTTCTTGACTATGCCCCGCACTAATAAACCAGGCTTCAAACTGACTTGGAGCAATTAAAATGCCTTGCTGCAACATCTCTTTAAAAAATAAAGCATACATTTTACAATCACAAGTTTGCACATCTTCAAAGGTAGTAATTTTTTTATTTGTAAAAAATAAAGTTAATAAACTCTGGCAACGATGAACCTGATATCCAAGTGATAATTCCAACAATATTTTATTAATCCCTGTTTCTAAATATCTAGCTGCCTGATTAATATAATCATAAATATTAGGATGCTCTTTTAAATAATTTAACTGGGCTAAGCCAACACTCATTGCCAACGGATTTCCAGATAATGTTCCTGCTTGATATACTGGCCCCTGAGGTGAAACGAGAGCCATGATTTCTTTTTTTCCACCATATGCGCCAACTGGTAATCCTCCTCCAATGATTTTACCAAAACAAACCATATCAGGAACTACACCTAAATAATCAGGACAACTATGATATGATACGCGAAATCCTGTAATTACCTCATCAAAAATCAAAACAATTCCATATTGATCACAAATATTTCGTAAACCATTTAGAAATTCATTAGTTGCTGGAACGATTCCCATATTAGCTGCTACTGGCTCTAAAATAATAGCTGCAATTTCATCATAATTTTCTTTAACTGCTTTTTTTACTGAATCAAACTCATTATACTTACAAACAATTGTTTGAGAGATTATTTCCTGGGGAATTCCTGGACTAGTAGGAGTATTAAAAGTTAATGCCCCTGAACCAGCCTTGACTAACAAACCATCACTATGACCATGATAATTACCTTCAAATTTAATAATTTTATTACGCCCTGTATATCCTCTTGCTGCTCGCAAAGCACTCATTGTTGCTTCAGTTCCTGAATTTACCATTCTGACCATATCGATTCCTTGATAACTCTCTACAATCAATTTAGCCATCTCAACTTCTAATTTAGTAGGTAAACCAAAACTAGTTCCTTGCTTACTAGCTCTAATAATAGCTTTTTCAATCACGGGATGATTATGCCCTAAAATAAGTGGTCCCCATGAACAAATATAATCAATATACTCAATATTATCTTCACTAATTAAATGTCCTTTATGTCCCGATTTAGCAAACACTGGTATTCCACCAACTGATTTAAATGCTCGCACTGGAGAATTAACACCACCAGGAATATATTTACATGCCTCTTCAAAGATTTCTTGACTACTCATGATTATTCCCCTGCCACTTTCTTGCTAAATCAAGTGCAAAATAAGTAATGATCATATCTGCACCAGCACGTTTTATCGCTAGTAATGATTCTTCAATTACTGCTTCTTTCATCAACCCCTCCTTAACAGCTAGTTTTAACATTGCATATTCACCACTAACATTATAAGCACAAATTGGCATATTAAAGTTTAGCTTAGCTTCTTTGATTACATCCAAAAAAGCAAGTGCTGGTTTTATCATAATAATATCCACACCTTCATCAATATCTGCTTGAATCTCACGCATTGCTTCATTTCCATTAGCAATATCCATCTGATAACTTGAACGATCACCAAATGATGGCGCACTATTGGCAGCCTCTCTAAATGGTCCGTAATAAGAAGAAGCATATTTAGCACTATATCCCATAATTGGCAAGTCATTAAATCCAGCCTTATCAAGTGCCATTCGAATTGCCATGATTTCACCATCCATCATTGCACTAGGTGCTACCATATCAACACCGTTTTTTGCATAACTTACTGCAATCTTACCTAAATATGTTAATGTTTCATCATTAATTACAATACCATGTTTGTCTAAGATTCCACAATGTCCATGATCAGTATATTCACACATACAGACATCGCCAATCACATACATATTTGGTGCTTTTTGTTTAATTTCTTTAATTGCCCTCTGAATTATCCCTCTATCATTATATGCTTCACTACCAACTTCATCTTTATGATCTGGAATCCCAAAAAGAATGCAAGCCTGAATCCCTACTGCCTCCAATTCTTTAACTGCTTCACCTAATCGATCAACAGAATAATGATAGATACCTTCTAAAGACGATATTTCTTTTTTTATATTTACCCCTTCAACCACAAATAATGGGCAAATCAATTGTTCGACCAATAAATGATTCTCTCTAATTAAGTTTCTTGAAACACAATTATTTCGTAATCTTCTTCCTCTATAAAACATTGATATTCTCCTTTATAACCTTAATCATCCCTTCATAACTGCTATCATCAGCTTCAATAACTTTTACCTCCGGATAATATTGTTTTAATGCCTGAGTCGTCATTGGTCCAATTGATAAAGCTATTTTAAAATCAGCATTACATTTAGCTAATCTTACTACTGATGAAGCACAAGTAAAACAAACTAGATCATAACATTCATTTTCACATACCATTAATTCTTTATTTTCATAAACAATCAGCTCCTGGTCTTGAATTGTTATTTTTTCAATATTACTATGCTCTTTAGCACGGATAATAAGCAGCTGTTCATCTTTATGAATATTATTTTTTAAATAGCTATTAAAGTCATAGCTGTTAGCTTGCCTGCTAACTAGATCACTACAATAACCATATTGTAATAATAATCTTGCTGTTTTTTGCCCAATACAAGCAAAACGGACATTAGCTAGCTCACGATGATCAATTTTTTTAATATTGAGGTAATTAAAAAAACCTTTAATACCATTTTGACTAGTAAAAACAATAAGTTTATGATTAAAATCAATCACATCTTGACAAATAAGATAATCAATTTTACCTAACTGAAGCTGTTTTACAAAAGCTCCCTGTTCTTTAAAATACTTACTAATTATCAGTTCATTATCACTTACACAAGCTACTAATACCTTTTTATTTAATAACCTTTTCTTTTGATAAAAATCCAACTCTTGATGAAGTGAAACTACTTTACCAACCACTATCAACATTGGTGAAGTTAAATTGCTTTGTTTAAACTGATCAATAATATTAGCTAAAGTTCCATAAATACTTTTTTGGTTAACTCTAGTTGCATTTGAAATTAATGCAATTGGAGTATCTTCTTTCTTTCCTGCAGCTTTAAGACTAGTCACGATCTGTTCTAATTTTTCATGTCCCATCATAAACACATAAGTTAAATCATCATTTAAAAATTGATGATAATCCCATTGATCATCTTGATTATTTTTATGATGAGCTGTAATTACAGTAAAACCTGAAGCTAGATTACGATGTGTAATTGGTATTCCTGCATAACACAATCCAGCAAGCGCTGATGATAGTCCTGGAACAACTTCAAAATCAATTTTGGCTGCTTTTAATACTAAACCTTCTTCACCACCACGACCAAAAACATAAACATCTCCACCTTTTAGTCGTACTACAGTTTGATATTGTTGAGCCTTTTCAACTAAAAGCTGATTAATCTGTGCTTGAGGTAATGTATGGCGACTAGCAGCCTTTCCTACATATATCTTTTCACATTCTAGTTTACAATAATTTAAGATTTTAGGATCAATCAAGCGATCATAGACGATACAATCAGCCTTTTTAATACATTCTATAGCTTTAAGTGTATATAAATCAATTGCTCCTGGACCTCCACCAACCAAATATACTTTACCGCTCATAAACCTGCCTCATTAATTCTTGAGCTAATTTAATTACTTCTTTATTAGCATCATCAATATTAAATATTTTATTATCACTTTTTAAAACAGTTCCTTCTTCATTCCCTAATAAGCCATAAAAATGAACTTGGTTATCTTGAATTTTAGCATAAGCTCCTACAGGGATATGACAACTGCCATTTACTGATTTTAAAAATAACCGCTCTAATTCCATTCTAGTTGTAGCCGTTTCATCACTGATATCATTGATCATTGTCAAAAGTTCACTGTCTTGATGTAACTGAAGCGCTAGAATTCCTTGTCCACAAGCTGGTATCATTCTTGTTTCATCAAAATATTCACTAATCAGTTCTTCCAATCCTAAACGTATTAAACCTGCACTAGCAAGAACTAGTCCATCAATATTCTGTTCTGCCATTTTTTTCAAACGCGTATTGACATTGCCACGGATATCAATAATTTGTAAATCTGGCCGCAACTTTAATAACTGATACTTACGGCGTTTACTCCCCGTTGCTACTGTTGCTTGAAACGGTAACTGCGCTAATGAAGTACAATTTTTTAAAACCAGACAATCACGATAATCACTCGGTGCTAATGTTTTAGCATATACTAAACCTGCTGGATTTTCACTTGGCATATCTTTCAAACTATGAACTGCAAGGTCAATAGTATGCTCTAATAATTCTTTTTCAATTTCTTTTACAAAAACCCCTTTATCATTAATTTTATCTAATGCGACATGCTGCATTTTATCCCCAATAGTATGGATAACTTTTATTTCATATTCATTATCGGGATATGCTTTTTTTAATTTATCAATAACATACTCAGTTTGTTTTAAAGCTAGTTTTGAACCACGACTTCCTACAATGATCTTCATTTTTGTTTTTCCTCTTTCAGACTAAATAATTTATTTATAACCTCAATATCATTAATTTGATTTGTTTTAACACAATGAATTGGGTCTTTCATTATTTGCATAAAAGATGCTTTTAACGTCTTTTCCAAAATATGTCTTTCTCTAGCTGTCAAAGATAATTTATTAACTAGAATCTCATATGTCTGATTCGCTAGCTGCATGCTTTTAGCTTGTAAAGATTGTATCACATAATCATATTTGATACTATCAAGCTTTGTTTTTACTTCATTGATCTTATTAATGATTTCTTTATTTATATTTTCAATACCCATACTTCGTAACTGATTATTTTTTTCTATTTCTTGATTCAAAGTATCTAGATTAATACATTTAATTAAAGCTTTTTTATCAATATCTCGGGGTATCGTTAAATCAACTGCTATTAACCTAGAATTAACAAAGTCATTTGCTTTAAAAATCAAATGAGGGCTAGATGTTGCACTAATTAAAATATCGACTTGATCTAAAAAAATCTTTCTTTGTTTAAAAGGAATAATTTTTATTCGTGAATACTGTTTTTTTAAAGCCATGAGTTTATTATCACTGCGATTAGAAAAAATCAACTCATTGTGTTCATACAAATAGGGGATAAATGAAAGAGCAATCTCACCAGCACCACAAATCATAATTTTTTGATTATTTAAACTAACAAATTTTTTTAAATACTCAACTGCTAAATGGGTCAAAGAAAGTGAAGGCTGAGGATAACGTTTTTTAATTCCTTTAGCAAAATTAAGCGTTTCTTGAAATATCAAATAAAGCTCTTTTCCTCCTAAATTCATCTTACAAGTAAAATCATAAGCCTGTTTAATTTGACCAAGAATCTGATCTTCACGAATCAGCATGGATTCCAAACCACAGGCTACCTTTAATAAATGTGCTAATGCCTCATCACCTTTTTTTAAATATAATGGCATCATTGCCTGATTAAAATAATTTAAGTAAAGCGATGATAAAAAACTAACATCACTTTCATACATTACATACACTTCACTCCGGTTACAAGTTGATAAAATGAGAACCTGCTCAATTCCATAAGTTAATAGTAGACCTGAAAACTCTAATTTTTGTGTATCTGTAAAACTAAAAATACTCCTTTTATCTAATGATAATTGCTTGTGACTTATACCAATTACTGCTAATTTCATAACTTTTAAAAAACCACGAAATCGTGGTTTTAATTTTGAGGTCCTGCTTTTTTATGTTGACTAATTGGTTTTAAGTGGATGTTAGCACGTTGTTCACTTTCAGTCCAATATAATTCTTCAGCCACAAGACATTCTGGATTTAGTTTAACACCATCTAAGATTAATTCTTTAAATTTTGGATAGCCTGCAATATCAATTAAATGCCCACCATGAATATATTCTGGTTTATTATCCATTACCCAAGCTGAAAACTTTTGCCAGTTTCCAAAAACTTCTAATAAGGCTTCCTCAGTAATCCAGTTTAAGAAAATTTTTCCCATCCTTGGATACTGTTTTCCACTTCGTCCACCTAAAGTAACTCGGTAAAACTTGGTTGGTTTACGAGTCCATGCTCCAGTTGGACAAGCAATTACACATTCACCACAGCCAACACAACAACAAGTATCTTTATCAATCTTATTATCAGCATTTAAAGAAAGTACTCTTGTGGCATGATGCTCACAGGCACGAACACAAGCACCGCAGCCAATGCATCTTTCTGGATGATATTCCATCTTTGCAATCCCCATAATTCCAAAATCATTAAAGTGTCCTTTACCACAATCATTAGGACATCCAGAAACTGATACTTTAATATGATAATGACTAGGGAAAATAATCTTTTCAATTTTACGAGCTAGTTGATAAGTGTTTGCATTTGCTTTAATACAATGAGCATTTCCAATACAACTCATAACATTACGAGCACCAATTGTCGGATATCCATAATCGGTAACTTCCATATCAACATCACACATTTCAACTTCTACTTCTTTAATATAGTTTTTGATATATTTATTTACTTCATCAATACACTCATATTTTATTCCTGGAATATTTAATGTTTGACGCATTCCAATATGAAATGTTCCATTTCCCCAATTTTGAGCAATATCTTGAACTACCTGTAAATATTTAGCAGCAATCATTGAACCCGGTACTCGCATTTGTAACATGAATTCACCAGCCACTTTTGACTGTCTAAAACAATTTATTCTTAATCTTTTTATATCAATATCATGATTCATCTTCAGCCACCCCTAATCTACTAAATATTTAGCTTTCGTATAATTAAATACTGGTCCATCTAAGCACACATATGTTTCATCAATTCGACAATGTCCACATTTACCAATGGCACATGACATTTTTCGTTCAAATGATACCCAAATTTTTTCATCAGGTACTCCTAAACTAGCAACCTTTTCACCTGTGAATTTCATCATCATTGGTGGCCCGACAATAATAACTTCATAATTACCCTTATAACTATCAAAAGGGATTTTATCTACTAAATCAGTTACAAAACCAACATTCCATCCTTCAATTTGATCTTTATCTAAAGTATAGAAAGTATTAAATTTTTCTTGCCATTTATTTAATTCCTCTTTAAAAATAATTCCAGCCTCATTTTTAAACCCAACAATTAAAGTTAAACTTTTTACATATCCATCATTTTCAAAGCACTCATTTAGCATACTTCTTACTGGTGCTAATCCTGTACCACCAGTTATTACAACTAAATGTTTTCCTTTAAAGGTTTCTTCTAAAGGCCAGCCTTTACCATATGGTCCCCTAATAAAGAGAACATCACCAGGTTTCTTATTAAAAATTTCATCAGTTACTTTTCCAACCGAACGAATCGTAAAATCTAACCAGCCCTCACCCTGGGCTGAAACAGAGATTGGTGCTTCACCAATTTTAGGAATTGATAATTGGAGAAACTGTCCATGTTCCGGTTTAATATTTGTAGCAACTTTAAACGTATACTCTAAATTACTTTCTCGTTTTATCTCAAGAATTGTACTTGGAATTGGTTTGATTGGATTATTCATGGTTATCTCCTTTCACTTCAATTTCCGCCACTGCCGTAGCCATCTTCTCAACTGTTGCCGTTACTGAAATATATTCAGGGCATCTTGATGTACAGCGCCCACAACCAACACACATATGATAATCATTAAAACGTGCTTTATAATCATGAAATTTATGAAGAATCTTATAGCGCATTCGATCCCCAGCCGTTGGTCTAAAAGCATGCCCCCCTGCCATATCACTAAAACCATCGACCTGGCATGAAGCTGCAGTTCTTCGGCGTTCTCCAATACTAGCATTTTCATTATAAATTAAGTCTGTTGTCGTAAAACATGTACAAGTAGCACACGCTATCGTGCAAGCCCCACATGAAATACAGCGTGAATTAAATGTTTGCCACATTGGATGTTGTTTTAATTTTAATAATGTTTCCTTGTCCTTGATTTCAGGAATTGTTACTCTCACTTCATTTTCTTCAATAAATGAAACTTCAAAGTCATCTTTAGGAGCTTCCTTAAAATATTTTTCAAATTCATATTCTTTAACTTCTATTAATACCTCATTACCTAAATGACGAATTGCCAGACTATAATTATTCGTTTTATTAGCTTGCATACTAACACAAAAACAAGTGTCCCAGCCACTTGTACACTCCATTAAAATTATCTTAACTTTTTCTTGAAGTCGTTGATAATAAAGATCACTGTACCCGCCATTTCCTAAATATATTTTATTTTGATGTTCCATTGCATTAACATCGCAAGGTCTCATAAAAATCAATATCTTTTTATCAGTTACTTTACTTTCACGATATTCATCTTCTGTAAAATAGAATAAAGATTGAGTAATTGGGGTAATTACTTCTTTAGCTGGAAAATCAGATTTTTGATCAAACACTACTTCTTCAATTTTACTAATTTTATCATAGCGAATAATATCAGTATCTGAATAACGCCCTTGTTTTTCAAAGCGTTTTGGTCCATAGATATCATATTCTTGTGATAGCGTCGCCAAAATATCATTTACATCTTTAAAACCTACTTTATATGCCATCGTTTTTCCTCCTAATGCCTACGCTTACATTTTGATTATAGCACTTTCTGTGTTATTATAATAATATTAATATCTAATGATATTTATTGGTTTTTCCAATAATACAGGAGGTCTCAAAATGATTACACGAAAACATTTAGCCATCTTCAAAACCGTCGCTAAAACTAGATCTATGTCTAAAGCTGCTAAAATATTATATATTTCACAGCCAACTATTTCTCAAAAAATCCAAGAGATTGAAGAAGAATATGAAATAAAACTATTTGAACGCTACTCTAAGACCTTATTTATCAGTGAAGAAGGCCAAGCATTACTGGTTAAAGCTAACCAGATATTAAATTTATATGATGAAATTGAACATACCTTTACTAAAACAAAGCTATTTCCCTTAAAGATAGGTGCCACTTTAACAATTGGAAGTACCCTAATTTCTCCTATTTTAAAAGATTTAAAAGATAAATATCAAGATATCTCTTTTCAAGTCTATATTGATAATACTAATGTGATTGAAGACAAATTACTAAGCAATGCTCTAGATATTGCACTAGTAGAAGGAACTATCATAAATAAAGATCTCATTGTTGATCCAGTCATTAAAGATCAAGTAGTTTTTGTTTGTTCTAAAGATTATCCCTTAAGTAAAAATGATTTTATTAGTTTAGAAGAATTAAATTGGCATCCTTTTATTGATCGTGAACAAGGCAGTGGAACTCGAAATCAGCTTGATGAGTGTCTTAAAAATAACAATATCTTCTTAAAACCAGCTTGGCAATGTCATAGTTGGGAATCAGTCAAACAAGCAGTATTAAATAGTCATGGAATTGCTTTAATGCCAATGAAGATTGTTGAAAATGAAGTTAATGAACAAATAATTCATGTTATTAATGTTAATAATATTGTGATTGAACGTGATTTTTCGATTTGTTATCACAAAAACAAAACAGTAAATAAAAAGATGCAAGCATTTATTAATACTTGCAAGAATTATTAATTACTCATAATATCTTTTGATTGCCTCTCCTATGTATATAGACGCTCCTTTATCTCATTGTTGATCTGGTTTATTAATTAATTTCTTATTGTTTAAATATGTATTAGCAATTTTTAAAAGAGCCTCTTTGACATTTTTACGTTTAGCTATTACTTGCCAATGCTGTTCAAGTTCATAAACTGCTTTCTTTTCTAATACTCGATCATCTAATTATCTTGCTTTAATTAGAAGTTGATAAATAACTTTTTCTTCATCATTTCTTGAAGTTTTATCCCATATACTAATTATAAAAGCATTTAATACCAACTCTTGTCCACCATAGGCTTTAATTATACTATCAGCTATATACTCATTTTCTAGTAAAATTTCTGTATACTCTCTAAAATTATCTATACCTCTAAACAAATCTCTTAGGATCATCTTGAGACAAACGTTTCAATATTTCTTTAATCATTTTATTTATATTAGATTTTGTAAATCTTTCAAAATTATTATAATTACTTTTTGTCATTAAATTCGTTAACCTTTTATGATATTATTTAATTGATACACTTTAATTTTATCATCTAATGGTATTTCTAATTGACGAAAAAATAATATTTGTTTCAATTTATTAATAGCATTATCGTCATATAAACGATAATTAGATTTAGACAACATAGTAGATCTATTTCATCATAATACCTTTAAAGTTCTAAACTTACTCCTGTAAGTTTAGAAAACTCTTTTGCTGTTTTCATGAGCATATCCTCCTAGATATTTATATCTTAAACCATTCTGTAATGAGAGGGTCAATTAATTTATTAACATCCACGATATTTTCATAGATTAATGTTACAATGTTTAAAGGAGGGATATCGATGTATCATATTTTATTAGCAGAAGATAAAAAGTTAGTAAGTGATTTTATTACTGAATATTTTAATAAGTGGGAAATTAAAGCAGCAGATGGTTATGAAGTATGCAAACAAATTAGAAATTTATCAAATATCCCTATTATTTTTATTAATACCTTATCACTAGCTAATAACTAGTTATTAGCTTATGAATTAAGAGCTGATGATTTTATAACAAAACCTTTTAAACCTTCTAGCTTGTATAATAAATATTTAACTATAATTAAACATAATTATCATGATAATATTATAAAATACGGTTTGATTCGGCTTAATGAAAACTTTTATCAAGTTGTAATTGATGGAAAAGAAAAAAGTATGCTATGCTAGCTTATTTTATAAAAAATCATGATTATTTACTTAGTCAAAAACAATTATTAAATGATTTATGGAGCTATGACTATTATTGTGATGTTAGAGCTGTAGATACATATATTAAAAAATCAAGAAAATTAATCAGACCATTAGATTATATTAAAACAATTCGTAAAAATGATTACATTTTCTCAAAGGGAGGAAGCTAATATGAAAAAAATAAAGTTTAATAAAGTACATAAAATATTATTAATAATTATAACAAATGTATTAATAATTAATATTATTTATACATATCAAGATTATCAATCTGCTAAAAATCACCCTAAAAATCAACTTCCTGGAAAAAACATTGTTATGAATATTAATAATGAACTAAGTTCAGATTTTATGTATATGGGCCTTTCTAATATTGTAAAAAAGCAAATTAAGATTTACTCAAATAATTATTTTACAGCTTTTGATAATTCTTGCACTCCTTTTTATAATTGTAATTTTATAAACACTTATCTTGGCTATGGGGAGGTCACTTCTAATTTGTATGAAAAAAATAAAGAGTTAAATCTTGATAACATCGATTATCAAAGCCTCAAAAATATAACTGACTATATAAAAAAATTAGCAGAGAAAGAAGAAAAAATGGTTGCTACCTTTAATTATGATGCGATTACAGATGATGGTGTTGTCTTTGTTGATAAAATAACATATTTTGCTATAAATGATAATGTTTTTATTAATGATAAAAAAGAAAATATTATAAGCAAAGATATTAAATATATTTTGACACCATTTGGCTATTATAACAAGGATGAAAATGGCGTTATTTATTTTGATGAACAACTTTCATCTATCTATGGTTATTTAGAAAAACAAATGCAGAATGTAGTTGGTAATAAAAAGTTTGATCGTAACGGATACTATGAAATGACTAATCCAGATATGGATGATATATTATTAAACCTAGACTATATTGATGATGATAATAATAAGCTAAAATATAAAGTAAAAGTTTGTTTTCAAAAATTAGATAGAATGTATGGAATCTATTCAAATAGTAATTATGATGAAAATCTTTATAGTTCTCAGGATTCAGAAACAGGTTATATTGCCTGGTTTGAATATTATATGGATGGTGATTTATATACATTTGCTACATATCTTTCTGAAAATTATATAAATTATTTAATTTCGTTATTTATGATTATTGGTAGCTACTTTTTAATTAAAATTATTGTAAATAAAAATGCATTAATTAATTCCATAGATAAACCAATATTAAAACAACCAAAAGTAAAAAGAGAAGTCACTGATAAAGAAGATGTTGATTTAGAAAATCAATTAACTAGACTAATTGATACTGGAAAAAATCTGTTTATATTTAAAAATATTGAAATTAAGTACCAGGCAAATCCTTTAGTAGTTTTAGGTAATAAAGGTGAGTTGACCAAAGTCATCAACGATATTTTCCACTTTATTTTAAATCATACTACATCTAAAAATAATCTTGTTATTAAGATAGAAAACAGAAAGATTTACTTTATAAATAATGATCATAGTATTACAAGCAAAGAATTAGAAGAGTTAAATGATGTTTTTGAAATTATTGAAGCTCATGATTTTCAACATAGTTTTAGCTCATCTCAAAATAGTTATCAAATAATAATTGATATGAATTATAAAGAATAGAAAATGCTTCTAATTTACACAAAGAAATTACTTAACTCACACAATTAAAATATGTACTATTAGTAAAAGTAGATCAAGATAATGAGAAGAATTTGTTTAACTATTAAAATTGGATTAATTGTTTTATGCGGTTTTTTAGTATTTAAATGTTAGCTAATAAATATTTAACCAATGCTATTAAACATACCAATAACTCTGGAATAATAAAAGTGATTATTAAAAATAATAGTTTAATTATTGAAAATATTATTACATTTTAAAGCATAGGTGCCCTTTGCAAAATCAAAATATCCATAATATATTATGGATATTTTGATACTAAAAAAGATTATATTTCCAATAAAAATCAGTATATTAACACTTGTTTAATAAAAAAGAGCTGTATCTTATATGTCTTTACAGCTCAATACTTTTTAAATAAATAATAACATCATTAGCCACGGAACTCCAACAACTATAAATAAACCAATCACCATTAATAAACCCACTAATAACATCACACAACTAAACTTTAGAATTTCTAATCCTTCTAATATAATATTTGAGTTAAAGTAATATTTATGAATGTTTTTAATTTGCATACCAGGTATATATGTTAATCCTTTTAACATATATATCACTTCCTTTCTACACAAAAATAATATCATGAAAGGAAATAAATTTTCTATTTATAAAAAGCTTTCTAATATAAAGATTCTATTAATAATCTTTAAATCGATATCCTACACCAACTTCGGTAATAATAAATCTTGGATTTGAGGTATCAGATTCGATTTTTCTTCTAATGCTAGCCATAAATACTCGTAATGATTGATAATCATCACTTGTTTCATAACCCCAAACATTTTCTTGAATAAAATGATGCGTGAGAACTTTACCTCGATTAGCAATCAACAAAACTAACATTTTATATTCAATCGGTGTCAAATGCACTTCGTGATCTTTGACCCAAACTCTACGACATTCAAAATCAACTTTCAAACAATCTAAACTAAAAGTTGGTTTACTTACTTTTTCTTTAATACAATGACGTAAAGCAGCCCTGATTCTAGCTAATAGCTCTGCAGCATTAAATGGTTTAGTTACATAATCATCACTGCCATAATCTAATGCAGTTACTTTTTCATTTTCTGATGCTCGTGCAGATACAACGATTATTGGCGTACTTGAATTTTGTCTAATTTGTTTTAAAATCTCAATTCCTTCTATATCTGGTAATCCTAAATCTAGGAGAACTAAATCTGGACGATTAGCAAAAAAAAGTGATAAACCACTTAATCCATTTTTAGCAACAATATAATTATATCCTTGAGTTTTTAATGTTACTTTTAAAAAGTTTTGAATTGTTTTATCATCTTCGATTATCAAAATAGTTCTATTATTCATTACCTTTATCCTCCAGTGGTAAACTAATTTCAAAAGTTGCTCCGCCTAAACTATTATTAAAAGCAATAATTCTTCCATTATGTGCTCCAATTATAGCCTTACAAATAGCTAATCCTAGACCAATACCTCTTTTATGATCGCCTTTATCTATATTCGTTGTAAAAAAATCATCAAAAATATGTGCTAGTTTATCTTGTTCAATACCTTTTCCATTATCAATTACTTGAAATATAATTTTTTTATTTTGTAAAAACACTTTTAAAATAACTTTAGTTTTATCCGGAGTATGTTTAAAAGCATTATCAAGAACATTCACTAAAACTTGAACAATTAACTGAGCATCACAAGGAAATAATATAATATCTTCTGTTCCCTCTACAACTAGATCATGACTTTCTTTACGATTAGTTATTGCTGATACAGTCGTTGAAATAATATCATCAACTACCTCCATTTTTTTATTTATTTTAAAATTTCCTTCTTGAATACGTGTCATATTTAAAAGGTTTTCAACCATTCCATTTAAACGTAATGCTTCTTTGCTTATATCTTTCAAAATATTTTTACATGTCTTTTTTTCAATCAATTCTATGTTATTTACAAGAAAATTAGCTCCACCTGCAACACTTGTTAAAGGTGTTCTAAGATCATGGGAAATACTTCTTAAAAGTGTACTTTTTAATTTTTCACGTTCTACCTGTAATCTTGCTTCTTCCTTTTCGCTAGTTAAATCATCTCTTTGTAATACTAAGATTAATTCTGATATTATTGTTTTTATATAAACTAAATCTTCATAGGAAATATCTTGATTGCTACAATCAAATTTAACTGTACCATACGTATGATTGTCTTTTTGAATCGGTAAATATACTTCTTTTAAACTTGAATATTTAGCCTGTTTCTTGCCACATGACTCCCCATGACAATAACACCACCAAGCCATCTTATCATTAAATTCTTGATTCTTATATAAAAACACTTCATTATTGATCTTAGTTAGATTAAATAAACTTTCTTGACAATACTCTTTTATTTCATCATACCCAGATAAATTCAAAAAGCCACTACTAATATGATTAATTTTTGAGGTTACTTCCTCTTGATGCAAAGCGATTTCTCGCTGTTTTTGTAAACGATTTGTTAAAGTTGAAACTATAACTGCTACAGTAATAAAAATGAATAATGAAATTAAATAGTTAGGATCATTGATCATAAACGTATATCGTGGTTCTGTGTATAAAAAATTAAATGTCATTACAAAAGTTATTGCTGAAATTATTCCCCAGGCAATATTACTAGTCTCTATAATGCTTATTACTATCCCTACTACATAAATCAATAATATATTTTCAACCCGAATCTGGAGATTATCCAGAATTAATGAAGTTAAAGTTGCTAATCCCCAAATTACTACAATTTTAATAATATTAAGATACTCTTTTTTATTTTTCATTTTTATTCCCCTAAATCTACATAAAAACTCTTTTCTTTCCATCTTTATAAAAGATTTATATTCTATTTATATTGTACCTACCACAATATAAAAATAGTATAAATATAAAAAAACAAGCATTAAGATAGAGTTAAGATAAAAAAACTTATTCTTTAATATTATATTCTAGAATAAGTTCCTTATTTACTGTTCTTTATTTTCAACTCTTAACATACGATAACCTACTCCTACATGAGTCTGAATATACTTAGGATTGGTTGTATCAAGTTCAATCTTCTTTCTCAAAGTCGCCATAAATACCCTTAATGAGGGTACATCACTTTGGATCACATCTCCCCAAACTTCCTTTAAAATATAGTTATGAGTTAAAACTTTATCAATATTTTTAGCAAGCAAACATAATAGTTTATACTCAATTGGAGTTAAATGAAGCTCCTGATCATTTAAATACGCGCATCCAGCATCAAAATTCACTTTTAAATTACCATTAGTAAAAATGACATCTTCGGTTCCTTGATGCTCAAGATATTTTAATCTTCTCATGGTTGCTCTAAGTCGTGCTAAAAGCTCATCTATACTAAATGGTTTAGTTAAATAATCATCAGCGCCTGTATCTAGTGCTTTAATTTTACTTTTATCTTCACTTCGAGCACTAATTACAATAATTGGAACAATTGACCAGCTTCGTACTTTTTCGATAATCTCAATTCCATCCATATCTGGTAATCCTAGATCAAGCAAAATAATATCAGGTCGTCGTGATACAATTTCTAATAATGCCTGCTGACCATTTTGGGCTGTGATATATTTATAGTCATGAGTATCTAATGTTGTTGTTACTAAACTTCTTACTGCTCGATCATCTTCTACTACTAAAATTAAAGGTTTATCCATGAATATCTACCTCCTCTAATGGTAAACTTATTGCAAATACTGAGCCTTTTGGATAATTATCAACTATTTTGATACTACCCTCATGTGCTTCAATTATTGATTTACATAAAGCTAGACCAAGACCTAATCCTCGTCGACTATCACCTTTCAAATTATTACAAGTATAAAACATTTCAAATAGTTTTTCTTTTTGATTATCAGGTATACCTTCTCCATCATCACTAATTTCTAATAATAAAGATTGATCAATTTTTTTAGTTGTAACTCTAATTATTGATCCCTTTGGTGTATATTTAATTGCATTATTAACAATATTAATAATAACTTGTATAATTAATCGTGCATCAATCTTTACAAAAATAAAATCATCTGATAGATCTAATTGAATAATATGACTAGCACTATCTTTACTAATATGGTGCATTGCTTCTAAAACAATCTCATTAATTAATTCAACTTCTTTATTGATTTGAATATTTCCATTTTCAATTCTAGTTATTGATAATAAATTCTCTACTAGATCAATTAACCACATCGAATCCTCATAAATATCACTATATATTTCTATCTTTCGCTCATTAGATAATCTATCTGAACTATCTAATAAAACACCTGCATTACCTGAAATACTAGTTAAAGGAGTTCTTAAATCATGTGATATTGATCGCAATAAGTTAGCCCGTAACTCTTCTTGATTCGCCTTTATTTCTACTTCACGTTTTTTACTAATGGAAGCTTCTTTTTCTAAAGCCATCGCTCCTTCATTTAAAATAGCCATTAGTAAATTATTTTCAAAATCATCGATTGATGATTTATCAAGATAAATTCCAATTACTCCTAGAACATCGTCTTCACAACGTATAGCTAAATACAAACATTTAGCACCTGGTAATGTTGTCGTTGAAGCTCCAGCATGTTTATTATTTTTAAAGACCCAGGTTGCTACTGCTTCCTCATCTTTATTTAAATAAATTTGTTCATCTTCTTTGGGATTACTTTTATAAACTAATGGTTTAGCAAGTTCATTATCTATGATTGGATAAAAAATAATTGTCTTATCAAGTAATTTAAATATTTGTTTAGAAATTTCATCAATTATTTCTTTTCTTGTTTTAGCACGTTGTAATTTTTGACTTGATTTTAATAAAATTTCTGTTCGATAAGCTTTTAATGCTGATAGGCGAGCTTGTTCTTTTACTCGCTTAGTCAATGTTCCTGTAATAAAAGCGGTTAAAAACATAATTAAAAAAGTAATTGGATAACCCTTATCATAAGCTATAAATGAGTGCATTGGAATTGTAAAGAAGAAATTAAACGATAATACACTTATTAACGATGCTAATAATGTATAAATTAGATTCTCAGTTAATAGTGAAGTTGCTAAAACACCTAAAATATGCACCATGATAATATTCGCTTCACCAAAACCAAGGTTTCTAAACCAAATACCTAGTAATGTGACAATAATAATAATAATAATTGAAATAATTGTATCACTTATTGATAATGAAAAAAATTGATGTGGTTTTAAAGGTGCTGGTTTATAGTTATTTCTTATTTTATCAGGAATAATATAAATATCAATTGAAGGAGTTAAAGCAATTAAACGATCAGCAAAGCTATTACGAGAAAACTTACGTTTTGTATTTGTTCTTCCTAAAACTATTTTAGAGACTCCAGCAAATTTAGCATACTCACTAATTTGTTCTGGAACATCATCTCCATATAAATTTACAATATTTGCACCTAACTGTACTGCTAGCTTTATATTAGCACGTAATGACTGTTTAATCTTTTTGGGCAGTTTTTCGAAATTTGGTGTTTCTACAAAAACAGCTGTAAACTCTCCAAAAAAAGCATTAGCCATACGAGAAGCCGTTCGAATTACTTTTTGATTTGAAGGTGCTGGTGAAAGACAAATTAAAATATGTTCATTAGTATATTGATGTTCTTTATTTTTAGGTTTTATCTGTTCAAATTTTTTATTAACACGATCAGCTGTTCGCCTTAAAGCTATCTCTCTTAAAGCAACTAGGTTATCAAGCATAAAAAAATTTCCTAGTGCTCTTTGAACCTGCTTTTTTTGATAAATCTTTCCTGCTTCTAATCTGTTTATTAGCTCTTCAGGTTCAATATCAACTAACTCCACTTGATCTGCTTTATCAAAGATGTAATCTGGAATTCGTTCTTTAACAACTACTGTAGTAATTGATGCAATAATATCATTTAAACTTTCAATATGTTGAACGTTAATAGTCGTATAAACATCGATTCCATGATCTAGTAATTCATTAATATCTTGATACCGCTTTAAATGTCGACATTGTTCATCATTTGTATGTGCTAATTCATCAACTAGAATTAAATCAGGATTTCGTTTTAATGCACCATCCAAATCAAATTCATTTAATAAAATTCCATTATGTTTTATTTTTAAAGGAGATAATATTTCTAACCCATCCAATAGTTTTAAAGTTTCAGGACGTTGATGAGGTTCAACATATCCTGCAACTACATCTATTCCCGCATTAAAGGCAACATGAGCAGCTTCTAACATGGCATAAGTTTTACCAACTCCTGCTGCATACCCAAAAAATATTTTTAGTTTACCACGATGTTTAGATGTTTCCTCATGTTTTATCTGTTTTAGCAGTTCCTCTGGATCAGGTCTTTTTTCATCCATACATCTTCCCCCATTTCTATTATTTTTATTATAACGCTTAATGTATTAAAAAAGTATTAAGATTGACTTATTAAAATAAGTGTCTACCAAAATGATAGACACTTAAGATTATTTTAAAATTCCATCAAGCGCTAAATTAACTTCTAAAACATTAACAGTTGTTTCACCAAAATATCCAAGAAAACCATAATTAGTATATTTATCAATAATCTTTCTAATTTCTGATTCTGATTTACCTGTCGTTCTTACTAAACGAGGAATTTGGTACTCTGCAGCTGAAACTGAAATATGAGGATCAAGTCCTGAGCCTGATACAGTTACTAAATCAACAGGAATTTGCTTCCCCTTCTGTTCTGGATTTGCAGCTTTAATCATCTCCACCCTTTTAGCAATAACTTCTTGATAATCTTCACTAGCAGGAGAAGTGTTAGAGGCCCAACCATACATTGTTTTATCTCCCTTTTCATTGATAAAAGTGTCATTATCAACTAACATGATTCGTCCCCACATATGAGTATCATCAACAAATTGTTGCCCTAATAATTCACTACCATATTTTTTTCCATCCACTTCAATAATACTCCCATTTGCTTTTTCAGGAAAAATTACTTGAGCAAAAACTGTTATAACAGCTGTATAAATAATTCCACATATAATTGTGAAAATCAAAAATATTTTTAAGGCTGGTAAAATACTTATTTTAATATATTTCATGATATTTTTCCTCCTATGATACGATATGCAGCGCTACAATAATTACATCAATGATTTTAATACATATAAATGGTGCTATAATTCCGCCTAATCCATATAATAATAAATTTCTTGATAATAACTTTCCTGCTGATACCTCACGATATTTCACACCTTTTAAAGCCAAAGGAATTAATGCAATAATAATTAAAGCATTATAAATAACAGCTGAAAAAATTGCACTATCTTTACTGTGTAATCCCATAATATTTAAAGCATCTAATCCGGGATATAATGTAATGAATAATACTGGAATAATTGCAAAATACTTAGCTACATCATTAGCGATTGAAAAAGTTGTTAAACTACCTCTAGTCATTAATAACTGTTTACCAATTCTAACAATATCGATTAATTTTGTTGGTGATGAGTCTAAATCAACCATATTTCCAGCTTCTTTAGCTGCTTGAGTTCCTGTGTTCATTGCAACGGCAACATCAGCTTGAGCTAAGGCTGGGGCATCATTAGTTCCATCACCAGTCATTGCAACTAAATGACCTTTAGTTTGTAGTTCACGAATCATTTCTAATTTTCCTTCTGGTGTAGCTTCAGCTAGAAAATCATCAACCCCTGCTTCAGCTGCAATCGCTGCAGCTGTTAAAGGATTATCACCAGTAATCATAACCGTTTTAATTCCCATTTTACGTAAATCTGCAAACTTTTCTTTAACTCCTTGTTTAATAATATCTTTAAGGTGTATCACACCTAAAATTTTTTTGTTTTTTGTTACAACTAATGGAGTTCCTCCATGATTGGCAATCTCAGTAACTACCTTTTCACATTCGTCACTATATACATGCCCACTTGCAGTTACATATTTCTTTATCGTATCAGCTGCTCCTTTACGAATTTCATTTCCTTGATAATTTACACCGCTCATTCTAGTCTTAGCACTGAACGGAACAAATTCTATATGCATCTGATTAATATTTCTACCCCGAAGGTTAAATCGTTCCTTAGCAAGCACAACAATACTACGTCCTTCTGGTGTTTCATCAGCTAATGAAGCTAATTGAGCTACATCTGCTAATTCTTCACTAGTTACGCCATCAACTGGAATAAATTCACTAGCTTGGCGATTTCCTAATGTAATAGTACCGGTTTTATCAAGAAGTAATGTATCAACATCACCAGCCGCTTCAATTGCTCGACCACTCATTGCCAGGACATTAGCTTGGTTTAACCTTGACATTCCGGCTATTCCAATAGCCGATAATAGGGCTCCAATTGTAGTTGGAGCTAAACATACAAGTAATGCTACTAAAACTGTTATTGAAGAAGGGTTATCCATTCCTGCCTGCTTAGCTCCAAAGGCTGAATATGCATACAATGCCATAGTTACTAAAAGAAAGATAATAGATAAAGCTACTAAAAAGATTTGTAGGGCCATTTCATTAGGAGTCTTTTTTCGATTGGCTCCTTCAACCATTGAAATCATTTTATCTAAAAAACTTTCTCCTGGTTCACTAGTAATTTGAACAATGATCCAATCTGATAAGACTGTTGTTCCTCCTGTTACTGCACTACGATCACCACCACTTTCACGAATTACAGGTGCCGATTCTCCTGTAATTGCACTTTCATCTACCGATGCAACTCCATCTATTACTTCACCATCACTAGGAATTTGTTGACCAGCTTTAACAATAACAATATCTCCTTTTGTCAATGTTGCAGATGAAACAATTTTAACACTTTCCTTTTGAGTAATATCAGTTATTTTATAAGCTTTAACATCTTTTTTAGCCGCTCTTAACGAATCAGCTTGAGCTTTTCCACGCCCTTCGGCAATTGCTTCTGCAAAATTAGCAAATAATACTGTAAACCATAAAATTATTGCTATTCCTAAAGTAAATCCTGAATTAGCATCCTTAATTCCAAATAATGAAATTACAAATAATAAAGTTGTTAAAATTGCTGAAATGTATACTAATAACATTACTGGATTTTTTGTTTGTATTTTTGGTGATAATTTATAAAAAGAATCTTTAATAGCTCGGATGACCATCGGTTTATCCATCAAAGCACTTTTTGTCTCTGTCTTCATCTTTTCATCCCTCCATTAAAACATTCCAAAAAATTCTGCAATTGGTCCTAATGCTAACGCTGGGAAAAAACTCAACGCTCCAACTAATAACACTACGAATACTAATAAAAAAACAAATAATGGCGAACAAGTTGATAGTGTCCCTGCTGTAACAGCCACCTTTTTCTTTTGTACCATACTTCCTGCAATTGCTAAAATACCTAAAATTGGAATGAATCTTACAAATAGCATAACTAATCCTAGTGAAACATTAATAAATGGTGTATTTGCACCAAATCCTGCAAATGCCGAACCATTATTACCACCAGCTGAAGAATATGCATATAATACTTCTGAAAAACCATGTGCTCCACTATTATTTAAACTGTCTGCTACTTGTGGAATTAATGAAGCTATTCCACTACCTATAAGAATAGCTACAGGTGTTGCTAAGCAAACAATTACTGCCCACTTCATTTCGTATGGCTCAATTTTTTTACCTAAATATTCAGGAGTTCGTCCAACCATTAATCCCGCCATAAAGACAGCAAGAATAACAAAACCAAGCATTCCATATAAACCACAACCAACTCCCCCAAAAATAACTTCACCTAATTGCATTAATATCATTGTTACCATGCCACCTAATGGCGTATAACTATCATGCATTGAATTAACTGATCCATTTGATGCTGCTGTTGTAAAAGCTGCCCATGTGGATGAACCAACGATACCAAAACGCGATTCTTTACCTTCCATATTTCCACCAGCTTGATCTTGATTACTAATATCAACAATTCCATTTTGCTCTAATTGTGGTGTTGCTATCTGTTCACTTACTGCAATACTTCCAAGAGCTGCAATAAGCATGATTCCCATCGCCACAAAAATAGCAATACCTTGTCGACTATCTTTAATTCCTTTACCAAAAGAAAAGCATAGTGCCACTGGAATTAATAAAATCGATACTACTTCTAATAAATTACTTAATCCTGTTGGATTTTCTAGAGGGTGCGCTGAATTAACACCATAAAACCCACCTCCATTAGTTCCTAATTGCTTAATAGCAATTTGACTAGCAGCTGGTCCTAAAGGAATAGTTTGTTCAGTAATTTTAGTACCATCTTCTAAAATAATTGGTTCTGCTAATTTAACAGTTTGATACTCATCAACACTTTGAGTTACTCCTTGACTTACCAATACAACTGACAAAACAATTGAAAGAGGCATTAAAATATAAATTACTGACCTAGTTAAATCAACCCAAAAGTTACCTAAACCCTTAGCCTTAATTTTTGTAAAACCTCTTATCAATGCATATAAAACTGCTATTCCTGTACCTGCAGAAACAAAGTTTTGAACAGTTAATCCTAAAGTTTGAGTTAAATAGCTTAGACCACTTTCACCACTATAAGCTTGCCAGTTAGTATTAGTGACAAAACTAATAGCTGTATTCAAAGCTAGATCCCATGTAGTTCCTTTGATTTTTGCTGGATTACCAGGTAATATCCCCTGTAATATTTGTAATAAAAATACTATTACTAATCCAAATATACTAAACATTATCACACTTACTAAATACTTTTTCCAAGACATCTCTTCATCTTTTTTTACATGCAACATTTTATAAATAAAGTTTTCACATGGTTCTAGTATTTTTGATAAAAAAACCTTTTTACCGCTCATTACTTTATTGATATAGAAACCTAAAGGTACTGCTAAAGCAATAAGAATAATTAAATACCCTAGATATTTTACAAAAATATCCATTACTGTTTATCTCCTTTCATTAATATTACAGTAAGGTAACATAGTATGATAATACCAATTACCCCTATCACTCCTACGATTACATTCATAAACCTCCTCCTTTTATAAATTGAGTTTAGCATGAATAAAATTAATGTAGTATTAAGTTAAATAATAATGACATTAAGATAGTATTAATATTTTTGCTATTAATAAAAAAAGAACTCCAAAAGTTCTCTAACATTCTAGTGATAAAAAATTAATACTTCATACTTTAATATTTTTTAGATATATAAGTTTTTAATATCTCTAAGTTTTCAAATCATTAACGTTTAGACAAGTACATAATTTTGCCTCAATCAATTATAAAAAGATCACCTATTATGGTTAATAGATGATTATACTTTAGTATTAAAACTCTTTATTAATCATTATTTTACAACTCAATAAATAGGAAACTATATTAATTATCAATATAACTAATATAAGTATACTAACTAAACCAGCTAATCCCATTGTATTCAATGCATTAATCTTAGAAACTATATCAATTCCCATTGAAGAAGTAACTTTAACAACTACATAACCGATAACAAATATTCCACCCATTACTAAAAGCATCGCAATATTACCTTTATTTTGACCGAACTTAAGCTGCACAGGAATGATAACTGATAAAAGAAGCAAAGCTATTAATAATATAATTGTACATGATAATAGCCATTCACCAAATAAAAATTCTGTTCCTTTAATTATATTTGAACCTCCTACTAAAAGCATACCAATTAGCCATGCTCCAACCGATAAACTTATACCTAATAAATATTTTTCCTTTACATAAGTTTTCTTACTTATCGGTAAAGTGAATAAGAAAGTATTTCCATTATTAAATTCATCATAACTTATACTACTAATTACAAACATTGAACTTACTACTGTTACATAACTTATCACAAAAAAACTATTAGTTTGTGTAACTGCAAAAAATATAGCTAATAATCCGATTACTAAAAAGAAAGATTTTTGATTTTTCATTAATTTTAAGTCTTTAATATATAATCCTTTCATTATTTTTCACCTCTAATCATCAATGTTAATACTTCATCTATAGAACCTTTTTCAATAACTATAGATGGATAATTTTCTAAATAAAAAGATTTTTCATTTGTTAAACAACGATAACCAAAACTCTCTTTTTTATAATTTAGTAGATATTTCTTATCTAATTCCATAAATTGCTTTTCATCAACCTTTAATATTGCATAATCACTTAATAAAACATCAGTTTCCTCATGCATTACTACTGTCCCATTATGAATCATATATAAATCATCACACAATCCTTCTAAATCACTAGATATATGTGAGCTTATTAGAATTGAACAATCTTCATTTTGCACCATATAATCCCTCAACATATCTATTAACTCATCACGAACTATTACATCTAATCCTGCTGTTGGCTCATCTAAGATTAATAATTTACTCCGATGTGACAAAGCAATTAATACTTTTAACTTAACTTTCATACCTGTAGAAAATTCTTTTATTTGTTTATTCATTGGTAATTCAAAGTGATGACAACGTTCAATAAACATTTCTTTATCAAAATTATTATACAAAGAATCCATCACTGGTATAATATCTCCAATCATTAAATACTCACTAAATCCAGAATCTGATAAAACTACACCAATATCTTGTTTCTGCCTATCAGTTAAGTGGTTAGTATTTTTTCCAAAAAGTTCAATTGTACCATCATCAATTGTTATCAAACCTAATATAGCTTTAAATGTAGTACTTTTACCAGCACCATTTTGACCAATCAATCCTGTAACACAACCTGGCAAAACCTCTAATGAACAATTAAGGTTAAAACGATCATAACTTTTTTTTACATTTTTTAATTTTAACATTTTTATTCCTCCATAATTAAATTGAATAATTCCTTAATTTCCTCAGTACTCATACCATATCTTTTACTTTTTTCTATAATCTTCTCTAATTCTATTTCTATCTCTTTTCTCTGCTCTTCTAATAATAATTGCTGATTTGCCCCTTTAACATATGTCCCTTTACCATGAATTGTAGCTGTAAATCCTTCCATTTCTAAGTTATCATATGCTTTTTTTACTGTTAGAGCACTAATTTTTAATTCACGAGAAAGTACTCGTACAGATGGTAGTACATCATTTTCTTTTAATACACCATTTATGATCATATTTTTTATTTGATCAATTAATTGTTCATATATTGGTTGCATAGAGGAGTTATTAATAATAATTTTCATATTCTTCCCCCTTTTTCAAAAACAGTATATAACAGTATATAACTGTTGTCAACAGTTATATACTGTTATACTAAAAAACTATTTCTTATTTATCAAGAAATAGTCTTTTAGTTATAATTGATGCAATCACAGTTTGAATTATTCCAAATAAAGTTATAGCCACTCCAATACTTAAATTTGAAAATATAACAGGTATACTGATTATAATTAATAATTTACCAATAACTAATGAAATCTTAGCTTTTTTCAACTTTTCCTCTTTACTTAGAAAAATTAAATTAAATGAATTTTTTATAATTCTTTGATGATGATCTTTTATACGTTTATTCATTATTAGTTATTTTTCTCCTTTTGTTATAGCCAAACATTATAACAGATGTCCCTATAATAATATTACTAACTGTACTAATAATTATCGAAATTAAATTCATATCAGAAAATAAATTAGTTGGTATATTAATAATCATTGATAAATAAATACATATACCAATTTTATACCATATATACCATTGGGTTTTTACCCAAATCCATAATATTATAAAAATATAAACATTTGTAAATATGCCAATAAATAGAGCTTCTTGATAGAACCATTGTACTGTATATATTTTTTCAGCAATCACATATAATAAAGGGATTACTCCTATACTTGCAGCAATTATAGCTTTAATAATATTATTTTTTTTAGAATAAAATAATATTGTAACTATTATCCAAGCATAAACTATGGCTGTACTACTAATCATTGACCAAGTAAAACTATAATTTAAATAAAAATCACACAGACAAGGAATAAAAACACCTAAAATCATGGCTATACAAATTATAATATAACTGATCTTAATAATTTTCTCTTTATTTTCCACTGCTTTAATTCTTGTATAATTAATCAAATTTTGAATTCTCTTTTTTTCATTCTTTTCAACTATACTACCACCAATTAATTCATCAACACTCATTTGTAGTGCTTCACTTAATGGTAATAGCAAAGAGATATCTGGGCATCCCACGCCGGTATCACATAGTTAAAAATATTGGTGTCATTTAATCAATTTTGCCGATAAAGCGGTAGAAGATTTCTACCTCCTGTTCC
>NZ_JBKTWO010000021.1:0-45196 GCF_047249845.1 Thomasclavelia sp.
TGCCTATTTAATTTACCATATCAGCCTCCCTTTGTAAATACTTTTTTTATCTTTTTTTGTAAAAAATAAGATTAAGCTGATATAAAAAAAGATGAACCTAAATTCATCATTAAAATATCTCATTGCTATCTAGAATAATTGTTACCGGTCCATCATTAATTAATGAGACTTCCATCATTGCACCAAATACACCACGTTCCACTTTAATTCCTTTTTCTTCTATTTTTTTATTAAAATAATCATACAACGGACTAGAAATATCTGGTTTAGCAGCATCAATAAAACTTGGTCTTCGCCCTTTTTTACAATTAGCATATAATGTAAATTGCGAAATTGATAAAACACTTCCTTTTACATCTAATAAAGATAAATTTAGTTTATCATTTTCATCTTCAAAAATTCTTAAATTCACTAATTTATCTACCATCTTTTCAACTAAGTCTTCATCATCCCCATTAGTAATCCCAACCAAAACCATATATCCTTTATCAATGGCTCCTACAATTTCACCTTCAATCTTAACACTACTTTGACTAACTTTCTGTATAACTAATCTCATCTTGATCCACCTATCTTTCAATATCTAAAAATGTTATAATTATTATAACTGATTTTAAAAACGAAAGGAAGATAATATGTCATCAACTCTTGCAAATAGAATGAGACCTAAAAATTTAAAAGATATAATCGGACAACAACATTTAGTAGGACCAAATGCTATTTTAACTAAATTCGTTCAAAAAAAACATCCATTTTCAATTATTTTATATGGTAGTCCTGGTTGCGGTAAAACTACAATTGCAATGGCTCTTGCAAACGATCTTGATATCCCATATCGTATCTTCAACGCTTCAACTGGTAATAAAAAAGAAATGGATGCAATTATTGAAGAAGCTAAATTAAGTGATGGTCTTTTTGTAATCATTGACGAAGTTCATCGTCTCAATAAAGCACGTCAAGATGATCTTCTTTCCCATATGGAAAGCGGTCTATTAATAGTTGCTGGTTGTACCACAGCAAATCCTTTCCATTCAATTAATCCTGCAATTCGTTCACGCTGTCATATACTTGAAGTTAAACCATTAACAGTTAATGAAATAGTAGCAGGTTTAAGCAAAGCAATGATTTCACCAGATGGTTTAAATAACGAATATACAATTGAAGAAAATGCATTAAATAGTATTGCCAAATTATGTAGTGGCGATATTCGTTATGGTTATAACTGTTTAGAAATATGTACAATTGTTTGTGAAAATAATCATATTACCAAAACCGATTTAAAAATTGCTGCCATTAAAACCAATGTTGTCTATGATAAAGATGAAGATAATTACTACGATACCTTAAGCGGATTACAAAAATCAATTCGTGGTAGTGATCCAAATGGGGCCATGTATTATTTTGCCAAACTAATCGAAGCAAAAGATATAGAATCTTTAGAACGCCGTTTAATAACTACCGCTTATGAGGATATCGGTTTAGCTAACCCCAATGCTTGTATGCGCACAGTAATAGCTTTGCAGGCAGCTAAAACAATTGGTTTCCCCGAAGCACGTATTCCAATTGCGAGTGCCATTATCGATTTATGCTTATCACCAAAATCCAAGTCTAGTGAAAATGCTGTTGATGCTGCAATCACTTCCTTGAATGAACGTTCTTTAAAAACTCCTCCATACTTACGTTTTACTCCTATTGGTTTAGAGGATGATGAAAAATATGATTATAACCGTCCTGAATTATGGGAATATATTCAATATCTCCCAAAAGAACTTGGAAATACTCAATTTTATGTACCATGGATGACTAGCAATTATGAAAGAGCTTTAGCAGAAAATTATCGCCGTATTTTAAAACATGGTAGAACTAGTGATATTAAAAAACTAAATAAAAATAATAAATGATAAAATTTGACATTTATTATTAGTAAATGTAGACTTATTTATTATAGATAGGGAGTTCGTAAGCGATCTGAGAGGAAGTAATCTAACTTCGACCTATAAACCTGATTTGGGTAATGCCAACGTAGGAATCTAGCCGCTATTTTGGGTTTGAACCTATATTGGTTCAAACCTTTTTCTATATATTAAAAAATGGAGGCTATAAAATGAATTACACAACACAAATGAACGCTGCTAAGCAGGGAATCATCACCCCAGAGATGAAAATTGTCGCTAATAAAGAGCAGATAGACATTAAAAAATTAAGAGAATTAGTTGCATTGGGTAAAATAGTTATTCCAGCCAACAAAATACATACTTGTATTGACGTTAATGGAATTGGTTCAATGCTTAAAACTAAGATCAATGTAAATTTAGGAACTTCAAGAGACTGTAAAGATTTGGATATGGAACTTAAAAAGGTAAGTGATGCAATCAATATGGGAGTTGAATCAATAATGGATTTAAGTTCATATGGAGATACCCAAAAATTCCGGCGTAAATTAACTCATGAATGTCCTGCAATCATTGGTACGGTACCAATTTATGATGCTGTTGTCTATTACCATAAACCATTAAAAGAAATCACATCAAAAGAATGGATAGATATTGTAAAAATGCATGCTCAAGATGGCGTAGACTTTATGACTATTCATGTCGGTATTAATAAAAATACTGCCCAACGATTTAAAAACAATAAACGTTTAACCAATATTGTATCTCGTGGTGGATCTATTATCTTTGCCTGGATGGAAATGACAGGAAAAGAAAACCCATTTTATGAACATTATGATGAAATCTTAGATATCTGCCAAAAATATGATGTAACAATGAGTTTAGGTGATGCATGTCGCCCTGGATGTATAAAGGATGCTAGTGATATTAGTCAAATTGAAGACTTGCTAACTCTTGGCGAACTTACCAAACGCGCTTGGCAAAAAGATGTGCAAGTAATCATTGAAGGTCCTGGACATATGCCTTTAGATCAGATTGAATCAAATATGAAAATTCAACAGACTATTTGCCAAGGAGCTCCTTTTTATGTTCTAGGTCCACTGGTTACAGATATTGCTCCAGGTTATGACCATATTACTGCAGCAATCGGGGGAGCGCTGGCAGCCGCTAGTGGAGCAGCTTTTCTATGTTATGTAACTCCCGCTGAACATCTTCGTTTACCAGACTTAAATGATGTAAAAGAAGGTATTATTGCTTCAAAAATTGCTGCCCATGTAGCTGATCTAGCAAAAGGTATCAAAGGAGCAAAAAAATGGGATGACCAAATGAGTACAGCACGTAAAAATTTAGATTGGGAAAAAATGTTTGATTTAGCAATCGATCCTCAAAAAGCTCGTAAATATCGAAACGAGGCAAAACCAGAAAAAGAAGATACTTGTAGTATGTGTGGCAATTTTTGTGCCGTTAAAAATATGAATCGTATTTTAGACGGAGACATCGTTAATATTTATGACGAATAAAAAGAGCAGTCAAAATTGGCTGCTCTTTTACATAAACTATAGAAACAATAATAAAAATTCAACAATACCTTTATTTAAACTACTTTGACCTTGTATAAAAGTACTAATCATATTCGTTGTTGCATTGGCAGAAATTAGTGTATTAGCTCCCTTTACTGAAGCACCAATTGCTACATAACCATGAGCCACGCCACCAATCGCAAGCTTTGCTGCAATCGCCAGACCACCAGCTGCATATACCCCAATAGCTAGTCCTCCAACAGCTAAGTATCCGACACTTAATCCCCCAAAACAAATACCCCCTAAGGCCATTCCTGCCAAAGCCAAAAGTCCTAAAGCTACTCCTCCAAAACTAACAATTCCTAAAGAAAAACACCCCAAACTAAACAAACCAATGGAAATATTTCCAATTGCAATAATTCCTTTTGCTACCCTAAAACCACGTCCAAAATTGATATGAATCAACGGAAAATTGCCAATAGCTAATTTACTTTTATACTCGTATGTAAAAACATGTCTTACTACATACTTTAAATCATCACGATCTACCATCACATAATTATTAGTTGTATCATCACGGCCAACTAGCGTATCAAGAGAAATATTGAACAAATTTGCAATCTCAATTAACCTTTCTAATTCAGGAATTGATTGACCAGACTCCCATTTACTTACTGATTGTCTTGATACCCCTAACTGATATGCTAATTCCTCTTGTGATAATCCTTTCTGTTTTCGATAACTATTTAAATTCTCACCAAACCTCATTTATTTTTCCTCCTGACAACCTTGATTATAGTTTTTTTAGTATAAATCACAATAAACTATGACTAATCAATCTGTCAACTAACAGTTGCATAAGTAATAAATAGACATAATTATCTTTCTAAATCACTAATAACTGCTTTAATTGTTTGATTAAAATCTTCAAGATTGACCTCAAACCATTTAACTGGAGTTTGGTTATTAAACCAGGTGTATTGTCTTTTAGCATAGTTCCGAGAATTTTTTTTGATTAATTCTAATGTTTCATCTAGTGTTTGAATTCCTTTATAATAATTAAACCACTCTTTATAGCCAATAGCTTTCATACTTTGAAGATTATTTGAATATTTTTTCTTCATTAAATCATCTATTTCTTGAAGCAATCCTTGCTTCATCATTAAATCAACACGCTGATTAATTCGTTCATACAAAACCTCACGTTCTAGAGTCAATCCAATAAATCTAGCATCATAAACTAATTCATGATTCTGTCTAGCAAGTGTCTCGCTTTTTCTTATACCTGTACTTTCATAAATTGCTATTGCTCTTAATACTCGTTGCCGATTATTAGGATGAAGTTCTTTAGCACTATTTTTATCTATTTTCATTAAAAGAGAATATAATTCTTCATTTGAATAGTTATGATACTTCTCAACATATTCTTGATGATCTATCTGGCTTTCACCAAATTCATAATCATAAAGCGCCGCTTTAATATATAAACCTGTTCCCCCAACAATAATTGGTAATTTACCTCGACTAGTAATTTCTTTTATTTTTAATCTTACTTCATCTTGAAAATCTTTAACACTATAATTTTCTGTTGGATCTTTAATATCAATTAGATGATGAACGATCCCGTCCATTTCCTCATTAGTTACTTTTGCTGTACCAATATCCATCGTCTTATATATTTGCATTGAATCACCACTAATTACTTCTCCATTAAAATGTTTAGCAAGTGCAACTCCCATTTTAGTTTTACCTACACCAGTTGGTCCTACTACCACAATAACTTTTTCCATTATACGACCCTCTTAAACAGTTTTTCAATTTCATAAGTAGAATAATATATAATTGTTGGACGTCCGTGGGGACAAACATATGGATTATCACAGCGCATCAAATTATCAATAATATTTTGCATTCCTTCAGTTGATAAATGGGTATTAGCTTTTAATGAAGCTTTACAGCTTAATGTTGCAATTGCATGATCTTGTAATTTAACTACATCTATTTTATTATCATTTAATAACTGTGTCATCATATCTTCAATAAATAATTGCTCATCAATATTTTGCATCCATAGCGGCAGTTGTTTAATCACATAACCACTATTACCAAATACCTCTAGCTCAATTCCCACCTTAGCTAATAAATCTTTTCTTTCTTCAATAATCAGAAATTCACTCAATGGATACTCTAACGTAATAGGAATTAATAAGTCTCTCATAGATAGATCTAAATTTTGATATTTTTCAAGATAATATTCATAGTTTATTCTTTCTTGACCAGCATGCTGGTCAACAATATACATTCCGGTTTCATCTTCACAAATAATATATGTTCCATGGACTTGTCCTTTTACAAATAGTTTTTTCTCCATTAGTTTTTCACGAGACTCGACTTTTGTTTCAATAATCTGTTTATCTGGAATAATATAATCATCATTAGATTCAGCAACTATCTTTATATCATCATTTATCTCATTTAAATTTATTTCCTGATAAATCGTTTTTTTAGTTGTTTTAACTAACGGTTTCTTAGTTGTATCAATTGATTCTTCTTCAAAACTCAAATCAAAACTAGGTTGTTGCAAATCGGGTATGAATTTAGGCTTATTATTATATGTTGTTGCTTCATAAGTTAAATTCATTTTAGCTAAAGCTTCGCTAATTCCTTGATAAACTAATTCCTTTAATTTCATTTCTTTAGAAAAGCGAACTTCTAATTTAGAGGGATGAACATTAACATCTACTAAAAAGGGATCAATTTCAATATTCACAATTGCAATTGGAAAACGTTTATCAGCTAAATAACGGCGATATGCATTATTAATGCTATCAACTGTTATTTTATTTTTAACCACTCTTGAATTCACCATTGTTACAATATGATTTTTACTAGCACGATTAACATCAATCTTTGAAATGAATCCTGATACATGAAATTCATCATCTTCAAAATCAACTGCAATCATACTTTTAGCAACATTTAATCCATAAACATTAGAAATGACTTCTAGTAAATTCCCATTTCCATTAGTTTTATATATCATCCTTTGATTATGGACTAGCGAAAATGCTATATGTGGATGCGATAATGATAAGCGTTCTATATAAGTTTGAATATTTGCAAATTCTGCATTAGTCGATTTAATATATTTTAAACGAGCAGGGACATTTTGAAAAAGTTTCTTAACTTTTATATTAGTTCCTTTTTTACAATCACTATCTTCACACTTAATATATTTACCATATTGATAACTTACAATAGTTCCTTTTTCACCAGTACTTGTTTTTAATTCAAAATTACTAATTGAAGCAATTGAAGGAATTGCTTCACCACGAAACCCTAAAGTCTGAATGCAAAATAAATCTTGATCATCTTTAATTTTACTTGTCGCATGGCGACTAAAGCATAACAGAGCATCGTCTTTTACCATCCCATCACCATTATCAATGATTTGAATTAAATCCAATCCCCCCTCTTCAACAATTATATCGATTTTACTACTATTAGCATCGATACTGTTTTCAACTAATTCTTTTACAACATTAGCTGGTCGTTCAATTACCTCACCGGCTGCAATTTTATTAGCTAAAACATCATCTAACTGTCTTATTTTTTGCAATTTTATCACCTGCTTTCATTTAACTTCTTTAATTCTATTAATGTCGATAAAGCATCAATTGGCGATAATGTCATTGGATCTATACTCTCAAGATATTTTTCAACGACACTCATCGAAACTACTGGAGCTGCTTTTAAAGTCTCATTGCTTAAATGATGTTCAATATTATTTTCTTCCAATGCCTCTAACAAAACATTAGCCCGATTCAAAACTGCATCAGGTAATTTTGCTAGCTTTGCAACATTAACTCCATATGATTTATTTGAGCGACCTGGCTTGATTCTATATAAAAACACTAGATCATCATTTTTAATCGAAGCACTAGCATGAACATTTTTAATTCCTAAATCTTTTTCTTCTAAAAATGTTAATTCATGGTAATGAGTTGAAAATAAAGTAATACATTTAATTGAAGTTGCAATATATTCAATCATTGCCTGGGCTATTGCCATTCCATCAAATGTTGCTGTACCACGACCAATTTCATCAAAAATAATTAAAGAATTTTCAGTTGCATAACGCAAAGCATTATTTGCCTCTAACATTTCTACCATAAATGTAGATTGTCCTGAAATCAAATCATCACTAGCACCAATGCGAGTAAAAATCTGGTCAAAAATAGGTATATTGGCTTCACTGCATGGTACAAAACACCCAATTTGCCCCATTAATGCAATTAAAGCAATTTGACGCATATATGTTGATTTTCCCCCCATGTTTGGACCAGTAATTAATAATACAGGATAATTATTATTAATAATCACATCATTAGAAACATATGTTCCTTGTGCCATCACTCGTTCAATTACACCATGTCTTCCATCTATAACCTTAAACGTCTTACTTTGATTAAATTTTGGTCGTACATAACTATTCTCACTTGAAATCATTGCCAATGATTGATAAACATCAATTCGAGCAATCACTTTAGCAACGTCTTGAAGAGTATGAACATCCTTTTTTATATAATCTCTAATTTGAGTAAATAAAACATATTCTAATTTTACCATCTTATCTTGAGCACTCAATAATTTTGATTCCATCTCTTTTAATTCTGGCGTAACAAATCTCTCTGCATTTGATAAACTTTGTTTACGTGTATAATTAAATTCATCTTTAACTAAAGATAAATTTGCTTTAGTAACTTCAATATAATATCCAAAAACTCGGTTATAACCAACTTTTAGTCCTTTGATCCCTGTCTTATCACGTTCTTTTTGTTCAAATTTAGCTAACCATTGTTTTCCATGATCCCGAATATATCTTAGTTCATCTAATTCCTCATTAAAACCATTTTTTATAATTCCTCCCTCTTTTACTGTTAGTGGTGGATTATCTACTATTGATTGATCAATAAGTTCTGTTATATGACTTAAATCAATTAATTTATTAGCTAATTCATTAACCAAAGGTTCATCTAATGATATTAATTGAGCTTTTAATTCTGGTAATACCTTTAAAGAAGTACTTATCCATTTTAAATCCCGAGCATTGATATTTCCAAATGCAATTCGTGATGATAGTCTTTCAAGATCATAGATATCTCTTAAAATTTCTTTAACACTTTCTCTTTGAATAAAGTGATTAGTAAAAATCTCTACAACGTCTAATCGTTTTTCTATTTGGGCTTGATTTATTAAGGGCCGTTCAATCCATTGTTTTAATAGCCTTGAACCCATAGCAGTTTTAGTTTGATCTAATAGCCAGTATAAACTACCATACTTTTCATTGTTTTTAGTATTTGTAGTTAACTCTAATGCCTTTTTAGTATATAGATCCATAGTTAAATAATCATCATTATTAATTTCTTCAATTATTTGAAGATGTTCTAATTCTCTTTTTTGTGTATCCAATAAATAATTCAATAATAATGAAGCTGTTTTTATTTGTTTTAAATCATTAATATTATTAAAAATTTTTTCATATTTATCATTGTATTTATCACTATCAAAAGGTGAAGATAAAATATCATCAAATTTAAAAATATGCTCTGATAAACAAACAACTTCCTTTACAGCCATCATTTGCAGCTGATTTAATAAAAGCTTCTCATTTTTATCAATATTGATGACACAAAATTCACCTGTAGAAATATCACAAAAAGCCAAAGTATAATTAAAATCAAACTCTTCTAAAGCTGCAATATAATTATTCTTATTGTTTGTTAGTGACTCATCAAAGATCGTACCTGGTGTAATGATTTGAACTACCCCACGTTCAACAATTCCTTTTTTTCCTGGTTCACTCAACTGCTCAACGATTGCTACTCGATGACCATTATCAACTAATTTTTGAATATATCCACTCGCTGAATGAAAAGGAACACCACACATTGGTACTCTTTCTACTGCTCCAGCATTTTTTCCAGTTAATGCAATTTCTAGTTCTTTTGATACTAAAATTGCATCATCAAAAAACATTTCATAAAAATCCCCTAATCTAAACATTACAATAGAATCTTGGTTTTCTTCTTTTATTGATAAATACTGCATCATCATTGGACTATATTTAGGTTTCATATCTTAACTCCACTTCTAAAAAATTACTATCCCATTATAGCACAACTGTCAACAAAAGAAAAAAGGCTTACGCCTTCATTTGATAAAATTTTCATCAACTGTGATATTATCTAATTCATCCCATGATTCTTTTTCATTCTTTGTTTCAACTTTCATTGTCGTTTTTCCAACAACACTTAAAGAAATCTCTTTTTCAATCTCAATCAAGACATTTTCATCAGTCTTATTTACACTAATACATTTAGGTTCTCGATTACATACAACCATCAACTCATCATTTTCATCAAAGTTTCGGCTTTCCTTTTTAACCAAATCTAACTCATTCATATAACTGACTGTCTGTTTTAAAATATTACTATCATCATTATAGTTATACCACAAATGTACATCAAAAGTTCCTAAAACAATTGGCTGCCCATTTTTAAAGGTTGCATTATAACGATGATTAGTAATCCAACATCCTAAAATCTTATCATAGTTTTCAATAACAAAAGGATATTTATTAAGGGTTCTCTTCTTCCCTTTAGCAATAACTGCCTGGGTAATAATTTCACGAATATTGTTTGCCATGTTCTCACCTATTTTAATATATGCAAATATTTAAAAAAATGTACAAAAAACCAAATAACATAGAAAAAGAAGATGCTTTTTTTGCATCTTCATCGATTTAATTAATTTTTATGACCATTTCCTGAAGTTGAATCTTTTAAAACAACATCATGTGCTCCACCTTCAACAATACTTGTTGCAGATACTAATGTGATTTTTGCTTTTTCCTGTAATTCTGGAATAGTTAAAGCTCCGCAATTACACATTGTAGATTTGATCTTGCTTAAAGTTAGACCAACGTTGTCTTTTAAACTTCCTGCATAAGGAACATAAGAGTCAACACCTTCTTCAAATGAAAGTTTTGAATCACCGCCCATATCATAGCGTTGCCAGTTACGAGCACGAGCTGATCCTTCACCCCAATATTCTTTCATATATTGACCATTGATACTTACTTTATTTGTAGGAGATTCATCAAAGCGTGAGAAATATCTACCTAACATAATAAAATCAGAACCCATAGCTAATGCTAAAGTCATATGATAATCATGTACGATTCCCCCATCTGAACAAATAGGTACATAAATACCAGTTTCTTTAAAATATTCATCACGTGCTTTTGCTACTTCAATAGTTGCTGTTGCTTGTCCACGACCAATTCCTTTTTGTTCACGAGTAATACAGATCGATCCACCACCGATACCAACTTTAACAAAATCAGCTCCAGCATCAGCTAAAAATCTAAACCCTTCTGCATCAACAACATTACCAGCTCCAACTTTTACATTATCACCATAATGTTCTCTAATCCAGTCTATTGTAATTTTTTGCCATTCTGTAAATCCTTCAGAAGAATCTATACATAATACATCAGCTCCAGCTTCTACTAATGCTGGAACACGCTCTGCAAAATCACGTGTATTTATTCCGGCACCTACTACATATCGTTTTGAATCATCTAATAGTTCATTAGGATTAGACTTTCTTGTTTCGTAATCTTTTCTAAAAACAAAATATGCTAATTTTTGATCATCATCAATAATTGGTAAAGCATTAAGCTTATTATCCCAAATAAGATCATTTGCTTCTTTTAATGTAACACCAATATGTCCACAGACCAATTTATCATACGGCGTCATAAATTCAGTTACTTTTGTATCTAGATTCATTCTAGAAACACGGTAATCTCTGCCAGTTACAATTCCTAATAACTTACCATTAGCACTACCATCTTCAGTTACTGCCATCGTTGAATGTCCTGTTTTTTCCTTTAAAGCAATAACATCAGCCAATGTATCAGTGACACTTAAATTAGAATCACTTGGTACAAACCCTGCTTTATAAGTTTTAGCTCGCTTAATCATAGCAGCTTGATCTTCAATTGTTTGTGAGCCATAAATAAATGAAACTCCACCCTCTCTTGCAAGTGCAACTGCCATCTTATCATCAGATACAGCCTGCATAACTGCAGAAACTAGAGGAATATTTAACGATAAAGCTGGTTCTTCGCCCTTTTTAAATTTAACTAAAGGTGTTTTTAAATCAACATTTTTAGCTTGACAGTCAGTCGATGAATATCCTGGTACTAAAAGATATTCGTTAAATGTATGTGATGGTTCATCAAAAAAATATGCCATTCTATCTCTCCTTTTCTTCATCTCTATGTTTAATATTTCATAAATTATAATTAGGATTGACAACTAAGTCAACCCTTATTTTAATAATTGTCCATTTATGTAACTATTTATCGATTGTAGAATCTCATCTACTTCTTCCTTTAAGTAAAGATAGTTAACAACTAAAGGATGATTTTCAAATTCATCTTTAATTTGTTGGTATTCTGTAATTGTAATTATAACCCTTTCATCCTGTTTAGCTTTTTGATTCACTATCTTTTTTTGATAAGCTTTCATCTTCACTTCTAATTTATTAATTTTATCATCTTGATTGATTAATTTTTCATACTTTTGATACTCTTTAATTACATCAAGATTTAATAAATAGTCATTTAATTCTTGAGCATACTCTAAACTATGATTCAATTGCTTCACCCTTTAAAGCCCATGTTTTAGCTTCAGTAATTTTTACTTTAATAATTTTTCCTATATCTTTAGGGTCACCTTTAAAATTAACTAACTTCTGATGTTTAGTATATCCAGTTAACATCGTATCATCTTTTTTTGATGTTCCTTCAACTAAAACTTCTACAACTTCGTTTAAAAAACGTTGGTTTTGTTGATATGCTTTCTCATTTACAACTTCATTTAACTTATATAATCGTTGTGCTTTTTCTTCACTTGAAACATTATCAGCCATCTTTGCTGCTGGTGTTCCTGCCCGAGGTGAATAAACAAACGTATATGCTAAATCATACTCACATTCCTGATACAGTGATAATGTGTCTAAATATTGTTCATGAGTTTCATTTGGAAATCCTACAATAATATCTGTTGTAACCGTACAATCGGGAATATATTTTTTAATCTTATAAAATAAATCAAGATATTGTTCTCTGCTATAGCGCCGTCCCATTAGCTTTAATACTTCATTATTACCAGATTGTACTGGTAAATGAATAGCTGGCATGATATTATCATATTTTGCAATGATTTTAATCATATCTTCACTAAAATCCCAAGGATGACTAGTTGTAAAGCGAATTCTAGGAATATTTGTTTTAGCAACATCTTCAAGTAAATTAGAGAAATTATAACCATCTCCTAAATCTTTACCATAGCTATTAACATTTTGACCTAATAAAGTTATTTCCTGATAACCTTCAGCTACTAGTTCTTCTACTTCTTTAATAATATCTTTTGCTAAACGTGAGCGCTCTTTTCCTCTAGTATAAGGAACAATGCAGTATGTACAAAACTTATTACATCCATACATGATATTCACCCAAGCTTTATATTTGTTATCACGTCTAACTGGAGCATTTTCAATTACATCGCCTTCCTTAGACCATACTTCAACAACCATTTCTTTGTTATAAAGTGCATCTTTTAACAATTCAGGTAGACGATGAATATTGTGTGTTCCAAAAATCAAATCAACATGAGGATGTTTTTCTAAGATACGATTCACCACAACTTCTTCTTGAGCCATGCAGCCACACATCGCAAATATCAAATCAGGATTAGTTTTCTTTAGATTTTTAACATACCCAACTTTTCCAAATACTTTTTCTTCAGCATTTTCACGAATTGCACAAGTATTTAAAATAATCACATCAGCTTGTTTAATATCTTCTGCTGGCTGATATGACATACTTTCTAAAATTCCTGATAAAGTTTCGCTATCACGTTCATTTGCTTGACATCCATATGTCTGGATATAATATTTCTTACCAAGACCAGCATTGATCATCTCTTCTGGTACATGATACGCATCATCATAGCGACCTACTTCATCACGACTTCTTCTTTTTGCCTCATTTAATGAAGGCCCTTTAAAATAATTACTATAATCTTTCATTTGTTCACCACTTTTCTTACCTATTATATACATAAAACCAAAACTTTTCCACAAAAAAATAAGGACTGTGTGTCCTTATTATTCATAGAATTTATCTAACTAAATTGAAAAGCATAAATCAGTGCCTTCTTTTTGAAGTGTTTTCCCGTTCTTGAACTAAATTATATTTTACTTTCAATTTTAGTTTTAATTCTAATTATCCAATAAATTTTCTTTACTATCATCATAATTATTAAAGAAAATCATCGTAATTCCAGTAGTAATCTCAATGCTGTTATTTCTTTATCATCCACCATTAAATCATGAAAAGAAGGAATACAAATGATTTCATTACCTGTAGGAATTATATACCCTCTTGCAATGGCTATGGCCTTTATCGCTTGATTCAAAGCTGCCGCTCCAATAACCTGAATCTGTAATTTAGATTCATTTCTAATCATACTTGCAATAGCCCCAGCTACATTATTAGGACTAGACGATGATGATACTTTGATTGTTTCCATATTATTGCCTCCTAATCAACTATATGAAAACATTAAAAAATTATACCTTAAAATATGGATGATCTTGATTAATTAATACTCTTTCTATCTTTATTGGCTTATTATCTTCAAAAGTTAAAATTACTCCAGATAATTGTCCACTACTTTCTGCCACAATAAATGGAACATTAAAACCTTTTAATCTATTTACAATCGCATCTAAATCACAACCAATAGCACTCATATACGGACCCGTCATTCCAACATCACTGATAAATGCAACTTTATCATCAATTATTTTCTCATCAGCAGTTTGAACATGGGTGTGAGTACCTAAAACTGCACCACTAATCCTTCCTTTGACATAATGTGCAAATGCTATTTTCTCACTTGTTGTTTCACCATGAAAATCGACTATGTGAATATCTTGCTCTAAATCTAAATAATCATCTATCATTTCAAACGGATTACTATTTCTACTATCCATAAAGGCTGCACCTAAAACGTTAGTAACTCGCACTTTTTTATCAAGAACATTAAATACACGTGATTTTACACCTGGTAAAACTTTAGGTTGATTAATAGGAACAATCAGCTTATCAGCTTCATCGATATAATCATATAACTCTTTTTTATCAAAAGTGTGGTTACCCATCGTCATTGCCTGAATTCCCTGAAATGATAATTCATCGTAATGTTTTTTTAATAATCCTTTACCATGACTCGTATTTTCGACATTAGCTATGACAAAATCAATTTGATTATCTTTAACTAAACGATGTAAATAATCTTCTATCATTTCACGACCAATTTCTCCAAAAACATCTCCAATAAACAATATTTTCATCTTATTTCCCTTTCATATAAAAGGATAGGCTAAGCCTATCCCCTTTTTATTTTGCTACTTCACTGGCACGAATTTCACGAATTACAGTTACTTTAATATGACCAGGATATGTAAGTTCCTCTTCGATCTTATTCTTAATATCACGAGCTATCTTATGTGACATTAAATCATCTACTTTATCAGGTTTAACGACAATCCGTACTTCACGTCCCGCCTGAATTGCAAAAACACGATCTACACCATCAAAACTTTTTGCCATTTCTTCAAGTTTTTCTAAACGCTGGATATAGTTTTCTATTGTCTCGCTACGACTTCCAGGTCGTGCTGCACTTAAAGTATCTGCTGCAGCAACTAAAATAGAAATTACACTAGTTGCAGGCACATCACCATGATGGGATTCAATTGCATTTACAACAACTGGATGCTCCCCATGCTTTTTAGCATATTTAGCTCCTAGTTCAACATGACTTCCTTGCATTTCATGATCAATTGCTTTTCCTAAGTCATGTAACAATCCGGCACGACGTGCCAATTGCTGATTTAATCCTAATTCAGCTGCCATGATACCTGCCAAATGTGCAACTTCTAAAGAATGTTGTAGAGCATTTTGTCCATAACTAGTACGATATTTAAGTTTTCCTAACATCATAATAATATCTTTATCAATTCTTGATATACCTAATTCAAATATCGCATCTTCTCCAGTTTTTCTGATTACTTCATCTAACTCATTTTTAGTTTTTTCAACTACTTCCTCAATTCTACCAGGTTGAATTCGACCATCACGAATTAGAGTTTCTAATGACAATCTTGCAATTTCCCGACGCACTGGATCAAAACATGAGATCGTAATTGCTTCAGGTGTATCATCAATAATTAAATCTACCCCTGTAGTTTGTTCAATTGCTTTGATATTACGTCCTTCACGACCGATTATTCTTCCCTTCATTTCTTCACTAGGTAAAGCAACTACTGAAACAGTTCTTTCAACTGTTTCTTCTTGAGCATAACGATTAATTGCATTAGCAATGATATCACGTGAAATCAAGCTTGCTTTAGATCTAGCTTCTTCTTCTTGATCTTTAATATATGCTGTCATTTCTGTAGCAATTTGTTGTTCAACCTGCTTAAATAATTCTTGTTTAGCTTCATTTGCTGACATAGCAGCAATTTTTTCTAATTCGCCAACTTTGGCATTGATTTTTTCTTTTAATTCAGCTTCTAGTTTCCCTAGTCCGGCTTCTCTTTCGTCTAATTGTACTACTTTTTGTGCTAAAACATCTTCTTTTCCCTGAACTGCAATATCTCTTCGATCAATTGTTTGCTCCCTTTGTAAAAGTTTATTTTCAAGTTCATTAATTTCTTGTCTTTGTAGTTTAGCTTCTTTTTCAGCTTGAAGTTTTAACTCATAAGCTTCTGTTTTAGCATCTAAGATTGCTTCTTTAACAAGATTATCTGCTTTAACAGTTGCCTCATCTATAATCTTTGCAGCACTTACGTTGGCTTTAGATATTTTTAATTTATTTATCAAATAGTTTATAAAAAAACCTAAAGCTACAGCTAGAACATAGGTTAAAATAGAAACGGCATTAATTTCTGACATTATTTGCCCTCCATTTTCTTCTATGTATTTTATTTTTATGAATATATTAATTCACTTTGTGCGACAGGCACAATAGTATTGTATAATATTTTTTCTTTATTTACAATGAAAACTATTTATAGTTCATGGTTTTGTTAATCTATTTTATTGTTGAATATATGATTATAATTTATTAAAATTAAAAATATCTGTGATTTTATCAATCAAAAAAAGATAGCGGTATCATTTTATTATTTTAATATCACAATAATAAATAATATGATAAAATAAATTAGAAATGAGGTAATAAAATGGCAAAAACATTAATTTTAGCAGAAAAACCATCAGTAGGACGTGACATAGCACGTGTTTTCAACTGTACTAAAAATATTAATGGTGGTTTAGAAGGAAACAAATATATTGTAACTTGGGCATTAGGACATTTAGTCACTTTAGCTGACCCAGAAAAATATGATAAACAGTATCAAAAGTGGGATATCAATGATCTTCCTATTATTCCTAATAAAATGCAGCTTGTTGTAATTAAAAATACAACCAAACAGTATAATGCAGTTAAGAATTTAATGAATCGTAATGACGTAAACAATATCGTTATTGCAACTGATGCAGGACGTGAAGGAGAATTAGTAGCTCGCTGGATCATTAATAAAGCACATATCAAAAAACCAATGCAAAGATTATGGATTTCTTCAGTAACCGATAAAGCAATAAAAGAAGGTTTTAAGAACTTAAAAAATGCCCGCGATTACGATGCATTATACTATAGTGCTTATAGCAGAAGTATTGCTGATTGGCTAGTAGGCATTAACGCCACTAGAGCTTTAACATGCAAATATAACGCACAATTAGCATGTGGTCGTGTACAAACCCCAACATTAGCAATGATTGCTAAAAGAGAAGAAGAAATCAAAAACTTTGTTCCACGCACTTTTTATGGTATTAAAGTCATAACTAATAACATTACTTGGTCATGGCAATCAAATAAAAATGAATCTCATCTTTTTAATGAAGAAAAAATTGATGATATAATTGCAAATATTTCAAAATATTCTTTAAAAATTACAGAGATCAATAAAACAACCAAAAACAAATATGCTCCTCAATTATATGATTTAACAGAACTTCAAAGAGACGCTAATAAACTCTATGGTTTTTCAGCTAAGGAAACACTATCAATCATGCAAGATTTATATGAATATCATAAAGTTTTAACATATCCACGAACTGATTCTCGTTATCTAACAGATGATATCGTGCCTACCTTAAAAGAGCGCCTTGAAGCCAGTAAAGGTGGTTATTATGATCATATCATTAATAAAATTTTAGCATCCCCTATTAAAAAGCAGTCACATTTTGTCAACAACAGCAAAGTAAGTGATCATCACGCAATTATTCCAACTGAACAGCCAGCAATGTTAGGATCATTTAGTGATAAAGAACTAAAAATTTATGAGTTAGTCTTAAAACGCTTTTTAGCTGTTCTTTTACCTCCATATATTTATGAACAAACAGTTATCAAAGCAGCTATCAATAAAGAAAATTTTACTGCCAAAGGTAAGATTGAAAAACAAATCGGATGGAAAGAAGTATATGGTAAGATTGAAGATGAAGACAGTGATGATCAATCGCTACCACTATTAAAACAACATGAAACATTATCAGTAACTGAAATTATTAAAACAACTGGACAAACTACTCCACCTGCTTATTTCAATGAAGCAACATTATTATCAGCAATGGAAAACCCTGTTCAATTTACAAATAGCTCATCTAAACAAATCAATGCTACATTAAAAAATACTGGTGGTTTAGGAACTGTTGCTACCAGAGCAGATATTATCGAAAAATTATTTAATACTTTTTTAATCGAAAAACATGGAAATGATATTAGAGTTACCAGCAAAGGCAAACAACTTTTACAATTAGTTCCTCAAGATTTAAAAGAACCTGAGTTAACCGCTAAATGGGAGATGGAATTAGCAAAAATTGCTAAAAACCAGCAAAAATCTAGTAATTTTATTAATGAAATAAAAGATTATACTCAAGATATAATTACTGAAATCAGCTCTAGCCAAGCTAAATTTAAACATGAGAACTTAACTACCAAAAAATGCCCTGATTGTGGCGAACTCATGCTTGAAGTGAATGGAAAAAAAGGAAAAATGTTAGTATGCTCAAATCCAGACTGTAAACATCGTGAAACAATCTCACTAGTCACTAATGCTAGATGTCCTAATTGTCATAAAAAGTTAGAACTTGTAGGAAAAGGCGATAAGCAGATGTTTGTTTGTAAGACATGTGGTTACCGTCAGCACATGAATGCATTTAAAAAAGAGCGAGAAAATAAAAGCCAGTTAGCTCGAAAAAGTGATGTTAAAAAATATATGAATCAACAAAAAAAGCAACAAGCTTCGATTGAAGATTCACCGTTTGCAGCATTATTAAAACTTAAAGATGAATTAAAATAAGCAATTTATCATTATATTCTTAAAATCTGTTTTTAGAAAATTTAAATACTGTTTATCATCTAAAAAGTCCAAATATATCACCATTTATAAATAAACCGCCCTATCAAGTTTGACAGGGCGGTTCATTTATAATATTGTCTTTTTTATTCTAGTTTATAATCTAATTTAATTACAGATTCTTTTTATCTTGTTAATGAAATCACATCTTTTTCGCTCCCCCAAACACCTGTTTGAACTTGCAACTTAGTTTCATTTGCTATTGCAACTGATTCTGGTACATCAAATACTATTTTTCCTTGTAAAGTAACCCCAGGATTTAATTTTTTAAAAATAATTGAACTATCATTTAAATAAATAGCACCTGTACTATCTGCTGAATATTCATTTTCACCATTTAATAATTTAAAAAAAGTATCTGCTACACTTAAAGACTCTTTTTCATTATTAGTAATCGAAATATCAATAATTAAAAAGGTATCTTTTGCTGTTGTATTTACATATTCATTACCAATTTGCTTTGTTACCTCAACATTATTGATTAAATAATCTACTTCACCTACTTTAGCAACTTCACCAATTTTGTATTCCTTTTTTTCTTCTGTTACTTCATTAGCAGGTTCATCCTTTTTTTGTTCTTTTTTCTTTGTTTCACCATTAGAACTACCACTAGCCACTATACCAATTATCCCAAATATCAGTACAAGACAAAGTATTTTTTTCACTAGTGATAATTCTTTAAACTTATGTAAAATTTTCATATATAATCCTCCCTTTTTACAAGAAAATTATATATTTTTTTATTAGTTAATTGGTCTGCTTTTAGCATACATTAACCAATTTTAAATAAAACAGCTATAAGACTTATAAACATCAATTCTAAAAATAAAATCATAATAAGATATAAAACAATTCCAAATATCTTAAGTATTAAATAATTAGATTTTGAAAAAAAACAATAATTTTGTACATTAAGATAATTTGAAGCAATTAAAATTATAGTCATTATCACCATATACATAAATGTTCGATATAAAAAAGCAGTTAATCCAGTGGCTAAAACCCCATTAGATGTAATAGATGCATTATAACAAAATATTAATATCATCACATATCCTATAAGTGCTAAAAAATTTTTTATCTTAAAATCGCCACCTAATCCTGGTAATTTATATGTTAGCTCCTTAAAAGAAGATTTTTCTTTAATGTTAAGATCGTTCAATAACTCTTTAATCGATAAATATCTTTGTTTTGGATCAAGGTTAGTTGCTTTTCTAATTACTTTCCCCTCATCACCTAAATATATTGATTCATTAGGTAGTTTATTAATTAATAATACATTTAATAACACTCCAAGAGCGTAAATATCACTTTGGCTATTACTTTGTCCAAATCCAAATTGTTCAGGTGCTGCATACCCTACACTTCCTAAAACTTGTGTATCTTTATTTTTCTGCAATTGATAATTTCGTGAAATATCAAAATCAAATAAGTATACTTTTCCATTTTTATAAAAAATATTACTGGGTTTAATATCTCGATGAATAACTGGTGGATTCATTTGATGTAATTCCTGAACAGCACAGCAGACTTGAGAAAAAATATTTATAACTCTCTCTTTAGGTATTGATTCATTTAATAAAATATCTTCTAATGTTGGTGCATTGATATATTCTTCAATAACAATAATTTTATTATCAAATTCCTGTATTTGATATATCTTAGGCCAATATTTGCTATCTTTTTTAGATAATTGATAGTATATCTCTTTATTATGATTACCAATTTCCCTTTTAAGATATAAAAGATGATCAATTTGGCTACGCACAAGTGAAATTTTTTTATACTTATTTTCTTTAATCACCTCTAGTTCATTATAAACTTCACAAATATTCATACAATTTCTCCTTGCAACATATATTTTTACGTTATATCATAAGTATAGGTGATAAAAATGATTTCAACAACGCAATTATTAGATATTATTAATAAAAATGAACACTTAACTTTTGAAATACTTTTAAAACAAGTTCCAGAAATTAATTTTGTTGACTATTTAGAGGCACTTATGACTCATAAAAATATAAGCAAGAGCTCTTTAATCAATACTGCTAATTTACATCGAACCTATGCATATCAGATTTTTAATGGTACAAAGATTCCTAGCCGTAACAAAGTTATCCAACTAGCTTTAGCAATGCAGTTAGACATTAGAGAAACTAATAACCTATTATCATTATCAAACAATGGTTATCTTTATCCAAAAGTAAAATTCGACGCAACGATTCTTTTAGCATTAAAAAATAAATACTCTGTTTTAGAAACTAATTTAATCTTAGAACAGTACCAACTGCCTTTGTTAGATTCTTAATTTTTAATATTTAAAAAGATTTAAAATTATTTAATAACTTTAAATCTTTTTATTATTATTCATTTAACTTACTTTTCTACATTTTCTAAAGATTTAATAATAGCCTCGGTAATTTCATCCATTATTTCAGGATGGGTATTTAAAAATGTTTTAGCATTTTCACGTCCTTGACCTATCTTTTCACCCTTATATGCATACCAGGCTCCACTTTTTTCAACAATATCTTTTTCTACTGCTAAATCAAGAACTTCACCATCTCGGGAAATTCCTTTACCATAGATAATATCAACTTGTGTTGTTTTAAATGGTGGTGCCACTTTATTTTTTACAACCTTAATATTCGTTTTATTCCCTACGATATCACTGCCTTGTTTAATTGCCTCACTACGACGTATTTCGATTCTTACTGAAGAATAAAACTTCAACGCTCTACCACCAGTAGTTGTTTCTGGATTACCAAACATAACACCTATCTTTTCTCTTAGCTGATTAATAAAAATAATCGTGCACTCAGATTTATTTAACTCTGCTGCTATCTTTCTTAATGCTTTAGACATTAAACGAGCTTGAAGACCCATTTGAGCATCACCCATTTCACCATCTAATTCTACTTGAGGGACTAAAGCTGCTACAGAGTCAACAACTACTAAATCAATTGCCCCAGAACGAACTAAAGTTTCAGCAATTTCTAAACCTTGTTCTCCAGAATCTGGTTGGGATAAAATCAATTCATCTATATTTACTCCTAAACTTTGAGCATAGACAGGATCAATTGCATGTTCAGCATCAATAAAAGCTGCCCTACCACCCTGTTTTTGACATTCAGCTATGGCATGAAGTGTTAAAGTTGTTTTTCCACTTGATTCAGGTCCATAGATTTCAATAATTCGTCCTTTAGGATATCCGCCAATTCCAAGTGCTAAATCAAGCGTTAAAGAACCTGTTGGGATCACATCAACACTAACAGCACTACGATCTCCTAATTTCATCACTGAACCCTTTCCATATTTTTTTTCTATTTGTTTAATAGCATCATCTAAAGCTTGAGCTTTTTTAGCTTCTTCTTTATTTTCTTTTGTTTTTGCTTCAGCCATAATTACTTCCTCCTATTTTTATATACTCTTAAAAAAATCAATTTACTTTAATTTTTTCAACCAATTTTTTAATTACAAAATCTATTGCTTGCTGTTGGATCTCAGCACGTGAACCTTTTAATTTCAATTCATAAATATTTACACCTTCATATAAGATTCCAATATATACAAGACCTACTGATTTTCCTTCCATTGCTTCTGGTCCAGCATTACCAGTAAATGATACACATATATCACTATCTAAAATCTGCTTCCCATTAATACACATTAAAGAAGCAATTTCTTTACTAACAACACCATATTTTTTTATTACTTCAGATGATATTCCTAATAATCTTTCTTTTGTCTCACTTTGATAGGTTATTAAACTTCCCCTATAAACCTTAGAAATGCCAGGAATACTTCCTAGCATTGCGGCAAAGTTACCTACTGTAAAACTCTCTACACTAGATATACTTATATTATATTGTATTAATGCTTTTGCTAATTCATCCATTACATTGTCTCCGTAAGCATTTCTCGATTTTTTATAAAGTAATCAATCCCACTAACCACAGATATTATCGTTGCAACCCAAGCCAAAATCGTTGCAATATCAACGCCTAAACCTGAAAAAGGAAAATTATTGACCAGTAAAAAAGCTAAAGCTATCATTTGACTAACTGTTTTTAGTTTTCCTAATTTACTAGCAGCAACAACTACCTGTTTACTTGCAGCTGACATTTTAATTGCATCGACTATTGTATCACGAGATATCATAATTATCGGAATTATAATATTAATTGTCCCATCACTTGCTAACAATAAAAAAATCGTATTAATAAGCAATTTATCAGCAATTGGGTCAGCAAATTTACCAAAAGTTGTAATCAACTTTTTTTTTCTTGCTATTCGTCCATCAAAATAATCAGTAATAGAAGCAATTATAAAAATGACTAAAATGACTATATTTATTAATGATATATCAGTATCTAAGGTATGATAGACAGGAATACTAATTCCTGCCATATCATAGGGAAACATATATATCAAAATCAATAAAGGTACTAATAATACTCTAGTAATCGTTAATTTATTAGGTAAATTCATTATTTCACCTGCGTTATCTTAAGGGTCTTAGTTCCCCCGCTATATTCACTTGGATCTACTTCTAATAAAGTGTCATTAATATAGAAACGATGCCCCATAAAATATCCAAATGTTAACTCTAGATTTTGGAATTCTCCTGCATTAAATTCTAATTCAATTGTCTCAGGTGTTGCATCTAACGAATTACTTTTATTTGCATCATTATAAATACCACTTTTAAAGCCCTCATACTCAGCCCCATTTACATTTAACCGACACCATGAACGCGCTACAAATTCTACTTTAAATTTAAAAGTTTCTTGACCTGGTTTTAATTTAAAATTGTAATCTAAACTACCATTTTTTGTTACTTCCACAGCATTATCTGTTTTTTCATCATCCTTCTTATCGTTTTCATCATCTTTTTCATCTTTTTTATCATTGTTGTCATCTGTATTTTGAACACCTTTATCATTGTTTCCTTCAACAGTAGGTGTTTTATTATCATTAAAATCTGTTCCATCACTAGGAGATTTACTTGCAACAATCGAATACCAGACTACAAAAATAATTGCTACACAAACTAAACCAACTAAAACATATTTAAAATATCTCATTAAATATCGATCTTCATAGACCCTTTTATTAGAAATTGTTTTCTTTGGTTTAACATTTTTTAAATCTTTGAAAGTGTCACTTACTTTTCCAGAAATAGTCGCATTTTTTTTATTTTCCTCGATAATTCGTTTACTTTTTTTACCCTGACCTATTTCTTCTAATTGTATTTCTTGTGTTAATGCCTCAAATTCAGCATCAAGTTCTCTTTCTTCCAGTCCTAAATATTTAGCAATCTTTCTCAAGTACATTTTTAAATATAACTCATCGCCTTTATACTTATCAAATGCTCCTGATTCTATATCCTTCAAGACAGCTACAGAAATAAATGTTCCTTTGGCTAATTCCTCTAATGTAACGCCTCTAGCCTCACGTTCTCTTTTTACATGTTCGCTAATATTTCCCATGAGCTATCCTCCTTTTTCTATTTAATTGAAAAACCTCTTATAAACATTTAAATTATATCATAATTATTATTATTGACAATAACCTAATCACATTTATTTTATGAAAGATTCTTAAAAAATATACGTCTTCTTTTTTAATATTTCAATTCAATGTTATTATTTTTTTATTAACTTTACATTAACAAATACTCATAAATAAAAAAAGTTGAACAAATCAATTTAATTAACTTGCTCAACTTTTTATATTATTATAATAATGATTTATACAACTCTTTAATTTCGGCAACACTAGTCTCTCTTGGATTACCTGGTCGACAAGCATCAGCATAGGCTGATTGAGATAAAAAATCTAAATCCTCAATTTTTACAATTTCTTTTAAATTTTCCGGTATTCCCACATCCTGTGATAATTTTTTAACTGCATCAATAGCTGCTTTGCGATAAGTTTCTTGATCCATACCAGCTGTATCAATTCCCATTGCTTCAGCAATATCTTTATATTTTGATCCTGTAGCAGGTGCATTATATTCCATTACAGTTGGTAAAATAATCGCATTTGCAATTCCATGAGGTGTATCATATAAAGCACCTAATGGATGTGCCATAGAATGAACAATTCCTAGACCAACGTTAGAAAATCCCATTCCAGCAATATATTGCCCTAACGCCATATCTGCACGCCCCTCAGGAGTATTATTCACTGCACCTCTTAATGAGCGTGCAATAATCTCAATGGCCTTGAGATGAAACATATCACTCATCTCCCATGCTCCAGCAGTAATATATCCTTCAATTGCATGAGTTAAAGCATCCATTCCAGTAGCAGCAGTTAACCCTTCAGGCATACTAGACATCATATCTGGATCTACAAAAGCTACAATTGGTAAATCATGAGGATCAACGCATACCATTTTACGATCTTTTTGTGCATCAGTAATTACATAGTTAATAGTAACTTCCGCTGCTGTTCCTGCTGTTGTAGGTACGGCTAAAATTGGTGTACATGGGTTTTTAGTATCTGCAACACCTTCTAAACTTCTTACATCTCCAAACTCCGGATTTCTATCAATAATTCCAATTGCTTTAGCGGTATCCATTGAAGAACCACCACCTATAGCAATTATATAATCAGCTCCAGCTTCTTGTAATGCTTTAACCCCATTTTGAACATTTTCAATTGTTGGATTCGCTTTAATATCAGAATAAATTACATAATCTAAACCAGCTTCATCTAATAAATCAGTAACTTTTTTAGTAACTCCAAATTTAATTAAATCCGGATCAGAGCATATCATCGCTTTTTTAAAATCACGCGCCTTAACTTCTGTTACAATTTCATTAATTGCCCCACTTCCATGATAACTAGTTTCATTTAAAATAAATCTATTTGCCATATTTAGAACCTCCTTTATTTCTTGATAAAATTTTAACATGCTCTTCTTTAAACATTCAAGTTACAAATAAAATGGTTTGTAACATTTTTTATATTTTATTTATTAACTTATCAATTTTTCTTAACAATGATTTTGGCAACTCTTTTTTCTTTATTGAATTAGTACATATTACTTTACCACAACTCTTTATCCCTGCTGTTTTAAAAAACTCATTAATATTTCTTACTAATCCTCTACTTTGTCCATAAATCCAGGAAAATGGAAAAGGGGTTTTACATGATGTTAAAAGCAAATACCTTTTTCCAGTTAATCGAGGTTTTGGAAAAGTATTAGTCTCTTCCATAGCCACCCCTAGTAAACGGTCAAACATATTCTTTAAAATTGCAGGAACATTTGCCCAATATACCGGAGTAGCAACAATAATAATATCAGCTTCCTTTAATAAATAAGATATTTCTATTATATCATCATTTATAATACATATTCCTGTGTCAAGACAAGTGCGACATCCTTTACAGTAAAGAAGATTTTTATTATAAAGGTTTATTTTAGTTACTTGATGTCCACTCCTTTTTAAAGCCTCAATTGTATAATCCAACATCTTTGCAGTTATTCCATTAAAATGAGGACTAGCTAAAATTGCTAATATTTTATTTTTACTCATGAGTTCTCTCCTGAGAAATTGAACTATACAATAAATTAAAGCCATAATCTAAAAATTCTTTTTTAGACATTTTTAGTTCTTTAATAATATACTCTTTCTTTTTTGATGCCATTTGAATAAGACCCGATAACATTGCCCAAAAAGAAATTATTGTTGGAATAGTTTTTATATCAAAACGTATCTCACCATTATTGATACCTTCATCTAAAAATGATTTAATAGCCATATTTATTTTTTCACCTATTTGATATATTTCTGATTCTTCTTGTAAATAATCTTTATTATCAAAATCTATATCAATTTTATCAACTGCCATATCAAAATAAAAAGGAAACTCTTCTTGGTATTTTACTAATCCATAACAAATACAATCATATTTTTCTCTTATTAATATATGTTTTCCTAAAGCATCACTAATATACCCAAACAATTTTTTCATACTTCTTAACACTAAAATATTAATAATTTCTTCTTTATTTTTAAAATATACATACAATGTTGCCTTACTATATTTTGACTCCTTTGCTATATCATCCATTGAAGTAGCTCTAATACCTTTTTTTATAAAAAGTTTCTCTGCACAAACTAAAATTTTTTCTCGATGCACACATAACGGTTCACTTTTTCTTCGTCCCATAATTTTCCCTCACAAATAATTAAACTTATAGTTTAATTATTTCAATAATAATAATCATTGTCAAGTAAAATTAAAAAAACTGGATAAATAACTTTTAAATATGTTAATATATCACAGTTTTACATTATTTAATTATTTATGATATTAAAACTTGTCTAAATTAAAACTTGGAGGAACATCATTAGGATCAAAATTTTGTCCCGATAAATCAGATAAATCAAAATAAATACGGGAATCTTTTGTTACTCCCCAATCCTTTTGAGAACCAGCAGAATCTTGAATCTTATTAAATGCTTGACGGAACATTGTATTATGAGCTTCTTCACGATTTAATAAAAAGTCAATCGTTTCTCTAACACCTTCATCATCTATTTGACGATATAAATTTTGATAAACCACTTTAGCTCTTTGTTCGGATGCAATGTTTGATAAGATATCCGCAGCTAAATCTCCTGTTTCATTGACATAAGCAGCTGTCCATAAATATCCTGATGCATTTGCTAACATTGGCGTTAATCCAGTTAAAACATGGGCTTCAACATTACCAATAGTCGCTTCAGTTGCTTGAGGCTGATCACCATTTAAAAGATTAATCAGTTGCGCAATCATTTCTAAATGAGACAATTCCTCAGTTGCAATATCTAAGAATAAATCTCTAATTTCTTTATCTTTAATTCTAAAACTTTGTGCAAAATATTGCATTGCAGCTTTTAACTCACCTTGTGGTCCACCTAACTGCTCTTGTAAAAGTGTTGCATAATTAGGATTAGGTCGCTCCACTTTTACTGGATGTAAATAATGACTTTCATATTTAAACATAATAATCACCTCATTATTATTATGAATATTTTTAATGATTTTATTCTTAATAGATAAATTTATAATTCTTTTTTTTGAATATTTAAAATAAATGGCTCTAATCTTTTTGGCAGTGCTTCAATTAATAAAACCACTATACTATCAGTTTCTATTGGCATATTATTTAATACCCAATCAACTGTCATATCAATTGAACCTTTACAGTACATTTTTAATAAAAAATCAAGTTCTTTATCTATTTGATGATTCAAATTATTTTCAATAATTTCCTTATAAAATTCATAAATACAATAATAATCATAATTAATTAAATTATTATAATCATTAGCCTTAAAAGCTTCTTTAAAAAATGAATGTTCATTTTCAATAAATTTAAACTTTAAATGTAATGCTTCATACAATGAACAACCATTACCCATTTGACGAAATGATTTCAAAACTAACTTTTCAAAATACCAATTTACTAAATCATACTTATCTTTAAAATAACGATAAAATGTTTGCCTTGTTTTTCCTGCACTAGTAACAATATCCGTTACAGTAATTTTATCTAATGGTCTTGTTCTAATTAATTCTTTTATTGCTTTAGCAAATATATATCTTGTATGATCATGTTTATCCATAGCTCTACCTCTTTTTTAATCTTAAACAAAGCAGCAATTTTAAACAAATAAAAAAGCTGAATAATATCAGCTAATTAGACTCGCTTCGTAAGCCAAGTTCTGTTTTTCAAACGATTATTTATCTATGCATATGCATCCATCTCTTAGTTCAATTCCCTCAAGATGATTCCCCTACCAAATTTGGGTTTCTTCCTTGCAGAGTTTACCTCTTTTCAGCTAATCTTTCGATTAGAATAGTCTCTGTGGCACTTTACGGCTTATCAACCATACTTACGCTTAGGTCTTAGGCCCGTCGTTAGCTCACGCTACTGTGACTTATTGATTCGTCACATACAAACACTACAAGCATCGCAGCTTGTGGAAGCCTGGACTTTCCTCTACTTTTGTAGCAATCGTTTTCTACGAGTCTTTTATATTTTACCTGTTTTTAAAAAGAAAACAAGTATTAAAATATAGTTAGATAAAATTTTTAAAATATAAATTGAAATATATCTTATTATTTATTTTGATTAAATACTACTTTTTCCAATAAAGATAGCCTCTTTAAAATATCAACATTAGTTGAAAGATTTTCTTCCATTGCATGAATATTATCATCTTGAAGCGCTTTTTCACGTTCTAGTTTAGCAATTTTAATCTTTTGTTCACTTAATCGAGCTTCTAATTGATCAATCTTATCATACGAAGCATTTAACATAGCTGCAAAAGCCTCATAATCTTTGACAATCATATCTAAAAAATGATCTACTTCTTCTGCATTATAACCTTTAAAATCAACTTTAAATTCTTTAGCAACTATTTTTTTTGGACTTAACAAAATTTTTGGTTCCAAGTTAATCAACTCCTATCTATATAATATATTGAAACAAAAATCTTCATTAAATGCAAGTGATTAATATATTTGTTATTAAATTTAACAAAATTTACAATGTTTAGGAAACTAACAAGATATTATGATATTTTATCATAGTTATGGTATAATACCTACGTAAAGTAATAAAAAGGAGCAATTATGGTTAATTATCCCAACATGAAAAAGACGACTATTCGTCAAACTAAGTTGATTGATGGAAAATTAAATACTCGGCACCGAGGAATGAATCTTGAAGAAGATTTGAATTTAACAAATAAATTTTATTTAGCTAATGGTATTGCAAATATTCATAAAAAACCAACACCTATTCAAATCGTTAAAGTTGATTATCCCAAAAGATCAGCAGCAAAAATCGTTGAGGCTTATTTTAAAACACCTTCAACAACTGATTACAATGGAATATATAAAGGGCGATATTTAGATTTTGAAGCTAAAGAAACAAAAAAATTAAATTTTCCTTTTACTAACATTAGTGTTCATCAGATTGAACATTTAAAAAGCGTTATTAATCATCATGGAATTGCATTTGTTATTATTGCTTTTACTCATCTAAATGAGGTATACTTAATTGATGCTTCATATATAATTGAAGCATATAATCAAGCTGGTCAAAAATCAATACCTTATCAAAGTGTTAAGGAAAAAGGACATCTGGTTGAACAAGGATTTAATCCACGTTTAAATTATCTAAAAATTATTGATCAGTACTATATAGGAGGTCACGAAAATGACAGATAACCCTACTACAAGAGAAAATAAGAAAAAAAGATTGAATTGGAAAAAAGTTTTTACAAGTTTTATCGTTATAATTATTGTCGTTTGCCTTTCGGGTGGATGTTTTTTTGCATGGTCTGTTTACAAAGAAACAGAAGATTTTTCAACTGAGCGTCTACTTTCTGGTGAAGCAAGTAAAATCTATGATGCTAATGGCGAATTAATGTATACATATGGTAGTGATGTCAATGGTAAACGTGAAAATATTACTTATGAAGATTTACCACAGGTATTGATTGATGCCGTTATAGCCGCTGAAGATTCACGTTTTTTTGAACATGATGGCTTTGATTTACCACGTATTGCTAAAACATTAATTACTAATTTAGCTCATTTTAGTATTCGTGGAGGGGGTTCAACAATTACCCAGCAGGTAATTAAAAAATCATACTTCCCTAAAGAAGAACAAACTTATACTCGAAAAATTAGTGAAATCTTTTTAGCAATTCAAGCAACTAAAGAAGTAAGTAAAGAAGAAATTATTACTCTATATTTAAATAAAATCTATTTTGGACGCAGTACTAATTCAATCGGAATTGCTGCTGCTAGTAAATATTATTTTAATAAAGAAGTATCACAACTTACTTTACCTGAAGCAGCATTACTAGCTGGTACCTTAAACTCACCTAGTGCATATGATCCATACTATAATCTTGACTTAGCTAATAAGCGTCGTAATGTGATATTAGATTTGATGGTCAATCATGGGTATATCACTCAACAGGAATGTGATCTGGCAAAACAAGTTAAAATTGAAAATATGTTATCTCAATCAAATATGGCTTCAGATAATGCTCTAGCATCATATGTTGATCTAGTAACTGCAGAGGTAAAAGAAAAAACAGGTTTAGACCCAGCAGAAACACAAATGAATATTTATACTTATTGCAATCAAGAAGCCCAAAAGAAAGCTACTGAATTTGCTAATGGTGAAACATATAAATACACTGATGAAGAGATGCAGATGTCTGGAAGCATCCAATCTACTCAGGATGGACGAATTATCGCTGTAATTGGAGGGCGTAATTATAAAGCCGGAGACAAGAACAAAGCGACCTTAAAAAGACAACCTGGTTCTTCAATGAAACCAATTATTGATTATGGTCTAGCCTATAAATATCTAGACTGGTCAACTGTGCACACTGTTGTTGATGAACCGAAATCATTTGGAAGTTATACCCCTAAAAACTGGGATAATAGTTTCCACGGTTCTATGCAAATCAAAGAAGCATTACTGCAATCTTGGAATATTCCTGCTGTATCGACTTTCCAGGAAGTTTTAGAGGCAGCCTCATCAAAAGATGTAATTGCTGATATGGAATCTTTAGGTATTGATATGTCAACTGAAGATGAGAACTTAACTTTACCATATGCTATTGGTGGTTGGGCAAATGGAGTGAGCCCAATTGAACTAGCTGGTGCATATGCTACAGTCGCTAATAAGGGTGTCTATATTGAATCGCATACTGTTAATTATGTAGAAGTCACTGATAGTGATAAAACATATAATATTGATAAAGATATCCAGGCAAAAGCAAAACAGAGTATTGGTGATGATGTTTCTTTCATGATTCGTGAAACTATGTTAAGCTATTCAAATAGTGATTCTGGAAGTTATAAGTATTTAAAAGGTATTGATAACATTGGTGCTAAGACAGGTACTTCAAATACTAAAAGTGGTGCTAGTAAAGATTTATGGATGACTGGATATACTCCTGACTATACTTGTTCTGTATGGATGGGATTTGAGGAAAAAGCTTTAGCAAATGGGAAAAATACTTCAAAATATAAAGCGTACCCAGGGCAAGTTGTTGGTGAATTATTAAGATATCTTGAAAAAAATACTTCAGATAAAAAATCATATCCTGATAAACCTGATACAGTTGAAGAAATTAAGATTCTTGCTGGTGTTTATCCTTATGTAAGCCCAAATTCTAATACCCCATCTGATAAGGTTTATACTGGTTGGGCTAAAAAAGGAACTGGTCCAAGTGAATCAGCAGTAGAATATGATATAAACCATCTATCATCATTTAGTGCTTCACTTTCTAGTAATGGGAAAATCGCAGTAGAATTTAGTGAGTATGATCCTGCAAACGCTGCAACAGATGAAAATGCAACTGAAGCTACAAAAATGTATGGAGTAATCGAATATGTTGTTGAAATCAGCGATCCTAATAGTCATGACATATTACATACCGCAACATTGAACCAGGCTTCTGGAACCATTGATTATAGTCCTAATGGTAAAGTTGATGTCACTGGATATTATCGTTTCCGTAAGGCACCAGGTAAAATTTCTAATAAAATTACTAAATCAGTTGGCTCAAATAAATTAGACAATAAGATAAATTATACAATCACTTCTGGTGGTACTACTGTTACAAGCGGAAGTACTACCTCGTCAAATATAATTAATGTTAAGGTGAACGCTCAAAATAGTTCAAATACAATTACTATCCAATTTTATACAATGGATGGTACTCCTGTAGGTGATGCATCTACTTTTACTGGTAATGGAACAAAAGAATTTAATTTAACTTCTGGTGTTCAATACCGTGTTAGAATTAGTGAATCAGATGGAACAAAAACCATTACTGATACAATTACATTTACTGTTGGTGGTTCTAATCCCCCAACAGAATAATTATTAAAGAAGTTAGAATTAAAATCTGACTTCTTTTTAATTTATCAAACTAAACATATTAAAAAGCACTAAATTAACAGTGCTTTATCTATTTTAACATTTAACTTTTTCTAAATATTTCTTTTTTATTGGATCTTTACACATATCAGACAATTTACATTCTTGACAATTTGGATTAGTTGCTTTACAAAAATAACGCCCAAAAAAGATGAATTGATGATGTGATTTGTTCCATCGTGAACGTTCAATAGAACGACATAATTTTTTTTCAACTGTTAAAACATTATCGTCCTTTTTTGCAAATCCTAATCTTTTAGCAATTCTTTCTACATGAGTATCTACAGCAAAAGCTGGAATATCAAAAACTACAGATCGTACAACATTCGCGGTTTTACGTCCCACCCCAGGTAAACTTTCTAGTTCCTTTTGGGCACTTGGCACTTTACCATCATATTCTTCAATTAATACCTTTGCCATTGCTAAAAGGTTTTTGGCTTTATTTCGGTATAAACCAATCGTTTTTATATCCTGCTCTAATTCTGATAATGATGCATGGCTTACAGCTTCAACTGTCGGATATTTTTTAAATAATGTTTTAGTTAATTGATTAACCTTCTTATCTGTTGTTTGTGCTGATAACATAACTGCAACTAATAATTGAAAATCTGTTTCATGATTTAATTCACAATAAGCATCAGGAAACAATTCTTCAAAATAATCTAATACTCGACCTGTTTTTTCTTTATTCATTTTCCCACCATTTATACTCACTAATTGGTACTGTTCGTTTAGGTTCTTCTTGTTCTATATAACGCTGTTTAATTCCATTTTTAGCCCAATTAGAAAGTATCCCTTCAATATATCTAAAATTAAGTACTTGGCTTTTAACAGCCTCTTTTAAAGCCTTTATAATCATCTCATCACTATATTCACAATTTTTCCAATCTTTAATAATATTAAGTTCAATCGGTGATAATGCTCTTGCAAACTGCTCTTCAAAAATACTAATCAAATTAATATCTGATTTTTCTTCTTCAACTTCTTTATTTTCTTGTAATAATTTTTGCTCAAGATTATTCAAACTAATTGAACCTAAACGATTATAGATTAGTTTTTTATTTAGTAATGATGCTAATACTCTATCTAGTTCCTGATTTGATAGCATTGAATAATTTTGAATCATTTGAGGAGTTACTGTTTGGATTCCAATATCTTTTAATGTATATACAAGCAATAAAATATGACATTCATTATCATTTATTTGTAACTCTTTTGCCCTTAATAATAGCAAACGACTAATATTAATACATTTATTCTTCATTAAATCTTTATACATAATTATTACCTACTATTATCTATTCGATATGCTTTTATAAATTCTCCATTATCAATTCCATAAAAGGCATAAATTAGTGAATTATTACCACGATACAGCAAACTATAAACAAATATTTCATTTTCATATCCTATTTCAATTACATCAGGAGTTTTTTTATACTTTTCTTTAAAAGCATCAATACATACATGTTGATCAACAACATCTCCACTATATGATTTAATAAACTTATGTTTTTCATTAAATGCTACATACTGTTCTTTATTTCCTTCTTTTGCATGGATAATATAATAACTTTTTTCACCATCATAACGATTAAAATAATCAGCACTATCATACTTGTTTTCTGCAATAATTTCCTGCTTAACTTTAGCTAAATCATTTTTATGTTTAGAATAAGGAACATGTACCCAAAGCATATAAAAACTTACTATAATAAAAACTAATACTAAAATAGCTATTAGAAAATCAAATTTATGTTTCCGTAAAAATTTCAAAACGCCACCAACTTTCTATGCCTATTATACTATCAAATTCTTGATTATAAAAGAAAAATCGAATTAATAATATATGGAGTCTTTCGACTCCATATATTACGCTTATTTTAATACTTTTCTTTTTTTGATTATTAAAACCAAACTACTAATAACTAACAAAGTAAAATTATTTTTTACTATATTACTATCACCTGTTTTCACACTACTAGAACTATCAGTGACAATTATATCTACTTCCTTTTTTACTAACTTATTAATTGCATTTTCTAATTCAATACAACAATTATCAACCTCTTCTTGTGAGCAATCAATCTGATCAAATAGAATTTTTGCTTTCTTTAAAACATCTGATAAAATCTTCCAACTATCATTAGTATATTCCAGCATATTCAAATCTTCTCCCTTAGAGATTAGTATTTCTAAACGATCTTTTATAATCAATTTTTTTTCTAAAGAGTTGATTGCTTCATTTAAAAGAGCACTAACTTCATCAATCATTACTTGACTACTTAATTCATTGTCATAAATACTCTTTGCTTGTATTAAAGCCAATAAAAATCTTTCTTTACTTTCAACTGTATATTGATCTAAATTTTTTACCTGATTAGCTTTATCTAACAGTTCTTTTAATTGTTCCTTGTTAATTATATCAGGATGATCATCATTTATAATAATTTTCAAATTAGCTTTAAGATTATTATAATTTTTAATTACCCCCATTTCTTCAATATTTCCATCTATATAAATAAGCTTTTTAGTATCACTAAATTTCTCTAAATTCCATTTAACTGGCATTAAAACTGTTAATAAGTTATCACTTTGATATGATAAACTCCCCTTAATCGCTACTTCAATTGGAATGACTTTTGGCAACATTGTTTTCAAATCCTCGATAGATATTCCCTTTTCTATTGTAATTTCAGGAAGTGCAGGAATATTCCAAATAATTGCTTCTTCATTAATCTTTCTTCCTATCACTTCAATTTCCTTAATACCTACTCCATTACCAATGGCTGCATTATTTAATTCTTTAAAATCTAGTTTTAAATATCTACACGCTACTAATTGATCAAATGAAATTGTATCAATAGGATAAGCTGAACCATTATGATCTTTTTCAATTGTATCTATAACCGTCCAATTTTCTTTATCATTAGACACTGATATATTATATTTAGTTGGATAAACTAAATTATGATATGAAATTTCTAATTCTTCAATTATACTAGTTTCTTTATCAAGATCAATAATTACCCAGGCACTATTTTCAGCATTTGGTCCTTTAATAAAATTACTATCCCATTTTGTCTGCATATCACCGTCAACCAAATTATCTGCTTTACCATCACTAGTTCCAGAAACTATTACATTTTTATTTAAAGCTAGATTTTCACTTTTTACTGTGACTTTTAGTAATAAATCATTCATTGCTTCATATAATAATCCTATTTGTTCATCAATTTCATTTTGTTTAACTTCTTCTTTTTGATAAACCTCCCAGGCACTATCATAAACTTGTTTTAATATTTTTACAGAATTATTTGTATATATAGATAGATCAAGCTTTTTAATATCAGCCAAAACAGATTCTAAAACCGCTTTATCAACTTCAATTTTACCCTCTCCCACAATTATGTTTATGCTTGCACAATAATTATTAGGGTTATTTATCTTTGAATTAATTTCTAATGTTCCCTTTAAATTACATATTCCATCTACATCTTTTTTATAACTTGTTAGATCCCAAGCAACAGGTACTTGAATAAGCTGTTCATTTTGCATGGCATCAAGAACTGAAATATTTATTAGTTTAGGTAAATCTAGTTGATCAACAGGAGTATTTAATGCTACTTTTAAATCATCAGGTTGTTCTACTGAGTGAAGCTGATAATTATTATCATTATGTTTTCCTAATATTTCTAATTCTTTTAATCCAACACCATTTCCAGCTGCAACATTATTTAATTCTTCAAAAAGCAGTCTAACATAACGAGCAGTAATCGGTGTTTGAAACTTAATATTATCAATTGGATGTGTTGGCCCATTGTGAGGCTTTTCAAGAGTTGTTACTGTTATCCAGTTTTCATGATCATTAGATACCTGGACACGATATTTAGTAGGATAAACTTTATTAAAATATTTCATTGTTATCTCATTAATAATATTTATATTATCACCTAAATCTACATATATCCATGCATTTTCACTAGCATTAGGGCCTTTAATAAAATTACTGTCCCATTTAGCATCACTTCCATCTGTAACATTCTCTTTTGTTCCATCACTAGTTCCTGAAACTACCACATCTTTTAAATATGCAATATTAGTGAGTTGATCAACATCTTCTAAAATAATATGTTCAACATATTCTCCTATATCATCTGTATCTTTGCCGCTTATTTCTGTAAATATCTCATAAATAGAAGGTAACTGATCCGCTTGCCATTCAATTCGAATAGCTAAAATATTTTGCTTTAAATTTGATACATCAAATTTTTGGGCAGCTTTATCAAAATCTCCTACATCTTTATACCCATCAATTGTTCTTACTTTTATTTTTGCTGGAACAATATTTTGTCCATCTTGTAAAATTGTAAAGTTTTTTAATTTGGTATTTTCAATCAACTGATATTCAACGTAGTCATTATTCTTTGTTGGTTTATTAACAGTAAAAACTGTAGATATATCATTATCAATACAATTATTTACATTTCCAACCAATGAACTAGTTATATTAGTAGTATCATTATTTTGAGATACTTTTTTATTAATCTCAACTTCACATAATTTTAAATAATAACCAGAATCACCAGTAATTAAGATCCTAATATATCTTGCATCCTCACCATTACCATTCCCTTCAACATAGCGATAAGGTACTTCAAATATAGAATTATCATTTTCTACTGTTGCAAGTGTAGTCCAATTTTGTTTATCAGTAGACATCTCTATTCTAGCATTATAAAATCTTGGATTTCCATCTTCAGTAACTATTTTAACATCATACAATGCTGTTGTGACACCTAAATCTATTGTTATATAATCATTTTCTTTTTGTGCCTCATTTGTCCAAATATAACTGCTATAACTATTATCAAAAAGATTTTCCCATTTACCTTCTTTTAAATCATTTTTTAGATTAGTTTCATTTATCGTTGGATTTATTTGTAAATTAGCTATCGTAGCTGATAATTTATCAATCTGTCCAGTAATATCTTCATTAGTTAAATTGATAACTCGCAAATATTTAAATACTTTTGAATCTGTAGAATCATTAACATTTTCCCATTCAATCCCATTACGAGATATTTGTAAAGATAGATCATCAAATCCAGTGTTTATAAATTTAATATTTGAACCTTCTGCTAATCCTGTCATTTTGATTCCAACATACTCATTTGGTTTAAGTTTCAAATCTTGAAGATTTCTAATACTAAATTCCTTTTTTAACACTGTTAAAGGAGTTTGTTTTAAAGATTCCACATTTGTATAAATACGTTCTTTAACAATTTCTTTTTGATTCACGCTAAATTCACGAATATGTGTCCAATAATCAGGTTTATTAACTGTTCCAGTTTCTACTAAACGTAATCTAATATACCTGGCTTTTATATCTAAATTATCCTTTTTTATATTAATCGTATCATTGTATTGCTGTCCTAATTGGTTAAAATCTACTCCATTAATTGAGTATTCTAAAACTGCTTTATGAAAATAATCATGATCGTTATCGTTCTTTCCTTGAATAATTGTTATGTTTTCAACTGGAATAACTTTTCCCATATCAATACCATAGTAGTCATTTACCTTTTGAACAATATTCCATTGACCAAATGTATTTAGATCACCATCAAAAATCTTTTTTGATTGCTCATTATCAGCTTGTTTTATTCCTCCTAATATAGAATAAAATGAAGGTATATAATCTGTATTATTACTATCAAATAGTGGTGTTAAATTATTTTTAACATAAGTAACAAGTTTATAGACAAATGGCTGAAGTCGTTTACTACCTGCCTTTGCTTTATTTACTTCACCTGCAATAGTAGGATAACTATCCCATGTTTGAAGATTCTTTCCAGCATTAGAAAATTGTTGCCACGCTTCATCAATTCGATTATCTTGAATAGCTAAAATACAATTTAAAACAGCTTTGCCACTTATAGCAATATCATTTAATGAATTAAGCCATGGTTTAAGCTCTTCAATTAAATTTTGATTTTCACATTTTTCTTCAAATCCTTTAACAGCTTTAATAATAGCCTCAAATTCATTAAGTAAATAACTAACTTCCTCATCATCTTTCAACAAACTACCTTCATTTATTTTCTTTAAAACATTATCTAAAGCCGTTTTAAGATACTCTGATTCTAAAAAGCCATTTAGTACCCTTGATGAATCAGGACAATTTGTAATATTACTAGCAATTAAATAATACTCATCCTGAACTTCTGGCTGCAAATATCTAAAGCTATCCTGCCATATGTTTTGTGCCTTATCTTGATAATCTGTACTGTTCCAAAATAATGATGCTAGCTGAAATAACGCTACTTTATTACTTTGAGCAAAACGTGAAGGGTTAGAAACCGCACCTTTTAATCCTGTCACATCATTTCTTGCATAGTAACTAATATCACCTAAGAAAATACCAGCTTTAGCATGTTCGTTAACTGGATAATTAAGCCAAAAGCAAGCATCATGAGCCGTTTTTTCTTTTACATAATTAACCGTTTCTTGAGTGATTGGCGAATTAACATCATCACCTGTCCAGTAAATGATAATTGATTGATCTAGAGCTTTTAATGCCTCTAATTCGTTTCCATCCCCTGACCAGGCTTTATTGTATCCTTGAGGGCAATATGTTAGTGGTTTACAATCTTTTGGTTTAATAAACTCTGTAGTTAAACGATTTAACAGCGTTACTACATCTTCATTTGTTCCAGCGCCAAAATCATCATTTAAAATATCAAATTTTCTAACTCCTATATCATAAAGTTGGGAAAATTTTTCAATTAATTGATTATATCTTATTTCATATGCCTGAGTATCTGATGTATTTAAACCTCTAAAAAAGCCTGAAATATGAACAGACCAGGCATAATAACATTTGGTCTCTTTTCCCACTTCCACTAAATGTTTTATTTTTTCTATTTCTTCAAGTGGATATTTTTCGTTCCATTTATCCGTATGATACAAATCGGTTTTTGAAGCATATACATAATTATTCATTTTTACATCACGCGCAAAACGCATTAAACTTTCACGTTCTTGATAATTCCAGCCCCCATAAAACCCTTCAATAAAACCACGATATTCCATCATTGCATAATCTTCAATTTGGACATTTAAAAATTTATTTCCATCAAAAGAAGAAAACATCATTTGTAACGTTGCTACACCATAAAATGTACTATCTGTATCTTTACCAACTATCGTAATGATATTATCATTTGCGACTAAGACATATGGATTTATTTTTGAATACAGCTGTTTATCTTGAATACTAATATTATTATCTATATATTTATCTGCTATCTGATTAGAATCTCTTACTCCTAATAAAATATTTGTCTTTCCTTCTTTGATCTCATTACTGACTACATAATTTTTATTATACTTGCTAAGTAGTTCTTCTAAAAATTTTTTTGTATATTGGTCAATTTGTGTTTCGTAAACAACATTTACAACCTCACTCATCATAAAATCCTGTCCATCATATACAATTGATTGCGGAACTGGATATATTTTGTATTCATTTTCTGTTGATAAGGAAGTTCTTGTCTTATCATGAGCAAAAACATTTAAATTTGATGTTGAAAAAAACATCAGTAATACTAAAATAACAATTAAACTTTTTTTCCATTTCTCCATAATTATTCCCTTTCTTATTTTCTTTTTAATATCTTCCCTTTATATTAATAATATCATTACTATTGTAAGATATATTTATATTTTTTGATGGTCTATTTACAAATTGTTATTTTTATAAAAAAGGGACTCAAAACTTTTAAAAAGTTTTGAGTCCCAAAATAAAACTAATCTCGATCATTGCCTAATACAATCAAAACAATTCTAAGTAGTGATAAAACAGTTGATAACATTGCAGCAACATATGTAAACGCAGCTGCAGATAACATTGATTTAGCACCACTATATTCATCACTGGTAAGATAATTTGTTTTTAAAATTTGCAATGCCCTTGATGAAGCATCAAATTCAACTGGCAATGTAACTATTTGGAAAAGTAAAATTCCCGACATTAAAATAACACCAATCCAAGCTACACTAGTTTTTCCCATTAACAATCCAATAAATACAGCAATCCATCCTAAATATTGACCAACATTACATAATGGTAAAATTGCATTTCTAAACACTAAAGGTCGATAACCGACTAAGTGTTGAATTGCATGTCCACATTCATGACTCGCTACTGCCAAGGCAGCAATTGAAGTACCATCATAAATGCCCTTTGATAGATTAATTGTTCGATTTCTAGGATTATAATGATCAGATAATTTTCCGCCTACTTGATTTATCATAACATCATGTAGACCATTTCGATCTAAAATTTCTCTAGCTACCATTGCACCTGTTATTCCTCGACTGTTAGGAATTTTTTCAAATTTACTATAAGCACTATTTACTTTTATCTGAGCATAAATCATAATTATTGCTCCAATGGCAACTAAAAGATAACCAATCATATAAGCTGACGACATTGGATAATAAAAAAATGGCATATTTCTCAACTCCTTTGTATCTATTATACACGATATTATTAACTTTTTATTAATAATATAATAAAAAATTCATTTAATTAAAATATAAAAGATGCAATATTAATTCATTGCATCTTTTAAACGATTACTTGGTTTAAAAGTAACTGTCTTGCTAGCAGGAATAATCATCTCTTTTTGTGTTTTAGGTGAAATTCCTTTACGAGCTTTACGATCATTTACTTTAAAAGTCCCAAATCCAGAGATCAATACTTTATCTCCTTCAATAACACTACGTGTAATTGTATTAAAAACTGTATCTACTAAAATTTCGGCATCTTTTTTAGTCAAGTTTCTTTCTTTAGACACTGATTCAACTAATTCTTTCTTATTCATAACTACCTCCATAATTCTAATACCACGAAAGTATAACATTAAAAATTACCGATTTCAAGCACTTTTAAAGGACAATTGCAATAACGTTACTTTTCCCTTTATTTACTATTTTTGATAAAATATCATGAAGTCTTAAACTTGCATTTTCTGGAATTGCATTCAACTTAATATACATTCCTTCTTCAATTAAATCGCCTAATTTACGACCAAAAACATCACAATCAAAAATTGCCTGCTTATCATTACCACTAGAATTTAAATACTCAATAAATGCTTCTGCCTGTTCTTTAGAACCAATAATAGGTTCAAATGTGCTTTCAATATCTACCTTGATCATATAAGTAGTTCCTGCCTTTGATACTAACTTCATCCCATAACGCGGTCCTTGTTTAATAACCACTGGTTCGCTTAACTCAATTTCATCTAATTTTGGAATAGCATAACCATATCCTGTTTGTTTAACCATTCTAATTGCATTTGAAAAACCTTCGTATTCTTTCTTTATATCAACTAACTCTTGAATAAAAGTTAAGAATGTAGCTTGATCAAAGCCTTTATCCCCAATTATTTCTTCAAGTATTTCATTATACAAACCATCTCGTTCTTCTATTTTTAAAGTAGCACTAGATGTACTTGTATCAATTCCTGTTAAATATGCCTTATCAACAAAGTCATATTCACTAATTGCATCACCAATTCTTTCAACATCTTTGAACTTTTTTATTGACTGCAATGATTCTTTTAATGATGTATCTAAAGTTTGTTTTAGCCAATGATTACTTGACATCATTGCTAACCATTTAGGTACTTCAATACGTACTTCACTGATTTTAAATTCATATAATGCATCCTTTAGTAAAGAAACAATTTGAGGTTCCTCCATATTTGTAACATCCATTGATAATACAGGTACATCATACTTTTCAGTTAGTCTTTCATATTCTTTTTTACATTCAGCACTATTAACATCTTTTGTATTAATAATTACAATAAAAGGTTTATCAATTTCCTGTAATTCATCAATAATACTATCTGTTGCCTCAATATAATTATCACCTGGAATATCACAGATACTACCATCACTAGTAATTACAATTCCAATTGTCGAATGATCTTGAATTACTTTTTTTGTACCTACTTTAGCTGCTTGATCAAAAGGAATCGATTCTAAATACCATGGTGTCTTAACATAACGTATTCCCTGGTCATCTTTATATCCTTTTGCACCTTCAATAACATAACCAACACAATCAACCAAACGGACATTAACCTTAAAACTTTCATCCATTACCATTTCTACAGCCTGATTAGGTATAAATTTTGGTTCAACTGTCATTATCATTTTACCCTTACCTGACTGAGGTAATTCATCAATCGCTCTTAATCGTGCATCTTTATCTTCGATATAGGGAATAACTGCCATTTCCATAAAACGTTTTATAAATGAAGACTTTCCACTTCTTACTGGTCCTACTACCCCCAAATATATGTCCCCATCGCATCTTTTAGCGATATCATGTAAGATATTTTTCGTTTCCATTGTAAACTCCTCTCTTCGTCTTATTTATATGAAATCTGCCTATTTTTAGAACACATCTAAAGATAAAATTGTTATATTATAGTCAGAAAAAAGTTTTATATCAAAATAAAAATCCAGCTATTTTAATATCACTAAATACTTATTTTATTTTTCTACAATTTAATAATAAAATTACTTTATTAATTATCCAAAATATGACAATAGTTAATATTTCTCTTTAACTCCATATTCCTTTGTATTAAAATAGACAAGAGGTGAATTATCAAATGAATTTTTCAAAACGAATGGATTTATTTCCTGAAAGTATTTTTACTACATTAGCAAAAAAAACTACTTATCGAAAACAAGCAGGTTTAGAAGTTATCGATTTTAGTACGGGTACACCTAATATTCCACCAACTAGAAATATTCGTGAAGTATTAGCTAAAGCTGCTCTTGAACCTAAAAATTATGTGTACGCAATCAATGATCTTCCAGAATTAGTAGCTGCTGTAATAAACTGGTATCAAAAAAGATATAATGTTTCTTTAAATAATGATGAAGTTTGTTCATTACTTGGATCCCAAGAAGGTTTATCACATCTAGCAATGATTTTAATTAATGAAGGTGATACTGTTTTAGTTCCTAATCCAAGTTATCCAGTATTTAAAGATGGTCCCTTAATTGCAGGAGCTAGAATTGTTGAAATGCCTTTATTAAAAGAAAATAATTATTTAATTGATTTTGAAGCTATTAATAAAGATGATGCAAAATTAGCTAAGTTCATGATTGTATCATATCCTAATAATCCAACTTGCGGGATAGCTGATGACAAATTTTATTTAAAATTAATTGAGTTTGCTAAAAAATATAATATTATTGTTCTTCATGATAATGCTTATAGTGAATTATTATTTGATAACCCAGGTAAAAGCTTTATGTCTTATCCTGGTGCTAAAGAAATCGGAATTGAATTTAATTCACTATCAAAAACGTATGGACTAGCAGGGGCTAGGATAGGATTTGCTATAGGTAATAAGAATATTATTAAACAAATAAAAACTTTAAAATCAAATATGGATTATGGAATGTTTATTCCTATTCAATTAGCTGCTATTGAAGCAATTAGTGGTGATCAATCTTGCGTCGAACAAACACGTATGGCATATAAAAAACGCCGTGATACATTTTTAGATAATGCTAAAAAAATAGGTTGGGAAATTGAAGAATCAAAAGGAACTATGTTTATTTGGGCTAAGATTCCTAATAAATATAAAACCTCAATTGATTTTGTTAATGACTTATTTGATAAAACTGGTATCTTATTTGTTCCAGGAAGTGCATTTGGTACATATGGAGAAGGCTTTGTTAGAATTGCATTAATCCAAGAAATTGAATTAATAGAAAAAGCATTTATTACTATGAGTAAAACAGATATTTTTAAATAAAAAAAGCGTATAGAAGATGATTATATTTCATATTCCATCACGCTTTTTTAGAAAATATATATTAAAACTCTTTTATATTTAATCAGGAAATAATTTATACTTTAACAAATTTTTCAATTCAATTATATGATATACAAATCAATAAAATATATAAATGCCAGTATACAGTAGATGATAAGAAATTAATATCCATATATTGTTTTGTTATCCTTATAAGATAAAAAACAGGTACTATAAAACGTACCTATTTAATTTACCATGGTCTTGGTGGCCCTGGTGGTCTTGGTGGTCCCGGCGGAAACGGTGGCCCTGGTGGTCTTG
>NZ_JBKTWO010000022.1:0-44726 GCF_047249845.1 Thomasclavelia sp.
ACAGTTTGAGCATTTTCTAATGCTGCTTTGAATTCATCAGCTACTGCTGGTACTAATTTACCTAACTGTTCTTGTGTTACTTCTTTTGCCATATCAATTGCAATTGATAATGCTGTTTTATTTGTATCTGGTGTTTCAACTTCAACTAATGAATCTTTAGCATTTCTTAAAGCATTCAATGCATCAGTAACTTCTTGTACAGTTGTCGCATTTACAGCTGCAATTTTTGCATTTGCAAGAGCAGTTTCAAATACTTGATATGATTCAACTGTATATTTATCACCATCAACTTTATCACTTGATGTAATTACATCATTTAACTCAACTACATTAACCAATCCTTCTTTTAAAGAATTGTATTTAGCAACTAATAAATCTAATGCATTTTCAGAAGCTGAATTCATTACTTTTACTTTTGTTAAAAGTTCAGCTAAAGGATCAGCAGTAACTTTTGAATAATTTGTTAAATCAATTTCTTTGGCATCTTCAAGAATAGTTTCTTTTACTTCATTTACCTTTTTATCATCTGCTGCCACATCATCACGTGCAACATCAATTTCAACTGCTGCTGCAAAGTTTTGACCATTATGAGTAGATATAGCGGTTAAACGAATACCATAAGCTGTATAAGTTTTTCCTAACTCAACAACATTTTCTGCATTTTCACTTGAGAATGTACCTTCTTTAATTACTGTGTATGTTCCATCTGTATTTTTAATTTCTAATTTATAATCCTTGATTGATCCATTACTTCCTGAACCACGTCCAGTATATAAGAATTTATCAAATATTTGTTCACCATCGAAATCAACAGCTATCCAATGTGGTTCAGTACAAGTATCTTGACCATGCCAATTAGTATGCCAATGAGTATTTTTATTTCCATCAATAGCAGCCATAGCATCAGAATCCCCACTTGTAGCAGGTGCTTCTTGTGAACAAGCTGTTGCAGTCCATCCATCATGAGAAGGTGTTATTACAGCATTAGCATCTACATCAAAATTCTTAACTTCGTCATATGCAACTGCACTATTTTGAACTGTTACTTGTGCTAATTTTCCAGTGAAATTATTATCAGCAACAATAATATCCCCACCTTCAATATTTTCATTAATATGATTTTCATCATATAATGAAGCAGCTAATCTACCATCAACATAAATTTTTAACATTCCATTTGCTTCACGTACAGCATTAATTGAATGTGCTTTACCATCATTAACCTTACCTACTGTTGAAGTAGTAGTAGATGTAGGAACATATGCATCAGTTCCAAATGTTCCATGAGCTTTTTCAGTAACTGTTGTAACATCTTCTTTTGAGCTTAAAGTAAGATCTTTTACTTTAAATACAACATAACCATCATTATCAATTGATAATGAGACATCATTACCAAATTTAACTAAATTAGTGTTTGCAGCTTTTGTTTCTACACCAAAATTAACACTAAAATCTTCAATTCCTTTTAATTGATTTTTAGTATCAACAGTATAAGCCTGATCAATACCACTTAACCAAACAGTATCTTGATTAGCATCATAAGATGTAGAAATTCCACTACTATCTTTTAAATCTTTTTCAGTTAAGACATTAGCTACAATTCCATTTTCATAATATGAAACATTAATATCTTGTGTTAATTCATTGTTATTGAAATCTTTAACTCCTGATACAGAAACTTTAGTATCTTTAGTTAAAAGTTTATTTGTTTTTAATACTACTGTTCTAAAATCTTCTTTTAATTCAGCAGTTACTTCTTTACCACCAATAGTATATGTTCCACCTTGAACTCTTTCATTAAATTTTAATGTGATTTCATTATTGGCAGTTGCTTTTGCTGAAACAATAACAGGTTTATCATTATCAACATGTCCGTATTGTTGAATAATAGTTTGATTTGGAGCTAAAGTAACAGTAATTGTATCTCCATAAGAAAGTGTATTTTCAAGCGTTCCTTCTGCATATGGATATACTTGTACTCCTACTGCATCTTTTAATGTATTTTTAGCACCAACAATATCAGTAATTTGAAGAGAATATGTTTGTTCTTGATCAGTTGGATTAGTAAATGAAACAATACCTTCATTTCCATTCCAGCTTGAATATCCATACACCCCTTCTTTTGGTTGATTCCCAAACAATTTAGCATTCTTTAATACTTCGTGATTTTCTTCAGCCCATGCCACTGCATCTGTTGTTACTTTCCATTTAGCATCATCCATAATAGATGGTGAATAGTATAATTCCCAGAATGCAGTTCCACGAACAGCATTAGCGAATAAGAATTCTCTAAATACTTCAGTGGTTGCATTACTTCCATCAGAGACCCCATAAATTGGATCATGATTATAAATATTCTTTAATGGGAATTGAATCTGATTTTGTTTGTATAATTGATAATATACTTGATCACGGTAATAAATCTTACGTTGATGTCTATCTCCACTATCACCTAATTCACCAGTATCACCAGAATCTTGTACCCAAATTGTATTTACCCATTGTAATAACCATGGACTTAAATTGATATAGCATGTAGCGTTAATAAATAACCCTTTTCCTTCGTCTTCACGAGATGCACGAACATTATCAAATAAATCAGTCCATGCTTCCCACATATCAGAAGTAAAATACATATTTTGGTCGCCACCTACCATATGATCATGACTTGCATTATTACATGGTCTTGAAGCAAATCCATCCCATTTCCAATAATTAATATCAAATTGTTTTTGGTAATTAATAGCCATTTCTTCAAAGTTTCTTAAATATTTACGAGAACCTGTACAAACAACATTACCTAAAGCAGAGTTAGATTGTACATATCCAGTTCCTTGTGATTCTAAATATTTAGCAAATGTTCCAAAGTAATTATATCCACCTTGTGGTCCTACCCATAAACCGAATGTTGATTGCAGTTTATTAGTTAAAGAAGAAGATGTATATAATTCATTAGGGAACTTAGCATTGAATTCCCAGAATCCCGTTTGATTTGGCGTAGTACCTTGAGAACTACCTGGAGTTGAAGTGTACGTACCATCATAATAATTGTTCCATCCATCATCTACTACATAAGAATCAAGAGGTTCCATACCATTTTGAGTTAAACCTTTTTCTGCACCATAGAAAGAATCAGCAATACTTTCATCAGTAATATTCATCATATTATCATACCATGAATTATATTGTTTTCTAAAATCCGTTGGTGTAGCAATATCTTCAATATATTCAAAGAAATCTGTTTGAACTACTGAAGTATCAATTCCTTGTGCTGCTCCTACAACATTTTGCCATGTAACAAATTTACCATCTGTTGTAAGCTGATTATCCTCTTGTAAACGAGTAAAAGTTTTACCTGAATAATAACGAATTTGTGTTGTATCATTCTTAATAATATTATCAGTTGCCGGGAACTCAGATCCCATAAATAAACCATTTACATATATTGGCTGTCCTAACATTAATTCATGTTGACCAATCCACATTGATGATATTTCACTATCATCTGGATGTGCCCAAACACCCTCAGCATCATCTGGTAACACAAATCTATCTGTATCGATATAGTCAATTTGTGCTTTATCCTTATCACTTACACTGATTTCCAAAAATGAACGCATATAATGGTCACCAGCGATTAAAACTACCACTTGATCAATGTTATAAGTAATACCATTAATTTCATATGGTTCATATGAAATAGTTAACTTCTTACCATCTTCAACATCTTCAACAGAAGCATTTTTATACTCTAATTGACTAGATAAAATAGCTCCCTTTGAAACTGGAGTAACATCAGTGTTATAATTTGGCCCTCTATATTGATCAGTATAGAGATTTAATTCTGCACTTGTAAATTCTTCAGCTGATCCCATTGAACATGATTTTTGTACAAGTCTTACATATCTAGTAGTATATGGTTTAGAGAAATTCGCAAATACACGATCTCCTACATTAAATAAACCATTTTCTTCATGTAAATTGTAAGCTTCTTTTGTAAAATTACCAGCTCCTGCTAAACTCCATTTTTGACCATCAGAGCTAACATACAATTCAAATTCACCTAAAGTACCATTTATACCATAGGTTGCATCATTGAATCCGGGACGTTTATCAATTGATAAAGAGCGAACAGTTTGTTGTGAACCTAAATCAATATCAACTGTAAATGGATTTCCACTTAAAGTATATTGATTTGGATAAGTATTTAAATCTCCATCAATTAATAATGCAGCTTGATCATCACTCATTTGACCAGATTCATTTTCAATTGTTAATGACCAATCATTTTGATCTAACACTTGAGTTGGTTCTACAACTTTTTGTGTCTTAACTATTTCTTGATCATAAAAATCAATTTCTGAACTTGAAAATTCTTGTGCTGTACCAAGCGCTACACTAGTTTGAACAACTCTTACATATTGAGTTTCAACTGAAGTATCAAAATTTACATAGACCATATCTCCAACATTGTATAAATCTCCAACCTTATGAAGATTATAGTCTTCTTTTGTAAATTCACCTTCAGCTATTTTAGTATAGTCTGAACCATTAGAACTTGTCCAAACTTCATATCCACCCATAGTACCATTTATACCATATTTTGAATCAGTATATCCAGGTCGTTTATTTACAGACATTCCTGCAATCGTTTGGGTTTTACCAAAATTAATATCTAATGTGAAAGGATGCCCACTTATTTGATAATAGTCTACATATGTGTCTAATTTACCATCAAATAAATTTGCTGTCTGGGCTGCAGGAAAAGTATTGCTGCCATTACTTAATGTTGCCTGCCAGTCTTCTGTTGGTAATGGAGATGTATACTCCCATTCAGGATCATTTGTTATTGCACTATCATCTTCTTCAGCTGAACCTGAAGCTATTGTGTTAATAACAAAATCCTCTGAGCCATTCTGAGGTTCTAAATTTTTATTGATTCGTTTGTTTAAAATTGAACTTGTTAGAATTGTTTTATTATTAATAGAAAATTCTCTCGAAATATAATCGTTCCCAATCGATACTGCATTATCTCCTATTTGAGTAACAACACTATCATTAGCTGCTTCAACATTGTTAACACCTGCTGCAAGACCACTAATCATCAGGGAACATGATAAAACTGTGCTAAATATTTTTCTTATCTTCATCTGTTCAACACCTTCCCAATTATTGTTAATATATTTTTATATTAACTTTTCTAACCACTAAATGCATATATCATGCAACTAAATACATCTTTTCTAACAAAATATTTTAAACAATCATCTCAATAAAACCTCCCAACATCCAGACATAAATATTATATTATTTAGACTTTTTAATTTATTTGCACATTTAGTTTTAGTTTTTATAATTTTAATTTTCCTCTAAATTAGTCATATAGTTCTAAAAAAAACTTTATTATTCTAAATTCAAGTAAATTACTATAATATATTCAATATATTTAATATTTTTTGTATATTTTAACTAATTTTTTTCCTTTTTTAGTAACCATATTATCACATATTCATCATAATATTTGGTTTTATTATTAACTATAACTAATTTTTATAACTTATCACAATTTATATTGCATACATATAATTAAAACTCAGCTACTAACAAAGAAAGAGATTAAAAATCTTTTTAACTATTTATTATTATATAATTTTATTGAATAAAAATAATATTTATAATATAATAAGAATAGAAAGGGTGATAAATATGGATTTTGAGTGGTCAACTAATGATATTGCTAAAAAAACAGTTACTATATACAGTACTAATATAACTCTAAACAAAGCAGCGTGCCGACACTTTGAAGATGTTAATTTTGTTCTATTAGGCTTAGATCGCAAGAATAATGTTCTAGGAATCAAGCCAGTTGGTAAACAAGAAGTAAATGAAGAAATTTATTCTGAAGATCAGTTGCACCGTATCTCAATAGGAAAAAGTTATGGTCGAATTTCAAATAAAAATTTTATTAGTGAACTTTCACAAGAATATGAATTAGATTTAAGTAATAATAAGTGTTTTAAATATGATGCTAAATTTGATGTCATACATCAAATTTTATTAGTCAATCTTTAAGGAGGGGATAAAAATATGATACCAATATGGTTAGGAATCATAATTATTGCAATAATTATTGAAGTAATCACAATTGACCTGGTTAGTATTTGGTTTGCTGCTGGTGCCATTATTGCTTTAATTGCAAATTTACTAGGAATAAGTCAAACTATTCAAATCGCATTATTTATTATTATTACGATAGTTTGTGCTATAATAGTCAGGCCACTAGCTAAAAAATATATGCGTGGAAATATCGAAAGAACTAATTATGATCGTGTAATTGGAAAACATGGTTTAATTACTAAAACAATTACAGCTGATAGTAAAGGTGAAGTAAAAGTAATGTCAACTTTGTGGTTAGCTTCAAGTATTGACAACACAACGATCAATGAGGGTGAATATTGTGAAATACTCGCAGTTGAAGGCGCTCATTTAGTTGTTAAAAAAATAGAAAGATAGAGAGGGTAAAAAAATGGATGGTATAGTTACTATTATTTTATGGATTTTTCTTGCTTTGATTGCAATATTCTTTATTGCTTCAACAATTAGAATCGTTCCACAATCAAAAGCTTATGTAGTTGAACGAATCGGTGCGTACAATCGCACTTGTAATGTTGGTTTGCACATCCTGCTTCCAATTTTTGATCATGTTGCTAATAGAGTTTCTTTAAAAGAACAAGTTGTTGATTTTGCACCACAACCTGTTATTACTAAAGATAATGTTACGATGCAGATCGATACTGTTGTTTATTATCAAATAACTGATCCACGTTTATTTACTTATGGTGTGGATCGACCAATTAATGCAATCGAAAACTTAACAGCAACAACATTAAGAAATATCATAGGTGATCTTGAATTAGATGAAACATTAACTTCGAGAGATATTATCAATTCAAGAATGCGCAGTATTCTTGATGAAGCTACTGATCCTTGGGGAATTAAAGTTCATCGTGTTGAAGTCAAAAACATTATTCCACCTCGTGATATTCAAGAAGCTATGGAAAAACAAATGCGTGCTGAACGTGAAAGACGTGAAGCAATCTTACAAGCAGAAGGTAAAAAAACTGCTGCCATTTTAAATGCTGAAGGTGATAAAGAATCTATGATTTTGCGAGCAACTGCCGAAAAAGAAGCAGCTATCGCTAAAGCCGAAGGTGAAGCTGAAGCACTAAGATTAGTATATGAAGCACAAGCTAAAGGTATTAATTATATTAATCAAGCAAATCCTGATAGTGCCTATTTAACTTTACAAGGATTTAAAGCTCTAGAAGAGTTATCAAAAGGTGAAGCAACAAAAATTATTATCCCAAGTGAAATCCAAGGATTAGCTGGTCTTGCTACATCATTAAAAGAATTTGTAACAGACAAAAAAGACAAATAAAAATGAGCATTTAGCTCATTTTTATTATACTTAAAATTAAAAATATCTACGAATATATATCTTAACTAATAATAAATAACTAATAATCAATAAACTAACCGCAATAATATTCCTATTGATAATAAAGATACAAGAAAACACCCTTTTTATTACCTAATAAATAAAAACCAATATATTAACTAAATATGAAATAATATTTTTTGGTGAAAAAGCTATTAAATAATCCCCATAAATTATTCCCTTCATACAAATATTCTACATTATGAATATCTTTTCACATATATTTTTAAAGATAACCTGAAACTAATCACTAAAACGATCATAGCAATGACAAATCCAATAGCTAACAATAAATTATGATTAATTTTCAAAATAACTGCAACATCAAAATTAAAGAATGTCAATACATATCCAGCAGCTAAAGCTAACATAGTAATAATGTACATGATAGAACCACGTTTATTCCCTAAAAGATAAAAACCTGTATAACAAATCGAAAAGAAAATCAAACCTATAATTATACCTAATCCCCATACCTGCATAGCAGCAACAAAAGTAATTCTGCCAATCCAGCAATATACTAAAGCAAGTAATAACGAAATTATAAAACATGCTCCCTGCATAATTAAACCAGCTAGATATTTAGTAAAGATAATTTGTTTTTTAGTTAGAGGAAACGTCAATTGAATTTTATCAAAATTTGATAATTCATCCTGCTCCATTGTTATTTGTAATAACGAAGAACCAGAAAGTGATAACATCATTGTGGCTAAAGCAAAACTATAAAAATTATCTAAAAGTATTACAATTCCTAAAGCTACGATAATATTTGATAATAAAGAAATAAAATTTTTTGGTAAAAGCGAACTAATATAATCTTTATAAATTATTCCCTTCATGATAATCTCTCCCCTCTTATATAAAATAACATTAAATCTTCTATATCAGCTTTTTCAATTATTGTATCCTGATAAACTGTTTTAAATTCCTGGCGATTATTGATTAAAACTCGATATTCAAAATCTTCCTTTTTATATGCAATTATTTCTTTTTTATCAAGTGCATCAAATAACTCTTTTCCACATTTCAAAATTCCATAATTATCTTGAATATCTTCATAAGTCTTTGTGAAAAGTAATTTACCTTCATGGATAAAAGAAATATAATCAGCAATTTTATCTAAATCACTAGTAATATGCGATGAAATCAATACTGCATGTTCATCATCCATAATAAAATCTTTTAAAATTTCTAATATTTCATCACGAACAATAGGATCTAACCCACTTGTTGCTTCATCAAGAATCAATAACTTTGGATAATGAGAAAAAGCTACCGCAAAGCTTAATTTCATTTTCATTCCTTTAGAAAAATCTTTGATTTTTCTATTCTTTGGTAAATTAAACTTTTCTAAATAACTTAGATATGTTTCCTGATTCCAATTTTTATATATTTTAGACATCATTTTACCAATTACATTAACTTTAAAATTAGGATTAAAATGACATTCATCAAAAATAACTGCTATATCTTCTTTAACAGCACTTTCATGTTCATATACATCTTGATTAAAAATCTTAATTTCTCCAGCATCTTTTCTAGCAATATTTAAAATGGTATTTATAATTGTAGATTTTCCAGCTCCGTTTTCACCAATCAACCCTAAAATTGTTCCTTTAGGAATCTTTATATTTATATCTTTAACTTGAAAATCTTTATAGCTTTTAGTTAAATTATTAACTTCTAATGCATATTCCATTATCTATTCCTCCTCATATATTACTGTTAATGTCTTAATCAACTCGTCGAGTGACACATCATAGATTTTTGCAGCCTTTGCAATATCTTCAATTTTTTGTTCTATGATTCGCAACTGTTCTTCACGTATAAAGTTTTTATTTTGTGCTGATACAAATGTTCCTTTACCAGCAACTGTTTCAATAAAACCATCTTTTTGTAATTCTTCATAAGCATGTTGGGCAGTAATAACACTAACATGAAGTGACTTTGCTAAATTTCGCATTGACGGCATTGCATCACCTGCCTTTAAAGTTCCATCAATAATCAACGCTTTAATTTGAGATGTAATCTGTTGATAAATTGGGTCATTTGAACTATTCTTAATTATTATTTCCATCATTTCACCGCCCACTGTACTTAGTATACAAGCACAGTATATACACATATATACAATTTGTCAATAATATATAAATTGCTATTATCAATAATAGTCTCTTTTGTTATTTAAATAAAAAAAAGAGATTTAAACAAAACCTCTTTAAAAAATCATTTCGTTATAGCCTCTAATTTAAAAACTATTCATTCAATATTATAATAATCATCGCTTTCTTTCTTGAATATATTCAAGATATCTCAAAAACAAAAAACTTGAAATAATAAAAAAGTGTCCTGGACTGGAATATCTAATATCCGCCATTCCAGTTAAAAAATATTCATATTTAAAGGTTATCATCTCATCACAATATTTTGATAACAAAGTATTTCCCCTTTTAGCAATTCCAATTCTTTTTACATGTAATCCTCTTAATGCTCTAGCAAGTGTAACTGCTGTTTCATTATCACCAGATAATGAAATGATTATAAAAATATCTTTATTAGTTACATTATTTAAAATCGTATCTATTTCTGTTCCACTACCAACGGGATGAAAAACTTTATTTGCATAAATAAATTCTCGACGCATTTCACGTGCCATATGATTTTGAACAACACCTGTTCCATAAACAAAAATTCTTTCAGCTTGATCTATCATTTCCATTATATTTGTAAAATCCCGTTCTTTCATCATATCCATCGTTTCAATAAATTCATGATATGTATTATCAATAATTTTAGGTTCAAAATTAGACTTTGCCATCAAATCCCATTTAAGATATACCTTTAACTCACTAAATCCCTCTAAACCAATTTTTTTTGTAAAGCGAAGTATACTTGTATGGGAAACATTACAATTATAAGCCAGATCCTTAATTGACATCTTTTGACATTCCCTTTTATGATGTAAGATATATTGCCAAATATATAAATCAATTTCATTTAATTCGTGATAATGCTCATCCACTAATTTATCTAATTTCATCATTTTTCACTCCTATTAATTGCATACTCTATATAATTGGCTAAAATAAAATCAACTAAAACAAAATATATTCCAACTAAATCTTCACGTCTACCCATATTTGTTATAATTGGCATTGTCTTAACATGTAAACTATAATCTGATATATGCGATAATGTACAATCATTATTTGCAATTATTGCTATAACAATAATTCCCTTAGCCTTCAATCGATAAATATAATCTAGCAGTCTTTTATTTTCACCCGCATATGATATCGCAATAAAAACATCATTGACCTCAAACAAATTGATATATCCCTCAAAATCAGCTAAAGAATCTATATCTAAAAATAATTTATTGACCATTGAAAATGAACGTTTTAAATGTTGTGCAGTATTTTCTTGAATAAGTCCTGTTCCATGAACAAATAAATTCTTAGCTTCATAAATACACTTAACAATATCAAGATATTGATACTCTTTAAACTGCTGAATCATTTCAATATAACCATTATAAATATTATTAACTATTACACTGTCATTGTCACTTTGGTTATCGATCCTTAAAAAAACTTTAAATTCTGCATATCCCCTTAACCCTAAACGTTTTGAAAAACGTAAAATCGTGCTTCTTGAAACATTACAACGCGATGCTAATTCATCAATAGAAAGGTGCTCACACTCTTTTTTATGATGAATTATATAATTCCAAATATATAAATCATTTTCATTTAATTGCTGGTAGTTTCTATTTACTAACTCTTCTAGTTTCATAATGCACCTCATCTCAATTTAAAACATTATATCAATATTTTAAAATAAACAAAAGCATTGCTAACAATTTTATATAAATAAAAAAACCGCACAAATTAACTTTATTATTAAAAGCTAATTTGTTACAGTTCTATTTATATTCAATTAAAGAAGATTCAATTATATGAACACTTTCATTAACATTAAACTTAATAAATTCATGATCATTATCATCAACAATAACCATCATTGTAATATCATTTATTCCTTTACTATTTAAATTATCTTTATCATAAGAAATCAATAGTTGGCCAACTTCTACATTATCTCCAGCAAATACATGTGTTTGGAATCCCTCACCCATTAAATCAACAGTATCTAAGCCTACATGAATCAATATCTCAATTCCATCATCAGTTTCAATTCCTACAGCATGTTTAGTGTTATCCATAACCATTGATATTTTACCATTACATGGTGCATAAATCTTTCCTTCATCAGGAATCACAGCAATACCTTCACCCATCATCTTTGTAGAAAAAACCTCATCTGGCACTTCTTCAATAGCTACACTTTTTCCATTAGCCATCGAATATAATACCTTATTTACTGGTTCTTTCTTTCTAAATAATTTAATCATATTATTTCAACTCCGGCCAGAATTCTTTATTAGCTTCAATTAAATCATCTAAGATCATTTTCGCTATCCTTGCACTTGGTACTGTTTTTGATAATGTGATTGCCTGCCATAATTTTTGATAGCTTCCTGTTATCCATCCATCTACTACTAATTTCTCTACTGATACTTGTTGTTCCATTAACCCTTTTTGGAATTGTGGAATTCTTCCCTGACAGATCCTTTCATATCCGTTGCTTCCTACGATACATGGTATCTCTACCATTGCACTACGATCAAAGTTCTCTACTGCTCCTTCATTTGGTACTATCAGTAACATTTTCTCTTTTGTGTTTTTTGCTATCGCACATGCTAAGTCTACTATATATTCTGCATGTGCATCTGCTTCAAACCCACCGTCTACTGCTGTTCCTTTTTCGATGATCTTTCTACAAGCTGTAAAGATATTCTTTTCTCTATGCTCCATTACTTCATTTGCTCTTGTATGCTCTGGATCTGTATGCTCTACTACATAGTCTGGATACAGATAATATTTTAAATATGTGTTTGGAATCGTATCCGGATCTAGCGCATATACATCTTTTGCTTTGGCAAATGTTTCAATCCAGCTTTGTTCTACATGCTGATTTGTTCCTGACAGTGCATCTGCAAATCCATTGGCAGCCATATGTTTTTTGATTTCCGGCATTAGATCATTTCCATCTTTGTCTTCAATTTTATGCCACCATCCAAAATGGTTTAATCCATAATATCCTACTGACATCTCTTTACGTGATTTTAATCCTACCATGTTAGCCATCTTTTCTTCAAGATCGATTGGCATATCACAGATGTTTAAGATCTTAGAGTCAGGTCGTAATCTTCTAGTAGCTTCAGCTACGATGGCAGCAGGATTAGAATAGTTCAACATCCAGGCATTAGGAGAGTATTTCTCCATGTAGTCTAAAATTTCAATAACCCCACCGATAGAACGCATACCATAAGCAATCCCACCAGGACCACAGGTTTCCTGACCAACGACATTGTATTTCATTGGGATCTTTTCATCTAATTCACGCATTGCATATAAACCAACACGAATATGACACATAACGAAGTCAACATCGCTGAAAGCAACTTGGGGATCAGTAGTATAAGCAAACTCAACTTCAGGAGCATTTTCTTTTAAATAGATCTCACATGCTTTAGCGATAGTTTCCTGACGTGAAGCAAAATTATCATAGAATTTAATTTTTCTAATCGGGAAACGATCCATATGATCTAATAACAATAAACAAATCCCTGGTGTGAAAGTACTTCCACCACCCGCTATAACAACTGAATATTTCTTTTCCATCTTTCTTTTCTCCTTTTTAATATATGATTTTATCATCCAAATAAGTTTTAAAGTGTATCAAATATACAACACTTCTTCCCTTTTTGATGTCTACATCATAATACTTTTTATAATCCTTTAATATAGTTTTAAAGGATATAGAGATATGGCAGTTAATTTATTTATTTATCACATTTAAAGTGAATTTTCACGTAAAATAAAACAAGCAAATTTATTATGCTTGTTCTATAAGTAATATTATTTCCTCATTAGTTAAAGAGCGATATTGCCCAATACCTAGACTTTTATCTAATTTTATCTGACCAAACTCTATTCTTTTTAATGTATTAACTTGATTTCCACATGATAAAAACATCTTTTTTATCTGATGATACCTACCTTCAATAATCGTTACATAACAGTGATATTTATTGATAATTTTTAAATCAGCGGGTAAACATTTTATCTTTTTATCAATAATAACTCCTCGATTAAAATATTCTATTAAATCATCAGTTAATTCATATTTAGTAGAAACTAAATATTTTTTTTGTACATGATTTTGTGGTAATAATAATTTCTTTGAAAGGGTTGGATCATCTGTTATTATTAATAATCCTGTTGTATCTTTGTCTAATCTACCTAAACAATAACAATCTTTATTATTAATTAAATCAATAACACATTTCTCTTTAATATCTTTATTAGCACAAATATAACCTGCTGGCTTATTCATCATAAAATAGTTGAATGGTTGTGTCTTTAATTGTATTTCTTTATATATAATAATATCATTAATTTTTACTAAATATTTATAATTCTTTACAATTATATTATTAACTCTAATTAAACCATGTTTAATTAACGTTTTACACTCTTTAGCATTACCTAATTTATTTTTCATTAACACATAATATAATTCTTTAATATTACCACTCCTATACTAAATCATAGTTATTTATTATCCTCTATTTTTTAAAATACTTCCATAATTTCATTAATATTCTTTCTTTTAATTAATCTTTTTTCTGTTTGAGCATCATAACCAATACTAATTACTAGACGTATTCGAGATTTTTCAGAAATTTTCAATACTTCTTTTATTTTTGTTTCATTAAAGTATCCAATCATACAAGTTGCTAATCCTAGCTCACTTGCTTGTAAACATATATAAGAACAAGCTATACCTATATCAATTTGACTAAATTCTTGATTTTTAAGTCTATTCACTATTCTCTGCTGCAAATTAGGTTTAACTTCTTCCACAACTATAAACGAAGCATTCTTAGTAAATGGTTGTGTTAATTTAACAAACTGCTTTTTTAATACATCATTAGAAACTATATAAAACTTCCATGGCTGTGCATTACATGCTGATGGTGCTAAACGATCTGTTTCAATACACTTTTTTATTAAATCTAATTCCACTTTTTTGTCTAAATATTTACGACAGCTATATCTAGTTTCAATTATTCTATTAAATTCCATAATTTTACCTTATAACCTCTTTTAATCTTATTTTTATTGATAATTAATAATTTATTTTATCGCTTTAATTTTCATTCTACTAAATGTTTCAAAGCATCTGCCATCATTTTAGATTGTTTCTTGAATTATTTGTTCAATAACATCAATTCTAAACTGTCCTTTTAAATTATCAGGAAGATAGTTAATAATGGAACTAATGTAAGCTGATCCTTTAACATTTGAAAAATACCTATCAGCATTTTCTTCGATAATTAAAAATTCTAAAAAACCTGCTTTTTCTATTAAAGATTGATAATCAGATTTTGATGACATATACCAAAGACCAATTAAAATCCTTAAAATATATACTATATTGTGGTTTATTCATAATATCAGTTATTATTCTAAAGAAATTTTGACAGGTCCTTTAGAAGCATCAATTCCTAAAATATTTCCTTTTGTAACCAATAAAGATAATTTTTCTGTCAATATTCCATCACCACAACCTAAATCTAATATAACCCATCTCCATTAAGTTCTAATTCCGAAATTAATTTATTACCCCACTATTTTTGATGTCTTGAAGCTAATTTATATTTTTCACTATTAAATTCAAATGTTCTCATTAATTATCATCCTCTTCCTAAATATATTTACTTGCTTCTTTTATACTTAACTTATTCATCTGTAAATGATATTTATCAATAAATGCTCTCACCCACTTAGGATTTGTTTTAGAGTATTCTCGTAAACTCCAACCAATCGCTTTATTTATAAAAAACTCTTCACTACCCAAATTATTAGTTATTATTTTTTCTAATAAAAAGTGATTAGTTTTCTCTTTTCTCCCTAATTGATGATCAATTGCTATTCTCCTTAACCAAAAATCTTCATCTAATGACCACTCTAGCATCAAATCATCAATTTTATTATCAAACATACCAATATTACCAATTACTTTACTAAAAAAATCAATTGTATCCCACCACTCTTTTGATTGAATATAAGTTTTAATTTTAGGAACATCATTAAATGTTATATATTTTTTCATTGTTAATAGATAATCATAGACTAAATATTGAAATTCGCGATATTCATCTTGATAACATCTATCCAAAAAATCCCAATCAATAACTTTATTTATTTTCTCCTGTTTCAATAAATCTTTGTATAAAGACTTCCTTTTAGAACTCGCAATTCCATAGAATTTAAATAAGTTACGCATGTAATTAGCCATTTTAATTGCTTGTGGTTCATTTTTATTTTTCTCAAATAAATTTTTTATTAATACATATTTATCACTACACATCATAATTACTAACTATAGAAATAAGAACAAATATCCCAACTATAACCAACCTAAAGTCGCTATCATTTCAAAAAGAGTAATAATATAGTCCATCTAATAACGATTATTATTAATTAGATATTTATGTTAAAGCTCTCTTACATAAAATATTTACTTCTACATCACTATCTCCGCATATTAAATAATAACAACCTGGAAAATATATTACCTGATTACCACTATCTTCATTTAATGCCTATGTCTATACCATTTATTTTTGAGTATTATAGTAAAATATCACGTGATATAAACATCTATACCACGTCTCTTTATTTATTATTAATAAAACAGCTTTAGCTGGAGGAAATAATACCATTCTACATTCCATACTTCTCTCCTTTTCTACTTTATAAATTATATTATATCAATAAAAGATACTTATTCCAAACACAAATATTTTTGTCCTTTTAGCTTATAGTTATAAATAATCATTATATTGATAACCCTAAAATTTATTCATGAATTTCTAGAGGTAACCCATCAGGATCTTGAAAAAAGGTCATTTTTTTACCAGTAAAATTATCAAATCTAATTGGTTCTGTTTTAATTCCCTTATTGTTTAATTCTAATACTATCTGTTCAACATCCTCTACATAAAAAGCAAGATGTCTTAATCCTAAGGCCTCAGGAAAAGTTGCTCTTTTTGGAGCATCTTTTACGATAAATAGTTCTATCTCCTGTTCACCACATTTTAAGTCTATTTTATAATCATCACGATCTTTTCGATAATTTTCTCTAATAATCTGAAAGCCTAGTAAATCAACATAAAAATGTTTAGAAACTTCATAATTACTGCCAATTATTGCAATATGATGCATTTTATTTAATTTCATTATTCTATTCCTCCTAAAATTTTATTACATGATTGGAGTTGTTAACTCAATATGATTACCCTCACTATCAACTATCTCTACAACAAAATTATTTCCAATTTTAGTTAGTGGAAAACATATTTGTAAATTCTCAATTTTATTTTTTAACATATCTATATTTTCTATTTCTATACTTGGTAAGCAATTACTTCCAAATATATGAATTTCATCCATCTTCTTATATGCAAATAATCCAAAGCGAAATCCTTTTATATCAAAAACACTATAGATATCATTTTTTTCAGTAACCTTTACTTCAAAAAAATGTTCATAAAAATCTATTGCTCTTGCCATATCATCTACACATATATATAAAGAATATATCCTACAATTCATAACTTCATCTCCTTATGTTAATTACCTACATTCTACACTTTTTAATTATCTATAACAATTCTTTTAAACCTTATTACCTAAACTCATTTATCATTGGTTAAAATAAGTGACTTGATCAAAGCTTGATGTTATAATACAAATACCAAAATCAAAAGGAGTGAGTAAATATGTGTGGTGGTATCATTGCTCAAAAAATTGCATAGACCCATGTAAATATCATATTATAAATAATTTACATGGGAGGAAAACAAAATGAAAGAAAATAAATATGATAATGAACAGTTCTTTTTAAAATATGGAGAAATGGCACGTTCTAAAGACGGTTTAAAAGGAGCTGGAGAATGGTCTGAATTACAAAAAATTCTACCTAGTTTCAACAAGAAAAAAGTTTTAGATTTAGGCTGTGGATATGGCTGGCATTGCAAATATGCGATTGATAATGGTGCTAGTTATGTATTAGGCACCGATATATCTCATAAAATGTTAGAAGTTGCCAAAAAGAAGAATAGTGATATAAATATTGAATATCGATGTATAGCAATGGAAGATCTAGACTTTGTATCAGAATCATTTGATATTATTCTTAGCTCTTTAGCTTTTCATTATGTCAAAGATTTTGAATCATTAATAACTAATATCTCTAAATGGATAAAAAAGGATGGCGAATTTATTTTTTCAGTTGAACATCCTGTATTTACATCTTATGGCAGCCAAGACTGGTATTATGATAAAAACGGTAAGATCCTTCATTTTCCTGTTGACAATTATTATTATGAAGGAAAACGTGATGCTATATTCTTAGGTGAAAAAGTTACAAAATATCATCGAACAATTACAACCTATCTTAATACCTTACTTAAAAACGGATTTGTGTTTCAACATATTATTGAACCGCAGCCACCTAAAGAAATGTTAAATATTAATAGTATGAAAGACGAAATGCGTCGTCCGATGATGTTGCTTATTTCAGTAAAGAAAAAATAAAATTATTAATAGTAAATCATTAATGAGTAAAACTCAATTGATTTACTTTTTTGTATATATTATATAATGGATTATCTATATGGCATTTATTTTATTATCTGTTAAACCTTTATAACTAATATCAATAAAAAATGCACCGATTGGAGCTGTAATTAAAATAGAAAGAACTGCAACTGTCAATACAATATCTCCACAATTTAGTCCCATTGTTAATGGTAGACCTCCTATTGCAGCTTGAACTGTAGCTTTTGGCATATAAGCTATCATACAAAATAAACGTTCTTTTGAATTTAATGTAGTTTTAATTAAACAACAAGCTACTCCTAATATCCTAAAAACAACCCCGCCTAAGATTAAAATTATTGCAGATACACCTGATCCTAGTGCATATTTCAAGTCTACAGTTGCCCCTACTAGTACAAACAACATGATTTCGGCACCAACCCATAATTTATTAAATTTCAAAGATAATCTATTAGCCAAAATTTGTTTTTTTCTTTGAAGCATAATTCCTATGCACATAATAGAAATTAATGATGAAAATGGTATACTTGATGAAAAGCTATCCTCTAAAGTCGCTAAGATAAATGAAATACATAATATAATTATGACCTTTACAGAATCCCTAATATGGATAATAGAAAAATACTTTGTTAGTATATAACCTATTAAAACACCAATTATGATTCCAAGAAGAATTGAAATTGGTATTTGAATAAAATTCAACAATGATATTGTTCCTTCCTGGGCTAAATTAGTAAAAGCAAAGAACAGTACAATTACAAAAACATCATCAACAGATGCACCTGCAAGGATCAATTGAGGAATTCCTTTATTAACCCCATAACCTTCCTCCATCATTTTTAACATTTTAGGAACAATAATTGCAGGCGAAACTGCTGCAATTACTGCACCCATAATAGCAGCTTCAATTATTGAAACCCCTAATAATTTTGGAGCTAAAATAATCATTCCCAATATTTCAAAACATGCAGGTACAAAACACATTAAAATTGCTGGTCTACCAACCTTTTTTAAATCTTTAAAATTTAATGACAATCCAGCTCTAGTTAAAATAATAATCAATGCTATTTTTCTTAATTCAGATGATATATTCAAAATTGAATCATCAATTAGATCTAATGTAAACGGTCCTAGGATAATTCCTGTTAGAATCATTCCTAGCAAACCTGGTAAATGTACCTTTTTACATATCCATCCTGCAAACATTCCAACTAATAAAATTAATGAAATACTCAATAACATAATCTTCCTCCTTGATCTAATACAAAAAAACTGATGTTTTCTGTACTTTAAAAGTTACAGAAGTCATCAGCTAATTAGCGGTTCTAGTATAATAACTATGGGAGAACTTCATTCCCATGATCAAAGTATATAGAAATTTATTTTTCCTGTCAATAACATATTAATTTATATATTCTACATATTTAAATATTTCCATTCATATTCATTCATAGGAATTGGTTTACTAAATAAGAAGCCTTGTACCGTTTTCACACCGCATTTCTTTAATACTTCTAATTGTAATTCATTTTCAACCCCTTCAGCAATTAACTGAATATTTATCTTATCACATACCCCTACCATTGCTTCTACAATAGTTTGTGCATGTTTATTTGATATTATATCTTTTACAAAACTTTTATCAATTTTTAATATATCAAATTTTGCCATTGCTAAAAGTGCTAAATTTGAACTATCAGTTCCAAAATCATCGACTGATACTTGGAATCCAGCTTCTCTAATTTTATTAATCCGATTTTTCAAACTCTTATAATCAATTAAGCACATACTTTCGGTTATTTCAACTTCAAGATATTTTTTAGGAACACTATATTGAGCTACAATAGTTTCTAATCTTTCTAAAAAATCATCTTCCATAAAAGTATTACGAGAAAAATTGCTAGAAACAGGAAATAAGGTTTTATTGTGAATTTTCCATTCTTGAAGTTGTGCACAAATTTTTTCAAATACATAAAAATCTATCTTACTAATTTGAAATGAATTTTCTAAAACTGGAATAAACTTATCTGGTCCTTGAATAATTCCTTCATCATCTATATACCGTACCAGAGCTTCTGCTCCAACTATATTACGACTTTCAACATTTACTTTAGCTTGTAAATATACTTGAAATTGTCCATTAGCTAATTTAGCATTAAACAAGTCTATATTAGATAAAAATAATAATAAATCATTACTATGTCTATAACGACCTGTTTCATGATGCGAGTGATAATAACCTTTTTTATCTGAATACATTAATTCATCAGCTGTTTTTATAACTGTTTGAATTTTTTTACAATTTCTTTCCCATTTAGAACCTATAGCTACTGTACAATCTTCAATTAAAAAATTATTTCTTAATTTACAAACATTTTCATTAAAGTCTGTTTTACTAATATTAGTACAAATAATGATAAATTCATCTCCCCCAATTCGATAAAATGAACCAATCTTAAAGCTTTGTTTAATAATTTTAGTACATTTTTTTAATAAATCATCCCCAGAATCATGTCCAAAATGATCATTGACTTCTTTAAGTCCATTAATATCTAGATAAACTATACCAACAGAATCATCTTTACCTTCTAATTGACTAATATCTTGAATATAACGATTCCGATTATAAAAAGAAGTCAATCTATCTTGATAACTTAAACAATAAAGAGCTTTTTTATCCTCATCCCTTCTTATTGCTAACATAAGATAATAACGTAGTGTTTCAAGAAAAGTAACTGCACTTTCCATTAAATCCGGATTTGAATTATCTAAACCTATACATCCATTTGTTTTACCATCTCGTTCTAGAGGAACCATGATAACTCTTTCAATCTTTTGTTGATAAAGAAACTCATATTCTTTTTTCATCGATAATTTAATATCTTCTAAATTTTTAATAACAATATTTTGTTTATTAACAAACAATTTATACCATGACATAAAATTTGATAACGGTATATTTTGTAAATTATCAATTTGGGGAATTATATCTTCCCTACACCACTCTGAAGTATTAGAAAATTTATTATCATGGAATAAAATTACATAAACACGTTCTGCTGAAAATAGTTTTCCAACCTGTTCTAAAATATGGTTTGTAGCATCTTTTATATCATTATTGTGATATAATTCTCGAATACACTGAATTAAAACATTATCTCTATTTAAACGATTCCTTAATTCATTTTTTTCATTAGCAGTATCAGTAATATCAAATGCAATTTCCATTCTAGCTATACGACCTTCCCATTCAATCAAACGGTCTTTTAATAAATAATGCCGTTTAGTAAGAGGATTAGTGTATTCCCAAGTATAATTTTCATCTATTTTTAATATTGCATTAGGGCAAAATGGACAAGGCTCACCAAATCCCTGTAACACTTTATAACATTTTTGATGAAGGTTACCTGTTATATGAAAAGTTTTTTTCCCAGCATCATTAATAAATAAGAGCTCATAAGTATCAATATCTGCTACATACATAAGTTCAGAAATTTCATTCATTGGGACAAGTAACTCTTTAAAACGTTTTGATAATAGTTCACTTTTTTGTCTATTTATATTTTCAGCTTCTACTAGTTTTCTGCGGCGTTTTTCATCATGAAAAGCAAGGAAAGCACATAACCCTGTTATTAAGATAAATACCATATTCATACAAATTAATGATTTTCTAGAATGCTCAACAACATTTTCAGTATACTCTTCAGCAGCCATGACAGTACTATCAGCTAAAATAAAATATTCTTCACTTGCTTCAAATAAATCATCACTTATTATTGTCCCATTTCTAAATGAATTAATTTTATCTTTAATTATATTCCATTCTTTATTCATTTTAATTAATAAAGATTGATATTGATCATCATTAATACAAATAAGATCAAGTTCTTTGCTACCATTAGCTAATCCATAAAGAATTTTATCAAGATATGAAATAAGGGCATCATCTGCTTCATAATTAAGCTCTTTTTTTATCAATCTTTGTGTAGCTCCTCGAACAATTCCTGTATAATTTATAACCCTTGCATTACCTTCTAAACTATTTATTGTACGGATTGACATTAAACCTGTAGTTATTAAAGCAATACATAAAATAATTGGTAATAATCCTACTTTTAATTTTGAAAAAATATTCTTCATATGTATCCCCCATATTAATCATAAGATGATTTTTCTATTTTTGTAAAAAAAGAAGACCTATTTTTACTAAAATAAGTCTTCATGGTTTCATTTTATTATCACGGAAACTCACTGATATGTATAACTAAAACAATCTCTTATACATTTATATTATCATTTTTATAGCTTAACTGGCAATATTTTATCTCAAATTCATCTTTTGTAATTGGTTTTGAAATATAATATCCTTGAATACTATCAGCGTTCATATCACGAACAATATCCAACTCATCAATATATTCTACCCCTTCTACACATACAGAAATTCCAACACTATGACAAAGTTTTATAACGGCTTCAATAAATGAACGATTAAAAATATGTTCTTTATCATTAATAAATGAAATAAATATTCTATCTATTTTAATAATATCCGCCGGTGATTGTGATAACAACCCTAAAGAAGAATATCCCGTTCCAAAATCATCCATAGCAAAACGAATCCCAATATCACGAAGACTTTTAAAAGTCTCTTTTAAAACAAGCATCTCAGTTACAAAATAACTTTCTGTTAACTCTAATACAATATGTTTAGCTTGAAGTTCATATTTTGCAAGTAAATTTTTTACATATATAACAAAATCCTTATCAATTATTTGTAAATAAGAAACATTTATATTCATCACAAAATCAGGAAAAAATTTAAGCCACTTTTTACATGTAGCAAACGCCTGCTCCATTACCCAATTACCTACTGGTATGATACTGCCATCAGATTCTAAAAGCGGTATGAATTCCATTGGTCCAATTTTCCCATAAGTTTTTGAAGTCCATCTAAGCAAAGCTTCTGCCCCTTTAATATTAAGACCACTTGAGCTAACAAAAGGCTGATAAACAACAGAAAAATCTTTCATTCCTGCTAAAACACTGCGTTGAAGCTGACTAATAATCTCCATTGTATATAAATTATTTTTTAAAGATTCAGGTGAATAGACAATACATTTATTTTTACCACTTTTTTTTGATGTATCTAACGCACTCATAGCACATTTAATTAAATCTAGATAATCATCAGTATCTTCACCTAGCATTGCTATCCCTCCAGAAACAGTACAAAAATAACTAATCCCATCTATTTCTTGTTCATGGTTTGTATAAAGATGAATCTTTTGGTATATATCCTGCATATCGCTCAATGATGCCTCTGGATAAAAAATTGCTATTTCATCACCATCAAATCGATATACCTCAGCTTCATAAGGTACAATACTCACTATCATTTGTGCTATTTCACGAAGAACAGTATCTCCAAAAGTATGATTTTTCAAATTATTTAGTCTACTAAAATCATCAATACCAAGAATCAGAAAACCTCCATTAGCATATCCCTGATCTTGTAATGATTCTATTTTATTTTTACACTCTTCTTGCATTAATAACCCTGTCGTATGATCTATTTTCCCTTTTCCACCAATTGGGTCAATTACACCAGCAAACATGATCGGGTTACCTTTTTCATCACGAGTCAATAATCCTCGGCAAAGTACCCAGACATATTCCTTTTTTCGGTTAAGTATCTGATATTCCAAATTATGTTGATTAGTCTTCCCAGATAACATTTCTTCTATTGAATGAAAATAACGGTTTTGATCCTTTTCATGAACTAAGTCGCCCCAAATAGTAATAAGATCTTTAATAATCTTACCAGGTAACTCAAAATCTTCATACATATTATCAGATAAAAGTGCCATATTTTGCTTCATATCTATAATATAAATATAGTTTTCTGTACTACTAACAATTGCATTATAAAAATCATTAACATCAATTTGAAATGATTCTGGAATATGTACTGTTTTTACCATAAATTTCCCACTCCCTTTCTAATACCTATTTACTGCAAATTAATTACATATTTTTACTATTTATAACCTGTTTTTACATTATAATCTAATTTCATTATAAATACTATTCTCTGTAATAACTTTATTTAAAAATTAACTACAATTTGTCTCATATATATTTTATTTCATAACTCCATCATTAAATGTTTAATATAGTTAGTTTTTATATATACAACACTTAGATTTTCCTGTTTGTTTTGCTTTATATAAAGCTGTATCGCTCTCTTTTATTAAATCATCAATCTTTTTATTTTTATCATTAGTATAGGAAATTCCTACACTAGCTGACAAATTATGATAATACTTATTTTTTTCAAAACGTTGTTTCAATAACCTAATTAGATTATTTCCCTGTTCAATCAATTGTTGTACACTAATTATCTCTTTTTTAGAAACAAGAAATTCATCGCCCCCCAAACGAGCAATTAGATCATTAGGAAATAATTCTTGTAAAACTTGGGAACTTATTTTTAATGCTTCATCACCAATTTGATGACCATATGTATCATTAACTGACTTAAAACAATCTAAATCTACATATAAAATAGAAATTTGCTCAAAATCATGACGATTTGAATAATACTCATAAAAATATCTTCTATTATATAAACCTGTTAAAAAATCCGTATTTGAATTACTACTCAACTGTTGTTCTAACAAATATTCTTCTGTTGTATCACGATATATACATAATTCGCCAACATTACTTTTAAAAATATCATGTATTTTTTCATAACTAATTTCTAAGATCCGTTCTATCTTGCCACAAGATATAAATACTTTATCATCAGTTTTTCTTTCAATACAATCAAAACTTAGAGTTAATGTTTTATACCAATCGCTATAAGCTACACCTATAATTTTTTCTTTCATAATACCAAAATATTCTTCAAATTTATTATTTACATTTAAAATAATCCCATCTTTATCTCTGATTAATATTGCATAAGGCATACTATTTAATAGAATTTCCATCTCTGTACTCATATTCTCTAGATCTGTAATATCATGCCCAATACCAACCGTTCCCATAATTTTACCATGACAATCAAATAAGGGCGACTTGTAAGTACGAAATTGTCGTAATCCATGACGACACTTTACAAGTTCGTTAAATTGACAAGTTTTTTGTTCTTTACGAACTATATTCTCTGTTTTAGCACAATCATCTACATCAACATCCCAAACCGAACAATGATCTTTCCCCTCTATTTCAGTTTTCTTTTTTCCTACAGTATGACAAAATACTTTATTTACTTTTATATGAATCCCATTATTATCTTTAAACCATACCAAATCTGGCATACTATCAATTAAAACATTTAAATATGTATTAGTTAACCATAGTTCTTCTCTTTGTTTAAACATTTCATAAATCAATTGAAAACGCTTTTTTAAATAAATTAAATTTAGCGGTCTAGCTATAACCTCATCAGCTTGTTCATAGTAATCTAAACAAGGATCATTTATTAAATCATAAATATAAATTAGATAAGCTCCACTTTTCATACGCTGACGATATGTAAATAGGTTTGAAACAGGTAAATCACATATAATAATATCGCTATTTCCCCATCCATTTTCCAACTCAGACATTGTTTGAATCTGATAATCTCGATCAACAAGATTCTGATTTAAAATTTCCTGAATATCAAAAAACATAGAAAAAACTGTTATTATTTCTATTTCATGATACATGATTATATCTTCCCTCCTGTCAATCATTTAAAATTTTTATGTTTTTGTGTATCTATTATCATTATATTCCATTTAATATACATAAATCTATATAAAAAATGACTTTCTTTTTACATAAAAAGCAATTCAATAAATAATAATTATTATTTATTGATAAATTATTTAAATATAAAAATAAAAAACTCTTTTATAAACAATTTCTAGTATTAAGACATTGTTTAAGTAAAGAGTTTTAAAATATTTTAAATCTTTTTATTTAATTTTCTTTTTGAAAAAATAATAAAACCTAATGACATTACAACAAATAAAGCAAATAATATTATTTGATTACTATCACCTGTTTGGATTGTATCATTTTTATCGATATTATTATCTTTTGGCTGTTCCTCAATAATAAATTCTTTTACATCAGAAGTCCCTAATAAATAATTATCGTCTTCTTCAACATGAACAATCACTCGATATCTACCTACTTTACTTGGGACTGATGAAATAACAATCCAATCTTTACCATTAAACATTTCCCACTCAAAGCTGATATCTCCTGTACTTCCTACTATGTCTAAATCTTCAGTTAATAAAGCAACCGCTTTACCATCATATACTTTATCAAGATTTTTAATAATATTTACTGTCGTTGTTGCCTTTGCAATTACAAATTCTATTATTTTTGAGATTCCTGATTTAAAGTTTTCACTTTCTTCTATATGCGCAGTTACTCGATATCTGCCGGCATTACTTGGCGCTGATGAAATATCAACCCAATCTTTACCATTAAACATTTCCCACTCAAAGCTGATATTTCCTGTACTTCCTGCTATGTCTAGATCTTCATTTGATAAAGCAACTGCTTTACCATCATATACTTTATCAAGATCTTTAATAATACTTACTATTGTTTGAGCTTTTCCAATTACAAATTCTTTACTCATTTCTAATCCTGTATAATTCTCTGTTTCAGTAATTACAGCTTTGACATACCATGTCCCTACTTTTGTAGGTACCTGATTTGTATAAATACCATCCTTAGAATTACTATAAGTAAATTCTACATTACCAAATTTTGCATCTGCACTTGGTGGATTAGCCTTTTCGCCATACACCCAGTCATTAATAACTAATTCATTTACCCAGCTATTTGCTGCTTGTGAGATAATAAACTCTTCAGTTTTTGAAGTAGCTTCATTGAAATATTTATCACTTGCTAAATGTGCCGTTACACGATACATTCCAGCATTTTTAGGAAGATCTTTACAAACTTCCCATGTATTTCCTTTCTTTAATTCATATGTAAAGGTAACTTCTCCTGTACTTCCTTTTTTATCAACTGTTGGATTTGCTACTGGTTCTCCAGTATAGATCGTATCCAGATTACCTATAATTGAAATCTCACTATTTGATTTCAATAAGTTTAAAGTAACTGTTAAAGTTTTTGGTAATCCGTTGACTGTGCCACAATCATAAGTATATATGACTGGTGTTCCAGGATGATAATCACTAATAATACCCATCTTTTTATCTAAAGAGCCACCACTAACTATTGTTATCTTTTTAACGTCAATACCAGTAAATTTTTTCGTTATATCAAAACTATCACCGTCGACTACTAACTCTATTGTAGATTCTGACTCCATATACAATTCATTTAAATCATTACTTCCCCAATCCAGATATGCTAAATTTGTTTGTGGCGTATCTAAAAATTTTAGATTAGGATTTTGGCTAAGATTTAAATATTTAATTTTCGTATTCCAACTCCATAAAGATTGAAGCTTAGATAACATACTAACATCTAATTCTTTAATTTGTGTACTAGAACAATTTAAATTTAATAACTCTAGATTATTACTAACATCTAAACTCTGTATTTTTGTTTTATAACAATGTAAGACTTTCAACTTAGGATTGTTACTAATATCCAAACTGTTAATTTCTATATTATCACAATATAAATGGGTTAAAGCAGGATTATTAGAAACATTCAGATTTTCAATACCAGTTTGAGCACAGTCTAAAGATTCAAGCAGTTTATTATGACTGATATCTAACTTATCAATCAATGTATTTCGAATATATAATGATTCTAAATTAGGATTATCATCAACATTTAATGATTTGATCTTTGTATTTGCACAGCTTAACACTTTAAGTGCTGGATTATTATCAACATTTATATCATCAACTTTTGTATTTGCAAAAGATAGATGTTCAAGAGCACTATTATTACTTACATCAAGTTTAGAAATATTAGTATCACCACACTCTAAATGAACTAAAGCAAGATTATTACTTATATCCAATTCGGTAAGATTTGTTTCGTAGCAAAACAATTTTTCCAAAGCCGTAAAATATTCAATTCCCTGTAAACTTTTTATTGCGCCCTTTCCATTCTTGCCATCTGCATAAAGAGTTGTGATATTTGCAATTTCATCAGCAGAAAATATTTCGTTATGATCACGGTCAAATTCTTTTACATATTCTCTAAATGTATCATCTGGAAAATTTATTTCATTAATTTCAATAAGTTTTTGAATATTTAGAGAAACCATTAATGTTTCAGCTTGACCATTAGCGCTTGTTCCACAATCATAACTATAAATAAGTGGTGTACTTTCACCATATTCACTAACAATACCGGTTTCTTTATTTATCTCACCACCACTTACCACAGTTATTTTTTGTAGATCTATTCCTTTGAATATATCCTTAATATCAAAAGTATCCCCTACTAAATCAAGATTTATATTTGAATCTGTTTTATTTATTTTTGTTAACTTATCATTAATTCCAATATTTAAATAAGCAAGTGGTGTATTTTCACATCTCAATTCTGTAAGCAAATTATTTTTACTAACATCTAAATTTTGGATTTTTGTATAATCACAAGCTAAGTATTTTAAATCTGGATTATTGCTGACATCCAAACTTTGAATTTTTGTAAAATTACAAGTTAAGTATTCTAAAACTGAATTTTTACTAATATCCAAACTTTGAATTTCTGTACCCTCACATCCTAATAATTCTAAAGCTGGGTTTTTGGTGACATCCAAACTTTGGATTTTTGTATAATGACAATATAACCAACTTAACTTAGAATTTTTAGTGACATTTAAATCACTAATTTCTGTATATTGGCAATATAAAGTTTCTAGTTCTAGATTACTGCTGACATCTAAACTTTGAATTTTCGTTTGCTCACAATACAGTTTTTTTAAATATGTGTTATTACTAACATTTAGTTTCGTAATTCCTGTTTTTGTACAATTTAGAAATTCCAATGCAGTAAAATACTCAATCCCTTGTATATCCTTTATATTTGAATTATTTGAAACATCTATTGTTTTTACCTTTGATATCTCTTGCAAAGATAATACTCCATCATTATAATCATTATCAAAATTATTTTCTACATATTCTCTGAAATCTTTATCAGGAAAAGTATCCTTATTAATAACAATTTCTCCTTCTTTTGGTAGTCGCGGAATCATTATAGCAGTTGAAAGTGATTCAAATTGATTATAATCTATAATATATAAAATATATCCCCTTTCATTTTCTGTAGCATCGTCTTTTTCATAAAGATTTACTGATTCAACCCAAAAACCACTATCCTTTAAAGCTTCGTTAACAATATCAATAATATCTTGAGCTGTTGTTTGATTGCTTATATTGTATTTAAGTGCATCTTGAGTTATCTTTCCCAAATCACTTATACTAGAAATCGTTGCAATAGAGTCATCATCTATTGCCTTAATATTTGTAAATGGAACTGTTCCTAGCAGCACTACTAATGTAAATAAACATAGCCCAACTTTTTTCATAATTCTTTTCATTTTTTATCATCTCCAATTAATTTATATATTTTAATAATATATTTTTTAAAAGCATCTCTTTTTTTATGATTACCTCCTTACTTTATAAATAAAAATTTAAAATGTTGTTAAACAAATTGGCAAAGAAAAGATATATTTTTATTTATCTCTATGATATACCAATTATTATAATATTTTAGATATCAACCTGAATTAAAAGATATCTGCAAATACAGTAATAATTAAACCTATGCTTTGTTTATCTAAATATGTAGTTAGTATTAATTAATCTAAATCAACATAGTCAAGTGCATAAGCCACTTTATCATAAGATACAGGTTTCATATTGAAATAAGATACACATAAACGATATGCTTGTAACCCAAAATCCAAATCAGAAAACCAAATAAGTTTTCCTGATATAATTTTCATTCCAGTGATAATATCAAGTCCTTCAACTCCATTTTGGGCAATTATAACAACATCAGGTTCTTCTCTTTTTAATAATTCCCTTAATTCCTGCCAATCTTTACAAAACTTTAAAAAAATCGTGATTTTCTTGTTCTTATAGTATTCATAAATATACTTTTCTATAAGATCAGATTCATTTTTATCACGATTACAAATAATCAATTCTATATGTATCCTCTCCTTTCCATATCATCGTTTCCTTATCTTAACATTACCAATAAAACTAAAATTCACAATAGCTTGGCTGAAATTTGCATATTTTGGCTGAATATTGCATTGTTAATACCTATTTTTTACTGTAAAATAAAATTAAAGAAGTGTTTACATTAAAGGAAGTGAAGAATAATATATGAAAATAGCTATAATTGATGATCTTATTGAATGCATAAATGAAATACGTAGTTGTATTAATCTCTTTTTCCAAGAACATTATATAAATGAATTAATTGACATAAATGATTATTCGAGTGGAGAAGAATTTTTATCTAATTTTCAAAAAGACTCTTTTGATTTAATATTTATTGATCAATATATGAATGGTTTATCAGGAATTAGTACAGCAAAAAAAATTCGTCAAATAGATGAATTAGTTGTTTTAGTATTTATTACATCCAGTCGCGATCATGCAGTTGACAGTTACCAAGTCAGAGCAAGCGGCTATTTATTAAAACCGTTTACATATATTGATTTTAAAAATACATTATCCATAATTGGAATAAAAAAATTAAAAAATGCTAGATTTATATGTATTGATAATGAAAAAATTCTTTTACGTGAGATACTTTGGTGCAATATAGATGGACATTACATTCAGATCCATACTACTCAACGTGGTATTCTACGCTACCGACTTCCTTTTAAAACAGTTTCAAATGAATTACAAAAATATTCACAGTTTTTAACTTGTTATAAAGGATGTATTATTAATTTAGATCATGTTGAAAGAATAGATAATGTAGATTTTATCTTAATGACAGGCGAAAAAGTACCCTTTTCTAAAAGATATAAAAAAAAGATTGAAACTGACTACCATTCTTATCTTTTTCAAAAAGCAAGGGAGGATAACATATTATGGTAAATACATTTATGATTCTTCTATTTCCTTACCTTGATTTTATTCCCTTTGCAATACCACGATACCTATTATTTAAAGATAAATTACGCATTCCATTTAAATATGTTATAATATTAATTTTTACTGTAGCAACACTTAACAGTATCACTTTCTACTTAATTAATACTGGTGGTTATGAGATGGCTATGAAATGGACCACAATTATGCGTTATATCTTTATGTTAATTAATCTCACTCTATCTTTTTTATTAATTAAAGAATCTTTTCCTAAACTCATGTTTACTTATCTTCTTATGTTTTCGTGGTCATTTTTCGTATTTGGTAACGCAAATTTTATTGAAAGTAGATTTTTTTGGGACTTTTCTGATCAATATCCTTATTTAATCTATAATATTGCTCGTATTATTATTTATTTTCTTACTTATCCTTTTTTATCACGTTTCTTCCAAAATACAATTGCCGATGCAATGAAGATTGAAGATCGTAATTTATGGCGTTATCTTTGGATAATTCCTTTATTTTCAACTTTGTTTGGAATGTTGTATTGTTTTAGTAATGACGTATATGCTTATGCAACCTGGGAATTTATGATATCACGCTATTTAATGTTATTTGGTACTTGCTATGTATCCTATGTTGCCTTAAAAGTATTAGAAATATCACGAAATCGAACCGAACTTGAAGAAACATTAAAATATGCTGATCAGGTATTTCTTGCTCAAAAAAAACAATTTGATAGCTTATCTCAACATTTGGAAGAAATGCAAAAGGCTCGTCATGATCTACGCCAACATTTAGCAGTAGTACAATCTTATATAGACAAAGATGACAAAGATGGTCTTAAAAATTATATTAATATTTATAAAAATGAACTACCTCCTGATATTTTAGAACTATATTGTCGCAACGATGTAGTTAATGCGCTTATATGTTATTATGCAGGAATATCACGAAACAATAAAATTAATTTTGATGCCAGAGTCGATTATCCAAATATATGTTCTATATCTGATACTGATATTACCGTACTTTTAGGGAATATCTTAGAAAATGCATTAGAAGCTTGTATGCGACAAAACATAAACCAAAAGTTTATAAAATTATCTATTAAATGTCATGGTAAATCAGATTTGCTTATTTTGGTAGATAATACTTGTTATACTCCTGTACACTTTAAAGATGGTGTCCCATTATCTTCAAAACGAAATGGCATGGGTATTGGTACTATCTCTATTCAAGATATTGCAGAAAAATATAAAGGAACTGTTCAGTATGAGTTGAAAGAAAATATCTTTTATACATCTGTATTACTTCGATTCAAAACAAGATAATAAGACTATATAAAAAATAGCTATGTTCAATTTTGAACACAGCTATTTTAAACTTTTATTTTTTTAATATAATAATTATTTATCTTTTTATTTCAATTCTATGCTATCAATAAAATTCAATGGAATATCTTTAAGTATCTCATTAACAATTAAATACCTATTTTTTTCCATAAATGCTATTGGTGAATGGGCATCATAACCATAAAGTACTTTACAACCATATGATGAAATGATTTCCCAAAACTCTCTAAACGGATAAGTATATCGTTCTTCATAAACACCTGGTTGATTATATATCTCATACGTTTTTTTACCATAACGAAAACCATTTAAATTAATCTCTAATGGAATATCATACTTAAGACTCGCTTTAGCAATACGATGTGCTGCTTCCTCACACTCTTTTGAAAAAACTCTGCGCCCTTGCATAAAATAATCAGGATGGGCAATATAAGTTACCAAATCATGTTGTAAAGCTGCCTCGATTTGTCCAACATATGTTATTACATCTTCATTAGAGCAATAACAATCATAATCATATATACCTTTATCATCAGAAATATACTTAAAATGTTGTCCCAATATCATATAATCACATTCTTTTCTAATTTCTTTTAGATATTCAAGATGGTCTTCTAAGTATTCTATTTCAAACCCTACTTTTATATCAATTTCATTTTCAAATTGCTTCTTTAGTTTTCTTATACTAGAAATATATTCATCTTTTTGTTCAATAAACATCCGAGCCCCAGAAATTCTTATTTCTTCAAAAGGGATATGCTCACTAAATCCCAAAAGCTTTAATCCAGCAGCAATTGCACTATTGACATACTGAATATCTGTCCCATCTGCATGTCCACATCGCGAAGTATGTGTATGCAAATTAAATAATTGTTTTCCCATAATCCTTTCTCCTATCACTTTTCATAATTTATTTTTAATTTCTATATATTTATAGTATTATTAAACAAAAAAAATGTCAATTTAATCATAAGAATATAAAAGATAATTTACATAAAAAGTAAAAATAACAATCTTTAAATCAATCTAAATTGTTATTTCTACTAGACTATAATCCTCCCACAGCAGAAAAAGCTGCTATCGATTCTTGACTGATTTCACCATCTAATACAATTAAAAGAAAATTACCAATCATATTTACCACTTTTACTTTTTTACCTTTGAGTTCCATACTACCATTTTGATATAATTCAAGTGCTTCATCAACAAAATCCCAGTTATAAGTTCCAATAACAATATTCCCATAACGTGTTGCTTCCGTCATATTTGTCCCAGTTACATCATATGCTTCACCTGTAGTAGTAATAGCTCCAGTATGACGTAATGCACTCTCTAAATCTTTAATAGAAAATCCACTAGCATAATCCCATGATTGATCTTTAGATGGTTTTGTTTGATTGCTGCTATTCCCTGGCCGATCCCCCTTTTCTAAAGGAGGTGTTTGTTCATTTGGTTTGTTGTAACTATTATTATTTGGCTGGTTAGTACCATTTCCATTATTACATCCTGTTGCTAAAACACCTATTAATACAAAACCAATAATTATTTTTCTTTTCATTGTCATATAAATTTCCTCCAATATTTCTTTTATTCGATATTTACTAATATATTAATTTCTTTCAGATAAGATTTTTCTTGGCTCAAATCGCACAATAAACAAAATTCCAAATATACTTGTAATTAAGCCAGTTGTTAGTGTAATCAGACATAACATAATAATCATATCCATATTTAAACTAAATGATATATTTGCTAGACTCTGAGCAATATTTTTTTGTTTCAATAATAATTCATTTCCTAGAATAGGGCCTAGAATATTTGCCATAAGAATACCTGTCACAAGACAACTGCCACAAAGCATCAGTGTTTCCCATATCAGTGTTTTTACAATACATACTCTGCTCATACCTATTGCTCGTAATACACCTATTTCATATTTACGCTCTCGTATTGAAAAAGCAGTTATTAAAAGTAAAAGTATACTTCCTACTGTAATAATTCCTATAACAAACATCGTAGAAATTTGACGAATAGAATTTGCAGGTGCTGTTGTTTCTTCATAACCTTTAATATCAGTCTTTGCCTCATATCCTAATGGTAGACCTTTTGCTTTAATCTCTTCTTGAAATGAATTTAAATCAGATGGTTTTTTTAAATAAAATACTCCATCCAATTCTCCTTGTTTCTGGAAAATATCACTTTTAATGAAAGATTTATAGTTCGTATAAATTTCATTTGATGGATTCATTAAAGGTATTGTCTCTGTCTTATTTTTTAGACTTAAATCCTCATATATTCCCACTATTGTATATGTTTTATTTTCTTTGTTATCACTACTTTGCAAAGCAATTTTGCTACCAACATATAGTCTGTTCAATTCAGCAAGTTCTTTACTAATAATTACTTCATCTACTTGGCTAGGCATTTTTCCTTTAATAAGAATTTTTATTTTTTGTTTAAATGACTCATCTTCTAAAGAAGATGCTTTCAAATAAAACTTGGGCAGTTTTACTGTTCCCTCTGCTTCTCCCAATGCCATTAAACTAGAAGATTTCATTGCCACTTTTGCTGTATATTTATATAAATGAAGATATGAAGATTCACAAAAAGATAGAAGAACCTCTGGAGTAATCTTTTCAGCATTCATACTGCCATGTAATGTAACTTTTGAACCAAACTGTGCCTTATAAGAATCTACAATTTGTGATGCCCCTGTATTTAGTATCATTGAAACCCCAGAAAGCATAACCATCGCTAAAATAATTATACTTATCATAATGTTACGTCCTTTATTTCTTATAAGATTTGAAAAAGCATAATGTATCAGGTACATATCTATTCACCGCCTTGATATTTCAATAATTTACCACTCTCTAAGTTAAAACAAATATCTGCATACGAACTGACCCCTTGCGAATGTGTTACGATAATAACACATGTATTCATTTCATGTGCCAACGCCTGAAGAATTTCCATAATACTTTTCTCAGTTTCCTGATCAAGATTCCCTGTTGGTTCATCAGCAATGATAATATCTGGATAATGAGACAAGGCTCGTGCAATCCCGACCCGTTGTTGTTCTCCTCCAGACAACTTTAACACTTTACGAACTGCCTTATCTTTTGATATTCCTACTTTTTCAAGAAGAGCATATGCTATATCCTTCTTGTTTTTATCCTTGCATCCAGATATATTCATCGCAAGCACAATATTATCAACTGCAGATGCATTGGTCAGTAGATTGTAGCCCTGAAATATCACTCCAATACTTTGTGCTCTATACTTGTCACGATCTAATGTTTTAAGAGATTTTCCAGCAAATAATACTTCTCCACTAGTTGCAATATCTAATCCAGACAATAAAGAAAGAAGTGTACTCTTTCCTGCTCCTGATTTACCTACTATTGTATATAAAACACCTTTTTCAAATTCCACATTTATATGATCTAGCACTTCTTTTGTACTATTTTCATAATGATAACTTAATTGATTTAACGATAATATACTCATATTTATTTCTCCTTATGTTCTTTCAGACAAGATTCGTCTTGGTTCATAGCGCATTGTATAATATATTCCACCTGCACTTGATATAACAGCAAATAAAATCGAAGTAATCACGACTTCACTTATGACTGATCCTGTTACCTCTACTCTAAGTGATTCACCAGTAACTCCTGAATTATCACTGAACCCTCCAATAGCCGAGTATTCAACACCATTTAAATCATTTTGTGAACTTTCAGTGACATGTTTTTGGCTTTGAAATAGCTGATTTGCAATTGTTCCACTATATGCTCTAGCTCCAATAAAAGCAAGACTTAAACAAATAGCACTAATTACAAGTATCTCACACAATAATCCGGCTGTTAAAGAATGTTTTTTCATTCCTATTGCACGTAATATTCCAACTTCATATATTCTTTCTCGTATTGCTAAGGTAGATATTACAATAAGAATACCTCCTCCAATAATCACTACACAAATAAGAAACATTCTAACAATATTTTGAAGACTCTCTAGCGGGGCAATAGTTTTCTGATAATTTGATTGATCTGTTTTTAATGCAAAATAATCCGGCATTCCCTTTTCATGAAACTCCTTTTCTAATTCCTTAATTTGACCTGGATTCTTAATCTGATAATTCGCTGTTATATTAACCATTGGATTATTCAAAGTAATTAAAGTTTCCATTGCAGTCATGATCTCATTTCCTCGATTAATTAATGCTAGTTTCATATCTTCATTTTCATAAGGACGCACACTATCCTCATAGATACCTACTATCCTCATTTTTATAATAGCTGCCTTATTGCCTGGATTAGGGAAACTGAATTCTACTTCATCATTCAATTTCCATTTATTTAATTTTGCAAGCTGTTGTGAAACTACTATTTCATTTTTATTTTCAAATACCCTGCCATGAGTTATCTTGCGAATACCACTAATAAATTCGCTATTAATTTTTTTATTATTTGTACCAAATATCATATTTGTAGATGCTTTTCTTTTCTGTGTACCTGGAAGATTTTCACTATCAAAACCAGATACATCTGTACTATTTTCATCCAACGCTTCTGCATTTATCATAGAAGCAGGTGCACTTCCTACAAATTCTGTACTTTTCAAAAGACTTGATTGGGCATATTTCTGTAAATCCTTCCATGTTGGTTCTTTATAATCACTAACATTTTCCAATTTTTCATTGTTACGATAAAGAATAACCGAAGCAGAAAAACGTTCTTTATATAATTTGATTTGATCTTCTGCTGCATTATAAATCATGATCGACACTATCGTGCTAAACAGTATCAGAAACATCATTCCACCCAATATCAAATTTCTTCCTTTATTTCTGCCTATATTTGCAATTGCATTTTTTATAACATACATCTTATCAACTCCTTCGTGACAAGAATATCACAAACTTTGTTACATGAATGTTACATAAGTAAAAAAACTATCCTTATTAGCTTACACTAATATTAGATAGTTTCTTTACTGGAAGTTTCATCTGAAACTCACTTCCTTTTCCATCTTCACTTTTACAAATAATTTTTCCTTTACATAAATTACAGACATGCATCACAAGACTTAATCCTATTCCATATCCATCTTTATTTAATTCATTTATACGATAATGTTGTTCAAAAATTTCTTTTTGCTTTTCAAATGGTATACCTATCCCATAATCTTTTACACTAATAATAACCTCATCTTCTATCCCCTTGACTGTAACAAATATTTCATTTTTTTCTCCATATTTGATTGCATTATCAATAAGATTATTTAAAGCACAGATAATCCATCTAGGCTTTGCTAATACATATAATGCTTCCTCATCAAAATCATATCTAAGTAAAGGATAATGGGTAATATATTTATCTACAACTTCTGCACATAACATAATGACATCAACTGGCTTTAATTCAGTAATTTCCTTAGTCTCACTTAAAGTCACTAAATCATCAATTCCCATTGATATATCATCAATATTTTTAAAGCATTCTTCTTCATGATGTAATTCTAAGTTAGCCCTTAATAGTGATAATGCATTTTTCTGTTCATGTGAAAGGTATGTGTGGAGTCTTTTGTAATCCATAATATGTTGTTCAAACTTTTCCTGGATATTTAAAAATGCTTTGGCTAAAATAGGATCGTCACTAACAAAATCATTCATTTCTTGAATAGAATTAAGTTGTTTAGCAATTAATATATTTTCATTCTTTTGAATTCTTTTTAAAATCATCCACAAAATAATAGATGAAAAAATTAAAAATATACAGAAAAATATAGCAGTAAAAGCTATTTGTTTAATTAACTGATCATGAAAATAATTAGCATAATTTTGGAGATCTTCAATTCGTTGCTGATCAGAAGTTATTTGACTCTCCTCATTATTTGAATCAAATGTTTGATTTATACTGTTATCTAACTCGATATTTTCATTATTTAGATATACATTTATTTTATCATTACTACTATATGAAGCAAATGACATAATACAAATTACAAAAACACTAGTTACAAGTATCGCATAGCCTAACAAAACACTTGCAATTTTCATATTTACTTTAGACATAATGTGTATCCTTTTCCACGAATAGTTTTTAATATAGAATGATTTTTTTCATCTTGATTTAATTTTTTTCGTAATCTAGTCAATTGTACACGAAGTGCAGAAGAAAATGGATCAAAATTTTCATCATAAACATGTTCCACCAATTCCTCACTAGATACTACATCAGGATAACGTATTGCAAGGTATTCAAGTATATCAAATTCTTTTGCAAGAAGTTCTATTGACTGATCATATAAAGTCACTGTTCTAGATTTACTATCAATAACCAACCCTCCTATTTTTACAATCGACTGATGACGACCATAAAAACGTCGAATAACAGCTTGTACACGAGCTCTAAGTTCCTCTATTTGAAATGGTTTTACTAAATAATCATCAGCTCCCAAATCTAACCCTAAAACCCGATCATCCAGCTCATCTCTAGCCGTTATAATAATAACAGGAACAGTAATCTCACTTTTTCTTAAAAATTTCAATATATCTATTCCATCTTTATCTGGAAGATTTAAATCTAAAAGAATTGCATCATAACTATTAACATAAGCTTTCTCTTCACCACTAGAGCCATCATTTGCAACATCAATACTAAACCCAATAGCTTCTAATGCCTCTTTCATTTTTAATGATAATTCAACAAAATCTTCTATTATTAATACTTTCATATGTTCCCATCACTTTCTCAAATATATCTATAATATAGCATAACTAAGTATACTGTTCATATCTAAAATCTTTATAATTATCTTTTATTTTTAATCTATGCTTAGCAATTACATAATTTTTAATAAAATATATACTAGTGATAAAAGAAAAGCAGGGTAATTTATCCCTACTACACTCATACTTTTAATCATACTAATTTTTTAAAAAAGTATCTATGTTTTTCTATATCCAAGATATAAATATGCCAATCCTTACTTTGATATAATCTATCAATTTTAACTACATCACTTTTTAAACAGTAAGAATATCTTCTACTTTAAAAGCAAAATAATACTACATATAATAAAAACAAACAATTATGATTTTCTGATATTTTTTCTTTACATAAACAAATTACTAGGTAAATGACTACATTACCATATCTAAGAAAATACCATAACCCCTATCAAAAACTTGAAAACAAAGTGAATCATTCGTCATTTTTTCACCTATCTACTAAAAACCATTCAATATAATCATAAAAATACTTCCATTACTTAAAATGCTCCCCCATAAGTAATATCTTTTTGAACTTTGTTTCAAATAACATTTATAACAACTTACCAATAAGACTGATAACCTAAAATACTTAATAAGTCCTAATTAACGAATGTAATATATCCTTCAATATTTATTATTCTAAAATATACTTTAGAATAATTATGGTGATGATTAATATCATAACAAAGCCTAAAATAAATATTACTACTATAAACCAAAATAACCTTCATACATGAATTAATATTCTTATGATCTCTTAATACTATGTTAATTATTATTTTTCTTTGTTTTCTCTAATGATCTTACATGGATTTCCTGCAGCAACTACATTAGCCGGAATATCTTTTGTGATTACACTTCCAGCCCCTATTACTGAGTTATTACCTATGGTAATTCCTGGTAAAATTGAACAATTCCCCCCAATCCATACATTCTCTCCTATTGTTACAGGTTTACCAAATTCAACAAAATTCTTTCGTTCTTGAGCATCTAATGAATGACACGCAGTATAAATATGCGTTCCAGGTCCAATAAGAGTATAATCACCAATAATAACAGGACATACATCTAATATAACACATCCATAATTAAGCATTACATTTTTCCCGATATAAATATTATATCCATAATCACAATAAAACGGTGGTTTGATCCAAAAATTACCATTAGTATTTAATAATTTCCTCATAAGTCTTGATCGCATATTTATTTCATTGAACGCTCTTTTATTATATTTTGTACAAATACGATTTGCTCTTGCGTGCTCTAATACTAATTGAGGATTAGTAGGATTGTATTGTAAACCACTAATCATTTTTTCTTTTTCAGTCATACTTTATTGCCTCTTTTATATTCTAATATTATTAAAACTATATTATGGTTACTTATATATGATTAATAAAAATTCTATATGTATTGCACACCTTTTTTATACCACCTAATAAGTGCTTGCTACACAATAACCTCCCTCTACACCAACTAGTTTCAAAACATTTATACTTTTTTATAAATATTTTTTGATACAACATTAAGCATTTTAGCTAATTTCTTTGAAATACTACTAAACTCCCAAATAATTTTATTTTTTACATAGATTACTGAATTATTTGATTACTCATCAATTCTATCATTAATACATTGAAACAGAGTTTTAGTTTTATATAAATACCTTTTTTGACTAACTATATAATCACATATCAATTACCAATAAATATTTCATTTTATCTCCTTTATAATATAACTTATCAAATAACAAACTAAAATTCATTATTACTTATATCATTTATCAGTTTTTGTACTTCATTAAAAAATCTAGATATATGAAAACCATCAGCTACTGCATGATGAATATTCATTGTTAATGGTAAAATAAGTTTATTATTTTCTGCTTCATATTTCCCCCATGTTATTACTGATGCAAGAAACTTCCATTCATCCCATCCATATTTAAATTCATCATGCGCATTAATAATTGTTAATACTACCCATATCATTACCAGATAAAATTTCAAATTGTGTTTTTTGTATATAAAGAAGTGGTGCTACATCTATATCAACTGTCAAGCTCATAACTATACGCATATTATCAATATAATATTTAAATAAGTTCCCTCTTTTCCATTTGTTTAGACCTACCTTTTTATAATTCATATGCTCCTCCGATACAAATCTTAATTTTTAAAACTGTTACACTATATTCTATATTACTATATCTATAACTCTTTAACAATTTAATTTATAGTTAATATAAAAAGAAAGGCAAAACACCTTTCCATTATAAATATCATATATTTATCTTTAAATTATAAACTACTAATAAATATTAAAAATATCATTTCTTTTTATTACTAGTAATATTTATTCTTGAATAATTTTAATATCTTCTTTTTTAATATCATATCTCAATCCATTAAGAACTAATAGGAAATATTCATCATTCATAACTTCAAATGTCATATTATCACTAATTTCCAATTGATCACCGATATTAAATTCCAATACTCCTAATTGATATGATTCCATAAATTTAATTTTCATTTTTACACCTCTTACTATTTTAATAGTATAACATTATTATAATTTCAAAACAATATTAAATCGTTTAGGTTATTTTAATTTATATCCTGATATCAATATTTATAAAGTGAATAAACTAGTATAAATCAAATAGAAAAAAGTTTTACTTACTATCGCTAGCTATTCCATTTAATATTAAATAACAATATAAATTTAAAATATAATAATTAAAATTAATCGTTAAATATATTTATATTTGCAAGCATATTATGTAATTTATGTTCATCAAACGGAAGATATTCAGCAATAGTAAATCCCACAATATCCCCACTATCTGTAATACATTTTAATATACTGGAAAGCTTATCCATTGTCATCCTACCACTCCCACTACCATCACCAACTAACTCTTTATTAGCAAAATATGTGGAATGGAATAGATTTGCATCCAGAACATCTATATCAAGATGAACTAATATATGGTCAAAACGTTGTATAAATTTACTGAGTTCATCATTAGAAACAAATTTTTCTGTTTGTACTTTATAATCTACATTCATATCTCTTAAAAAATTTTCTTGATAATCATGTAATTCTTGTAGTCCCACATACAAAATCTCATCTGCCTTAAATATTCTATTCTTCATTTGTTCTGAAAGCGAACCATCTCCATATCCCATTAGTGAACCAAGAACCATTGCATGAGCATTAGGATAATTGTCTTTCGCTGTTGATACATCAGGATGAGCATCAATCCAGATAATTCCTATATTATCATAAATCCCATGTAGATAATCAAATGGTGCCAGCGAAACAATGCAATTACCACCGATTGTAATGATTTTATCTGGTTTTGCATTTTCAATTATTTCCCTTGCTTTCTTAATACCTTCAATAACTGCATTTTTTGCATAAATACCATCAGTTACTTCATATTGTTGGCCATTAGGTGGCGTAATTTCTACTTTAAGCAAAGGCTGTTTTTTATTTATGGGAAGTATATGTGCAAGCAAGTTTGCACCAAAATAATAAGTTTCTAAACCTCCACTTAAATAATCCGGGTATAATAATCTAATTGTTTTCATATGACTTTCTCCTAATTTTATCTTATTAATTCGAAGTTTTTAATTTAATAGTATAATTAACTAACATGATGCAAAAATAAGGAAAGCTTTGCATACTCAATCTCATAACTACAGCTAATATATCAAATACATTTAATTTTCATACTTCTAAATAGTCAATATCAATTACTCTTTATTTATAAACATTTTCTTCCCGTTTCCGTAAATTATTTTTACAAAAACTTCCATTATTAGAACACATATCTCATTAAAATACTACTAATACAATTAATATATTAGTTTATCTTAAATATTTTTTTGACTAACCAAAAAAATAAAAATCGAAAAAACAAGATTACTACTCTAATCTTTCAAAAGTTCTCATTTTAAATATTCTCTATACTTCTAGGCAACAGAACGATACTTTCAACATGTGCAGTTTGTAGAAACAATATCAATGCTACAATGTGATTTTCAAGCGATTCGTTACTTATTCAGCACGTTTAATTACACTTTTCTGCTATAAAAAAGCATCCAAAATTATCGGGTGCTTTCTTTTACAATCTTCTTTAACTGATCCTTAATTCCCTGCAACTCCCCAACTGCCTTTCCTATATCCTTATCTCCCTTTAGCCTCTCTATTGTCCCATTTAATTTCTTGCTTATTCCACCTAGATCATTCATTTTTCTTCCTCCAAATATATTTTATAATAAGATTATAGAACATTTTGTCAAAAATAGATAGACCTAATAGGACTATATTTTTAATTCTCCTGATAAACATGGCTTATATAGATATCCAATAAGTCATAACACGCTGAATTGTATATTAAAAACAGTTCTTTTAATATTTCATAAATATACAATTCAATCTCATCCTACTATCTTTTACAACATAAATTTAGAAATTACTTCTATTTTTTTATAATTTTGAATTTCTTTTCTTTATATTTTTAAAGCTCGCCATAAATCAAAAATAATATTATTATGAACATCATACCTACTATTCATATTATATTTTTTTAATTCTAAATAAAAAAACTACAGTTTTAATTTTGTTGTTACTTGTAAATCACTCCTTTCTGGGTACGAAAAAAGCAGTCAATCCTAAGACTACCCGCTTCAATAACATATATTATTTTATTCTTTTCTCCAAACCATCAATTCTGTTCCATAACCATTTTCGGCTTGTCTGGATTGCTTAAATCGTACAATTCTTCAAAAGTTACGAGTTGTTTGCCGTCAAGAGAAGTAGCATCAAAAATATAAGTAACTTCCTCTTTCATCTTTTTGCTATCGGCAGTAAAAGTATAATCACTTTCTACACATTTTTCATTGATGAGAAGCTCTGTATTTTCTTCTTTCAACATCTGCCAAACTACAAGCTGTCTTAAAAGGTAGGCGTGATTGTTGTTTATCTGGTCGGCAGTACATGCGTCAGCTCTGGTCTTATAGCCGTTCTTAAAGTCTGTGTTAATGTCGATACAGTAAGTGTCCCCGCCCTCAACGGTCAAATGCCCCTCGTTAAAGGTAGAAGCAACCGAACCTTTATTCATTACTTTTTCATAATGTTCTTGCTCCTTTCGTTTTGGTTAAAAAATAGACACTCATTTCTGAATATCCTCACCATACCTGTCTAGAAGATACTCATATGCAGCACGCTTATGGACACCAG
>NZ_JBKTWO010000023.1:0-44353 GCF_047249845.1 Thomasclavelia sp.
GAAAGTATAGTGTTTATGCGGATAATCGAAAATTAGATATAAAATTTTAGTAAAACTCTAATTCCTTTTATTTTTATGAAAAGATAGGGTATAATAAATCCAGATTTGGGGGTTAAATAATGAAACTGTTAAAATATGTAAAAGAGTATCGTTTTCCTGCCATAATTGGATTTGTTTTTAAAATTGCAGAAGCAGCTTTAGAATTGTTGGTACCATTAGTTATGGCGGATATTATTGATGTTGGAATCAAAAATAATGATAAAAATTATATTTTAGTAAGAGGACTGGTCTTAGTAGGTCTAGCTGTAGCTGGATATTTGTTTGCGTTGGTTTGTCAATATTATGCTTCTGTCACATCTCAAAGTGTGGGAACAAAACTACGTGAAGATATGTATCGACAAATTAATCGTTATGATCATCATAATTTAGATAAATTAAGTGCACCGACTTTAGTTACTCGGCTAGTAAATGATGTTGTCCAAATTCAATTAGCGGTTGCAATGACGATTCGGTTAACTTCTCGAGCACCATTTATTATGATTGGATCATTATTTTTAGCATTTTTAATCAGTGGACCTTTAGCTTCTATTTTTATTATTGGGGCTATTGTTTTAGCAGTTGTGATGTTGTTGATTACAATTATATCAATGCCTTATTTTAATAATATACAAAAAAAGCTTGATCAAATTAGTTTGATCGTTCGTGAAAATTTAAATGGAATTAGAGTTATTCGGGCTTTTGCTTCACAAGATAAAGAGATATATAAATTTAAAGATGAGACTAAACAACAAAAAGATACTCAAGTAAAAGTTGGAAGAATTCAGGCATTATTGAATCCTTTTACATATTTAATTGTCAATATTGCAATTGTCTTAATAGTTTACTTTGGTGGAAGTGAAGTTAATATGGGTGGTTTATCACAGGGTGAAGTCATCGCTTTGGTAAACTATATGAATTCGATTTTATTAGCGTTAATTGTTTTTGCTAATGTATTATCGATTTATAATAAGGCTGGTGCAAGTTACACTCGGATTTTTGAGGTCTTAGAAACTGAGCCTGCCATAGTGAATAGTGGAAATGCATCAGACTGGCAAGAGACAGATAACTGCATTGAGTTTAGACATGTTAGTTTTGCTTATGAGCAAAAAAATATTTTAAATGATTTAAATTTTACAATTAAATCAGGACAAACAATAGGAATCATTGGAGGAACTGGGGCAGGGAAAAGTACTCTAGTCAATTTAATTGCACGATTTTATGATGTTAATAGTGGTGAAATTTTAATTAATAATCAACCTATACAAAGTTATGATCTTCATGCCTTACGTCATTTTATTGGTTTTGTACCTCAATATGCGTCATTGATTTCTGGAACAATAAGAGAGAATTTACAGTTAGGAAATCAAGTTGCTGACGATAACCAGCTAATGCAAGCTTTAGAGATTGCTCAAGGAAAAGAGTTGATTGAAGATAAAGCAGATGGCCTAGATACAATGATTGAACAAGGTGGAAAAAATCTATCAGGTGGTCAAAAGCAGCGTTTGACAATTGCTAGAGCAATAGTTAAACAACCAGAAATTTTAATTTTAGATGATAGTTCAAGTGCCTTGGATTATGCAACTGATTTTAAGTTGCGTCAGGAATTAAAACAATTAGAAATGACTAAAATCATTATTTCACAACGAACTGCTTCGATTGAACAGGCGGATAAAATAATTGTTTTATATCATGGCGATTTGGTAGGCTTTGATAGTCATGAAAATTTAATGAAAGATTGTAAAATATATCAAGAAATTTATGCTTCTCAACATAGTAAGGATGGTGAGCATCATGAATAGTATAACGATTAAACGATTATTGACATATTGTCGACCTTATCGTTTGATTTTAATTTGGATATTTATATTATCATTTATAAGTGTTTGTTTAACTCTCATTACTCCAATATTATTTGGACAAGCAATCGATTTATTGATTGGCGTTGGCCTAGTTGATTTTGAACTCCTAATACAACAGTTGGTGGTAATTATAGGAGTAATAATTACAGGGTCATTAGTTCAGTGGATTCTTGGACAACTAACTAACAAGATTACATATAACATTACTAATGATCTTCGTAATCGAGTTTTTGAAAAGATTCATTTATTGCCACTTAAATATATTGATAGTACACCACATGGTGATATTATTGGTAGGGTAATTAATGATATTGATTTAATTGGAACAGGTTTGTTACAAAGTTTCACAAGTTTATTTACAGGAGTAGCAACAATTATCGGAACGATTATTATTATGTGTTTAATCAATCTTTCGATTGCTGTTGTTGTAATAGTTTTGACCCCATTATCGCTATTGGTAGCGTCGTTGATTGTTAAAAGAACACATATTTATTTTAAAGAACAGCTAGAACTTCGTGGTGAGATGAATGGCTATATTGAAGAAATGATTGGTAATCAACGAATAATTAAAGCTTTTAATTATGAACAAGTGAATGAGGAACGATTTAAAGAAGTAAATCAACGTATGCATGCTAGTGGTGTTAAGTCACAGTTTTATGGGGCCTTAATTAATCCAACAACTAGAATTGTTAATAGTTTAGTATATGGTGCAGTTGGTGTGTTTGGTGCTATTAGTGTTTTAAATGGAAGTTTTACAGTTGGGTTATTATCTAGTTTCTTAACATATGCAAATCAGTATACAAAACCGTTTAATGAAATCTCATCTGTTATGACAGAAATGCAAACAGCTTTAGCTGCTAGTCAACGAGTTTTTGATTTATTAGATGAACCAGTTGAAAAAACAGTTGGTAATCCTCAAATAGTTAGTGATATTAATGGTATTGTTATTTTAAAAGATGTTTGTTTTAGTTATGATCCTAATGTATCGTTAATTAAAAATTTAAGTTTAAATGCACAACCTGGCCAAACCATTGCAATTGTTGGTAAAACAGGTTGTGGAAAAACAACATTAATTAACTTACTAATGCGTTTTTATGATCAAAACAGTGGTAGTATTATTGTAGATGGTATCGATACATTAAATATGGAACGTGATTATTTACGAAGAATGTATGGTATGGTTTTACAAGAATCATGGATATTTAAAGGTACGATCAAAGATAATATATCTTATGGAAAAAGTAATGCTACAGATGAGGAAATCATAGAAGCAGCTAAAAAAGCTCGAGTTCATAAATTTATTATGAAGCAGCCTGCTGGTTATGAAACGATGATAGATGAAGATGGGGGAAATATATCTCAAGGACAAAAACAGCTAATTTGTATTGCTCGTATTATGTTGACAAAACCGCCGATGTTGATTTTAGATGAAGCTACAAGTTCAATTGATACCCGAACAGAATTACAAATTCAAGATGCTTTTGATGAAATGATGAAGGGAAGAACTACATTTATTGTAGCTCATCGTTTATCAACAATTAAAAATGCTGATATGATTTTAGTAATGGATAAAGGTCGAATCGTTGAACAAGGAACACACCAGGAATTGCTAGAGAAAGATGGGTATTATTATAAACTTTATAATAGCCAATTTAATTTAGAGTAATAATTGTTTTGGTGATTGGTTAAAAAGTTTCAATAAATCTAAAGCTCTAATAAAATTTGTTTTCATATAAGTAAAAAATCAGATTTTTCATTTTGATGAAGTTTCTGATTTTTTCAGTATATTTATTTATATTTTATTGATTTGACGAATAATGCCCATTGGGGTACATTGACTTCCTTGACCTAGAGGATTGTCTTTTAAGATATGAATTATATGTTCTTGATTTATATTGTTATCTGAAGTGCCTAAAATTTTTCCACCTAAATCATTAATATCAACAATTACACATGAAATGCCTAAATAATCTGCAATCTTTTGTGCTGTGTTATTAGGGTGTAGGGGTCCTAAAACAACATATTTGTTGTAGGGCGGGATAGTATATGGTGTCGGTCCATCAATGCTAGAAGCATGGACACCTGCGATTTTATAAAACCAGCCTTTTTTACCAAGTACTTTGCCAATTAATGAAATAATTGATGCAAAAACTATTCGTAATGTTCCACATTCACATATCGCCATTTCCATAGTTTCAGGAATACCTAAACCTATCCCATTAGGAGATTTATAAACAAATTGAGACAAAAAATAAGCAAGTTTACGAGGATGGATATTTACTATAGGAATAGCTCTTCCTTGGCAACAGGCGATAGATTTTTCAGAAATAAATAATATATCACCTTTTTGAATATGTTTGCTTACATAGTTATCAACAATTTCAGATATATTATCATGTGATGTTATTACATGTGTTTTAATAGGAAAACGAGCATAATAAATTCCATCTATTTCTATAATAGTATTTTTTCCTTCGTTATAGTTAAGCAAAGACATATTTTCACCTCTTTTCAAATAAAAGTTTATTTGATAAAAGCATCAATATTGCATCTATAATGCCTCATTTTAGCTATAAATTTTTAAATTAAATAATTATAAGGTTCTTTTTATTTTATAAAGAAAATTGGGCAATTGTTTAAATAGGACACTTAAAAACAATTAATCAATTAGAAAACAGTTATTTTACCACGAATTTACCATAATTTAATAAGCTTTGAAATGACACAAAAAAAGAAAGATTCCACAAAATTTCTATCTTTCCTTTTTATTGAGTAGAATGGTTCATTTCAATTTTCTATGATACATATCGCTAAATATCCTTCTTTTTCAATTAAGTCGTTATATAATCTGTTCAATATTTATAACGATAAACTTATTACAGTTTTTTAATTTAGAGAGTCTAGATATAATTATCATTTTGTTTTCACTTTTAATTTCTCAATCTTGTTTTGAATAAACCGTTCAGAGGTATTATCTAATACAAAAGTTGTTTCATCTAAAATCAGGATTTTAGGTTTTCTTAAAAAGATTCGTGCAATTGCAATTCGTGGTTTTTAACCGCCTGATAAGTTACTTTCGCTTATGTTCATGTTAACTCTACCTAGTAAGCTAATTATAAAATCATAAAGATGGCTTCATTAATTTCTTTTTCAGTTGGCTTGTTTTTAAAACAATAACAGATGTTCTCAGCAATTAAGAATGGATTTTGAGGTACTAGTACTATGATTTGTGACAGCTCTTCTCTTGATAAGGAGTTAATGCTCTTATCATCAACAAATATAGTTCCATTACACTGTTTTAGAATGTTAAAGTTTATATAATGATTGTATATAATTAAATACTTTAAATCACATTATTTATTGATTATTTAATACAATTAGAGGATTATAATAATATTTATATTACTATAAAAGTAAGAAAGTGGTGATAATGAAAAGTAAAAATGATTTTATAACAGTTTTAAATTAAATTAATTAAAAAAGCAATAAATATGGCACTAAGAACATCACTAATGTAATGTACACCACATAAAATTCTTGAACCACTAACAATAATTGCTAATATCAACATTATTATACCAAAAGGTAAACTTACTTTGAGGCATGCAAATGCAATTGCAAAAGCACTAACAGTATGTCGCGATGGAAAAGATTCACCTTGCTTATGTTTTACTAATGGATTAATATCCATACTCTCATAGGGACGTTTACGATTAATAATTTTCCTAAATATTGTCACTACAAGAAATGAAGTTAATGGTTTCCAGATTGTTTCAAGTAATAAATTATTTTTTGTATATAATAAATAGATGATTAAACTAGGATAAATAATAAAAGTAATAATTGGAATATAGCGAGTAAAACCTATAATTATTTTTTGTAGATTTTGGGATTTACGAATATTTTGTAGCATTGACTGATAAATAGTTTCCATAAAAGCTCCTTATTTTAATCGAGTTTACTTTAATAGCCATAAATATTAATTTGATTAAAGATACTCTTTTTTAATTAAAGTTTAGTTTATTATACTAAATACTTTAAAATTAAACAAACTTGCAATTTACCTAGATATTAAGTAGAATATAAGAGCAGAGAATGGAGTGATATGAATGGCATTAACAGCAGGTATTGTTGGATTACCAAATGTTGGTAAATCTACATTATTTAATGCAATAACAAATGCGCAAGTAGAAGCAGCAAACTATCCGTTTGCAACAATTGATCCTAATATTGGAGTGGTTGAGGTACCTGATTATCGATTAGATGAATTAACAAAAATGGTTAAACCTAAAAAAACAGTTCCTACAACTTTTGGTTTTACAGATATCGCCGGTCTTGTAAAAGGTGCTAGTAGAGGTGAAGGCTTAGGTAATAAATTTTTAGGTAATATTAGAGAAACAGATGCTATTTGCGAAGTAGTAAGATGTTTTAGAGATAAAGATGTAACACATGTTGATGGTGATGTTGATCCAATTAGAGATATTGAAACTATTAATTTAGAATTAATTTTTGCTGATCTTGAAACAGTAGAAAGACGAATTGGCAGATTAGGTAAAAAGGCTCAGTCTGGAGACAAAGAAGCCAAAATTGAAATATCAATCTTAGAAAGATTAAAGGCAGCATTAGAAGCAAATAAGCCAGCAAGAACAATTGATTTTTCAAAAGAAGAAATGTTGATTGTAAAACAATATACATTACTTACAATGAAACCAATTATTTATGTTGCTAATCTTGGAGAAGAAGATCTAGAAGATCCTAGGAGTAATCCACATTATAATAAAGTAGTTGAGTTTGCTGCTAATGAAGGTGCCGACGTAGTTCCTATTTGTGCTAAGATTGAAAGTGAATTAGTAGGAATGGATAAGGAAGAAAAAGACTTATTTTTACAAGATTTGGGAATTGAAGAAAGTGGTTTGGATAAGTTAATCAAAGAAGCATATAAATTATTAGGATTAAGAACATATTTTACTGCTGGAGTACAGGAGGTTAGAGCCTGGACTTTTAAAGAAGGAATGACCGCTCCTGAAATGGCAGGAATTATTCATAGTGATTTTCAAAGAGGATTTATAAAAGCTGAAACATATAGTTTTAATGATTTGGTCGAATATGGCAGCGAACATGCATTAAAAGAAGCTGGTAAAATTCGGCAGGAAGGAAAGCAATATGTTGGTCAAGATGGTGACATCATGTTGTTTAAGTTTAATGTATAATGACTGAACATAAAAAAAGTTTTATTGAAAGAATTAAGCCTACAGGTATAAAAGATTTGATTAGAAGAATTATATTATTAGTATGTGTTTGTGTATTTTGTTATAGCGCATATAATTTAGCGTCTATTTTTCTAGAGTATAAACAGATGGATGATAGTAATAAGGAAATAGAAAATACATATGTAACTGAACAAACAGAAGAACAGGGAGCATATAAAAAGATCGATTTTGATGCTTTAGTAAAAAGAAATCCTGATGTAAAAGGCTGGATCGATATCCCGGATACAAGAGTTAGTTATCCAATTTTACAAGGGGAAACTAATGATACTTATATTCATAGTAATATAGATAAAGAAGAGTTTAGAGCTGGTTCGATATTTGTTGCAAGTGAAAATGAGAATCCGTTTACTGATTTAAATACTGTAATTTATGGACATAATATGAATAATGGTTCAATGTTTAATAATATTAAATCATATACGAAACAAGAGTTTGCAAATGAACATCCTTATGTATATATTTACTTACCCGATGGTACAGTAAGTCGTTATAAAGTTGTAGCAGCTCATATTATTCCAGAGCAAAGTATCTTATATAACACTTCAATTACAGATATCCAGTCTTTTTATCAAGAAATGTTGAAAACAAGTGATATAAATGTAGAATTTGATAAAACTGCTGGTAATCCAGTAATTACTTTATCTACTTGTACTTCTGCAGGTAGTGAAAGTGGTAAAAGAAATGTTGTTCATGCAGTTTTGGATAAAGCGGGTATTGATCCTAAGGTTGAAAAAATGGATGAATAGATATAAAAGCATAGACATTTTAGTCTATGTTTTTTTTTATGATAAAATATTTTTTAAAATAATATAAAAAATTATATGTAAATAGAAGAAAAACATACATAATAGGATCAAATAAAAGAATATAATTTGATAAGGGAGTAAATAAAAGAAGGAGGAAGAGGTGTGAAGAAACAAATTTTAGTATTATTATTGGTATTTGGCATGATTGGATCCAACTTGGGTCTTGTAACAGGAAAGGAAGTGAATGTCAAAAATAAGTTAAAAACAGAAATGATTACAGAATCAAACAGTGAAAGAACAAAAATTAACTTTAATACAGATTGGCGCTATAAAAAAGGGGATGTATCTGGAGCATCGGAAACAGGATTTAATGATAAAAAATGGGGATATGTAAACCTTCCACATTCAACAACATTTTATACTGCAGATAACAAGGATGCGTATCTTGGAATTAGCTGGTATAGAAAAAATTTTTCTATTGATGGGAGTTTACAAGGTAAAAAGTTAATGCTTAATTTCGAGGCTGCGATGCAATATGCTGAGGTATATATTAATGGTAAAAATATCTTGAAACATGAAGGGGGATATATTCCTTTTGTAATTGACATTAGTGATGAGGTCAATTATGGTGAAAATAATGTTATTGCAGTAAAAATAGATAGTCGACCAAATGCTAGTTTTGCACCAGGAAAAACTAATCCGGATTTTCAATATTTTGGTGGAATATATGGTAATTCATATATCACTGTAACAGATAAAATACATATTACAGATGCAGTAGAAGCAAAGGAAACTGCTGGAGGTGGAGTATTTGTCACAGCACCAAAAGTTAATAAAGATAGTGCGTTAGTAAAAGTAAAAACACATGTTGAAAACGAATCAAAGGATTCTAAAGAAGTTACACTTATTACAGAGATTTTGGATCAAAATGAAAAAATTATTGTATCTAAAGAGGATACTTTGACAATTAATGCTAAAGAAAATAATAATTTTGAGCAATTATTAACAGTAGATAATCCTAGACTTTGGTTTCCTAATACACCAGAGCTCTATACAGTTCGTTCCATTGTAAAATCTGGTAATAATGTAAAGGATATCGTAAATACAACATATGGTATCAGAAAAGTAGAATGGAAGAGAGATGGGCTTTACATTAATGATGAATTAATGGATGTTGAGGGGGCTAATCTTCATGCAGAGACATATATGTTAGGAAATGCAATGCCTGATAATGCAATTTATGAAGAAGTGAAACGCTTTAAAGAAAGTGGATTTGATATAATGCGCATGGCTCATTATCCTCATCGTCAGGCTTATTATGATGCTTGCGATAAATATGGTGTTATGATACTGGAATGTGTATCAGGATGGCAAAATTTTAGCAATACAACAGAATTTAAAAATAGTACATATAACGAATTAAGAACTGATATACGCCATAAGCGGAATCACCCTTCTATTGTTGCATGGGAAACAAGTTTAAATGAATCACGTTACAATAATGAATGGGCTAAAGAAATGAATCGTATTGCCAAAGAAGAATATCCAACAGACGGAATTACATATGCATATACAGCGGGTTGTTATGAATGGGATATATGGGATATCGGATTATCTACTCCACAGGCTGGTATTTTTGGAACTGGAAGTGAAGGTGCAGAAAATATAAAATACAAAGATAAGCCAATGATTATTGCTGAATATGGTGACTGGACTTATGGTGGTAGTGGTTCAAGTACACGAGTTACTCGAGAAAATAAAAATAGCTATGGTAAAAAAGGCGGAGATGAAGGAATGTTGATCCAGGCGGATAATATTCAGGAAAGTGTCCAGACAAATCGCCAGAGGGGAGAAAATTGGCTAGGTGCTTCAATGTTTTGGGATTATGCAGATTATGCAGGATTTGATGCAGGAATATTAACGTATTGTGGAGTTGTAGATATTTATAGAATCCAGAAACATGCAGCATATTTTTATCAAAGCCAGAGATCTGCCGATGTAAATTTATCAGATTATGGGTTAGAAAGTGGGCCAATGGTTTACATTGCAAACTTATGGAATAATAATGCAGATACGGAAGTTCGGATTTATAGTAATTGTGATACAGTTGAGTTGTTTTTAAATGGAAAGTCTTTAGGAGAAAAGGGGCACGATCAAACAATTTGGGGACCACATGGAAATGTTGATCCATCAGGTTATCCTACATCAAATTCAGGAAAAGAAATTAATGCAGATCATTTGAAAAATGCACCAATTACTTTTAATTTAGATAAATATGAAGCTGGAGAATTAAAGGCTGTTGCTAAAATTAATGGAGAGGCTGTTACTGAATATGTTAGAAATACACCAAAGACTGCTTCAAATATTAATTTACGTTTAGAGAGTGATATGGCAGTTCCATTGGATGGAAGTAGTGCTAAATTAGTATGGATCGATATTACTGATGCTACTGGAACTATCGTGGATGATGCATATACTGATGTTAATCTTGAAGTAGAAGGTCCAGGACTTGTAGTCGGGCCAAAAACAATTACAACAAGAGGTGGACAGCTGGCGGTATGGGTAAGAAGTAAACGTGGCGAAGGTGATATTACACTAAAAGCAACAGGAGAAAATTTAAAATCTACAGCTATTACAATCCCTGCAAGTAAAGTGGAGGGACTTCCAAATGTTCCTGAAGGAGGAGATGCTGACGAATATGAGATGACACAGAATGTAGAAGAAACAAATATTTTCTTAAATAAATCATCTCGTGCAAGTACGGAAAATATACAATCCAGCAAAAAAGAAATAAAAGAATATGCAAATGATGGAAATGATAATTCTAAGTGGTGTGCTAATAGTGGTTCTTATCCACAATGGTGGGAAGTAGACCTAGGTGCCACATATACATTAGAAACTATGAATTTATCGTTTGAAACCCCAGGAAGTGCTTATCATTATACTGTTGCGGTTTCAAATGATCCGATGACCAATGATAATTATAAAGAATATATTATTGTTGATAATAGTAATGGCAGCACTGATTCAGCATTAGCATTTGAAAATGTAAAAGGCCGTTATGTAAGAGTGACATTTACTGAAGCAACAAATAATGAATGGGCTGTATTAAGAGAAGTGTCAGGAACTGGAAATACTCATAATCTTGCTTTAAATAAACCAGTTTCAGCAAGTTCAGTAAATACTGGAAAAAACGGGGTTGAAAAAGCAGAATATGCTGTTGATGGAAATGCTTCTACATATTGGTGTGGTATTGGTGGAGAAGGAACTAAAGGACATTGGATTCAAGTTGATTTGAAAGATACTTATAGACTTTCTAATGTAAATATATTATTTGAAAAAAATGATGCAGCATATAAATTCGTAATACAAGGTTCTGTTGATGGAAAACACTATAAGGATATCGAAGATTTTCGCAATGGAGATGGATGTGGAGAACAGGTAAGTGTTGATACAAATGAAGTAATTCAATACTTAAGAATTTATGATATTTCTACAAAGCTTCCAGCCTCACAGTGGCCGGCAATAAGAGAAATTGAGGCATATGGAGAGAAAGTTGATTATAAATTGTCAAGTGTTACAAGAGAAAAAGATGCTTATGCTTCTTCAAGTAAAGAAAACTCACAACCATCATATGGAAGTAATGGTGTACCAGGATGGTACTGGTATCCAGCTACAATGAATGATGAATGGTGGTATATTGATACAAAAGGTATCTATGATATAGATAACATACAGATGACATGGAATACAGAAGAAATACATAAATATATTATAGATATTTCCACCGATGGTAAAACATGGGTAACTGTTGTAGATAAAAGTGAAATTGGAAATAATGAAATTCGACCTTATGAGATAGTAAAAGGTACAGCACGTTATATACGAGTAAGACTTCCAGCAGGTAGAACGACAGATCAGGGATTTGGGTTATTTGATGCTTATGCTCCTGCACCAGAAAGTAGGCAAGTAGATAGTATTAAAAACCCAAATGAAATTGAAACGCTTGAGGGAACATTGTTTGAAAATTTAGGACTTCCAAAAGAAGTAGACGTGATTTTAGAAGATGGAATCAAAACATCACTTCCTGTTACATGGTCAAAAGAAGATTATGAAAAAGCTCAAGCAGGAAGAAATAAAATTAGTGGAACATTGTCTGATATTGCAGGAGTAGAAGTAGAGGCTCAAAAAACAGTGACAATTGAAGTTGTACTTCAAAAAAATACTGAAATACCACAAATTATAAAACAACCTGTTGATCTATTACTTCAAGAAGGAGAAAAAGCTGCTTTTGTAGTAGAAGCAAAAGTTGAGGATGGTGGAACATTAAGTTATCAATGGCAACAATCACAAAATCAGGGTAAAGATTGGGAAGTGATTGAAGGTGCAAATAAACCATCTTATATAATAGATAACGTATTATTACAACATAATGGATTACAATTTAAATGTGTTATTACAAACACAATATTTGGACAGGAAACAAAATCAATTGAATCATCAGTTGTTATATTAAATGTAGTAGAAAAGAATAAAGTAGCGTTATCAATTGCTATTGAAGCAGCTAAAAATGCTAATTTAAAAAATGTTGTGCCAGCTGTTGTAAAAGAATTTGAAACAGCAGTAGCTAATGCTATAGTGGTATTTGATAGAGCAGATGCAACTCAAATAGAAATAGATGAAGCATTTGATCGTTTAGTAAAAGTGATGCATATGTTAGAATTTTTTAAGGGTGATAAAACAGTATTAAAAGAATTTATTGATAAAGTTAATGAATTAACTAGTATTAAGTATACAGAAGCCTCATGGAAGGTATTGCAAGATGTACTTAAAATTGCAAATGATGTATTAACTGATGAAAATGCAATGCAAAAAGAGGTAGATAAAGTATATACTAACTTAGTAAATTCTTTCTTAGAATTAAGATTAGTACCAAATAAAGATGCTTTAGCAGATTTAATTAAAAAGGCTGAGAGTTTAGATGCAGCAAATTACAGTGCTAAAGGATGGGAATTAGTACAAAAAACTTTAGCAGATGCAAGGGCAGTACTTGTAAACCCAGATGTAACCCAAGTAGAAGTAGATAGAGCAAATGCAGCATTAACTAAAGCTGTAGCAGGAACTATTAATGTTTCAACTGCTAATGAAACAATTAAATCAAGTACAAATGGTGATAAAGAAGCAGCTAAAACGGGAGATACTGTTGATATAATGTATCCATTAGCTGGTTTGATTCTAGCATTATTAGTATTATTAATAAATAAAAAAGAAAAATCAGATATAAATAGATGGTAATTTAGATATCTATGGTTACACAGAAGATTGGGGGATTTAATCTCTCAATTTTTGTATAACAATAAATATAAATACTATGAGTTAATATAACTCAGATTGAAATCTTAAGTTAACACAAATGCATAAATAAATTATTAGATACTTTATAGTTTAAGATATATTAATAGATCTGATTTATTTAATCATTATAAGTGTTTCTGTAAAAAGAGTAAGAAATTTAACGTATAATTTATTTTAAATTCGTATTAGTATTATTTTGTTGCTATTTGACGGATTAAGATATTTTAGGTATTATAGGAGGGAATAATATAGAATTGAGGTAGACAAATGAAAGATAATAAGTTTTTTAAGATAATAACATCAAAATATTTTGTTTTAGGTATTCAATTTATTGTTTCTTTAGCTACTGTTTATTTTGTTTTCAAACTTAATTTAATTCCGACTAAATATTTAATCACAATTATTGCTATATTACTAATATTAATAATTAGCTTTTTTGCAATTATGTATACTGGTGAAAAAAATATTAAAGACGATACCACAAGTAAACGGAGTATAATTACTAAGGTTATCAGTTTATTGGTTAGTATAGTTTTGGTTGTTGGTTGTACAATGATTTCTCGAGGAGATAAATTTATAGAGAAAGTTAGTAATGCTACAGGGCAGCAATATGTAGTATCGGTTATTGCATTAAAAAATAGTGATCTGAATAAGAAAAATCTTAGTGGAAAAAAATTTGGTGTTTCTTATGAAAAAGATTCTACAACTTTAACAACAGCACTTGCTGATATGGAAAAGGATATTGGAGAACAAACATATAACAAATATGATAATTATATTGATTTATCTGATGCCTTATATAGTGGGGCAGTTGATTGTATAGTTGTTGGTGAACAGTATCGTAGTATGCTGCAAAGCAATCATGAAGCTTTTAATGATGAAACTAAAGTAATTACCTCATATTCTTATGACGCTAAGTTAGAAGTAACTACTAAGAAGACAGATGTTACTGAAAATCCGTTTTCTGTTTATGTAACAGGAATTGATGTTTATGGAAGTTTAAAAACAGTATCTCGAAGTGATGTGAATTTAATTGTTACTGTTAATCCTAAAACAAAACAAATTTTAATGACAAGTATTCCGCGTGACTGTGAAATTGAATTACATAAAAATGGTAAATTAGATAAATTAACACATACTGGTATTTATGGTACTAGTGAAACTATTAATACGATTCAAGATTTACTAGACATGAAAATTAATTATTTTGTAAGAACTAATTTTAGTGGAATGACTAATATTGTTGATGCATTAGGTGGGATAACAGTTGAATCAGATGAAGAATTTACTACTTTACATGGTAATTATCTTATTACTAAGGGGGTAAATCAAATGGATGGTGATAAGGCATTGTGCTTTGTAAGAGAGCGTAAACGTTTAAAGCTTGGAGATTTTGCTAGAGGACGTAATCAGCAAAAAGTATTAAAAGCTTTAATGGATAAAGCTCTATCACCAAAAATCATTACTAATTTTGATAATATATTAAGTGCCCTTGAAGGGACATTCGAAACAGATATGTCTAGTGATGAAATTCGTTCATTATTAAATATGCAGCTAAATGATATGGCTGATTGGAATATTATTAATGTTCAAATTGAAGGAGAATATTACGATTGTTATGAAACATATTCAATGAATGGAACTAAATCAGATGTTATGAAACCATTTGAGGGACATATTAAAAGAGTTCGTGATTTAATTAATAAAGTTGAAGAAGGTAAAAAAATTGATGAAAGCGAATTAAAAGGTTTAGTTCACTAGGAGCTTTATATTCGAGCTCCTTTTTTATTTTATTTTTTTATAATAATGGTATAATAAAATAAATTGGAGATAGAGAAAATGATTTTTAATCGAAAGTATTATAAATTATGTTTTATTATATATATGTTTATCAATACATTAGCTTTAGGTTATTTAGGTATTGAGATTAATTATTTATTTATACCATTATTGATATGGGCATTTATTATTATTATTCATGATATTTATAAAAAAGAATTTAAAATAAAGAAGAATTATAGTTTATTAATGATTGTTCAAGGGATTATTTTGCTTTTGGCAACTATTTTAAATAGTTATAGTGATTTAAATTCATATGTAATTGCAATTATGCAGTTAGTAATATATTTGCTAATATTCAATAATCCTGCATCAATGACTAAAAAAGATATTGTTGAAGAAATAAAGATGATCATTCCTTTAGTAAATGTTTTAGTTGGTTTTGCTTCACTAATATCAATAGGTATGTTTGTTGTTCGATTTTCTAGTTTAGCAAATGGCTGGACCTTGGGAATGGTAGGTAGCAGGTTATTTGGAATTTATTTTAATAGTAATCCAGCGGCCTTTTTAGCTTGTATTACAATTGTTTTAGCACTACTTGCAGTTAGAGAAAATTTTAAAGGGAAGCCTTGGTATCTTATTAATATTGGAGTACAGATTGTCTATATTCTTTTGACAAAGTGTCGAGTTGCATTGATAATTTTAGTAGTAATTATTATTATGGTGGGATATTATTTTTTAATTAGGAGACGACCATATAGTATATTTAAACGTATTATGCTAGTCTTGGGATTAATATTTATTATTACAACTGCTAGTTTATTAGGGCAACAGATTGTAGAAGTTGTACCTCAGATGCAAGGGATTGCTTCAAAGGAGACTAGTCGTTTTCAAACTGATAAAATTAAAGAGGCAGGGCGTCTATTGATATCAGGAAATTTGGAAGATTTTAATAGAGGTTTAACAATTATAGATGAGGTTTCTAATGGCCGAGTATCTTTAACTAAGGCAGCTTTACAGATTTGGCAAACTGATCCGTTAATAGGTATAGGTGCTAATAATTTTAAGAAAATAGGTAGTCAGGAAACAGATGTTCTAGAATATTGGGCTGTACAAGTTGTTCATAGTCATAATGTTTTTTTAGAGGCATTAGTAACAACTGGTGTAATTGGCTTTATATTATTTGTCATATTCTTCTTTAAATGTGTTTTAATGAGTTTTAATATTTTAAAAAGGAGTCAGGGAAAAGAAGTATATTTTATTGTACAGATGTTTATAATGATTGTTTTAAGCGAGTTTATTGGTGGTCTATCTGACTATGGGGTATTCTATATTTATTCTTTATCAGCTACATTAGCGTGGTGCTTTTTAGGCTACTTGTTTACCTATCAAAATATTATTAACAGTAGTGATAGTTCACTATAATTTTGTAGAAGTAAAATATAATATTTTAACTAAATGTTTGTTGGTATTCATTCTTATATCATATACAAAGATTAAATGACGAAAGACTATTTTAATAACAGTATTAAATTTAAAAGTAACTAACTATTTAGTTTGAAAAAATTAAAAAGGAGAAATAAGACAATGAGTTATATTAAAGAAAATAAACAAGCATGGGAGGAAGCTTTTGAAAATAGATTAGATGGATGGGGAGATGATGTTGTAACCAATCTTAAAAATAAGTCTGACTATTATATTCACCCTAGTTTAAAAGTAGAATTAGACAAATTAGATTTATCAAATAAAAAAATAGCTCAATTTTGTTGTAATAATGGAAGAGAGTTGTTATCTATTGTAGAACATTATGGGGTAACAGGAACTGGATTTGATATAGCTCAAAATTTTATTATGCAAGCTAAACAACATACTAAAGAATTAGATTTAGCTTGTGAATTTTTTACTGAAAATATTTTAGATTTAGGTGATGAATATAATAATTCATTTGATGTTATATTATTTACGATTGGTGCGATTACTTGGTTTGAAGATTTAGAATTACTCTTTAATGTTGTATCAAAATGTCTTAAAAAAAATGGAATAATGATTTTGCATGATTTTCATCCTGTTATGAATATGTTGCCACTTCCTAATGAAGATGAGTATAATACGATTGTACCAGTTATTTTAAAAAACAAATATTTTACCAAAGAACCATGGATAGAAAACAGTGGAATGGGATATGTATCAGGTGAATATAGTTCAAAAACATTTACTAGTTTCTCTCACTCTGTTTCAAAGATAATTAATAGTGTAATTAAATCTAATCTGAATATTGTTCTTTTTGAAGAATATGATTATGATATTGGTTTAACTGATGTTTATGATAACATGGGCTTACCATTGTCGATGTTGGTAATGGGGATAAAAAGATAAGCAATTTCAATTAATTGCTTTTTTTGTGGTTAGATTGATTACTTTAAGCATAAAAGTTGACATCTTTCGACATTGGTATATAATGTTAGCAACCTAACAAAATAGAGGTGGAAACTGTGGAAGAAAAGAGAATAGGCATAGAGATAAGAGTTCTTGCTAATTTAATTGGTCGTTGCCTAAATGAAGTTGGATTTAATGATGAGCAGAATAGTTTAACAGGACCCCAAGGATTAGTTCTAGGTTATCTATATGATCATCAAGAACATGATATTTTTCAAAAAGATATTGAAGCAGCATTCAATGTTCGACGTTCAAGTGCAACGGGATTATTACAGTGTTTAGAGGCTAATGGTTTTATTGAGCGAGTAAGTGTTGCTTATGATGCACGATTAAAAAAAATAGTTTTAACAGAAAAAGCTTATGAATTTAGAGAGAGTTTAGAAGAGCATATTCAAAAAATGGAAGCAATATTGGTTAAGGACCTAGAGCCTCAGGAAATCGAAGATTTAATAAGAATAATGAATAAGATTAAAAAGAATTTAAAGTAGGAGAACAAAATGGAAAAGATTTATTATATGGGAATTGACGTTGGGTCAACTACGATAAAAATTTATATTATGGATCAAGATGATAATTGTATTTATTCAAAATATGAACGTCATTATTCTGATATACAAGCAACAATTACTACACTTATAAAAGAGATAAAAAATAAATATGGTAATTTTAAAATAATAGCGTTAATGACTGGTTCTGGAGGATTATCACTTTCAGAATATTTAGATATTAAATTTGTACAAGAAGTAATTGCATGTACTAAAACAATTGAAACTTATATTCCTGAATGTGATGTTGCTATAGAATTAGGGGGAGAAGATGCTAAAATCACTTATTTTAAAGGCTCTTTAGAACAAAGAATGAATGGTACTTGCGCAGGTGGAACAGGAGCGTTTATTGATCAAATGGCATCATTGTTGCAAACAGATGCATCTGGATTAAATGAGCTGGCAAAAAGTTATCAAATGATTTATCCTATTGCATCTCGTTGTGGTGTGTTTGCAAAAACTGATGTTCAACCATTAATCAATGAAGGAGCGAACAAAGAGGATATTGCTATTTCTATTTTTCAAGCTGTAGTTAATCAAACTATAAGTGGTTTAGCTTGTGGTAAACCAATAAGAGGAAAAGTGGCGTTTTTAGGAGGACCTTTATTTTTTCTAGATCAATTAAGACAAAGATTTATTGAAACTTTAAATCTTAAAGATAATGATATTATTTTCCCAAATAATTCACAATTATTTGTTGCAATGGGAGCAGCTTTATTAGCTAAAGAGGAAGATAAAATAACCGATATTAGTACTTTGTTAAGTAAATTAGAAACAGTTGAAGATATGATGATTTCTAATGAAAATATTTTAGAGCCATTATTTAAAAATGATAATGAGAAAAATGAATTTAGACATCGTCACTATATTGACAAGGTTAGAAAGAATGATCTTAAAAGTTATATAGGAAACGTATATTTAGGATTAGATGTTGGATCTACAACAACTAAAGCAGTATTAATTGATGATAATGATTCATTACTATATTCTTTTTATGATTCAAATGAGGGTAATCCATTAGATGTAGTAGTTAAGATTGTTAAAGAGATTTATGATTTATTACCACCACAAGTTAATTTAGTTTATAGTGGAGTAACTGGTTATGGTGAAGCATTGATTAAAGCTGCATTAAAAATTGATATGAGTGAAGTTGAAACCATGGCTCATTATAAAGCTGCTACATATTTTAAAAGTGATGTTAGCTTTATATTAGATATCGGTGGCCAGGATATGAAAGCAATTAAAATTAAAGATGGTATAATTCAAGATATACTATTAAATGAAGCTTGTTCTAGTGGTTGCGGTTCTTTTATTGAAACATTTGCTAGGTCTTTAGGGTATAAGGTAAGTGAGTTTGCTGATATAGCATTAAATTCTAAAGCACCGATTGATTTAGGGAGTCGTTGTACCGTTTTTATGAATTCTAAGGTTAAACAGGCTCAAAAAGAAGGTGCAAAAGTTGAAGATATTAGTGCTGGCTTATCATATTCGGTAATTAAAAATGCTTTGTATAAAGTAATAAAATTAAGAAGTAGAGATGATTTAGGGGATAATATATTAGTTCAGGGGGGAACATTTTATAACGAAGCTGTATTAAGGGCTTTTGAAAAAGAAGCTGGTGTTAATGCGATTAGACCAGATATTGCGGGATTAATGGGAGCTTTTGGGATAGCCCGTTTAGCTCGCGAAAATTACAAGGGAAAACCTACTACATTATTAAGTCGCGAAGAATTAGATAATTTTACTTGTCAAAGTGAAATAAGATATTGTCAAAAATGTACTAATCATTGTATGCTTACGGTATCAACGTTTAACGATAATAGTGAATATATTAGTGGTAATCGTTGTGAACGTGGAGCAAATATTCCTATTGCTTCTAAAAAATTACCAAATTTATTTGATTATAAATATCGTCGAGTTTTTAATTATCGTTCTCTTACAATTGATCAAGCAGTACGGGGAACAGTAGGAATTCCAAGAGTTTTAAATATGTATGAAAATTATCCATTTTGGCATACTTTTTTTACAAAACTAGGATTTAGAGTTGTTTTATCACCACGTTCTAGTAAAGAAATCTATGAAAAAGGAATAGAATCAATTCCTTCAGAGAGTGTTTGTTATCCAGCAAAACTAGTTCATGGTCATATTGAATCATTAATTGAAAATGGAATTAAATATATTTTTTATCCTAGCTTAGCTTATGAACGTAAAGAGTTTGATAATGTCAATAATCATTATAACTGTCCCGTTGTTACTTCATATCCAGAAGTTATTCGTAATAATGTTGATAATCTTGAAAACAATAACATTATATATCGAAATCCTTTTATGGATTTAAGCAATCAAAAAACATTATTTAGTAATTTAAAAGATGAATTGAAAGCTTTTAAAATAAGTGATAAAGAATTATTAAAAGCAATACAGGATGGTTACAATGAGCTTTATAAATGTCGACAGGATATTCAAGAACAAGGTGAAATGATTCTTCAATATATTAAAGATAATAATATCACAGGAATTGTTTTATCAGGACGCCCATATCATGTTGATCCTGAAATCAACCATGGATTAGCAGACTTAATAACTGCTGAAGGTATGGCAGTTTTAACTGAGGATAGTATTTGCCATTTGGATAAAGAATTGGATCAATTAAGAGTTGTTGATCAATGGACATATCATTCAAGATTGTATCGTGCAGCTTCATTTGTTGCAACCCAGCCAAATCTTGAGTTAATTCAGTTGACATCATTTGGTTGTGGTTTGGATGCAGTAACAAGCGATCAAGTAGCTGAAATTTTACAAGCCCGCCATAAGATATATACTTTAATAAAAATTGATGAAGGTAGTAATTTAGGTGCGATTAGAATTAGAATTCGTTCTTTAAAAGCTACAATTGATAAACAATTAAAAAATAAAAAACAGATATATCCAAAATATCAGCCCTTAAAAATACCATTTACAAAAGAAATGAAAGAAAAAGGTTATACTATTTTATGTCCGCAAATGTCACCAATTCATTTTCAATTTGTTGAAAGTGCAATGCAGGAATCAGGTTATAATTTAGTTGTTTTACCTTCGGTTGATAAAGGGGCAGTAGATGCAGGGTTAAAATATGTAAATAATGATGCATGTTATCCAAGTATATTAGTTACAGGTCAAATAATGGAGGCTTTATTAAGTGGAAATTATGATTTAGAAACAACAGCAGTAATTATTACTCAAACTGGTGGCGGGTGTAGAGCAACTAATTACATTGCTTTTATTAGAAAGGCTTTACAGGATGCTGGAATGCCACAAATACCAGTAATTTCTGCAAATTTACAAGGATTAGAGAATAATCCTGGGTTTAAATTAACTTTACCTCTTGTAAAGAAAGTAATTATTGGAGCTATGTATGGGGATCTATTTATGCGTGTACTATATCGTGTACGTCCGTATGAAAAAGTAGCCAATAGTGCTAATGAATTATATGTATCTTGGGTAAAACGTTGTCAAGAAAATGTAAAAAATGGTAGTATAAAGGAATTTAGAAAGAATGTTTATCAAATAGTTAAAGAGTTTGATCAATTACCCTTATTAAATATTAAAAAACCTCGTATTGGATTAGTTGGTGAAATTTTAGTTAAATTTCATCCTACTGCAAATAATGAAATTGTTGAAATTATTGAACGTGAGGGCGGAGAAGCAGTAATGCCTGATTTAATTGATTTCTTTCAATATTGTTTTTATAGCACAAATTTTGAAAATGAACATTTTCATGCGTCTAAAAGATCTGCAAAATTATGTAATCTAGCAATCAAATTTGTTGATCTATTACGTCATGATATGATTAAAGCATTAACAAAATCAAAGCGTTTTGAACCACCAGTTTCAATTGAGCATTTAGCAAAAAAAGCTAGTACAATTGTATCTATAGGTAACCAAACAGGTGAAGGATGGTTTTTAACGGGAGAGATGATTGAATTAATAGAATCTGGTGCACCTAATATTGTTTGTATGCAGCCTTTTGGATGTTTACCTAATCATGTAACTGGTAAAGGTGCAATCAAAGCTTTACGAAAGGCATATCCTGAAAGTAATATTGTTGCGATAGATTATGATCCAGGTGCTAGTGAAGTTAATCAGTTAAATAGGATTAAGTTAATGCTTTCAACAGCATTTAAGAATTTAAATAATTAGTGTTAGTAATAATTATAAAATGGAAAAGTGACCATTGTTTAAATACAAGGCTTATAAGTAATAATGAAGATTTGAGAATTTATTTTATTATTAATTTGTCACCTTACAAAAGAGTTTTAATATGGCAATATGAATAAATATATACAAAACCGTAGTTCATACATATGATCTACGGTTTATTTTCTTTAAATTTTCAGTTCATACTCTATACAATCAGTATGGACTGTGCTTTATTTTTTTCCTTAATTTTTGTATAAATGAAATCAGATTCTATATATTCGCATGTAGCTATTACTTTGTAGGAATATGATCTTTATTGTAAAAGTGAACATAATATTATGAATACAAATCACGATTTTAAGTGTTTATAAATCTTGTTTTTTAAATTCGTGTATAGCTAAAACAACTCCAAGTAATCCGCAACAAAGTATTGAAGTAATACAAATATATAAATATTGGCTATTTAGCGATAGCATAGTAGATATTTGTATAGCTAGCCACGGAACAATACTTGCTATCGGGAGTAATTCTTCTGATACTTGAGAACCAACTGATTGTAATAATACAAAAAATAAAGTACATAGTATGGTTGGATAAAATAGGGTTCGCTGTCTTATAGCGATCCAAATAATTGGTAGAAAAGCAATAAAACTTAAAATACTAATTTGTGTAAATAATTGTATCGTAAAATGAATAGTAGTAGTTGTAACTTGTGAATGAAACAAAATTAGTGAACCTAATATTGTTAGACATTCAGTAACAATCATAACTACTAAATACCAACAAAACCATACAATAATTTTACTTAACACAAAAGTTTTTCTATTTACAGGTGCAGTAATAATATTAATAATTGTTTTTTCACTGTATTCTTTTTGCATTGAATGAGTTAAAAAAAAGCCACTCATAATGGGCAAGACTAAATTTACTAACATTGAAACAGTCTGTAGCCATTCGTAGTAATCAATTTTTGTTTTATCGATTAAAATTGATTTTATAACTAATAGAATAGGAATAGAAACTGTAATTAGAAATCCAATAAGAGCCATTTTATTTTTCTTTAGTTTTATAACTTCTGTTTGAAATGCATTATTCAAATTTTTCCCCTCCAGTTAATGAAGTAAAGTAATCTTCTAATGTTTCATGTTTGAAATATAGTGATGATAAGCCTACACCATGGATAACCAGACAATTTGCTATTTCTTCAGTATCTAAAGTTTCATCATAAATTTGGATGCAGTTTTTGTCTATGACAGAATAATTTTTACACTTTAATACACTTTCTAATAATTGAGTGGCCTTGGAAACAGAATTCACCTTAACTTCAATAAATTTTTTATTTTTTTCTTTTAATTCACTCATAGAAATTTCTTTTAATAAATGACCATCATGTATTATTCCTATATCATCTGCAAGTAAAGAAATTTCAGATAAAATATGGCTTGAAATAATAATGGTTTTTCCTTGTTCATAGCACAATGTTTGCAAAAACTTTCTAATTTCAACTATTCCTACAGGATCAAGTCCATTTGTTGGTTCGTCTAATATCAAAATCTCTGGGTCATTCAAAATAGCATTTGCAATTCCTAAACGCTGTTTCATACCTAAAGAATACGAAGCAAAGGGTTTCTTATCTTTATAAGGGAGTCCAACTGTTTCTAACGCACTTTTAACAGATTTTTTTTTGATTGTTCCTCTTAATCTTGAAAATATTTCTAAATTTTCTGTTCCGGTTAAATAAGAATAGAAACTAGGAGTTTCTATAATAGAACCTACACGAGTATAGATATTCTTTTCATTTCCTTTTAATGGTTCACCAAAAAGCTCTATTTCTCCTGATGAAATAGAAATAAGCCCAAGAATCATTTTCATTATGGTAGTTTTGCCAGCACCATTTCTTCCTAATAAACCATATATATGCCCCTTTTTAATATTTAAATTTATTTTTTCAACAGCCAAAACATCTCCATATTTTTTTGTTAGTTGTTTAGTGGAGAGAATAATTTGATTACTCATATTCCGGCCTCCTTTATTTATTACAATTAAATCACACAAACCTTATCAAAACCTTGTCGTAATTATGCATTATTCATGTTTTTTGAAAAACTTAATATAAAAGTTGTTCCTTTATTGTAGTAGCTATTTGCTTTAATTGTTCCGTTTAATGCATTAGTCAATTCTTTTGCAATCGCAAGTCCTAAACCATTACTGTTTTTTGTCCGTGATGTATCACATTTATATAAACGGTCAAATATAAATGGTAAATCTTTTTCCGCTATTCCAATACCATTATCAACAATTGTTATTTGCACTTCATTTATTTCATCACTAATCTGTATGATAAGTTTGGTTGCATGGCTATGTTTGATCATATTCGCCAATAGATTATTGATGATTCTATTAAAAGCATTTTTATCAATGACAATATATAATGCTTCTTCTGGTATATCAAAGTTAAAATCTATATTATTTTCCTCGAATTTTATTATCCAATCAGCAAGGAGCAATCGTGTTAATTCACAAATATTCTCAGTTTTAAAATCATAGGACCACTCTCCAGATTCTAATTTCAACCATTCAAATAGTGATTGGATATAAGTACTTAAATTTAAAGCTTTTTCTTTAGCAATATGTAAAAATTCCTGTTGCTCTTCAAAATTCGTATCATTTTTTTCCAATACTTCTAAATAGCCAATGAGGGAAGATAAAGGTGTACGGATATCATGTGATAAACTAGTAACTAGTTTTTTATATGCTTTTTCTGCTTTGTTGAGTTCTAACAATTTATTTTTATCCTTAATTACGATTTCATTGATTTTGTAAACAAGATTACTTGTCACTGTGTTTTCATTATCAATCAATCGTCTATCTAAATTGCCGGAATAAATATCATCAAGGACTTTTACTATTTCTTGCAGCTTTCTTTTGGTCTGATAAATATAGTACAGTAACACGATAATAAAAAGACAAAGAAATATTATTATATAAATCATTATCAGACCCCCAAATTGAAACGATAGCCTACCCTGTGAATAGTTTGAATATAGTCTATATTTAGTTCCTCATTTTTAATTTTTTTACGAAGTTTGCTAATAAAGGACATAATATTGTTATCATCAAAAGAATAATCATTATTCCAAACATGTGTATATATTTGTTCCTTTGTAAATACTTTTCCTTGATTAGACGCAAGAAAATACAATAAGTCAAATTCTTTAGCTGTTAAACGAATTGGATTATTATTGATAAGTACAGTCCTTAAAGATACATCTATATGCAAACCTTTAAAATCTAAGACCACTTGTTCCTTTGTATTATTAAAAACGGTAAATCGTCTAATAAGAGATTGTACTCTTGCAATAAATTCAGCCATTAAAAATGGTTTAGTCAAATAGTCATCTGCTCCTAATCTTAATCCAGATACCTTATCAATTTGAGAATCCTTTGCAGTCAACATTAAGACCGGAACATTACTTAGTTTTCTTATTTCAGTTAAAACTTCATATCCGCTCATAATGGGGAGCATAATATCTAATATGACAAGCTGATAATCACGTATTTTAAAAGTATTAAGCCCAATCTGTCCATCATAACATACAAAAACATTAAAATTTTCTTTTTTAAGTTCGCGTTCTAATAAATTACATAAATCTTTGTCATCGTCAATGAGTAATATCTTATTCATTTCCTTTCCCCTTTTTCTTTTTGATGTATTGTCATCAAAGTTTTGATACTGTCTCAATATTTCGGGCTAGTTAAATATAAATGTTTTGTTATTCTTGATTAACTTGGTGATGTCTGTATAATCATACAATAACTTATAGCAATAACGTGAATGGATTTTTATTGTGCTATAAATACAACATATCTTATTTATTTTTGGATTAAAATCTCTTTTAATATATCTTTTCAATTTGCTTGAAAATTACAGTCTTTTGTAGTTACTGTATGTAGTTTGATAAAATGTATCTTGAATTGTTTTTCATGATATTTCCTATATAGTTTATAACACAATATTTAATTTTACCCGTAAATGTTTGTTTGTAAATTGTCATATACTTTTCTTTTGTTGTAATTGACTTATGATATTGTACCATATTCTTCTATTTAACTAGTATACTTTAGGGTAAAAACATCTATCAGATAGTAATTTTGTACTTTCTAATCAAAATCTCTATTCTATGACAATATATATGTTTGTAAATCTTATCAAAAGTACAATAATATCATGATACATATTCTGTGTATGTTTAATTAGTAAGAATACGAACTCAAAATATTGCAGATTTACCATTCTCCAAAGGTAAAACATGAGTATTAGAAGTTTTTTTGAATAGTAAAAATACCTGTCGGGCTTTTAAAATAAGGTTTGACAGGTATGTAAAAAGCTATAATAAGATAATCGAGAACCTGCTTTAATTTTGTGAAAATATTAAAATTTAAATTTCAAAGTTTTCAGATTTAAACTTACTATAAAAACGTCCTTCTCTAGCAGTAAAACGTAAAACACAATAGTCTGGATCAGTTACGCCTTTAGAATAATACATTGTATCTCCAGGCTGCCAGATCATTTCCTTATTTTTGTTATCTGTTAGAACATCTACTGTACCTATTAACATTACTCCTCTAAAAAAACGTCTATCACAAAAATATATACAGGCTTTTGGATCTTCATAATATTGATTAACTCTCATTGATGAAGTATTAGTCGTAAAATAAAAAGTCTTAATTCCTTCTCTTTTACGAGGTGGTAACATAGCTTTTGTATTAGGATATCCATTTTTATCAATAGAACTTATAAAAGCAACACCTTGTTTATCAATCAAATTACCTATAGTTTTTATTGCATCTTTCATAGTATGCCTCCTTAATACTAATTATAACTAGCTGATAGATTAAGGTAAAGTACACACTTTTTTGTAACTATATTAAACCTTTTTCTTTTAGTAAATCTAATTTATTATCTTCTAACATAATTTCTATCCCTACTTTTTGCATAATTGTTATTGCTTCAAAAATCTGTTTTCCTCGAGGGGTTAAATAATACTCTACTTTAAGGGGATAACCATCATATTTTATTTTACTGACTATATTACAATCATGCAGTTCATTTAGGTGTTGAACAAGCATTTTTTGACTAATTCCTTTAATTTCTTTTTTTAAAGAAGACAATGAGTAAGAATTTTTACTAAGTTGCCAAATAATAATTGGTTTCCATTTTCCTTTAATCATGTCATATGTTAATTCTAATGGACAATTATATTCATTTCTCATTTTCATTTTTATTCTCCTTTGATTTTTATATCTATATTATATCTAGGGAATGATTAGAGAGCAACGTTACTTTCAATATAATACTTTGAATATAAAATAATCCTCTTTGAAAAGGAGGATTATTTAACAACTATTTAATAATGAATTCAGGAAGTGACATATATCCAGGAGCTATTTGAAATTGATTAAAAACGACTACAACTTGATTATCTTTATTGATATAAAAAGGTTGGTCAATAGAAATCTTAAGATTATTAACTTCTTCATCAAAATAAATCAAATTTGGGTTTTTTTGGGTATTTTCAGCAATTTGCTTTTTAACAGTACTTAAAATAATATTCTGATAATCTGTACCTAAGAAATGTTCCACATTATATATATCTCCAGTATCAAGATTTATAGTATAAAACTTCTTTTGTAAATAGCTATCTGCTAAAATTTGAGAAGAATTAATTGAAAATGAAAATATTTCATTATCACTATAGTAATTTTCGAAATTAATATCAACAATTAATTTATGCTCGGTATTTGGATTTTTGTCAAATTCTTTGATTTCATCTAGATAAGTATCAATAGTTTTCAATATTAACTTATTAATATCTTTTTTGACCTTATCATTTACATTGATAACTTTGGGAAATTTAATTGTAACAATAGTACCATCTGTTTCGTATTGTTTTTCTTTTAATAATACAAGTTTTGCATTATTTTCACAAGCATTAACAGAATTAATAAATAATGGTGCTATAATTAATAATAAAACTAGAAAATGTTTTTTCATGTTTCATCTCCTTTCTAGTCAATGTGTTTATTGATAGCAATGCTATCATTATAGTTTTTACTGTTTAAAAATAGTTATTCATTGCAAAATTATAGTATAAACAATTTAAATTAATTAAAAATAACTTGACTTAAAGTATAGTTTATTGTGTATTGTAATATACAAGGAGGTATATATGTATCAGTATATAGGTTTGATTGCGGTGATTCCAGGAATAATTTATTTTACCTTTTTTATTAATCGTTTTATTAAGACAATATTAAATTACCATACAAACATGTTAATTATTTTTGTGATAGGATTAATTGTTTCAATGCTCTCTTTTCCTGCGATAAATACTTTAGGATTATATGGCGTGATATATTATCACTTATTAGTGATTACGCTGATATTAGAATTAATAAATATTATTTTAAAAAAGTTTTTTATTTATCAATTTATTTTTATAACAGGTACTTTGACAATAGTAATAACTGCATTAGTTTTAGGTTATGGCTATTATAATATTAAACATGTAGTACCAGTGACCTATAATCTAAATAGTAAAAAAATTAGTAATTTAAAAATAATCGAGATAGCTGATTTACACATGTCAACTTCACTATCTGTTTCTCAGTTACAAAAATATTGTAATGAAATAAGTAAAGAAAAAGCTGATTTAGTTGTTTTAACTGGAGATATTTTTGATGAAAATACACCATTAGATGATATGCTCAATGCTTGTAGAGTTCTTTCAAGAATATCTAATAAACAAGGTATATATTATATATATGGTAATCATGATAATGGCTCACATGCTTTTAAAGATATAGCTTTTAATCCTGAAGATATTAAAAAAAATTTGGAATCTAATGGAATAGAGGTATTAGAAGATGAAATAGTTATTTTAGAAAATATTAATATTATTGGTCGAAAAGATGCTAGCTTTTGGGGAACGAACCCACGCTTATCAACTTCGGAATTATTAGCAAAAATTCCTGATAATAAAAAAGATAACTATACTATTTTGTTAGATCATCAACCATTAGACTTAGAACAAAATGCATCTATAGGTATTGATTTACAATTGTCAGGACATACTCATGGAGGACAATTATTCCCTATGGGAATAGTTCAATCACTCATAAGTGATACATTGATTCGTGGACAAAGAAATATAGATGATTTTACTGCAATTACAACATCTGGTATGTCAGGTTGGCGATACCCAATAAAAACAGGAGCACCAAGTGAATATGTGATAATTAAAATAAAATAAAAAAATAATATCTAAGAAAATATTTTCTTAGATATTTAATTATTTAGATAAAATTTCTACACCAGTTTCAGTTATTAAAAGCGTATGTTCCCATTGAGCAGAGAGACTACCATCTTCAGTAAAAACAGTCCATTCATCATCAGCATCAACAAAAACATCTGGATAACCAAGATTTAACATTGGTTCAATTGTAAAAACCATTCCGGGAACTAATATTACGGTTGGCTCATTAGGTTCAAAATGAAATATATAAGGGTTTTCATGAATAGCTAAACCAACACCATGACCACAAAACTCTTTGACAACACTATAACCATTATTAACTGCAAATTTTTCAATTGTTTTACCAATATCACCAACACAACTTTGATAAGGCGTTATTGCATCAATAGCAAGCTCTAAAGCTTTTTTTGTGTTTTTCACTAATTTTTTAGCTTCAGTTGTTACATTGCCAATCATGAACATTCTCGAAGCATCAGCATAATATCCATTTAACATGGTTGTCGCATCGACATTTACAATATCTCCATCTTGAATTATTTCACTAACACTAGGAATGCCATGACAAACTACATCGTTAATAGAAACACAAATATGTTTAGGATAACCACAGTATTGATAATCGGCACAGACAGCGTCATATTTTGAAGTATATTCTTTAGCCATAATATCTATTTCTTCAGTTGACATACCAATTTTAATATTTTTTTCAATATAGTCTAATAAACCAGAATTGATAATAGCAGCTTGTCTTATACCTTCAATTTGTTTAGAGTTTTTAATCATTTCATGGGTAGGGAGCATTTTACCCTGTTGCTCTAAGAGTTCAAGCTTTTCATCAAACTGAAGATGGCATTTTTTATACTTTTGTTGACTGCCGCACCAACAAAGATCATTTCGATTTAATTTCATATTTGACCTTCTTTCTTTATGGTATAAGTATATCATGTTGAAACGTTAATGCAAAAAATATAAATATTATTCATAAAAAAACTTAATATATAAGAGTTTTTTATAATTTTCATATAAAGTAATTGTTTATTAATAACAAATTATTAATTTTAAAACGTTTAATTAAGACTCAAATAACTAGTTATCAAGAATTTTTTATGTTAGAATGTTAAAAGTAGCGAATTTGAATGTTTTAAGTAAATATGAAAATAAGTTACGTAGGATCAAAAATAGATGTTCGGGAGGAAAAGATGAACAAAAAATTTATTAAAAAAGCGTGTGTAGTGTCATTGGTGTCAACGATGGGTATATCAACATTGATGCAAAGTGCCATTAATGTACAGGCGTTAACACAAGATTATTCAATAAATAGCGTATTGAATAATGGTTTACGGGTAGTGACTACAAATGATTATGGAGCGCTTCGTAATCAATGGTTTCAAGAATTAATTGGAGTGACAGCAGAGGATCTAAACAATACATTTGTAAAAGATAATATTAAAGATGCTGATAATGAGGCCAAGGAATTAATTCAAACAATGCAGAGCGTTGATGATCCTGAAAAATGTTTATGGGTTGACTTAGATAGTGATACGGTTAAATATGGTGCTAAGATGACTGCACAATTTGAAAGGATCTTAAAACTAGCTAAGGTTTATCAAACACCAGGATCAATTTATTATAAAGATGAAAATTTAAAAGATAAGATTATTGAAGCAACAATCTTTGTTAATACAAATTTTTATTCAACTCCAAAAAGTGTTATTAATGGACAAGGTTCTGGTAAAAATAACTGGTGGGATTGGGAAATTGGAACACCTACGCATGTTACTAATTTATTAGTAGTAATGTATGATGATTTTACACCAGAACTTAGAAATCAACTGATTGCAAATGTTGATGTTTATACTCCAAATGTTAATAGAAGAACATTATTCTGGAATATTGAAGAAACAGCTGCTAACTTAGCAGATAAAGCATTGATCGTTACACTTCGAGCTATTGTTGATGATAATGATGAAAAATTAGTTCATGTAAGTGAGCATTTACCAGTTGTATTTAAATATGTTACTAGTGGAGATGGTTTTTATAAAGATGGTTCTTTTGTTCAACATTCCAATGTTGCTTATACTGGGGCTTATGGTTACGTATTACTAGATGCAGTTGTAAATATTTTGTCAATTCTACAAAATACTAAACAAGCATTATCAACTGATGAATATAGTAATTTATATGCTTTTATTCAAGATAGCTTTATTCCAGCTTTATCATTAGGTGGAAATAATATGGACATGGTTCGAGGACGTAGTGCTTCAAGAGAATCTTGGCAAAGTAATCGTACTGGCCGTCAAATTATTTCAGCGTTAGTACAATTAGCACAAGTAGCTCCAAAAGCTCAAAAAGATTATATTAATGGTGTGTGTAAGACTTTAATTAAAGAGGGTAGTGCTGGACAAAGTGACTATTATAAATATATTACAAATGCTGATATCAAACGATTAAGCGGGTTACTAAATGATGGGACTGTAGAAGACTTACCAAGGGATACTAAATTCTATACTATGAATAGTATGGAAAGGGCGATTGTTCAAAGAAATGATTTTACTTTTGGTTTAAGTATGAGTTCTAATCGAATTGCAAATTATGAAACAGGAAATAACGAAAATCTAAAAGCTTGGTATATGGGACAAGGTGTAACTTATTTCTATACTGCTGATACTCAGCAATATAATAAAGATTATTGGCCAACTGTAGATTCTAAAAGGTTGCCTGGAGTAACTAGTGATGGGCAAATTCGTTCTGGGGGAACAACTAAGTCAGCTAATGCGATAAGTAATTCATTAGATGGTGTAAACGGTTCGGCAGTGATGGAGATTTCACCAAAAGATATTGTTAGCGGAACAACTACAACTGATTTAGCAGCTTACAAGTCTTGGTTTACAGTAGGAGATGCTATTGTTGCTTTAGGAACTGGAATTACAAGTCCAAATACTGTAGAGACAATAATAGATAATCATCGAATTGAGAGTGATAAAAAAGTGTTAGCTGACGGAGCTAATGTTACTCTTAGTGATGGTGAAGAAAAACAAGTTGCAGGAAACTGGTTTCATATTGAAGGTAATGTAGACGGTGGAGATATGGGATATGTTATTTTAGATGATTCTAAAGTGAGTATTAAAAAGGAAACGAATACAGCAGCTTGGTCAGAAATTAACCAATTACCAGAATTTTTAACAACAGATAAAAAGACTAATTCTTTTGTCTCATTATCAGTAAAACATGGAAGTAATATAACTGATAAAGGTTATGCTTATGCAGTATATCCTGGTAAAACTGCAAGTGAAACTAAAGAGTTGAGTACAAATGCTAACTTTGAAATACTTGCAAATAATGAAACTGTTCAAGCAATCAGTAGTGAGGGTGTAAAATATTATAACTTTTTAAAAGCTGGTAAAATTGATGGGATTGAAGTAAACGCTCCAGCTTCTGTTATTGTAAGTGAAGGGAATGGAAAGATGAATTTTTCAGTAGCTTCTTTAAATCGAGCAGGAGCAGCAGTTGAAATGACTTTAGATGCTGTATATGATAGTCCATCAGTTAATAATAGTAGGGTTCAAGTTTTAAATAATGAACCAGTTAGATTATCAATTTCTACTAATAAAGATGGTTCAAGTACTAAATTTATTTTAGAAGATAAACCAGCAGCAGTAGTGAAGGGTGATAATTTAGCACTTGGTAAAACTGCGACTGCTTCATCTATGGATCCAGCACCAACATTAAATGTAGTACCCCAAAATGCTATTGATGGGAATGCTAATACTCGTTGGGCGGCAGCTTCTGATAATGATGAAGCAACATTTACTGTTGATTTAGGTGAAGAGATGGAATTTAATAATCTTCATATATTATGGGAAACAGCTCATGGTAAAGAGTTTGAAATTAGAGTTTCAAATGATGGAAAGGATTTTAGTAAGATAGTATATAGTACAGATACTGGACCTGGTGGTAATCAAACAATCGACATAGAATCTACTAAAGCTCGTTATGTACAATATCATCAATTAAAACGTTGGAACCATCCATCAAATGGTAAATCATATGGTACTAGTTTCTATGAGTTTGAAATTTATAATCTTCGTAATCGACAAAATGTTATTGATGCAGTAGCATTAGCTGATGAGTTCTTTGTAAAATATACAACCGCCGATATCGAAGAAAACTATTATAAAAAGGTTGAAGAAGCGTATCTTCTAGCGACTAAAGCTTTAAAAAATAGTAAACTAGAACAAAGTGAGTATGACAAAATTGCTAAAGAATTAACTGATGCTATTAGCGAAGCTGAAAATCATTTAGTTATAAAATTAGAAAGTATTAGTGTTAATACAGATTTAGTTAATCTTCAAATTGGTAAAACAGCTAAAATTGAAGTTACATATAATCCAACTAATGCCACTTATAAAGATACTATATTTATAAGTAGTGATAAAAATATAGCTAGTGTCGATGCAGATGGCAAAATTACAGCAATTACTCCAGGTGAAACAACTATAAATGTACTTGCTGGAAAAAAAGATTCTGATGATAAAGTAACAGCTACAGTGACTGTAAGGGTAACTGCTGATAAGACAACGTTACAAGATGCTATTGATCAAGCTAATAAAATTGATGCAAGTAAGTATACTCAAGATACATATCAAGCATTAGTTAAGGCGTTAGATGCTGCTAATTTATTGTTAAATAAGCCATATGCTTTAGAAGGTGAAATTGAAAAAGCAACTCAAGATATTTTAGATGCTATTAAAGGTTTAAAAGAAGTGATTGATAATTCAAAAGCGGATGATATCACTGATACTAAAAAACCAAACACTAGTGTAAATACTGGTGATAGTACAGGTTTAATAGCCTTATTTACGAGTCTAACAGGTGCTGGAATTGGATTATTAACATTAAAGAAAAAGAAAAAAGAAAATAATTAATGAATTATTGATATAAAAAAGATAGACATTGTAATGACTAATCATTACTTGTCTATTTTTTTAATTAATAACTCTTTTTGTTTTCTTGTTAATTGTTTAATAGCATATTCACGTTTAAGGGCTAGGTTTTTATTGCTGAATTCTTCAAAGTAGATTAACTTAACGGGACGTCTAGCTCTGGTATATTTAGCCCCGTTTCCTTGGTTATGAGCTTTGATTCGGCGTTCAAGATTAGTTGTCCAACCCGTATAGTAACTATGGTCACTGCACTCAACAATATAGACGTAGTTTATTTTCATTAGTTTACCTCATTAGTAACATTATAACTAATTAATTAGTTATTGGTAAGTTTTTAATGACTAGTAGTGAATTTTAGTTTAAGATATCTTCGAGAGGTGTTATTGTGGTTGATTTTAATAATTTAATGGATTTACAAATTGAAATATTTATATTAATGATAATCGGTTATATTCTAAGAAAAACAAATATCATTTCAAAAGAGAATCGAAAAAGTTTAACTGATTTAGTTATTTATATTATTTTACCAGCTAATATAATTTACTCATTTATGATTAAGATGGATGAAACAATTATTAGGAGTGGGTTTACGATTTTAATTGTATCAGTTGCAATCCAATTAGGATGTCAGGTGTTTGGAAAATACTTTTTTATTAAAACACTTCCTCGACAGCAAAGTGTATTACAATATGGAACGATTTGTTCTAATGCTGGTTTTATGGGATCACCATTAATTCAAGGATTATATGGTTTAGATGGGTTATTGTTTGCATCTATTTATTTAATCCCCCAACGAATTGTAATGTGGTCAGGTGGAGTAGCCTGTTTTACTAGTGCTAAAGGTAAGGATGTTGTTAAAAAAGTAATTACTCATCCTTGTATTATAGCAGTATTCATTGGCTTAATTATAATGATAGGACAAATTGAATTACCAAATTATTTAACAGTTTCAATTAAAGCATTAAGTGGTTGTACAATGTCATTATCAATGATTGTAATCGGAGGGATTTTAGCAGAAATTAGATTTAGAGATGTAATTAATAAACTAACGATTTATTATAGTTTTATTAGACTGATACTAATTCCATTAATAGTCTTACTAGGATGTTTAATAGTTAAATTACCTGTTCTGGTAATTGCTGTAGCAACAGTGTTGGCAGGAATGCCGGCTGGTAGTACAACAGCAATTTTAGCAGAAAAATATCAAGGTGATTCTAAATTAGCGGTTGAAATTGTTTTTTTATCAACAGCATTGTCATTAGTCACGATTCCTATATTATGTTTAATCATTAATATAGTTGTATAAAAATTTTCAGTTATTGTAAAGATAGCAGGTTATAGTAAAAATATAGTATAATTTGAATAGTCTTAATTAAAGGAGAAATGTATGTTAACAATAGGATTTATAGGTAATGGAAAAAGTACTAATCGTTATCAATTACCATATGTTTTAACTAGAAAAAATATTAAAGTAAAAACAATTTATGCTCGTAATATAAATAAGAAAGATTGGAAACGAGTAGCAGGAATTGGTTATACCGATGATTTAGATAGTTTATTAAATGATCCAGATATTCAACTAATTAGTATTTGTACTCGTCATGATAGTCATTATAAATATGCAAAAATGGTACTTGAACATGGTAAGAATTGTTTAGTAGAAAAACCATTTATGAAAAATAGTCAAGAGGCAAAAGAAATTTTTGCTTTAGCAAAGGAAAAGGGATTGCTTGTTCAATGCTATCAAAATCGTCGTTATGATTCGGATTTTTTAACAACGCAAAAAGTTATTGAAAGTGGAAAACTAGGTAATTTATTAGAGTTAGAAATGCATTTTGATTATTATCGTCCAGAAATTCCTCTTGCTAGTAAAGAATATTCTTGTTTTGATAGTTATTTATATGGACATGGATGCCATACTTTAGATCAAGTTATTTCGTATTTTGGTAAGCCAGACAAGATTCATTATGATGTTCGCCAGTTATTAGGAAAAGGAAGAATGAATGATTATTTTGATTTAGATTTATATTATGGGACTTTAAAAGTATCAATTAAATCTAGTTACTTTAGAGTTAAAGAAAGACCAAGTTTTATAGTTTATGGTGATAAAGGATGTTTTATAAAAGCTAGTAAAGATCGTCAGGAGGAACATTTAAAGTTATTTTATTTACCAGGATCACCAGGATTTGGAATTGATCGAATTGAAGATTATGGGATATTATCATATTATGATAATGAGGGTAATTATCATGAAGAAAAAGTTGTATCTGAAGTTGGTGATTATGGAAATGTCTTTGATGGATTATATGAGACAATTATCGAGGGAAAAGAGCCACGAGTTAAGGATGAACAAACATTATTACAAATGGAAATTTTAGAAACTGGAGCAAATATGTGTAATTAAAGATACGAAAGTATCTTTTAATTTTTGACAAAATATTATTTATATTATGATACTAGATTAGAACATGGTACAATATAGTTAATAAGGGGTGAGGAATAATGAAATGTGATAATTGCGGGAATGTGTATAAAAATGATTTAAAATGTCCACTATGTGGGCATTATCAAGGGAGTATTTATCATTGTAGTGTTTGTGATACAATTATTCATTCTGGTCAATCTCATTGTCCTAAATGTGGTAGCCCAACTAAATATAATAAACGTGAAGATATAGGTGACAAATATTCGAGTAAATTTATTCCAACTAAATATGCAAAACATAGTGAAGCTACTCATGTTTATAAACAACAGGAAATGTATGATTATAAATCAAGTGATAATGAGATAAAACGAAGATTAGAAGAAGCAAGAAAAAAAATATTAAATTATAATGTGAAATCAGCTAAACCAAGAGTTAATTTACAGAAGAAAAATTTACTAATATTGATAATTGGCGGACTTATTATTTTAGGTGCAGTTGCTTTTAATTTTCTTACAGTAGAAAGATTAGAGGTTGAAACAGTTGATTTAGATGAAATAGAAGTAACTGGAAATAATAATAATCTAATGTTAGCGGGAAATTTTCAACAAGGAGGATTAGTTTATCAAAATAATGATAATATATATTTAGGGTGTAATTATCAGCTGAGAAAAACAGATCATTCATTTTCGAATTTTAAAAATATAGAAATTGAATCTGATGAAGTTGATGGTAATGTCTATACTGAAGATAATTATATATATTATAGTTCTTTTGGAAGTTATAGACGATATGATTTAAATACTAAAGAAGAAATTGAACTATTTAATATAGAGAAAGTATTACCTATTTATAATCATCGCTTTTTATACACTAATGGAGCAGGTCTTTATTTATATGAAAATGGTGAAAATAAGAAAATAGCAGATTATAATACAAATGTTTTTACATTTGATTTTAAAAATGAATTAGTTTATTTTGAAAAAGAGGGAATTGTTAGGGCTATTAATTTAAGAGGAAATTTTATAAATGATTATAGTATTTATTTATATGGTAACTTGTATGTAGATAAAGGAATTATTTATTATTATGATTTTGAAGGAATTAAAAGTTATGATATTAATACAAAAAATACTAGATTATATGTAGAAAATGAAAAAATTTATAATTTTATTGTAACAGATAAAGGAATTATTTATACGGACACAGATAATGATTTGTATTATTGCTATAATAACAGTGAAGAGAATTATTTGATTGGTATAAATGTTTTTGATTTTAATGTGGTAGGCGATAAAGTGATTTACAGTAGTGATAATGATGGTTATGGCTGGTTTATTAGTGATGGTTATGAGATAGTTAGTAAATTTTTAGAGTAGATTTGTTAAATAAGTCTACTTTTTTTTATGTACACAATATGATAGAATAAAGGCATTAAAAAAGTAGGTGAAAAAAATGGAAGAGATTAGAAGATGTAAAAATTGTGGAGCAAGATTATTGGAGCATGAAAATTATTGTCCAGTATGTGGTGTGATTCAAGAAGATGAAGTATCTAAAGATGAAATTATAGATGTAGAAAAGACAGCATATGATCAAGGAACTGAAATTGTAAAAGAAGAAAAGAAAAATTATTGGAAAAGTCCAATTATATGGTCTATTGCAATAGTTTTGTTAATTGTAAGTACTATTATGAATGGTTATTTAGATAAAAATCCAATTGAAGTTACAGATTCAAATAAACAAAGTGAAAAGGCATATAATAATAGTTCTATAACAATAAAAGGACAGACAAATCAATTTGCACAAGCAACTAATAACAATATGATGGGAATTAGTTATGTAAATAAAGATAAAGCATATATTATGATGAATCGTGAAATGTTGGTTTATGATAAAGATCTTAACAATCGTGAACTTGTTTTTGATCAATATTTAACATCTTTTAGTGAGGATGATAAGTATTATTATTTTCTTGATGAAAACAATGATTATCTTCGAGTAGAGAAAATAACGAAAAAAGAGGATATATTATTAACAAATGTATATTATGTTCATAATTTGGGTGAAAAAGTTTATTATCAAAAAGATAGTGATAATGAGTCGATTCATTGTTTAGATTTGACTAAAAATGAGGATAAAAAAATAAATGATGAAGTTTCATACAGTTTAATTATTGATGAAAAGAAACAAAGGATATTTTATATTAATAAAGAATCTGAATTAATTTCTATTGCTCTTGATGGTAGTGATCGTAAAGCATTAGCTAGTAACACACATATATATACTTATGATGGTGAGAATCTTTATTATATTAATGATAAAGGAGTAGTTAGATGTGACTTAAATGGAGAACATCAAGATATATATGAAAATGCTAATTTAAAAATGATTAATATTGTTGATGATCATATAGTTGTTCATGATGAAAATGTCATTTATACAATGGATCTTAAGGGGGAAAAGGTAAAGAAACTTTATACAATAGAAGCGACTGGTGAATTAACTTTTGAAGTAATTGGGGATAAACTATTAGTTCTGGCTTTAACATCTCAAGAACAAAACATTGGATATGAGGTTGTTGGTTTAGATGGAAAGAGACATATATTAGAAAGTAATGATACACCAGCGATTGTTGGTGAAGAAATCTAGGTGATAAAATGAAGATAAAAGAAATAATAGCTGCTACTAATGGTATTTTATTAAGCGGTGATGAGAATTTTGAAATTGCTGGATTTAGTCAGGATAGTAGAAATGTTAAAGTTGGGATGATGTATATTCCGCTTATTGGAGAGCGTTTTGATGGGCATGATTTTATAGATAGTGCATTTGAAAATGGTGCTAGTGCAATAATTACAGAACGGGATATTAATAGAAATGATCGAGTAGTTATAAAGGTCAAAGATACTTTAACAGCTTTACAAGATATGGCACGTTATTTAAGAAAACATCGTAATGTTAAAGTTGTTGGAATAACAGGAAGTGTTGGAAAGACAAGCACTAAGGATATGATTTATAGTGTTGTTAAGCAAGAATATCAAGTGTTAAAAACAGAAGGTAATTACAATAATAATATAGGATTACCATTAACTATTTTACGATTAAAAGATGAAGAGGTTATGGTTTTGGAAATGGGTATGAATCATCTTAAAGAGATGGAGGAATTATCACTCATTGCATATCCTGATATTAGTGCAATAACAAATGTTGGAACCGCACATATTGGTGAGTTAGGTAACCGGGAAAATATTTTAAGAGCAAAATTAGAAATAGCTGCTGGGATGGAAAAAGGAAGTACTTTAATTATTAACAATGATAATGATATGCTTTCAACAGTTAATCTAGATGATTTAAATATTGTTAAAGTGGCAATTGATAATGATGGCGATTTAAAAGCATTTGATGTAGTTTTGAATGATGATAAGAGTATTTTTAATTTATGTTATTTAGATAAAGAGTATAAAGTTGTAGTACCTGTACCTGGTAAACATTTTGTTTTAAATGCTTTAATTGCTATTGCTATTGGGATTAAATTAAATATAAGCATAGACAAATGTATTCAGGGAATTAATGAATTTCAGTTAACGAAAAACAGAATGGATGTTATTGAATTAAAAGATAACATTACTTTAATTGATGGAACATATAATGCTAGTGAGGATTCTATGAAATCAAGCTTAGATGTTTTAGCGACCTATTCAAAAAGGAAAGTAGCAGTTTTAGCTGATATGTTAGAGTTGGGTGAGTTTAGTGAGCAATTACATCGTAGTGTTGGTAAACATGTGGCTGATAAAAAGATTGATTTTTTAATAGCTGTTGGTAATGAGGCCGGATATATTGCTGCTGGAGCAAAAGATGCAGGAATGGATAACATTTATTATTGTAAAGATAATGAAGAAGTGATAAATTATTTAAGAAATAATTTATGTAGTAATGATGTGGTTTTATTGAAAGGATCAAATGGAATGAAACTTAAAGATGTTGTTACTCAATTAAAGGAGAAATTTTCATGAAACAAAAGTTATTAGTTTTATGTGGTGGACAATCTAGTGAACATATTGTTTCAAGAATGTCTTGTACATCAGTATTAAATAATTTAGATGTTAATAAGTATGATATTACATTAATTGGAATTGATTTAGATGGAAAATGGTATTTTCTAGATAAAACTCAGACAGATCTAGCTCAAGATACATGGTTAGAAAATAGTAAACCAGTAGCTGATGTTTATGGACTTTTATGTGATCATGATGTAGCTTTTCCAGTGCTTCATGGTTTATATGGTGAAGATGGAGCTATTCAAGGGTTGTTTGAATTAGCAAAACTCCCTTATGTCGGATGTCGGGTGATGGGATCGAGTGTTGCAATGGATAAGGTATATACAAAAAAAATCTTAGATACAGTTGGTATTCCTCAAGTTAAATCAGTTTATGTAAAAAAACGCTATGATGATAAATTAGTTGTAGTAAATAATGCTTTTGATGAAATTGAAACAGTTGAAAGTTATATTGTAGAGGAATTAGGAATGCCTTGTTTTATTAAAGCTAGCCGTTCTGGATCAAGTGTAGGGTGTTATCGGTGTGATAATTCTAATGAATTAATAGATAAATTAAATGAAGCAGCAAAATATGATCGTCATATTGTAGTTGAAGAGTGTATTGATTGTATTGAATTGGAGACTGCAGTACTGGGTAATGATGATGTAATTGTATCACGGGTAGGACAAATTATGCCTCATGGGGAATTTTATACTTTTGAATCAAAGTATGAAGATGAAGAAAGTAAGACCTGTATTCCTGCTTTAGTTGATGAAGCTATCCAGGAACAAATTAGAGAATATGCAGTTAAAGTATTTAAAGCAATTGATGGTCATGGCTTTAGCCGAGTTGATTTTTTTCTAGATAAAAACACTAATCAAATTTATTTAAATGAAATTAATACGATTCCCGGCTTTACAAAAATATCTATGTATCCACAATTAATGAATGACTTTGGTATTAATTATAGTGAATTATTAGATAGGTTAATTTTACTAGCTATGCAAAGATAAAAAGTATTTTATAAAATAATAATTTATGTCGAAGATTCCTTTTAAGGTTTTTTCGGCCTTTTATTTTCACTATTTATATATATGATTTGAAAAATATCAATACATAAAAAGAAGTGTAATGCATATACTTCTAATTAACTATGAATTGTTGATCAATTACATTATTAAAACTATTAATAACAAAATCTTTGGTTAAACCTTTAGAGTAACGATTGTGTGTTGTTTCCAAATTTTGGGTATATTGATCAAGAGGAACAAGTTTAAAATTATTAAGGTTTTGATCATAGTAATTGATAATGGGGATAGAATTAATATTTTTTATTGATACAGTATTATTTGTTTTTACAAAATTCATCTGTAAGATCATAGAAATATTATAAGCATTAGCAAATTCTTGACTGGCGCGTGTGACTTCATTATCTGCAGATATAAATGATCCAAGAGAATAAACAACAAGGGTTTTATAATTTTTATTTTCTATCCACTCAATTGGTTGGATACAATGAGAATGATGACCAATAATAACATTAACGCCTAGTTCATTTAAATAATTAGCAAGTTCTTTTTGCTCATTGTTAACTGTATAAGTAAATTCATTACCCCAGTGGACACTAACAATGACTACATCACTAAGCTGTTTAGCATGTTCGACCTCATCTTTAATTATTTGTTTATGTTCATTATCTAAGGTCATAGTGTCTAGATTACGATAATAACCAATCAAATCTTGATTTTGATAATCAGGTTTATTGGTTTTATATGTATAGCCTAAAAAACTAAAAGTAATATTATTAATGGATTTAGTAGGTATTTGTTGGCGGGCATCTTTTGATTCATAAACCCCGGTAGTTAAAATGTTATGTTGTTTAAAGAAATTAAGCGTATTGATGCGTCCTTTAATACCTGCATCATTAGCATGGTTATTTGCAAGATTTACAGCATCAACTCCCATATTGATTACGTGTTTTCCAATTTCATTAGGAGCATTAAAACTATAGCCGGTGCCAGATACTTTTAACTCACTACCGCCAATAGGAACTTCCATATTTGCTAGTGTTAAATCATCGTTTAAAAAGTATGGTTTAACTAGATCATAGTATCCTTTATCGTTATAACTAGGTCCAATCCAGTCATAATATGGCTGTTCGTATAATAAATCACCAATGAATGAGGCGTTGACTATTTTTTCTGTTTGTTTATTAAAAGTTTTGTTTGCTGATTTAGTAGTGGTAGGCTCTTTGTTAAGAAAATAAAATAATCCTAATGTACTAAATAGAAGTAATAATAAGGCACAATTTATTTTAAATGATTTTTTTAGTATTGTTTTTTTCATTTTTTATCACCATTGATATTGTATCATATTAAGATATAAAAATACTCTTAAGTATACTGAAAAATCTTTGCATATTCTTAAGATGAACTATAGGGTAATTGATAGTAATAATTTAATGTTTTAGTAAAATAAGTAAAAGATATTAAAGAAGGAGAAGTTTATTATGACTAATATTAAACTAGAAATTACATGTGTTCATTGTTTAGAAAATGGGGAAAAGAAAATATATCCAATTATTAATGGAAGAGATTTAGAAGCAAGGAATAGCATTTTTGAAGATGAATTATTTTTATATCGCTGTCCCCATTGTGGACATTATCAAAGAATTTCATATGAGTGTATATATTATGATGACAAATTGAAATATGTAATAGTACTAAGCCATGATGGAGATAAATTATTAAGAAAAAGTAAATTAGAGTTTAAAGACTATCAAGTTCGTTTTATTAAAGAGCTTACAGAGTTAAAAGAAAAAATAATTATTATTGAAAATGGTTTAGATGATCGAATAATTGATGCTATGAAACATAAAATACGTGCTTCAATAACAAATAAAGTTACATATGATCTGTTTTTGAATGATAAGCTTGAATTTGTTTTATTATATCCAAATAATGAAATTATAAAAACATTTGCTTTTTCAAAACAAGCATATATTACCCTCCAAAAGAGATATGCTGATTGTTAAGTTTTGTAGATTTAACTAGATATAACAGAAAACATAAAATCCAAGATACATATTTTGAATAAATATATTTGTGAAATAATTAATTATTAACGCAATAAATTATTGTCTGTAAAATTTATGAAAAAAGGTTGACTTCGACAAAATAACGGGCTATCATATTCAGTAACATAACTTAAATACTTTGATAGGAACTAGTAGATAAATTTACTAAGCATAGAGAGATTCTGGCTGGTGAAAAGAGTTGTTAGTAGTTTATTGAACTCATCCTTGAGTGGAGCGCTGAATCAAGTAGGTGGCTACGGAATGCAACCGTTATCTAGCAAGAGTATGTACTATATAATTAGCGTACTTGGTGAGATTAATATCGTGAGGTATTAATAAATTGAGGTGGAACCA
>NZ_JBKTWO010000024.1:0-44243 GCF_047249845.1 Thomasclavelia sp.
TATATAATAAGGGATATAGTGGTTTGACGCAATTCTAATTGGAATATTTCATATATTTAAGAATAAATTTATACATATCTTTTTATTTTTGCAACAGCTATCTTAGCCAATTTTAAGTTTAGTACAACAAAAAGCTCCATTTTATGGAGCTTCCATGAGTATATGTTTGTGTATATAAACTGTATTTTATTTACTATGCTATTTCATATAAATAAAAAATTTTAATCAAAAACTTTTTCTACCTCATTAACTGAATACACTGCTAGATTACTATTATCTTCTTGAAACATTAAAATAACATCAGAAAGTGGTATTCCTCGAACATTCAATTCCCTTTCTAACCATTTTTCGTCTTGACCAATCATATTTAAATTATCATGAAAAATAATTCCCTGTTTAACTAAAATGGTAGGTAATTTGACTTTATTAATTGTAATATTTAAATCATTTACTACTGCAGGACGATATTTTTCTTTAGGAAAAAAACTAAAACTTCCATTTGTTTCTAATACAACTGTCTGTAATTCATTTAAATTAAAATAACCCGCTATTCGACACTGCATTAAAAACTCATCTAAATCTAATTTAGCTTTTTCTAATTCTTCATTATAAATTTGATTATTTTCATATAAAACAACAGCTTGACCATCAATCATTTTTCTTAGCTTTAAAGAAGAACTAGCTGCTTTAGATAGAAGAATAATCACTATTGCATAAACCACCATAGCAATTAAAGGCTGTAAAATATTATCAAAGCCCCCCATTACCAATTCACTTGCAATACTACCAATTGTAATTCCGTTTATATAATCATACATATTTAATTGGCTAACTTGTCGATATCCCATCATTTTTGTAATAATAAATAACACGATCAAAGAAATGACTGGAATAATAATATATTCTAATATTTGCATAATCTCACCTTTAATAGTATGGTCGTTATAAATAAAAATAAACGAAAAAGAATTATTCTTTTTCGTTTATATATGCATTTTCAATTTCACCAATATATACATAATGATAATCATGATTAGGGTAATTTTTAGCATCAAGACTTTTATCAATGAAACCATCAGGATTAATTTTTCCTTGATATAGTTTTTTACAAATAAATGTCATTTTTCCCTGTTTAAATGTTGGTTGTTCATCAAGCATTTCAATATCAAAATCAACTTCTTTGATTTTATCACAATCACGTCCTGATTTAGAACCTAAAATACCTAATTCTTTTTTATATCCTTCAAAGAAAGTTAAACTAAAATAATCACTATTATCTACAAACTCTTTTGTATATCGTTGAGGACGAATGTATACAGTAACAACATTTTTATTCCAAATGACACCAATTCCACCCCATGATGCAGTCATCGTATTTGTAACACCATCTCTTAATGCGCTAATCAATAACCAGTCTTTTCCAATTGTTTTAAATGGATTTAAAACAATTTCATTAATATCAATTTTTTTATAGCTCATCTTAATCCCCTTTTCTTAATTTACCAAATAATTCAATTCCTTTTTTAGCCATTTTTAAATCAGATACTCGGTAAGTCCAATTAGTATCATTAACTTCTCCTGGCACATTAAAACGTTGATCATTATTTACTTCTAACAAATCCCAAATTGGAATAATTACATCACTAGCATTTGAATTTAGACAATAATGTAATATCGCAAGATTTAAAGGTAATGGACTTTTAACTAATTCAACAAGTCTATCATAAGTTTGCTGATCTAAATTATCAACCCAGCCTTTAATAGTTTCATTATCATGCGTACCAGGATAAAAATAATTATTGTTTAGTTGTTCAAAACCTTCATCAAGCATAAATTGAAATACTTTCATTCCCTTTAAATGATAATGATTTTTTAATTCAATCACTTCCGCTCTTAAATAACCTAAGTCTTCAGCAACTAATTCAATATCCCCTAACTTTTCATAAAGACAGTCAAATAATTCATAACCTGGAGCATATTTCCAAATACCATCAATTGCGCTGGTTGAAGTTGCTGGAATATCCCAGTAAGAATCAAAAGCTCTAAAGTGATCAATTCTTGTAATATCAAATATTTTACTAGCCCAGCCAATCCGACTGACCCAAAATTTGAAATCATTATTTCGCAAATGATTCCAATCATAAATAGGATTGCCCCAATATTGTCCTGTAGCACTAAAATAATCTGGAGGAACCCCTGCCACATCTGTTGGATGACCTAAATCATCTAGTAAAAAAGATGCATTATCAAGCCAAACCTCTACAGAACCATGGTCTACATAGAATGGCATATCGCCTATAATTTTGATACCTAACTCATTTGCATATTTTTTAAAAGTGAACCATTGTAAATAAAAAATATATTGTACAAATTGATAATATCCTATTTCTTCGTCATATTCGCTTAAATTTATTTGCTGAAGTTTAGGAAAATATTTGAATTCGTTTGGCCACGATGACCAATCATATGAATTATTAATAGTAGCAAACGTACAATATACTGCATAATCAAGTACCCAGGGACATTTTTTTAAGAAGTAATGATATTCATCGTTACCTCTAAATTTTTTATATGCTCTTAATAGATATTTATGCTTAAACTCTCGAATTTTATCATAGTAAACAACTGAACTTTCAGAATAATATTCTGGTACATCTTCCAATAAACCCATTTCCATTAATTTTTCTAAATCTATATATATCTCATCACCAGCATAAGTACTTACACTACGATATGGTGAATTTGCTTGAGTTGATAGATGAAATGGTAAAATTTGTAAATACTGAGCTCCATTTTTAGCTAAAGTTTCAACAATTGAATAAGCATCTTTTCCTAAATCACCAATTCCATATTTAGATGGAAAACTAGATAAAGGAAATAAAACTCCCGCCTTCACTTTAATATCCCAAATCCTGGTTAACGATGACGATCTTAATTCTATCTACGTTACCTTGATAACCTAACTTAACATAACTACTACATATTCGATCTGAGGATAGACACTCTATGCATTCTCCTGTTTTAGTACATGGAGTTTTTTTATTTAAGCGAACAGCATTAGCAGGAGCACTAACTGTTTTTATATGATTAATTGCTTCTGTTTCTGTTTCAAATATTTTATTTTTTCCAGCAATCACAATTACTTCTTTGGGTCCATAGATCATAGCTGCAACTCTATTTCCATTACCATCGACATTATATAAACATCCATCCATTGTTAGAGCGTTAGTACTAGTAATGAATAAATCACTTGTAAATGCCTTTCTAAAAATCTCTTGCATTTGCTCTCTAGTTAAATCTTCTTGATAGCGATCGTGTAAAATCACATCAGATTGTTTAATTAGATCAATCACTCCTGTTTCAAACAATGTCATTGATCCCCCTAAAGCAACGGTTCTTTGATTACATAAGTATTTATTTAAATAATTATGTAATTGTTCAAAATTATCTACAAAAGTAATTTGCATATTATTTTGATTAAAAGCTTTGATCATTTTATCTTCTTTAATCGTTATAATTTTCTTTAAATTTTTGTCCATAATTGTAAGTCCTTTCATAAACATATACACTTATTATATTATTTGTTTGCTAAGAAATCAATAAAGCTAAACGATAAACCATAAATGCGACAACATAAGCGATTCCAGTTTGATACATAGCTGTTAAAATTGCTTGTATCCAGGAACCTAATTCTCGCTTGGTTGCAGCAAAAGCAGCAACACATGGCATATATAAAACTGTAAATGTTAAAAAGGCAAAAGCACTAGCTGGTGTAAGCAATGAGTTTAAAGCATGATATAACGCAGCAGGAGTACTTGAATTAGTTAAAACTGATAGAGTGGATACAACTGATTCTTTAGCTGTGATTCCTGTGATTAGTGATGTGGATAGACGCCAATCAGTAAAACCTAAGGGTTCAAATATAAAAGCAAGTTTATTACCAATAAAAGCTAGAATGCTTTTAGAACTATCATTAACCATTTCAAATCTAAAGTTAAAACTTTGTAAAAACCAAATTAATAAAGATGCAATAAAAATAATTGTAAATGCCTTTTTTAAAAAATCTTTTGCTTTTTCCCACATATGCATAATAACATTTTTAGCCGTAGGAATACGATAACTAGGTAATTCCATAACAAAAGGAATTGGATCACCTGGAAAAATTGTTGATTTTAATAATAATGCTGAAAAGATTGCAACTAAAATACCAATACAATAAATAGTAATCATAACCAAAGGGGCTTTAGTACTAAAGAATGCCGCAATAATCATGCCATAGATTGGTAATTTTGCACTACAAGACATAAACGGTGTTACAACTATTGTCATTTTACGATCTCGTTGTGAAGATAATGTTCTTGATGCCATGATTGCAGGCACTGAACAGCCAAAGCCAATCAACATTGGAACAAAAGATTTTCCTGATAATCCAATTTTTCTTAATAATTTATCCATTACAAAAGCAACTCGAGCCATATATCCACTATCTTCAAGCATTGATAAAAAGAAAAACAGTACTACAATTAAAGGTAAAAAAGATAATACACTACCAACTCCTGCAATGATTCCGTCTTGTAGTAATGAAATTAACCAAGGTGCAACCTGATGATTAGTAAGAAATTCAATTATCGTTTCACCAATAAAACTCACTCCCATCTCCATTAAGGATTGTAAGGGAGCACCAATCACATTAAAAGTTAAAAAGAAAATTAATAGCATCACTATAATAAATATTGGAATTCCAAAATATTTATGAGTTAAAAAAGCATCTATTTTTTCCGATCTTACCTGTCCGGTTGTTTCTTGTTCCTTAAACACAGTTCTACTAGTAATATCTTCTATAATTTGATATCGCATCTCAACTAAAGCAGCATCTTTATCAAGACCTTCTTTTTCTTCCATATCCTTAATAATATGTCCAATAATGTGTAGCTGTCGATTATCTAATTTTAATTGTTTAATTATTTCAGGATCACCTTCAATTACTTTAGTAACTGCGAAACGTTTAGGCAAAGCTGCTTTTATAGCATTTTCTTCAATTAAATGATTAATTGAATGAATAGCTTTATGAATTTCACCAGTACATAAATCCAAATGTGAGCAATTTTTTTCTTTTAAAATTGCTTCAATCGCCTCAATCAATTCTTCAATTCCCTCATTTTTACTAGCTGAAATAGGAATTACTCGGATTCCTAAAGCATCCTGCAAACCCTCGACATCAATACAATTACCACTATTAATAACTTCATCCATCATATTTAAAGCTAAAACCATTGGAATATTTAATTCTAATAACTGCATTGTTAAATATAGATTTCTTTCAATACTTGTCGCATCAATAATATTGATAATCATTGATGGTTTTTCTTTAATTAAAAAATCAGTTGAGACAATTTCTTCCATTGTATAAGGTGTTAATGAATAAATACCTGGAAGATCAACCAATTTAATTGTTGGATGTTTCTTTATTGTGCCTGATTTTTGTTCTACTGTTACACCAGGAAAGTTACCAACATGCTGGTTTGATCCAGTTAATGCGTTAAATAATGTAGTTTTTCCACAATTTTGATTTCCAATCAAAGCAATTGTTTTAGTTATCATTATTTATCACCTCAATTTCTATCATTGCTGCATCATCTTTTCTAATTGTTAAAACATAGCTACGTAAATATAATTCTATTGGATCTCCCATTGGAGCAACTTTACGAACCTTTACAATCGTTCGTGGTGTTAATCCCATTTCTAATAAACGTCTCCGTAACAATCCTTCACCATGAACTACAGTAATTTTTCCACTCATTCCAGGTACTAATTTATCTAATGTCATACTACTCCTCCTATAGCTCATATTCATCTAAATCATTAGGTACATATATATTGCCATTAAAATATTGTTTGGCTTCTTCAGTATACAATTGTTTACGCTTCTTTAAATTTTGTTCTTCGGTATGATATAAAACCAGATTTTTTATTTTTAAATATTTTGCTAATTCACTAGCTTCTTTAACAGTAGAATGATGTTTTTCATATGGTTTGAAAATATTACGTTCTCTATATAAACAAAAAGCCTCACATAATAACCAGTTTGAATTTGATACATATCGATAACATAACTCATTAAATGGTTCATCACCTAAACATGTTAATTTTCCATTATTTAATTCCAACGTAAAACCAAATTGTTTAGTTTTAGTTGAGTGAATATCAAAGAAAGTCACAAGATGTTCACAAATTGTGACTTTTTCTCCATCTTTAACTTCTTTAATAAAAATTCTCTGATTTAGTAAGTCGTAATACTTTTTTTGAACAGTTAGTTTTACAATTGTTTTAATTGTAGAAACTAACTCATCATGACAATATATGTTGAAATTACCATCATATTCCTCATTTATAATCTTTGTTGCAATCATTCTAAATATCCAAATCACACCTAAAACATGATCCGTATGCCCATGAGTTACAATCATATGTTTAATTTGATTAAGTTTGATTTTAGCTAAATCTAATTGTTTTAAAATGCCGTTTCCTCCGCCTGCATCTACAAGTAGATAATCATCTTTAAACTTTAAAGCAAAACAGGTATTATAACAGTTTTTTACACTTGCATTTCCAGTTCCTAATACAATTAATCTTTCCATAAATACCCTCCGCGCTAAATTATACACTAAATTTTAAATTGTTTAAAGTCTCTAACATTATTCAAACTAAATCAGGACTGATTATTCAGTCCTGATTTATCTTAAGATACGCATTGAATTTAAGATGGCAATCAAAGTTACACCAACATCTGCAAATACTCCCATCCACATATTTGCATAACCAAACATCGTTAATAAAAGAACTCCAATTTTAATAATTAATGTGAAAGTCACATTTTGTTTTAATACTTTATTTGTTTTTTTAGAAATTGAAATAGCTTCACCTATTGTAACAATATCATCATTCATTAAAACGATATCAGCTGCTTCAATTGCAGCATCACTACCAACACCCCCCATAGCAATTCCTAAATCCGCTCTTGCAAGTACAGGAGCATCATTTATTCCATCTCCAACAAATGATAATCTAGCACCTTGATTAATTAAAGTTTCAACTTGTATTACTTTATCTTGTGGTAATAACTCACTATATACAGTATCAATTCCAATTTTCTTTGCTATATCTTCAGCAACCTCTTTACGATCTCCAGTTAACATAACAGTATTTTGAATTCCTGCTTTTTTAAGACGTTTTATTCCTTCAATAGTTGTATCTTTGATTTTATCAGCAACAACTATGTTACCTAAATATTTTCCTTGACAAACTATATGAATGATCGTTCCTACTGTTGAGGGATTTTTAACTTGTATTCCTAAGCTTTCAATATAAGATTTATTTCCTAAATTATACAAGTTATCATCTATTTTCACTTCAATTCCTTTACCTGCTACTTCTTTAAAATCACTAATTCGTTTTTGATCAATAACTTGATCATATTTTTTCACAATACTTTTAGCAATAGGATGGTTTGACATGCTTTCTCCATAAGCACCTAACATTAATAAATCATCTGAACCATTTATTTCAACAACTTCAAAACTACCTTCAGTAAGTGTTCCTGTTTTATCAAAAACAACAGTATCAATATCTTTTAGTAATTCAAGATAATTACCACCTTTAACTAAAGCACCTATCTTACTTGCTTTACCTAAACCAGCATACAAACCTAATGGTATTGAAATTACTAACGCACAAGGACAAGATACAACTAAAAATGTTAATGCTCGATATAACCATTCAGAAAAGATAGCATCTTTAAAAATAAACATTGGAACGATTGCAAGAGCAGCAGCTAAAAATACTACTGTTGGGGTATAGATTCTAGCAAAACGGGTAATAAATTGCTCAATTGGAGCTTTTTTACTAGCAGCATTTTCAACTAAATCCAAGATTTTTGATACAGTTGAATCTTCATAAACCTGAGTTACTTGGACATTTATAATTCCTGTTAAATTAACAACACCAGCTAATACTTGATCCCCCTTTTCAACATTTCTTGGTAATGTTTCACCAGTTAGACTAGAAGTATCTAAAGTACTTTCACCACTTAATACCTTTCCATCTAGAGGAATCTTTTCCCCTACTTTAATGACTATTTCATCTCCAACTTTAATTTTTTCTGGAGCAATTTTTTTTATATCATCACCAACTACAAGATTAGCGTAATCACTTTTTAAATCCATTAATGAACTAATTGATGTCCTTGTTTTATTTACAGCATAAGCTTGGAAAATCTCACCGACTGAATAAAACAACATTACCGCTATAGCTTCTTTATAATCACTGATACAAAAAGCGCCAATAGTAGCGATACACATGAGAAAATTTTCATCAAAAATCTCCCCTCGTTTTATATTTTTTAAAGCTTTTAAGATTACTTTGTATCCTACTAACAGATATGCGATTCCATAAATTAAAATATCTAATTTAAAATCACCAATAATAATACCAATAATATAAATTAATGTTCCAATAATTAATCCAAGATGATCCTTAGGAGTAAATAATTTTGGTTTTTCTATTATTTTAATTTCATCTTTTAGTGATAATGTAATACCCTCTTCAATTTGATCAACTACTTTTTGGATTAGTTTTAATAATTTATTTTGATCAATTGAAGTTTTAGGTTTAACTTTCAAAGTCTCTGTTGAAAAAATAATCTGTGCTTCATCAATTTCATTCATTTTATTAATTGCTTGTTCAACTTTTATAGCACAATTAGCACAATCAAGACCATTGATATGAATATTAAGAGCATCATTTAAATCATGATGTAAAATTGGTTCTACATCATGATCGTGTCCACATTCACAATTTTCATGGTCGTGATGGTGTTCATGGTTATATTTGCAACTACATTTACTATGATCGTGATGATGATCCTCATCTAGATTTTCAAATTTATTTGATAAATTAATCACTTCAACATCTGGTTCAACACTTTTAACTGTTGCAATAATCTGTGCTTCATCAAATGAATCATCTTTTGTTTCGATAAACATCTTTGTCGTTGCAAAAACAACGCTGCATTTTTTAACCCCTTCTAAACTAGCTACTCGTTCTTGAACTTTTTGAGCGCAATTAGCACAATCAAGTCCTTTTAAATTATATTTAAGTTTCATAGTGACCTCCCTTATTCAATCACATGCTTATAACCTGCATCAAAAATTTGTTTAACATGTTCGTCATCAAGTGAATAGTACATTAATTTTCCATCACGTCTAAATTTAACTAAATTGGCTTGTTTTAAAATCCTTAACTGATGAGAAATTGCTGATTGAGTCATTTCTAAACATGCAGCTAAATCATATACACACATTTCTGATTCAAACAAAGCGCAAATAATTCTAATTCTAGTTGAATCTCCAAACACCTTAAATAATTCTGCAACATCATATAAAATTTCTTCTTCTGGAAGTGCTGCAGCAACTTTATTAACAATAGCTTCATTTACTACTTTATCCATTTTACGTCTCCTTTCGTATGAATATTTATTCATATGACAATATGATTATATAACCATATATTTACATTGTCAACCAATAATGATAAAATAATTCAAAGAATGGAGGATTAACATGAAAAGATTACTAGTAGTGATTGATTATCAAAATGATTTTGTTAGTGGAAGTTTAGGATTTAATGATGCAGTAATATTAGAAGATTATCTAGTAGAACTAATTGAAAAATATCATATAAATAAAGATGATGTGATTTTTACTTATGATTCTCATCAAAATAACTATTTAGATACTCAAGAAGGTAAAAATTTGCCTATTATTCATTGTATAGAAAATAGCAAAGGTTGGCAGTTATATGGAAAAATAAATGATTTAGCTAAAAATGATAAAAAAATTCTGAAAAATACTTTTGGTTCTTTAGAATTAGGTAATTATTTAAAAGATAAAGATTATGATGAAATAACTTTAGTTGGTGTAGTTTCAAATATTTGTGTAATTTCTAATGCTGTTATTATCAAAGCCGCCTTACCTGAAGCAACAATAATTATTGATTATAAAGGTATTGCTAGTAATGATTCTTTACTTCATGAAAAAGCAATTGATTTAATGGCTAATTTACATATGAAAATTATTAATAAAAAATAGTTTATAATGAAATAAACTATCTTTTGATTGAATAATTTACCATTATCCATAATTATTATTATATTTTCATAGAAATCCTATAATATCTCTATTGTTTAGATAAATTCCATCTTGTAACAAGACTTAAATAAGAGTATACTTATAAATAAACTAAGGGGGTATTTTAATAATGGAAATTAAAATTGAAAGAGCTCAAACACTAAAAGAAAAACCGAGTCAAGATAATTTGGGGTTTGGTAGTTATTTTACTGATCATATGTTTATGATGGATTATACCGAAGGTAAGGGCTGGCACGATGCAAGGATCGTTCCATATGCACCAATTCCTATGGATCCAGCTACAATGGTATTACATTATGCACAAGAAACGTTTGAAGGGTTAAAGGCATATCGAGATCCTAACGGGGACATTACACTATTTAGACCCGAAATGAATGCACGAAGAATGATCAATTCAAACAAACGTATATGTATGGCAGAATTACCAGAAGATATGTTTGTTGAAGCAGTTGAAGCAATTGTTAAATATGAACAAGATTGGATTCCTACTGCTAAAGATACATCATTATATATTCGACCATTTATGTTTGCAAGTGAAGCTGGGGTTGGAGTTCATCCTGCTAAATCATATACATTTATCATTATTTTATCGCCTGTAGGAAGCTATTATCCTGAAGGAGTAAATCCAGTTAAAATATGGGTTGAGGATGAATATGTTAGAGCTGTTAAAGGTGGGACAGGATTCACTAAATGTGGTGGAAATTATGCTGCTAGTATTGCTGCTCAAGTAAAAGCAGAATCTCATGGTTATACACAAGTATTATGGTTAGATGGTGTTCATCGTAAATATGTAGAAGAAGTTGGAACAATGAACGTAATGTTTGTAATTGATGGAAAAGTTATTACTGCTCCGCTTGAAGGCTCTGTATTACCAGGGGTTACTCGAGATTCAATTATTCATATACTTAAAGATTGGGGTTATGAAGTTGAAGAAAGAGAGCTTAGTATTGATGAATTGATGGAAGCTGGTAAAAACGGTAAACTCACAGAAGCTTTTGGAACTGGAACTGCAGCGGTTATTTCACCAGTTGGGCAACTATATTATAAAGGTGAAGAAATCATTATTAATAAATTTAAAACAGGTGATCTAACTCAAAAACTTTATGACACTTTAACTGGAATACAATGGGGTCGTATCGAAGACAAGTATGGATGGGTTCGTCATCTTAAATAATTATATTAATATAATCTAATAAAAATAAAAAAAGCAAGTACCATTGTGTATCTTGCTTTTTTATTCACGAGTAGTTATAAAAAGATATCTTTTCTAATAATATCAGTATCTATTCAATAATGTACTCTTTCAACCTATATTAGATAAATAAAAATAAGCTTATTTTCGTTTATCTATCGGAATATAATCATATGTCTGTCCAACATACTTAGCTGCTGGACGAATGATTCTACCAGAATATAATTTATTTTCAATATTGTGTGCTAACCAGCCAACTGCACGCCCTACTACAAACATCAGTGTATATAACTCTTTTGGAATACACAACATATCATAAATTAACCCACTATAAAAATCAACATTAGCACAGACATTAATTCCTTTACGTTTTTCGATTTCCTTAATTGCTAATTGTTCAAAACGATAGTAAAAATCAAATTCTGCTTCACGCCCCTTTTCAATAGCTAAATCTTTACATTGTTGTTTTAATATAACACAACGAGGATCACTAAGTGTGTAAACAGCATGACCGATACCATAAATCAAACCACTATTATCATTAAATTGTTTAGCTAAGATCTTATCAATAACTTCTTTAATTTGTTCATCACTAGCACTTAAACCAATTTCATCAATAACTAATTGCATCTGCTTCATAACAGCTAAATTAGCACCACCATGTTTAGGACCCTTCAATGAACCAATTGCTCCAGCAAAACTAGAATAAATATCTGTTCCTGTTGAACTAATTACAACATTAGTAAAGGTTGAGTTATTTCCCCCACCATGATCAGCATGTAATACTAAACACATATCTAAAACCTCAGCTTCTTTAGGTGTGAAATGTTTATGGTCACGTAACAAGTATAAAATATTTTCAGCAATTGATAAATCAGGTCTGATTTGATGTATATACAAACTTTCTTTATCAAAATAATGTACTTTAGTACGATATGCATAACAGACAATTGATGGTATTTTTGCAATTAAGTTTAATCCTTTGTACATAGTTGCTGAGGCACTGATATTATCAGGATCACTATCATATGAATAAAGCATCAATACCTCTTGTTGTAATTTATTCATTAGATTTTTAGAAGGAAACCCTAGAATTTTTGATTCAAGATAGTGTGCTGGAAGCTCATAGCGACTAGATAGCTCATTTTTAAAGTTTTCTAATTCTTCTGAATTAGGTAAATATCCAAATAAAATCAGAAAACAAGTCTCCTCAAATAAGAAACGCTGATTGGGTTCTCTTTTATTAATTATATCAGAAACATTGATTCCACGATAATATAGTTCACCATCACAATCAACCTTTTCCCCGTTTATTTTTTTATAACCAACTACATCAGCTATTTTAGTAAGTCCAACTAAAACACCAGTACCATCTTCATTTCTTAATCCTTTTTTTACATCATATTTTGAATATAATTCATTTTCTATTTTATTGTTACTTTCTTTTGCTTTTTCAATAAAACCATCAATAAATTCACTCATATAAACACCCCCTAAAATTTAATTATTTCTATTATAGCATCAATCAATCAAATTGTATACAATTTATATTGAAGATTGTATACAAAAAATCTTAATCTTTCTTAAGTAAAATTCATATTGATTTATTGTTTAATTAGTATAATTAAGTTAAAATGAGTTACAGAGGCGATATTATGAAAATAAATAATCAAAATTATACTGGTTTAAATAGTAATCAAGTCAAACAAAGAATAAATGAAGGCAAATTAAATATAATCGATAATAAGATTACTAAATCATATAAGCAGATATTTTTAAATAATACAATTACTTTTTTTAATATATTAAATACTGCTTTATTATGCCTTGTTATCTTTGTCGGTTCTTACAAAAATACTTTATTTATATTAGTAATTATTATAAATACTATTGCAGGTATTTATCAAGAAATAAAGGCTAAACGAACGTTAGATCGTTTAGCAATTATTACAACATCTAAAGTTGATGTCATCCGTGACGATATACTTCAAGAAATTTCAATTGATGAAATAGTATTGGATGATTATCTTGTTTTAAATACAGGGTGTCAGATCCCTGCTGACAGTACATTAATTGAGGGGTATATGGAAGTAAATGAGTCTTTATTGACGGGGGAATCTGATCCTGTTTTAAAGCAAAATGGTGATTGTTTATTTTCAGGGAGTTTTATTACTTCAGGAAAAGGAATTTGTAAAGTTGTTCATGTTGGTGATGATAACTATATGAATAAAATTACTAATGAAGCCAAACGATTAAAAAAGCATAATTCTCAATTAAATCAAAGCTTAAATAAGATTTTAAAATATGTAAGCATTATTATTTTACCAATTGGATTACTATTGTTTTTAAAACAATTTATTTATGGTCAACAAAGTTTTAGTGATTCAATAATTAGTACAGTTGCTGCTGTGTTAGGAATGATTCCTGAGGGTTTAGTCTTACTGACTAGTGTTGCATTAACTCTTAGTGTTTTAAGATTAGCAAAGCAAAAAACACTAGTTCAAGAACTATTTTGCATTGAAACATTAGCTCGAGTTGACGTCTTATGTCTTGATAAAACAGGGACTATTACTGAAGGAACGATGAGAGTTGAATTTGATGTAAAGACAAGTAATGTTGATTTGAATGAGATTATTGGTAATTTAATGTACACATTAACTGATATTAATGTTACTGCTCAAGCACTTAGAGAACATTATCCCTGCCAAACAACTTTTAAACCATACTATGTCATCCCATTTAGTTCGGATCGTAAATATAGTGGAACATCTTTTTATGAGTGTGGTACATACTATATTGGTGCATACCAGTTTTTATTTCCTCATGGTAATCAAAATCTTGAAGAGCTTTGTTCTAAATATGCAAGTGATGGATATCGTATTTTAGTATTAGCACATACTGATAAGATAATGGATAATGAAACTTTACCTAATGATTTAGAACCATATGGTATCATAGTATTAAGTGATGTGATTAGACCTGATGCTAAAGAAACAATAAATTATTTTAATTTACAAGGAGTAGATCTAAAAATTATTTCTGGAGATGACCCAATTACAGTTTCTGCTATTGCTAAAAGAGCAGGATTAAAAGAAGGACACAAATATATTGATGCTACTAAACTAACTTCAACAACAGAATTGCAAGAAGCAATGAGTAAGTACTCAGTTTTTGGACGGGTTACTCCTCAACAAAAAAAAGAAATGGTTTTGACACTAAAAGAAATGGGACATACTGTTGCAATGACTGGTGATGGAGTAAATGATGTTTTAGCATTTAAAGAAGCAGATTGTTCAATTGCAATGGCTTCAGGCAGTGATGCCGCAAAAAACGCTGCCAATTTAGTTTTATTAGATAATAATTTTAATGCTATGCCTCATATTGTTGATGAAGGTAGACGAGTTATTAATAATATTACTATGTCAGCATCAATGTTTTTAATTAAAACAATTTTTTCTGCATTAATTTCTATTACAACAATATTTTTTGGTCAAGCTTATCCTTTTGAACCAATTCAATTATCTTTAATTAGTGCATGTGGGGTTGGTATTCCTACTTTCTTTTTAACATATGAAGCTAATTTTGATCAAATAAAAGGAAACTTTTTGAAAAATGTATTAGAAAAATCTTTTCCATCTGGTTTTATCATTGCTTTAGGAGCTACTTTAATAACGAATATTGGATTATCACTAGGATATGAAGCGAACATGTTATCAACTATTTGTATTTTATTTACTGGATGGAATTATACGGTTGCCCTACTAAAGGTTTATAAACCTTTAACTTTATATCGAAAAACAATAATTTATACAACTCAACTAATATATTATATATCAATGATAATTGGTCAATCAATTTTAGAGTTGACTGATGTGACCTTTAATTGGTTAATGGTCTTACTTGCATTAATTGCATTTTCTTCACTTCTTGTTGATTTATCCAGTTATTTATTTAAAAGGTTAGAGAATAAATATATAAAATATCGTACATCTAGAAAGAATAGGTAGACACCTATTCTTTTTTCTATCAAGATATCTTAGTAATTATATTGGCAAATGATTCAAAAACTTGTTAAAATATAATAAAGGAGAAGGAATGAATTATGTATGAAAGAATAAAAATGCTCGCAACAAAATATTTTCCTGAAACCGTTCAAATAAGAAGAGATTTTCATAAATATGCAGAACGTGGCTGGTTAGAAATGCGAACCGCTTCAATAATTGCTAGAAAATTAGAGAATTTAGGATATCAGGTATCTGTAGGAAAAGAGTTAATGCGTGAAGAATTTAGAATGGGGCTTCCTAGTAAACGTATTTTAACAATCAATTATAAACGTGCTTTGTTTCAAGGTGCTGATCCATATTATTTAGAAAAAGTAAAAAATGGTTTTACTGCTGTAGCGGGGATTATAAAAAATGGAGAAGGACCAGTTGTAGCAATTCGTTTTGATATAGATGCTTTAAGTATTACTGAAGATGATTCAATTGATCATAATCCAGGTAAGTTTGGTTTTGTCTCTTGCAATCCTGGAGCAATGCATGCCTGTGGTCATGATGGACATAGTGCTATTGGTTTAACTGTAGCTAAAATTCTAGCTGAAATCAAAGAGCACTTACATGGTACTATTAAACTTATCTTTCAGCCTGCTGAAGAAGGAGTTAGAGGAGCTAAAAGTATTGCTACTAGCGGAATCTTGGATGATGTTGATTATATATTTGCAGGTCATATTTGGCAGCAAGCACCTGATGAAGATTACGATATTTATTTAGGAATGGATGAAACATTCGCTACAACTAAACTAGATGTTATATATCATGGTGTTTCTTCACACGCAGCAGGAATGCCGCAATTTGGTAAAAATGCTCTTCTTTCTGCTGCCTCATGTATTTTAAATTTACATTCAATTCCTCGTAACAGCGATGGTTGTACACGCATTAATGTTGGAACTATTAATGCTGGAACAGGTCGTAATGTTGTTCCGGAAACTGCTAAATTAGAAATTGAGGTTCGTGGTGCTACTACTGAATTAAATAATTATATGGAAGTATATGCTCGCGATATAATTCAAGGTTCTGCTTTAATGCATGATACTATTGTGGAAATTAAACAAATGGGTAAAGCTTATTCGCTTGAATGTGATAAAAAGATGATGGATATAATACATGATGTATGTGATGAACACTTGAAGGATATTAAAGTTGCCCCAAAATATCTTAGTCCTTTAGATGGTAGTGATGATTTTTCTTATATGATGACGACTGTTCAAGCGCATGGAGGTATAGGTACGTATATCAAATTAACTACTGATTTAGTCGCATCACCCCATAATTGTGCTTTTGATTTTGATGAAAAGGTACTTTTAACAGGGACAACTGTTTATAGTTGTATAGCATATTATCTATTAAGAAATAATGAAAAAAAATGAGACGATTAAATTTGTCTCATTTTAATTAGTCATTTTTTTTGTTATCAAAAAAGCTCATAAAATTATCCACCGCATTATCTACGCCATTTTCGAACTTTGATTTAAAATCATCAAAATCTCCTTTAGCCTTATCAATAACATCATCTACTTCATCGTCTTTAGCTCGATATACACGACTAGCATAACCTTTCGCCTGCATTCCTAAATTTCTGATTGAATCATCTTCACTTACATCAGCACTATTTGCAGCCATTTCTAGATAACTACCCTTTTCATATAACTTTTTAGCTACTTCTTTATCTTTTACATTATCAAGATTATTTTTAATATAGTTAGCTGCATCAATAACATCATTACGATTAACTACATAATCATCATTAAATTGATTTTTAACTTTCGCATCAATATCATCAAAATCATCTTCACCATCATCGTTGTTATCATTATTTTCATTTGTTGTGTTATTAGTATTGTTATCCTTGTCATTATCGCCATTAGTACACCCTACCAACGAAAAACTTAAAGTAAATAATAGACTTAAACAAAATAAGTATTTTATTATTTGTTTCATATATATTCTCCTTTTTAAATTTCTATAAATATTTTTAACCAATTTAATTTTTTTAAACCAAATATTAAAAAAATAATATATAATAAGTATGGTGATGATATGAAGGAAAAACAGCTAGATGCTTTACTTGAAAATATTAACTATGAGATTTCTTTATTATCCAATATGAGTGCTTTTATAAAGCAAGAGTTTGAAGATGTATCATGGGCAGGTTTTTATCTTAATCAAGATGAACAGTTAATTCTTGGACCATTTCAAGGATTAGTTGCTTGTACAACAATTCCTTTTAATAAAGGTGTATGCGGTGCTTGTGCCAAAAGTCTAACAACTTTAAGAGTTGCTAATGTTCATGATTTTTCTGGTCATATTGCTTGTGATAGCGCCAGTAATAGTGAAATTGTCTTGCCTATAGTAATAGATGATTCTTTATATGGCGTTTTAGATCTTGATTCTACTAGTTTTGATCGTTTTCAAGAAGAAGATCAAATAATGTTAGAAAAATTAGTTGATATTTTAATTAAACACTTAAAAAGAATAAAAAGTAATTAAACGATACTGTTTCCAGTATCGTTTAATTATAATAAATAAAAAGCGATAAAAATTATCGCTAAATAAGATTAACTTTTTTTATCAAATTTATGATTACACTTAGGACAAGTAATAGTAATTTTTCCTCGTCCTTTAGGAACTCTAACAGTCTGTTTACACTCAGGACATAAAAAGTATTTATGTTCATGGTCTTCACGATTCTTTTTAATTATATTAATTCTTTTTTGGATTGGTTGGATCAATGATAAGTATTTATCATTTTCAGCCTTTCTTTTATAAATATTTCGTGAATATGTTCTAAATAGACTATAAATTAAAATTAGCCAAACAATTGTAGATAAAAATGTATTTCTAATAAAAAATAAGTTTAAGATCATTAATACTATAGCCAAAATCAATAGAAACATATTAAATTGATCTGAACCATAACGTCCCATCATAAATCGATATAATGCATTTTGAAATTTGTTCATAACAACCCTCTTTTCATCTATTTACTATAATATCATAATATTAATAAATTATGAATTGTTATTTTTTTTCTTGTATTCTTTACGACTATTATTATTTTCAACTAATAAAGTCTTAAAAAACTGAATTAAGGCATTTCTTGATTCACTATCCATATTTTTTAATTCTTTAAGTGCAGTAATAAGATGAGTAAATGTTTTTTCTGAAAAATCATTTATCTGTTTAATTTTTGCTGCTTCAATAATATTAAAAATACTATCTACAGCGTTTTTTCTAGTTTCTTTATCAACTTTATTGAGCCATGCTTTAAAAGCAGTATCCATAACTTGACTATCTTGGTTTATCGATTTAATTTCAACAAAACTGGTTCCTTCTATTTGCCAAGTAAAGCCATTATGCTGCATCAATCCCTTAGCATCACTTTTTACAGCGATCATTTCTTCAAGATATTCAAGCATGATTCCAAAAACACACCCCTCTGGAACGAACTTTTTGATTCTTTTTGCAATATTTTGATATTCTGGCATTTTCAATGTTTCTATATTAAAACCAGGACCATCATTATTATAAATTTCAATAATTCTTTTTATAACTTTTTCATCATTATTACAGGCTGCATATACTGCTAAATTTCCACCTTTAGAATGTCCACCTAAACGAATTCCAACACCATTAAAACATTGATTTAAATATTGTTTTATGCTACTAAAAATTGATGTTTTAAAATTACGGTTTTTAATTATATATAATAATGAGCGATTATATTTTTTTTCGGAAATCTGTTTTAAATATTCTTTAGCACGAATTTGTGAAGGAATTGGTAAAGTATATGTCATCATAAAATCTTCTTTCCAGCCTAAAATAGTATCATCAGTTCCTCTAAAAGATACATAGATAGTATTATCAGGTAATTGAAATGTAATAGCAGCAAATTGTTTTATTTCTTGATAATCTAATTCATTAAGATAATCAGATAATAAAATATTTTTATAACGTTTTGATTCTGCCATAACTTTTAATAACTGAATTGCATCTTTTGTAAAAGAAAATTCACTCATTAATTGTTCAACATCATTTAACTTAAAAAAATCCTTTGCTACATCCTCCAGGCGACGATTTCCCTCTTCTAAAAAACCTGGTACTATTTGCTTAAATTCTACATATACTAACTCACTTAAAATCAATCCATCAATATCATTAAAAGGATCTATTTGCATTTCAAGATCACCACGCCATTTTACATAATCTATAATATTAGCCATTTTCAACTTTCTCCCCATTTTTATCTATTCTTGACAATTTAATATTGCCCCCTATAATTGTTGTAGAAGGTGGCATATATGAATATTATAAACAAATCTAAGTATAAAAAACATATTTTAATCATTATATTTTTTTTATTAGTTATTATAGGATATTTTATTTTTTTTAATTCCTCACCTCTAATTGTTTTTAATAATAATTTACAATTAGAGATTAATACCAAATTTGATTATAAAAGTATAATTAAGACTATTAAAGATGGAAAAATAGATGAAATAAAGGTTGATACAAGTAAACTAAGAAATGATAAAGTTGGTAGTTATCCTATTATTTATAAATATAAAGATAATGATTATACAGTTAAAATTGAAGTTATTGATAAAAAGAAACCAACTTTTGATATTAATAATATTGAAATCGATGCTAGTATGACGATAAAACCACAAGCATTAGTAACTAATATTAAAGACGAAACTAAAACAAAAGTTTCTTTTGATAAAAAATATGATTTTTCTAAACAAGGAAAAATAAAAGTGATAGTTAATGTTACTGATGAAAGTAAAAATATTACCAGTAAAGAAGCTGTTGTTACTGTTTTATCTAAAGATAGTAAAAAACCTAAAATCACTGGGTTAAATGATTTATCTGTAACAATAAATGGGAAAATCGATTATAATGCAGGTGTTAATGTAAGTGATAATCATGATCCTCAACCCAAATTAATAATAAATCATAAAAAAGTTGATTTAACTAAAACAGGTGATTATCCTGTTATTTATACGTGTATTGATCGTTCTGGTAATAAAACTGTTAAAAAACGTAAAGTAACAGTTGTTGAAAATAAAGAAATTGGGGTTTATAAACAAACTGAAGATAAAATTATTTATCTAACTTTTGATGATGGACCTTCTTCAAATACTAAAACAATCTTAGATATTTTAGATAAATATAATGCTAAAGCAACTTTTTTTGTGACTGGTGCTAATCCAGTCTATAATCATTTAATTAAAGATGCTTACAATCGTGGTCATACAATAGGTTTACATACATATAGTCATGATTACAAAACCGTTTATTCTTCAATCGATGGTTATTTTAATGATTTGGCCAAAATAGGAACTATTGTTAAAGAACAAATTGGGTTTGTTCCTAAATATATACGATTCCCTGGGGGTGCTTCAAATAGCGTTTCAAAAAAATATTGTGCTGGGATTATGTCATTATTGACCAAAGAAGTAATAAATCAAGGTTATCAATATTATGATTGGAATAGTGGAACTGGTGATGCGGCAAGAAATAATGTTCCTGTAGATCAGTTATTTGCTAGCGCTACTGCTTCTAGTGCTAATAATCAAGTTATTTTGGCTCATGACACTGATGCTAAAGATACTACAGTTGAAGCTTTACCTTCAATAATTGAACATTTTCAAACACTAGGATATGTTTTTAAAGGGATTGATGATAATTCATATGTTCCTCATCATCATGTAAATAATTAAAACTTATTAAGAAATTCTTTAGTTTTTTTATGATGAAATTTTAATATCTAGGATATAATATATATAAAAGTTATGAATACTATTTTATAGGGGAAATTATGATGAAAAAAATAATCGGGTTAACTGAATCTGAGGTTAATTTAAAAGTTAAAGAGGGTAAGGTAAATATTGCACCTAAACCTGTTGTTAAAAGTAATTTGCAAATTATTATTGGTCATGTTTTTAATTTGTTTAATGCGTATAATTTTGTTATTGCTGTTGCTTTGATTGCAGTGCAAGCTTATTCTAGTTTATTTTTTGTAGTTATAGTTGTTTCTAATACTGTTATTAGGGCAAGACAAGAAATAAAATCAAAAAATATGGTAGCAAAATTAAACCTTATTGTCTCGCCTAAAACTAAAGTTGTCCGTAATGGGGTTATAAAATCGATCGATAATGAAGAGATAGTTTTAGGTGATGTTGTTTATTTTGAAACTGGAAATCAAATTAGTGCCGATACTAAAGTTATTGAAAATAGTGTTGAGGTAGATGAATCTTTATTAACTGGTGAAGCTGATCCTATTACTAAAAATCCTGGTGATACGCTATTATCAGGGAGTTTTATTTTAAGTGGTGGATGCTATGGTGAAGTTATTCATGTAGGAAAAGATAACTATGCCAATAAAATTACTGACCAGGCAAGAACTCGAAAACCAGTTAGCTCAGAATTATTGAATACTTTTAATACTGTTACCCGCTATACAAGTTACTTAGTTTTACCATTGAGTATTTTAATGTTATATCAAGCTTATATCATTCGAGATCAAAGTGTTACAAGTACGATTGTAAATACTGCAACTGCTCTTTTAGGAATGTTACCTAAAGGATTAGTTCTACTTACAAGTGTCTCTTTAGCTGCTAGTGTTGTAAAGTTAGGTAAACGAAAAACACTTGTTCAGGAAATGTTCAGTATAGAAACTTTGTCCAGGATAGATGTTCTTTGTTTGGATAAAACCGGAACTCTTACTGAAGGAAAAATGGAAATTGAACAGGTAATTGATTTAGATAATCCTTTTTCATATGATACACATGAAATCATGTGTTCTTTTGTTGCAGGTTCATTGGATAATAATATTACTTTTCAAACTTTAAAAAAATATTATAATTCCCCTGCTAAATATAAAACATTAAATCGAATTGCTTTTTCCTCCGCACGTAAATGGAGTGCGATAGAATTAGAAACGATTGGTACTATCGTTGTTGGAGCACCTGAAATTATCCAACCTAAATATCAATTACCAGAACATGTAGCTTTAATGGCGCAAAGTGGTGCACGAGTGTTAATGATCGGTCATCATAGTAACATTAATCTTCTTCAAGAAACTATTGATCAAACTATTCCTCTTGGTTTAATCATTATTAAAGATCCAATCAGAAAAGATGCTAAAAAAACACTAAAATTTTTTAGTGACAATGATGTAAATGTAAAAGTGATTTCGGGTGATAATCCTGCTACTGTTAGTGCAATCGCTTTACAAGCAGGCGTTGCTAATGCAGATAATTATATTGATGCTTCTACAATTAAAACTGAGGAACAATTAGAAGATGCAATTTTAAACTATAATGTTATTGGTCGCGCTACTCCTTTTCAAAAGCATCAAATGATATTATGTTTACAAAAACATAAGCAAAAAGTAGCAATGACTGGAGATGGTGTCAATGATGTATTAGCGCTAAAAGACGCTGATGTCTCAATTGCGATGGGCTCAGGTTCTGATATTGCTAGACAAGTAGCTCAATTTATTATTATTGATGGTAAATTAGAAACTTTAGTTGAAGTAGTTCGTGAAGGACGACTAGTTATTAACAATGTAACTCGTTCTGCATCAATGTACTATTTAAAAACTATTTATACAATCTTACTTTCTTTTTTATCAATCCTTTTAAATATACCATATCCTTTTATTCCTTTCCAAATGACATTATTAGATATGTTTATCGAAGGATTCCCATCTTTTATGATTTTATTTGAACGAAATATTGAAAAACCTAAGGAATCTATTGGTCATCATGCTTTGAGATATTCTCTACCTAATGCACTAACAATAGTCTTGAGTGTTGGAATAATCAAACTACTAGCTCCCTCATTTCACTTATCATTACCAGAAGTATTTACTATTTTATATTTCACAACTGCATTTATCTCTATTCATATGATTTATCGTATTTATTGTCCAATTAACTGGTATCGAGGTGGAGTATTAGTTATTGACATAATCGGATTTATTTTATCTACTCCAATCTTCTGGCCTTTATTAGAAATGCATAGTTTAAACTCAAAGTTAATTTGCTATATCCTAGTAACAATTGTTGTATGTATCCCTGTTTTAATTATACTTACTAGATTGGTTAGTAAATACTTAAATAGAATTCAAACTAAATCTGCCAATTAAAAAAGAAGATAACATAATCAATGTCATTATTTTTACCAGAAACAATACTAAATGAATATTGTCTTCTGGTTTTTAATTTGGGCAAACTGAAAAAGTATAGTATTGATACTACATTCGTTTATGAGATGATTTACTGGTGGAGTTTCTCCACCTTTTTTCTTGAAAAATGCCTTAATATATGAAATGATCTTGTAAAATTAACTTGATATTCATATTTTCTTTTATCTTTCTTTGGAATTTTGATTTTTTGAACAATATGCTGACAGAAATTATAGAGTATCATACGTGCATATATTTCTTGTTGGATAAGTTTTCTTTTCTTGGAATGCAATGCATTTAATCCAATCGCATATTTGAAGGTATGAATTTATGGATTTGTGGACATGCTTTGATCATTTTATTTTGTTTTAAAGTTAGCATTCTAAAAACATCAATATCAAATTCACCATCAGGGAAAGGGCCTAGAGATTGTGTCATACACAATTTTGATGTTATATCTCTTACTCTTATGAGATAACTGTTTCCGGATTGAACGACATGTTCAAATCCATTATATGACTCATAATATCTATTAGCTATAAAAATAGCTTTTTTACCATTGTATCTATCAACAAGTTAACAAAAGCATCATTTTCATTTTTTTTGGCTTCACTTTGTATGATAAGATCATCATAAGTATATTCTAACAAATCATAATTTGCATTTAAACGATAAGCAGAATAAGCTTTTGCAGTAGTCCCATATCTTAATTCAGTTGTTTTTTATCATATATTGTGTTATCTATGGGGAGTACACTACCATCTATAGCTAATAACCTATAACCCTTATATAATTTATCCTTATGACTTTTTTATTGAATCTGTCAAACAATATTTTAAATGCTTTTACTCTAATTTTACTTCTTGCTTGTATAAATCCAGATGCAGTTGGAAGAGTAATCATTGAGTTTTAAAAGTTCATCTTTTAAAGAACCGGTCTCCATACAAATGACATTTTCAATAGTCGTTTCAAAATTGAGTTTTCTATTGCGTGTAAAATCAACTTCAGAATTACCACAGAAAAGAGACGAACATTCAGCCATCTTCTTAATGTTGTAATTCAAGACATTTTTTAGATGTTTATAGTTATTCATGTTGTACCTCCGACATATACCTATAAACAATTGGCCTATTATCAATCATAAATTGATAATAGATCGTATACTTTTGTATTGATGTCAATATTTTTTGTGAAATTTAAAATAAAAAAAGAGAGATACATTTTATGCATTCCTCAACTGTCATTAAATCCTTAACTTAATGACATTGATAACATAATCTTCTTTTTTAATTTATTATATTTTAAATTTTTTTACAGAAACACTATATTTTATACTTTTTTAGTGCTATAATATTATCTAAAGATGGCCTGTTGGTGAAGTGGTTAACACTCTGGATTCTCATTCCAGCATGCAGGGGTTCGAACCCCCTACAGGCTACCATTTTTAAAATAAAAAGCAGGAAATTATTCCTGCTTAATTTTTATATTTTGGCTGGGGTACCTGGATTCGAACCAGGGGAATGGCAGATTCAGAGTCTGCTGCCTTACCGCTTGGCTACACCCCAATGTATATATATACTTTACTACTTTTTTTAGAAAAAGAAAAGGAGAAATTTAAAAAAATGCAAAAAATTCGCACACGTTTTGCACCTAGTCCCACAGGCTATATGCATATTGGTAATTTAAGAACAGCTCTTTATAGCTATTTAGTCACTAAACATGATGGAGGTGACTTTATTTTAAGAATTGAAGATACTGATAGACAGCGAGAAGTTGCTGGAGCGATTGATATTATTTATGATGTTTTAAATGATACTGGTCTAAATTATGATGAAGGTCCTTTAAAACCTGGAGATGTTGGACCTTATATTCAATCAAAAAGATTAGAAATATATCAAGAATATGCTCATAAGTTAGTTGAGTTAAAAGCCGCACATTACTGTTTTTGTAGTGAAACAAAATTAAAAGATGCTCATAATAATACATATACATTTAATGATCCTTGCAAATCTCTTTCAATTGATGAGGCAAAAAAAAGAATTGCTGATGGTGAAACATATACTATTCGTCAGACAATCCCAGATACTGGTACTACCATATTTAACGATGCTGTTTATGGTAATATTGAAACCGAAAACACGCTATTAGATGAAGGAATATTACTAAAAAGTGATGGTTATCCAACATATAATTTTGCAAATGTAATTGATGATCATTTGATGAAGATCACTCATGTGGTCAGGGGCAATGAATATTTATCTAGTACTCCTAAATATAATCTGATTTATAAGGCATTTAACTGGAACCCTCCAGTTTATATCCATGTTCCCCCTGTTATGAAAGATGAACAAAATAAGTTAAGTAAACGTAATGGTGATGCTAGTTACCATGATTTGATTAAACAAGGTTTTTTAAGTGAAGCTATTATTAATTATATTGCTTTATTAGGTTGGGCACCAGTTGGTGAAGAAGAAATTTTTTCATTAGAGGAGTTAGTTAAATTATTTACAGTTGATCGGATTAGTAAATCCCCTGCTATATTTGACTATGAAAAACTGAAATGGATGAATGGTGTTTATTTAAGAAGCATGTCACTTGAGAAATTTAATAATTATGCATTAAATTATTATCAAAATAATTTAAAAGTAAGAGTAAATTATATGGAGTTATCAAAAATTTTACAGCCTCGGATCCAAATCTTAAGTGAAATACCTGAAGCTATTGATTTTATTAATTCTCCTTATCAATTTAATGCAGAATTATTTGTCAACAAAAAAATGAAAACAACAATAGATAATTCTCTAGAAGCTTTAGAAATTGTTTTACCTTCATTAGATAATTTAGATTTTGATGATGAAAATAGTATTAAAGATAAATTTATAGAATTAGCAAAAAAACATGAAAAGAAAAATGGTCAAATTATGTATCCTATTCGAGTAGCTTTAACCTTTAAAGCTTTTACACCTGGTGGTGCAGTTGAAATAGCACATATACTTGGTAAAGATGAAACAATTAAAAGAATTAACAATGCAATTATAGAATTAAAAAAGATATGTAGTTAAACATGATAATGACATGAATTTTAAAATTTTTAAAGTTCATGTCATTTTTTATACAGCAAAACTGCTAATTAAAATTCATAAAAAGTACCTTATATAAGTTGATAAATAGAATTTATTATACTATTCTTTTACCATCACAACATCAGCTACTTAGAAGGTATGTATAAAATATATAAGGGATGACATACAATATTACCCTTTTCATGTATAATGTAAATGACTAGGAGGAATATGGAAATGAAAATGACAAAAAAAATAGAAGAAATTATGTTTGCTCCATGTGGCATGAATTGTATGGTATGTTATAAACACTGTTTTACAAAGAAAAGCAGAAAACCATGTTTGGGGTGTTTAGTTAATGATGAAATAGGAAAACCAGAACATTGCCGTAAATGTAAAATAAAAGACTGCGTTCATGAAAAAAGAGTTTCATATTGTTATGAATGTAATCAATTTCCTTGCCAACTAATAAAAAATCTCGAAAAAAGCTACATTAAACATTATAATACTAGTTTGATTACTAATAGCCTATTTGTAAAAGAATACGGACTAATAGAATTTATGAGAAATCAACATAAAATTTATACATGTTTAAATTGTGGCGGTATATTTTCGTTACATGATAGAATCTGCACAGAATGCGGGAATCCTTTTATCAAAAATAGTAATCATCAAACAAATTAGTTCATTAACAGTCTCTATAAATTTAATAAAAAAACCGTAGATTCAATATGTTGAACTAACCCCAAAAATTTGATTTTTAAGTCTAACTTATTAGCAGTTACATCAATGTCTTAATCAACGGTTTTATTTATATGTAAAATATTTTATCACCTTAATGATATTCAAAAGCTTTAATTAGTCTTTGATAAGCATTTTTTATACTTGTTTCATGTTCTTCAGCAAAAATTATGGTCGTATCTTTTAAAATAATTGCTAAACAGTAATGCAGTTTATTATTTAAACGACGATCTAATAATCCGATATGACCAAATAATAATTGTTTAACTTCCTCAATATTTTTCTTTAAATCATCAGTTGTACCATATGTTATTTTTATAACTTGATCATATGAAAATTTCTTTTTTTTAATTAGACCATTTACATAGAAATAATCTTTATCAATTATTAAAGTATAAATGGCACGTTTAGTATACTCATTTATGCCACCAATATAATTAAGATTATACTTAAAAGTCATAGTTTTCCTCTATTCTTTATGATATTTTTTTAAATCCTGTAATAAATAATTATACCCTTTGGGTTGATTCCTTTTAAACTCAGCTAACTTTTCTTTATCCAAATGTTCAATTTCTAAGCGTAATTCTCTAGATGAAATCCGCTTTGCACCTTGTCCTAAAACAATCAATTGTTCCAAGGCATCTGATGTAGCAACTGTAATACTATATTTACTAGCTAATTCATGAGTCGTGCGCTCAATATACATATCAGCCGTTTGGGCTTCTTTAGTATATACAATATAAATATTATCATATTTATAACTACTTCCTAAATTATCTTTTACTTTATAAGCATCAAAAACTAAAATTAAAATACATTTTTTATATCCCTGGTAATTACACATAATATCAATTAATCGTGACCTTGCTGCATCTAGATTATCCTTGGCTAATTCTTTAAGTTCTGGCCATGAATGAATGACATTATACCCATCAATTAGATAACACTCAGGAATATGCTTATAAACTGGTTCATTGATTAATTTTTTTGGAGTTTCTTTTATTTGGTTACGATTTTTAATCGGTCCATAAGTTTTAGCAAATATTTCTTCTAATTCTTTATCTACATTAATAAATTTAGTCTGTTGATCTTTTTCTTTTATTTTAGATGTTTTTTTTAATTGAAAAGGAATGTGCATATAGTCCTTTACTTCATCCCACTTAACATTATAACCCGCACCATGGCTACAAAAAACAGAGCCAGTTGGATTATCTTTATCAGTTTCACTATCATAATTGATTTGCTTGATAATCTCATCTTCATCTTGACATGGACGATATCCTGCAATTTGACAAATTAAACGGCCTTTACCTTTAGTATAATTAATCACTTCACTTTGATAATCTTGCATTCTACTTACTGGTGCACTGCCGGTAATAGTAACTACCTCTCCTAGAATATCTGGCATGACAAAAGAGCCTTTCATTGCTTCAATATCATAAACAGCTTTACTTAAAAATTCAACAGGTAATTCTAAAGAAAAATCAAAATATGGTTCCAATAAAATTGATTTTGTTGATTTTAACCCATGTCTAACAGCTCGATATGTTGCCTCACGAAAATCTCCACCTTCAGTATGTTTTAAATGTGCTTTACCAGCGATAAGTGTTATTTTCATATCAGTAATTGCTGACCCTGTTAATACACCTAAATGTTCTTTTTCTTTTAAATGTGTTAAGATCAATCTTTGATAATTACTTGATAAAACTTCATCTCTACAATTAATCCCATATTGTAATCCGCTACCTGGTTTACCTGGTTCTAAAAGCAAATGAACTTCGGCATAATGACGCAATGGCTCAAAATGTCCTACCCCTTCTACTGCTTCTAAAATAGTTTCTTTATAAATAATCTTACCATGATCAAAACTAACATTTAACCCAAATCTTTCATTAATAAGATTTTTAAGAATTTCAATTTGAATTGCTCCCATTAATTGAACATGAATTTCTTTAGTTTGATTATTATAATTAATATGTAATTGAGGATCTTCTTGAGATAATAAAGATAGTTTTTCTAAGGTTTGATACCAATCATGATCATCTGGTAAAATAATACGATAATCCATATATGGTGATAATACTGGTTTTATAGTTTCACTCTCAAATCCTAATCCTTGCCCAGCCATAATGTTCTTAAAACCCTTGATAGCGCAAATATCGCCTGCCTTAACTTCATTTACTAACTGATATTTATTGCCTGAGTAAATTCTAATTTGATCAACTTTTTCTTCTTTGTTAATTTGTGCTTTTACTTTTAAAGCTCCCCCAGTAATTTTTAAATGAGTTAATCTATTTCCTTGTTCATCATGACTAATTTTAAATACGCGGGCACCAAATTCTTTTGGATATGGTCTTTCTTTAATATAACTACTGAATTCATTAAAAAAAGTATCAATTCCTTCCATTTTTAAGGCCGAACCAAAGAAACATGGAAAAAGCTGACGCTTTATGATTTCTTCAATTAACATTTCTTTTGTCAGTGTATTGTGTTTTAAATAATAATCTAATAATATTTCATTATTTAATGCAATACTTTCATAAAAATCATCATCAAGATTTTCAAAATCATAACACTGTTCATTTAAACGCTTTTTCAATTCCAATAATAGTTCTTCTTTATTAGTATGTATGCTATCCATTTTATTTATGAAAATAAAAGTTGGTATTTGATAATGTTGCAATAACTTCCAAATTGTTTCACTATGTGCTTGAACTCCATCTATCCCACTAACTACTAGAATTGCATAATCCAATACTTGTAATGTTCGTTCCATTTCAGTTGAAAAATCAACATGACCAGGGGTATCTATCAATGTTATTTGGCAATCATTCCAATTAAATATTGCTTGTTTTGAAAATATCGTAATTCCACGATCTCTTTCTTGAGTATTGTAATCTAAGAATGCATCTCCATGATCAACTCTTCCTAAATTACGAATCGTTTTACTTAAATATAACATGCTTTCTGTCAATGTTGTTTTTCCTGCATCGACATGCGCTAATATTCCTAATACAATTTTTTTCATTTTATCATCCTGCTTTTGTTGTAATAATATTATTATAAGTATAATTGTAGAAATTACAATAATATTAAAACATTATTTTGAATAAATAATCCGGTATGATTTTATAACATTATAAAAAAGATTGCTAGAAAATTTTATTTCTATAACAACCTTTTTTAAACATTTTATTGATTTAAAAAGCGATTTAAAAATTCCTTTGTTCTATCTCTAGAGGGATGATTAAAAATATGGTCAGGTGTTCCCTCTTCTGCAATTATTCCATTATCCATAAAAACGACTCTAGAAGATACATCACGAGCAAATTGCATTTCATGAGTAACTACGATCATTGTTAATCCTTCATTAGCTAAATCTTTCATAACTTTAAGTACTTCACTAACCATTTCTGGATCTAAAGCACTAGTAGGTTCATCAAACAACAATACTTCAGGTTCCATACATAATGCTCTAGCTATTGCTACTCTTTGTTTTTGACCACCTGAAAGTTGAATACTTCCAGCTTTAGCAAATTTTTCCATCCCAACTTTTCTTAAATACTTCATTGCAACTTTCGTTGCTTCTTCACGATTTCTTTTTAATACTTTCATTTGTCCAATTACACAATTTTCAAGTACTGTTTTATTATTAAAAAGATTAAAACTCTGAAATACCATTCCGACTTTACTACGATGTACATTAACATTAATTTCACCTTTTAAAATATCTTTTCCATGATACATGACACTACCAGAATTAGGGGTTTCTAGGATATTCAAACAACGAAGAAAAGTCGACTTACCACTACCACTAGCCCCAATAATGGTAACTACTTCACCTTTTGAAACAGTAAAATCAATATCATGTAATACTTCTAAATTACCAAAAGATTTTTTCAAATGTTTTACTTCAATAATTGGTTCCATTATTTTATCCCCCCTTCACTATCAAATGTAATTGTTTTTTTAGAATTCATTTTATTTTCAATATAATTTAAAATTCTAGTAGTTGGAAAAGTTAAACATAAATAAATCAGCGCAACAACAAAATAGGTTGGTACAAATGCATATAAACTACCAGCTACACTTTTTGCTTGGTAAAATAATTCAGTAACTGCAATAACGTTTAATACACTACTATCTTTAATATTAATTACAAATTCATTACCAATTGATGGAAAAGAATTTTTGATTGCTTGAGGCAAAATGACATATACCATCGTTTGAATATTATTCATCCCAATACTTCTGGCTGCTTCACTTTGACCTTTATCAACAGATTGAATCCCTGAACGAACGATTTCTGCCATGTATGCTCCAGTATTAATTGTAATAACAAATATTCCAGCAGTAAATGGATCCCAATGAATAATATTTTTAAGTCCATAATAAATAAATGCACCTTGTACCATCATTGGTGTTCCTCTGAAAATTTCAATATATATAGTTGTAATTATCCAGGTAACCCTTTTTATAATTTTACTAACTAGTCTATCTCTTTCCTCAACTTTAATAGCTCTAATTGCTCCAATTACTAATCCAATTAATAACCCTAAGATCGTTCCCCCAAAAGCTAATGTTAAAGTTGATCCAATACCACTAAAAAACAACGGACTATATACTTCAAAGATTTGTTTAGCAGCAATAAAAATATTATCACTTAAACTAGTAATAGTAGCAGGAATTCTTTTAATCGCTTCATCCATCATGATATTTTTATCTTCATTTGATAAAGTATCTAGATAATTATTAATTTCTTCCTTTAACTTTGAATTTTCTTTACTTATTGCAATAGATACAGATGTGTCTGTTAAATCAACATCAAACCCTTTTCCATCTTTAAATTCAACATAGGTTAAATCTGGATTAGTAGCAATAATTCCAGCGGCAACTGGTAATTCAGCAGTTACAGCATCAACTAATTCATTATTTAGCTGCATTACCATTGCAGGATAATCTTCCAATGCAGTAGCATGTTTAACATTAGGGATTTGATCAATTACGGTATCATATAAAGTATTTAATTGTCCCAATACTTTTTTATTAGAAAAATCTTTTAAACTCTTTGCATTTTCTAATTTATCACCTTTTCTTACAATTAGTACCATTTGTGATTCATAATAAGTTTGAGTAAAATCAACTCTTTGGCGACGATCTGCTGTATCCGTCATCCCAGCAATAACCGCATCAATTACCCCTGCTTGTAAAGCTGGTTCTAAACCATCCCAACTCATTTTTTTAATTACTAGTTCTTTTCCTAAATATTTAGCAATTGCTTGTGCGATAGTTACATCATAACCATCTGCATAGCCGCCACCCTCTAAAGGAACTGTTGTTTCTGTTTCATTGACTTGTGTCCAGTTGAATGGTGCATAATTACATTCCATTCCTACAACAAATATATTATCAGTCTCTTCTTCAGCTTTTACAGGGTTAACAGGTATAATTACAGTGAATACTAAAGCTAATACTGTAAAGATTTTTAATAATCTTTTCATTTATTTTTCTCCTTAAACAAAATTAAAAAAATCGTGCTATTAACACGACTAAAATCTTGCGTTAATAGCTCCTCTTCATTCCTGAAGGAGTACTGCAGGTATTTCCTACAGCACCTAGATAATAGATTGCCATCTATTATCTATCGGCAAAGATTACCTTTCCTATAGATCAATGTATGCCTACTTACTATAGTACTCTGATGCTTTGCAACCTCTATTTTTTCTTTATAAGAATATCTTAATCTATAAAATTTGTCAACATAAATGATTTTTAATGCATAAATATGTATATATTAAGTTACTTTAATATATGCTAAAACAATTTCAAACTAACAAACAGGACTTAATAAGCCCTGTTTGTTAGTTTGGAAACACGTTTCATTAATTTGTGATAAATAGGTATCATTTCTTTTTCTTTTACTACTTGTTCTATTTCATTAACTGCAATCCATTTTACTGCTTTATTTTCATCAAATTTAGGTATTAGCTCCTGTTTATCATCAGCAATCAAAGCAAAAGTAAAATTAAAGTGTAAATGAGCTTCTACTAGCTGGTTATTTTTAAAATGTGGTTGTACAGGTAATATATCTATCGATATCCAGTTATCACTTAAAAAATGAATATCTTTAATGCCGGTTTCTTCCATAGCTTCACAAATAGCAACCTGGCCTAAATCATCATTACCATCAACATGTCCACCAAGCCAAGCCCAAGAGTTATATATATTATGGTGTGCCATTAATACTTTGTCTAGCGTGGGATTTAATACCCAAGCAGATACTGTTAAATGAGCTATTTTGTTATCTCTTGTTAGAGCATTAGAATTATTTTTAATAAAATCTATAATAATGTTTAATTGTTGAATTTCAAATTCATTAATTTGGTTAATATTTTTTGATTTTTCTAATTTTATCATATTTGCTTCTCAGTTATCATCATACATGGTTAACTTTTAAGATATTGGATAATATCTTTAGTTAATTTAAAATTATCTTTTAGATTAGGATTGATAATTATTTGATCTGTACCACCAATCTTTTTCATTAATTGTAAACAATCAAAAATAGATACTGCTAGACAATATTTGAATTTGTTGTTTGATTTTTTTTGATTAGAAAATACAGAAAAATATTGTTGATTATTTTGACTAAATAAGTTATCTAAAATCATTAATAGATCATCTTTTGGTATTTCAAATAATTTACGTTTAGAAATTTTTATTGTGGTAAAAAGATAAAGATTATTGTTTTGTAAATAATCTAAAATATCTTTTAGATTATTTAGCTCTTTATCACAATTATATTTGACTATTAAATTTAATAACTTATCTTCATTTACCATTTATTTTCACCATATTCATTCTATTATTATGGATATTATCTAAATCTTCTAATTTATCTATATCCAATAACTCAAGTTCATTTTCAATCTGATAAAATAGACATTTATCTTGATATTGATTAATAATCTTACGACCTCCTTGATCTCCTTCTAATTTCATTAATTCTTCAATATAGGCAGCATTAAATATCGTGGGGTTACCTGCTTGACCTTGATAGATCATCGAAGCTAATGAATAATTAGAATTATTAAAAGCATCAAGCATTTTATTTAAAGTCTGATAATTCAAATAAATTTGATCTGCCACAACAAACATGATCTGGAAATCATTTTGCTTATCAATCATTTCTATTCCCGCTTTAATTGAATAGGAAAGACCTTCATGACATTTAGCACTATAGATATAATTAAGTTCAGGATAAGTAGTTATTATTTCAAAATATTGTGTTACTACAATTAATTTACAATCACTACGAATAGAAGATAATTTAATCAAGTTATCTAAACCATAACGATATAATTCTTTTCCCCCTATTTTGTACAACAATTTATTTGAGCCAAAGCGAAGACTATTACCAGCAGCCAGATAAATGATATATGTTTCCATTATTCTTCTGGTAACGCCATTAATATTTTTTCTGGTGTCATTGGTAAATCTCTAAGCCATATTCCCGTAGCATTATAAATAGCATGTGCAATTGCTGGACAAGGCGTATTAATTACGATTTCTCCAATTGATTTAGCTCCAAAAGGTCCCGTTTTTTCATAACTGCTTTCAAATTCAACTCGTAATTTTCCCATATCTAAACGAGTTGGAATCTTATATTGCATGAATGAATTTTCTGCAATAGCGCCTTTTTCACTATATTGTACATTTTCATAAAGTGCCATACCAATCCCTTGGACTAGCCCTCCTTCAGTTTGAACTTTTGCTAAATTAGTATTAATGACTGTTCCACAATCAACCACTGCTACATAGTCTAAAATATCAACTTGTCCAGTTTCTTTATCTAATTCGATTTCAACCATTCCTACCATAAATGGTGGTGGTGATACTGGTGAAGAGTGAGTAACTGTTACTTGAGTTGAAATATTATTTCCACACATTGATTTAGTTGCTAATTCTGATAACGAAATAATTATATTCGTGTTTAAATTTTTAATACCATTATTAGTAAATTCAAGTTCTTCAATTGAGCATTCAAGTGCTTCAGCTGCCAATTTACATAAGTTTTCTTTTAACTGATGGCATGCTTTTTCAACAGCCTTTCCAGTAACATAAGTGGTGCTTGAAGCATATGAACCTGAATCATATGGTGACGCATCCGTATCAGCGCCAAACACAATAATTTTATCAACATCACAATCTAGACACTCCGCTGCCATCTGAGCTAAAATCGTATCACATCCAGTTCCCATATCCGCAGCACCTATTAGAAGAGTATAATATCCCTCATCATCAAGTTTAATCGTTGCTGAACCAACATCTACCCCAGAAATTCCGGAACCTTGCATTGCCATTGCTACACCAGCAGAGCGAACTTTTCCATTTCCTAAATCATGAACTTTTGCTCTGTTTTGCCAATCAAATAGTTTTTTTGCATGATTCATACATTTATCTAAAGTGCAGCTAGTTGCTACTTCATTATAATAAGCACTCATTGTTTGACCTTGACGAACCATATTTTTTTCCCTAATTTCAACCGGATCAATTCCTAAACGACTAGCTAATTCATTTACAGCTGATTCAACTGCAAAAGTTCCTTGAGTAGCTCCATATCCACGATATGCTCCTGCTGCTTGACAATTAGTATAAACGACATCATAGGAAAATTTAAATGCTTCTAGATTATTAGAATATAAAGGAATTGATTTATGACCTGATAGACCAACTGTAGTTGGGCCATGTTCACCAAAAGCACCAGTATTAGATAAAGTATAAACATCAAACGCTTTAATAGTTCCATCTGTCATTGCACCAATTTTAACCGTGATTTCCATTTCATGACGTGGAGTAGCTGCAATTTGTGATTCTGTTCGTGAATAAATAATCCGTGATGGATTCTTGGTCATCAAGGTAACAAATGCTGGATAAACTTCAGATACCACTGTCTGTTTCGCCCCAAAACCACCACCGATTCGTGGTTTTTCAACTCGAATCTTAGATTTTGGAATCCCTAATGCATTAGCTAGAATCCGTCTAACATGAAAGACAATTTGAGTTGAGCTAATTACATGTAAACGGCCATATGGATCAATTTGACAATATGTCCTAAAAGTTTCCATCATCGCTTGTTGATTAGCCTTAGTATGATAAGTTCGTTGAAATACCTCATCACACTGCAAAAAAACATTTTCAATATCCCCTTCCTGACAACTACCACTCGCACATAGATTTCTTTGATTATCAGCTCCTACTGAACATAGTGATTTCCAATTTTCTTCAGGATGAACTAGTATTTCATTATCTTTAGCTTCATTTAAATCAAGAACTGGTTTTAAAACCTCATACTTTACCTTGATTAATTTCATAGCTGCATCAACAATTTTTTCAGTTTCACCAGCAACAATAGCTACTGCATCACCAACAAAACGAACTCTTTGATCAAGTATCAAACGATCATATGGACTAGGTTCAGGATATGTTTGTCCTGCCATCGTAAATCGTTCTTGAGGAACATCTTTATATGTATAAATAACCTCAATTCCAGGTAATGATAAAGCAGCAGAAATATCAATTTCTTTAATCAAAGCATGTCCATGTGGAGAACGTAAAACTTTAACAATTAAACAATCATCAGGAGTAATATCTTCAACATATGCTGGTTTTCCTAAAAGTAAATTCATAGCATCTTTTTTACGAATTGGCTTATTAATCTGTTGGAAAGAATTATTCATTATTTATCCTCCTTCCCCTTTTGTTCTTGAAACCTCAAGTAAGCTTTAATTCCACGCAATTGTCCCTCATATCCTGAACAACGGCAAAGGTTACCAGCTAAATAGGATAAAATCTCTTCATCACTAGGATGTGGATTTTCTTTCAATAACGCTATTGCATTCATCATAAATCCAGGATTACAAAACCCGCATTGTTCAGCACCCTGATCAGCAATGAATGCAGCAAACTCATCAGCTTCCTCTTGTAACCCTTCTAACGTTACAACTTTATGACCATTTACTCGAGCTGCTAAAACACTACATGATAAAATTGGCTGTTCATCTACAAAAACAGTACATAAACCACAATTACTAGTATCACAGCCACGTTTTACACTTACACATCCCAAACTACGAACAAGGTCAATTAATAACATATCAGATTCAATTTCTTTACAAATATCCCGACCATTTAAATTCATCTTAATTTCCATGATTAGCCTCCTTACCAAGAGCCATTAGTGCACGCTTAATTAAAACTTTAGCAATTCGTTGTCGATATTCTTTACTGCCACGTAAATTAGAACCCAAGATTAATTGTTCAGCTATATCATTAGCAAAAATTTTTGCTGTTTCTTCAGTGATTCCATCAGTTAAATGACCTTTTTCATCTTCAAAAGCAACTGCTTTTAAAGGGCGAGCACCAATTATACATAAATATTTATTATTTAGTTTACTGATAGCACAAGTTAGAACAGGAAAATCTGTTTTTGTGTTTCTTTGTGAAATATACTGTACTTGTAATGGCGTCTTTTTAATAATTACACGAACCAAAATATCTTTAGTTATTGGCATAGCCGCAAACTCACGAATTGGAATAATTCCGCCATGATATAATTCAACATAGGCATCTAAAGCCATAAACATTGTTAAAACATCTGAAAAACCATAACGACCAAATAAACTACCTCCAATTGTAGCCACGTTTCTAAACTGGACTCCAACAATACTCTTAACACTTTCTTTTATTGCATTATGAGTATATTCATTTAATGTTGAATCAATTTCCAACTGACGCAAACTTACCATTGCTCCAATATGAATTTCATCACCCTTATCTTCAATCAAATTCAATCCTAAATCACATAAATCAATAGCATAATCAACAGTACGATTTTGCATTTTTAACCAAAGCATTCCTCCAAGGACGACGCTACTACGATTTTGGCATAATTCGTAAGCTTCTTCGATGCTTTTAGCTCGAATATATTTATGAATTGTAAGCAAAATTTATGCCTCCTCTACTTTTTTTTCTTTAGGTAAACAAATATTTAAAATAATTGCTACAAATGCTGCTGGAACGATTCCTGATCCACCAAAAATCATTTGTACTGCTTCAGGTAACCCTGCTAATACAGCACTATTAGCCCCTAATCCATACCCTAAACCAAGTGCTACTGAGACAATTGTCATATTACGAGCAGATAGCGGCTCACGTGTAATCAATTGTATTCCACTCATAACAATTGAAGAAAACATAATTACTGCTGCTCCCCCTAAAACACTTTGAGGCATGATTGAAATCAAAGCAGCTAATTTTGGAAATAATCCACATAAAATTAAAAATACAGCTCCACATGCTAAAGCATAACGATTGACAATTTTTGTCATCGTTACTAAACCAACGTTTTGGCTAAATGAAGTATTTGGTAAAACACCAAATAAAGCTGCAAACGAAGAACCTACGCCATCACAGATAACTCCACCAGATAATTCCTGATCAGTAGCTTCACGGTCCATTCCACCTTCAATAACCCCAGATATATCACCTACAGTTTCTACTGCAGTTACTACAAACATGATCAATACAGGTAAAATTGCTTTTAAATCAAACACAGGAGTAACAGGCATAAATTCAGGTAATGCAAACCAGCTAGCCTGAGCAACTTTATCCCAATTTAAAACCCAAGATTTTACAAATTCACTTCCATCACTAGCTATTCCTGTTGTAGATAAAAACATTGGTAAAATCATACATACAATATACCCACAAATAATCCCAATTAAAATACACGAATAACTCATCATGCCTTTAGTCCCATGTTTTAAAACTAAAATTATAATTAAAACAAATAAAGCTATTAATAAATTTTCAACTGAACCATAATCTTTCGCATTACTTCCACCACCAAAAGAACCAACTCCAACACTAATTAGTGATAATCCAATTGATAGGACGACTGTTCCTGTTACAACAGGTGGAAAAAAACGACGAAGTGGTTTTAAAATAAACCCTAAAACTGTTTCTAATAAGCCACCAATAATTGAAGCTCCCATAATCGCTCCATAGCCAATGATACCACCGCCCATAACATTAGCAACACTTTGAAATACCCCAATAAAGCCAGAACTTGTTCCCATAATAATTGGCACTTTTCCACCTATTGGTCCTATTGCAAATAATTGAACTAAAGTGACAATTCCTGCAACTAACATGGCATTTTGTAATAAGGAAACCTGAATTTTAGCAAACTCACTTGCATCACTCATTGCCGCACAAGCACTAGTGATAATTAAAATTGGTGTTAAGTTACCAACAAACATTGCTAAAACATGCTGTAATCCTAAAGGAATAGCTTGTTTTAATGGTAATTTTCCTTCAAATTTATATGGATCTGAATATTCTTTTTTCATACCTTTCCCCTTTATCTTGTTAAATAATAATATTGTTGATATTCATCATCTTTTTTAATGATGATATTTGAATAAATTAATTGAATTTTTTTTGTAATTTCTTCACAATTTTCTTGCTGTGGTTTGATTTCACTAATTATTTTACCATCATCCATCAATAGAACCCGATCACAATACATCAATGCATATAATGGATTATGTAAAACAATTAATGCTGTTTTATGTTTGGATTTAATTAATTGCTGTAAAATTTCAAATATCATATAACGATTATTAAAATCTAAAGCACTGTCTGGTTCATCCAATAATAATACTGGTGTATCCTGCATTATTATTCTAGCAATTTGTACTAACTGTTTTTGTCCTTCACTTAAAATTGAGTAGTCCTTATTTAATAAAGATTCAATCTGTAAAATTTCAGCTAAATGCTTAACTTTTTTTATATTAATATTTTGATTGAGCTGCAAATAAGGATAACTTCCTAAACCAATCAGCTCACCAGCACTAATACCTTCAACTATTTCTATTCTTTGTGTTAACATAGCTATATTTTGGGCTCTTTGTTTTATTTTCATCGTCATAAAATCATGATCTTTAACTCTAACAATCCCAGAGTGTTTTAATGAACCCATTATTCCTTTTAACATTGTTGATTTACCACAACCATTATGACCAATCAACCCAACCAATTCATCTTCACACAAAGTCAATGAGATATTATCAACAATCAATGAATCATAAAAAACCGAAAAATCTTTTATTATTAATAGCTCTTTCATTAAATTTTTCCTCTTTGTTTATACATCCAAAATACTAATACTGGCGTAGAAAATAAAATTGTCAAAATACTCAATGGCAATTCAACACCAGTAGTCAGCATACGAGCTAGCATATCTGCAACCAATACTAAAACAGCTCCAACTAAACTACTAATGGTATAAAAATAACCAGTTCTTTTTTTAAACATTAAATACGCAATATGAGGTGCAATTAATCCTACAAATGAAATCACACCAGTTATTGCAATTACTGAGGCTACCATCCATGTTGCTAAAATTAAAATTATTGCTCTTTGCCACTTAGCATTAATTCCTAAATACTGTGCATTTTCATCACCAAGTGACAAAATTACGATCTGTCGATGTAACAAACATAATATCAGCAACGGAATTACTCCACTAAATAGCGAAACCATCATTTTATCAACAGTAACAGCAGCAAGACTACCCATTGTCCAAAATTCAATCGCAGCTAATTGACTTAAAGGATCCGCTATATATTTCAACATCATAATTCCTGCATCTGCTAAAGAAGAAATTACTATTCCTGATAATATATAAGCTGAAGCTTTTTGCATTCCCATAGTTTTAACTAAAACAATAACCAGAATAAGACTCAACATTCCAAAAATAAAAGCCCCAAATGTTTTTTCAATTGTTGTTCCAGCCCCAATTATTATTGCTGCTGCTGCTCCTAAACTTGCTCCTGAAGCTACTCCAGTCAAGTCAGGTGAAGCCAAAGGATTAGAAAACAGCATTTGATAAATAGCTCCAGCTAAGCCTAATACTAAACCTGTAAATAATCCCATAATTACTCTTGGTAATCGTAAATTATAAAAAACATTTTGTTGGATTGAAGAAGTGTTAGTACCACCTAAAATTTTTAGAATATCAGCAATTGATAAATCATAACTACCAATTGTTAGTGAAAAACAAAATAAGATCAAACAAATTATAATAAAAACAACTAAACATATCTTCTTATTTTTCATTTTAATTTATTTAATGATTAAACTTTGATCAATATCAAATCCGTAAAATCTTTTATAAAAAGAAGAAACATCCTTTATGAAATCATTAAATGGATAATCATTTTCATGCAAGATACTTGTTAACCACATCGTTCCTAAAATTCCTGAAGGAACGGGCGAATCCCACTCTTCAATTCCTTTGGGCATCTGATAAACAGCTTTATTTTTCACTGCTGTTAATGAAGCCAATTGAGCATCATCTAATATATCTTGAACACTATATGCAGCACCAGATGGGATCACGATAATCTCCGGGTTTAATTGTAATAACGTTTCATAAGAGATAGCTGTCCAGTAATCTCCATCAATATTTTTTGCAACATTTACTCCACCTGCCGTTTCAATCAGTTTACTTTGATACATACTAGCTGGCGCAGTCTCTAAATATGATGAGTTAGAACCCATATAAACTGTTTGTTTAGCAGTGTTATAATTCTTAATTTTATTTATTTGTTTTTCATAATAATCTGTTAATTCTTTAGCCTGATCTTCTTTACCTGTCGCTTTAGCAATTAATTTTAACATTTCAACTAACTGTTCATGACTTTCTGGATTAACTACTAAAACAGAAATTCCCAAATCAGTTAAAGCATCAATGTTATCTTTAAGTTTCATTGGTAATAAGACTAGATCTGGTTCTAATTTAGCTATTGCCTCTAAATTTAATCCTTTCATAGAACCAACTTGTGGTAATTTTAACAATTCAGGTCTAGCCATTTTATAAATTGACCTAGTATCAGCTTTTTGTTCAAGACCAACAATCTGATTGCCAAGTTGCAAAGATAAACAAGCATAGGTTGTAATATAATAAGAACTGACAATTTTTGTAGCAGGTTTATCCAAAGAAATTTCTCTTCCTGCTTGATCAATCAAAGTGATTTTTGTCTCTTTTTTTATTGTATCTTTGTTAGATGTACATGCTACCAATGTAAATGCAAGTATAATGGATAAAGTTAAAGTTAATATTTTTCTAATCCTTTTCATTTTTCTCCTCTCTTTTCAATATAATATCTAGTTTAGAAATAATATCCTGATAAACTTCATCAAATAAAGAACAATCTAAATTATAAAGATAACAATCTGGTCTATTCTTTATCAAATTTAAATAATCAATCGATTCAGCTTTTAATACAGCAATCACTATTTTTTTACTAGATAAAACTTTATTAACCATGTTAATAAAATCATAGCTTGTTCTTTCAAAACGTCCTAATTCATCCATCACTACAAATAAATGCTCACTAGCTATTGAATTTTGTAAACATTTTTTGCCAAAAGTTGAAAATGCTGCAGGAATGCCAACAACTTGTTTACCATCATATTTTGAAATAGGAATTTGTTTTTTAGTAATCAGATCTACCATTAAATAAGTTGGCCCAGCTTCAAATCTTTCAAAAGGAATAGTTTGAAAACCAGCATAAGAACTGCTAAATTGCTTTAATATTTTTTGAACCAAAGTTGATTTACCAGTATTTTTGCTACCAGTAATTAAAATATTTTTCTTTATCATTTAAAATCTCCATTTAACAAAAATAGCTTATAATGATTATTTCTAAACGCTCTAAGCCTAGAAATTATATCATATAAGCTATTTTTCTACAATAAACCTCTTTTAATTACTCTAGTTCTATTTCATTTTTAATAAAACTAAACTCAGGATCTTTTTTTAGTTCATTTAATAAATCATCCTTTATATCCTCAAAAAAATGATTATCTACCTCTTTGGTTTTAATATGATGATATAACGGTGAAGCATTAATATCCCATTTTATATTTAATGATTTAAACATTTTACTAATTATTTTGATTAGTTTAATTTTATTTTTAGTTCTAGAATATAATTCAAAGTATCCTAGATACCAACTATATTTCCAACAATCTAAGTTTTTGGCAATATGGTAATACTTATAAGCTAAAATTTCTGCATCTTCAAATCTTTTTTCTTGGAGAGCCATTTGTAATAATTTCATAATATTGTTTAAAATATCATTTGAATACATTAATATCTTTTCTTCAAGAATCTTTGAGGCTTCAAAGATTCTACCTTGTTTTTGATACAAATCAGCTAGCTTTTTTCTTTTATCAATACTATTTACTTCCGATAATTGATTAATTAATTCTTCTGCTTTTAAAAATTCATTGTTATTAAGGTACATAGAAATCAAAGCTGATTGTGCTTGATTTTTAATTACCTGATTATCACTTATTAATGTTCGTCTATACAATTGTTCAAATATTTGTTGATATTCATCATTTTTATTAGCGTTATAAAGACTACTCATTCCCGCTAATACTAAAGTAACATTCAAAATCAAATTATAACAGGTAGGATATTCATTTATCTTATCTATTCCTTTTTGGTAAGCTTCACCAAAGTTTTTAAGTTTTGCCAACTGATTTACAAACATCATTACTTCATAGTCAGATAAATCATCTTTAAAGGCAAGTAATGTATTTAGATCTGTTTGTAATAATCTAGCTAAAATAGGTAATAACGTTATATCTGGGTAACTAGTACCAGTTTCCCTTAGTTAAAGATATGACCCCTCATTATCAGTCTACTTTTCCAAT
>NZ_JBKTWO010000025.1:0-25647 GCF_047249845.1 Thomasclavelia sp.
ATTCATCAGCTACTGCTGGTACTAATTTACCTAACTGTTCTTGAGTTACTTCTTTTGCCATATCAATTGCGATTGATAATGCAGTTTTATTTGTTTCTACTGGTTTTGCAGGTCCTAAGTTATTTACTGCTTCCTGTAAATCAGCTAGTGCTTTATCCAATTCTTTTTGAGTACTATTGTTATTAGTTAATACAGCGTTTGCATCTGTCAATTTTTGTACAAATTCTTGATAAGATTCTGCTGTATACTGATCTTCTACAATATCCAATCCATCAATATACAATTGTAAATCACTACGATTTGGTAATAAATCGGTGTTATTTAACATAACTACTTCAGTAATAGTAGGAACACTATTTGCTTCCCATTCAAATTTTAATTCATAAATATTTTCCCAGAATGGTAAATAAATTTCATTTAATGATTTACTTAAAGTACCTACTTGTATCCATTCTTTACCATTTTCACCATCTACTAATACTAATACTTCAGCGTTAGAAACGTTATCTTTTTGAACAATATTAATCTTTGTAACATCTAGTTTTTCAGAAAGAGTATAAGTAATATATCCTGCTTCTGTTGTATCTGGTTTATATGCTGTAGCTAAGTTACTATCAAACATATTTTGTGGGACATAACCACTCATTTCAGGTGCACTTGTTTCAAATGCTGCATCACTAGAATTAACAGTTATTAAAAATTTAGTAATTTCAAATGTAACTGAAGCATCTGTTTTGTTGATTAATCTTACATAACGAGCATTAGGTAAATCTGCACTTTCTGAATCAACATCTTCCCAATCAAGATTGTTTTTAGATACTTGTAAAGTTAAAGCTTCGCCATTTACTAATTGTAAATCAATATCTGTCAGTTCTCTAATTCCTAATAATGTAACTCCAATATATTCATTAGGATTTAATGTAACTGCATCTAATGGTGGTAAAATTGAAGCTTTATCTGCATCAATTACAGTTGCAATATTCTTTAAGCTTTCATTATTTGTATCAACAAATGTATCTTTTGGTTTATTAACTCTAAAATCAGACATTTTTAACCAGACATTTTTATCTTTAGTATTTCTAACTCTTACATAACGTGCACTAATTCCTGTTAAATCAGCTTCTACTGTTTTCTTTTCAACGTTTTGACTGTAACTTCCATATACAGTGTAGTTTTCACCATCAGTTGAATATTCTAAATCATAACCATTCCAATAATCATTTCCTGAAGCACCCATAATAAATCTTACTAAACCTAATGGCTTTACTTCACCTAAATCAAGACCAACAAAATCATCTACTTTAGAATTTTGATTATACCATACATAAGTATCATCACTATCATCAATCAATTTAGATTCATAATAGTTAGAATAAATTTCATAAGTACTAGTTTTAATAACACTTGCATCATATTTTACAACTGGATTATTTGAACCTTCATCATTTACTACAATATCACGAACCCCTAACCATGTATTAGTTCTATCTGCAGTAGCGATTGCTCTAATTCCTTTAACATCTTTTAAATCAAGACCTGTTATATTTATTTCTTGTGGTAAATTATATTCTTCATTATTAATATCGATCCATTCTACCCCGTCTATTGTATATTGTACTTTAGCCTTTTGGAATGTGTCATTATAATTTCCATTTCGTCCTAATCTAAATGTAACACTGTTAATATCAATTGGTTTACTATATTCAAGACCAACAAATGTACCTGTCTCAATTGTATTAGGTACTTCATAAATAATTTCTGTACTTGCATCATTATCCAAAACATTACCAATATTCCCAGTTGCACCATCTAAACGATTAGTGATAAATGTAACATTTTGTTGTCCTGGATTAATAAGTGCTGTAACTTTACCATATAAAGTATTATCTAAATTTTGCATAAATGAATAAATATGCTGTCTACCTACTCTTGCATATTCAGTATGATCAACATAATGGAAACCATGTTCTCTTGAAGCATCATATGCTGCTTGTCCTCTTGAATAATAGTCCCAAATTACACTTGCTTCTTCCCCGTTTTGTAATGCTTTAGTAGCATTTAAATAATTTAAAACTGATTCTGTTGTATCTTTCCAGCAATCTAACCAATAAATAATTTGATCTCTAGTTCTTTCATTTCCGGGATTAGCACTATATGTATTAGCACAATTTTGTAATAATGTAAATTCTGCAATTAAATCATCTGCTTTAGCAATAATATCATTTCCAGCTCTTAAATCACTCATGAATTCACTTAGCTTTGGTGCTAATTCTACAGATTCAGGATTTCCTGTATTGGAATTTATCATATGTTTTCCAAGTTCTCTTAAAGCAATTGATGCTTCTGTATCATAAATTGTACCATGATCCATATAGTTAAATGAATCATGCCATACTCTTTCATAATCGCTTTCATCTTCCCATACATTCCATGCATAATCTGCATTAGCCAAAATTCCATGCTTACTTGCTTCTGACTGTTGCATTGGATTTAAAACAATACCAGCTATTTTTTCTGGATCAGCACCTGGAATTAAGAATCTAGTTGCTCCACCCATAATCAATCCATCTTTAGTTTGATCACTACATGGCCAGTTGATCCACATATATGGACTCCTTGACATGCTATTATTGAATCTATCTAAGAAACTTGAATTTGTTGATCCAAATACCTGTCCACCTGTTTGAATAATTTTTACACTTTCAGGCATTCCTTTTAATCCTACTACACCACTACCATTTCCATAGTAATTAGCTGGACAGAACATCATATCTGTTCTTAATCCTGAAACTTCTTTTTGTTTTTCAATTAACCAGTTTGTTAGATCTGTCATTAATCTTATGTAGCTTGAATCTCCACCGTATGGCACAGAAGCATCATCAGCTAAAATCGTAAATTGTCTTATTCCTGCACTCATCAACTGTTCAAATTTTGTTTTAACGATATTTAAATCTTCATTATAAACTTCATCTGAATTAAATCTAAAGCTATTTGACATAAATGGATGTAATGCATAAACATAGTAACATTTACTTCTATTACCAGCTTCTGCAGCCATAGATATTCCTTCTAATTCTTCTTCAGTATATAATTCTCTCCAACGACTATTATGTTTAGGATCATCTTTAGGAGCATAAATATATTGATTTAATTTATAATCTCCTCCAAAAGTCATTAAATCTGCACGATCTTCATTTGACCATGGATTTCCATAATAACCTTCAATAAATCCTCTAGCTTTAACATCAGCATAATCATTTATTTTTAAATTTAAAACATTATTATCTTTTACTTGCGTAAAGATATGTTTCAATGATGTAATTCCATAAAAAACAGCATCAGTATCTTTACCTAATACTGCAATAACACCATCATTAATACTTAAAATATAAGAATCATATTTATTAAATAAATTCTCATTATCAATTAGATTATTTTCTTTAAAATATCTATCTACATAATCATCAGAATTATATATTCCCATAATTACATTTGTTTTACCAACACTAACAGCTTCACTAACTGTACATGTTTTACCCAATAAATCCAATACATCAACTGTATGATCTTTTGTATAACCATCAATTGCTTCACCATACACCACATTTACATCATCAGAGATAGCAAAATTATCTTCTCCATAAACTACTTCATGAGGTGTTGGAAAAATAGCATAAGTTTTAGTTTCATCTTCCGCATTTACTGGTTTTAATACGATCAATGAACTAAATACCATCGTAAATGTTACAATGATTGTTAATAATCTTTTTAACTTTTTTCCCATATTCTTTCCCTTTCTCATATAGCTATATATAAGCTATCGTACTTCAAAAACTATTTAACTAAACATCTAATCTTAATATGATTTTTTATCCCATCCTATAATGTTTAATTCATTTCCTATAAATAGAAAATAAATTAATATCTTTAAACTCCCCCTTTCTATTAATTATTTTATAATCATTAAACTCCATATATTTCTTTATAGAATTTAATAATAGCAAAAATAAAGCAAGACTAAAAACATCCCTGTCTTATAGTCTTGCCTACTTAAAGTAACAATCTATTCTATTTGCAGTATAAAACACTAATCTTTTATTCTTTAACTATATATTTTAATAATACCACTATCTTTTAATTATTTAAAGTAATATTTTCTTTTCTAAATATTTTTAATCCTACTATACTTAAAACCGCTAAACCTATAAAAATTCCAACTGAACCAGTATCTCCTGTCTTGGCAGCATTCACTGTATTATCTCCTGATTTTACAATATTTGGAGAATCAACATTGTCATCTACTAGTGAATTATTTTCTACTAATCCAGCAATCGCTTTAGTCAATGCGTTTTGTGCATTCGTTACTTCCTCCACTGTTGCTTCTGGATCTTCATAGACCGTTTTTACTGCATTTAATGTTTCTACTAAACTTGTATATGATGCAACACTATAGTTACTTGCTTGTAAGCTTTCTGCTTTATCAATTAAATCCTTTAATAAATCTTTATTTGGTTTTAATCTTAGATTCAAGAATGCTTTTACTAACTCTGTATATACTTCATCTACTTCACCTTGCATTGCATTTACATTACCTAGTACTTCATTTACACCTGGTAATACTGCTTGAAGCGCATTCCATGTTGATTCGATATAATCATTTGCTGTTAAGTTAGCTATCTTATTCATCATTTCTTGTAATGCAATCTTATCACCTTTATAGAATTCTAACATCTGCATTACTTTAGCTAAACGATCAAATGCATTATCTACTTCTTCTTGTGTTGCTTTAGCGTTATCGAACACAGTTTGAGCATTTTTTAATGCTGCTTTGAATTCATCAGCTACTGCTGGAACAATCTTATCTAACTGTTCTTGGGTTACTGCATTAGCCATATCAAGAGCAATTGATAATGTTACTTTGTTAGTTCCTTCAACTTCTTCATCTTTAGTAATTAATTCCATAGTATCTGTATATTGATTATTTTCTCTATAAAATTTCTGCTTTACTGTTGAGTACCAGTTTACTTTTATTTCATCACTATTTTCTTTAAACGATAATATCATTACCATTCCTACCCCATTACCTGAACCATTTTTAGCATCATCTGTATCCATAAATTGTCCATCACAAAGTATTTGAGTGACTGTATTTCCATTTTCACCTACTTTTTTTGACACTACAGGATCGGGATAACCTACATGTCCTGCTATTACCGCTGTAATGTTTTCATGTTTCTTTACAAACAAATCCCACATTTCTTCACCTGTAGTTGATCCTCCAACAAAATCTAGATGATCTGGTGTTTGACGATTAGTTAAGTTTCCATCATAATACATATACTCATGAGTTGTAATAATTACTTTTTTATCTTTATTTTCTTCAATTACTTCACTTGCCCATGATAGTACTTCTTCTCTTGGAGATTGTTCTAAAGAAATCACTAAAAATTTAACATTATTAACTGTAAAATAACTATAAGTATTATCTACCTTTCCTACTTCATATGTTCCACCAAATGTTTCTTTAGATGATACTTCATTATATGGAAAATATTCATTCATTAGTGGCGTACTACGTAATCCATAATATTTACCATCTACTGTAGTAAGTTCAACATCATGATTTCCTGCTGAAAATACATATGGAATAACATTATCAAGTACTTTCATACTATCTCTTGCTGCCATCCATTGATTACGATTATTTCTATCACTAACAATATCACCTACATGAATTGCAAACTCAATACCTAATTCATCCTTGTTGTCTTTTAACCAATTTGTAAGTGTTGAATAATTTTCTATTGGGATATTTTGTGTATCTGGAATGACTGCTATACTTTTATATCCATCTGCACTATTTGCAAATAAATCTGCATCGATCCAATAGTTTTGAGCATGATTTTGATTTTCTGAGCTATCTAAATATTTCTCATTAATTGCTTTATCTAATTTCCAACTACCTAATAATCCTTGAGCATTTTCAATTTCTTTTTTGAAATTATCCTGAATTTCTTCTGCTGTTCGCGTTGTTGACCAGATTCTTAAATCTGCAATCTCACCTTTAAAATTATATACATCACGTGAATCTTTACCAATTTTCAATGGCTGATTTAATTTAGCAACATTAGTTTCTAATAATTCCTCATGCGCCTTTTCACCATTTATATATGTTACCATTTTTTTATTATATTGATCATATGAAATTGCAACATGTGTCCATTGATTAGTACAAACATTAACACCTGTAGCTTTGTAGTCATATGCCTTACCATTTACTAACCAATAAAGACGTGGCACTCCTCTTTCACCGATTTCAAAATTGACAACTGGAATATCACTATAATATTTATTAAACCAGTTTCCTGCAATTATCCCACCTCTACTTGTAGTAGCTGATTCTGGCATTTTTATCCATGCTTCAAAAGTTAGTGGTATTTGCTCAAAAGTATTTACCATTTCAATTTCAATATTACCTTTAGAAAAATCTGTTCCCACATTTGAATATTGAGAAATTTCTTCCATCCACTTTTGAATATATGGTGAAATAATATCATACCCTTTACTTCCAATATGAATTTCTGTTGATAAATTATCATACATATTCTTTCCACTTGTTACTTCTAAAATATCATAGCTATATGATTTATGCTCCCCCTCTATTTCTACTCCACCATCATATAAGTCAATGTATGGAATACCCCATTTTTCACATATCTCTTTTGCTCGATCAAAATATGTTTTATTATTATTACTATAGCCACCCCATGTTGAATTTGGGGTTGCATAATTTACTATATATCCAATAATTGCATCTGGATATAATTCTTTTGCCTTACATAATAATTCATCCATCGCTCCTGAAAATGTAGATGTATCAAAATCTTCTAGATTAAATGAATCTGTCATATCTCCTATTTGTGTCATTGCAATTGAATCATTCATTCCACCATGTAATATTACATAATCATATGCTTTTTCTTGATTATTGATCAATTGATTTACAATTCTGTTTTCTGGATATGAATTAGCTAAAGCTGTGGAAATAGTTGCACTACTAATTCCTGCATTTTTCCAATCCATATTATTAGCTGTTCCAATTCTTCCTGCCCACCCATAATATGGTTTTTTTGAATCCTTTACTGCATTAGTTATACTATCCCCTGCAAATAATACTGATTTTCCATTTAATATACCAGTTTCATTTACATTAAAATCAAAATTGATAGTTAAAGCCTCAATTCCATTAGCTTTCTTATCTTTTATATATGGATTTGACATACTTAAGCTATTGAAATCAAAATCCCAACTATGTAATAAATCAGCTTCATTTCCCACTACTTCTGTTTTCATTAAGCCTTTTACTTCATCTTCTGTCTTACTGCTATCCCATAATGATATTGTATCAATCTTTCCATCTAGATAAAAACTATTTCCACTTCTAAAATCTGTTCCAATATAATGTTGTCTATCAAAGTTTAAATTTTCTGTTAATCTATCTGTACCAGTATTTGTTATTTGTTTATTTACTAATTCTATTCCATTTTTATAAATTTTTACAGCACTGTTTTCAAAATCTCTTACTATTGCAAAATGTGTCCATTCATTGTTACAAATTTCTTGTCCACTTGTTCTTATATCAAGATTACCTGTTAATGTTTTATTTGTATATCCAAATTCTACATATCTTAATTGATTATCTGATGTTATTTCTATCCCCATTCCATTTGATCCATATGCATAATTACTAAAGATCAATTGGCGCTGATTTGGATTTGTAGCTAACTTAGCCCAAAAATCAATTGTTTTAGGTGCTTTTTCTAGATTTTCTGTTATCTCAACATAATTTTTCTTACCACTTTCAAATTCTAATGATGTCCTCCCTTTTGGTAGATCAAATCCTGCTACTTTACATCCAGGTTTTCCTAAAACCTTATTTACTACAATTGTATTTAATGTATCTAACATCGACATATCAAATACCCAGTTACTTGTCAGTCCTGTTTCTTTCCCTGTAAGTACAGCATTACCATTTTGATTGATTTCTTCTGCTGTTTTAACTATTTGCCATAATCTGATTTCATGAATATCAGCATCTAAATAAAATGATTTTCTTGCATCAGTTCCAACATAATGAGTGGACTCCAATGTAACATCATCTTTTAATATATTAGTTCCTGATCCATTTAAAACTAATGTATCTTTTAATGTTCCATCAATATAAAGTAATATTTTATTATTTATAACATCACGGACTATAGCAATATTATGCCAATTTTTATCATATAATTCTGGCACATTTATTTTATAGTCAATACTACTAACTAGTTTATTATTATCATATACAAATTCGACATAACGCAGTTGATTGGCAGCAGTTAATTCTAATGAAAAACAATTTTTCCCAGCAACATAATTACCCATTATTATTTTTCTATTATTATTAGGATTATCAAATTTGATTGAAACTTCTAAAGTTTTAGGGATATAATCTAAATCATTTTCAAGTTGTAAATAATTCTTTTTACTACTTTCAAAAGATAAATTTGTCTTTTCACCAACAGCTTCAATATTGCTAAATCCTGCTTGTCCAATTAACCCCGTAATAATAAGTCCAAAAACAAGTAATATTTGCAAATATTTTTTATTTATTCTTTTCATTTTTTCTCCTTTTTTATTCCTTTGTAGTCAAACATCTTAAATATAAATCTATTTTTACTTTCTCATAATTAACCTTGTAAAATAATATATAAAGGTAGTTATAATATTATAAAATTTATTTTTAGAAAGGGATTTACTATACATTTAATTATTTAAAACTACCTCATAATAATTATAACATTCGTTAAATCTCAATTATATTATCAAACAATTATATGTGTATTAAAAAAAGTAACACTAATATTTAAATGTTACTTTTACTTCAACATATTTAATTTTTGTTACATCAAATAATTACTAACCATTGCAGATACTGCCCACCTTTGATAATTATCTGCCATTTCTACCGGTGTTAAGATATAATCATCAAGAATCCATTTCTTTATTAACATAATTTGCGCTGATGCATAAAAATATGTCGCATAATCTCTTTCCATATCATCCATTTGTGCATCAATAAATATTTTATGATTTATTTTAATTAGATGATGTAATAAGTATACTTCCATAGCATCTCCAGCTTGCGTTTTGACTATTTTACGATAAAATTTTCTATTCTCATATATTCTTTGATACATTGCTTCTAAAATAATTGGTCGATTTAATTCAATCTTGCCAAATTTATCAATTAAATTATCCAATTCATTAATTACATCTTTAATTAAAATCTGTTCTAAAATATCATATTTATCTTGATAAAACGCATAAAAAGTTTTTCTAGATATCTTTGATTTTTCACAAATCATTTTAACTGTTACTTTATTAAAACCATTATCACAAATTAAATGTCGGGCATTCTCTAATATTATATCACGATTTTCCACTTCTTTTCCCTCCTTTCTAATTCCCCTATATACATTTCAACAAATAATTAAATTATTTCTAATATTTAAAAAATCAATTAATAAACAAAATAACGCCATAATTTTTTTAGAAAGTTATGGCGTTATCATTTTTAATTATTTATATTTAACAATCTTCTTTTTTTCTTAGGATACCTATTCCCGCTATACTTAGCATCGCTATTCCTGCAAATACTCCTGCTAAAACATTATCTCCTGTCTTAGTCGCTTTTACCTTTGTATCTCCTGGTTTTACAGTACTTTCTGGGTTTGTTGAATTAGCCACTAATCCTGACATTGCTCTTGTTAATCCTTTTACTGCTTCTTCTATTTCTTCCTGAGTTGCATTTGGATTTTCCAATACTGCTTTCGCTTTCTCTAATTCTGGCTCTAATACTGACCATGATGCTGCTGTATAGTTTGCTTCTTTTAAACTGTTTGCCTTGTTGATTAATCCTTCTAACAGTCCTTTATCTGGTATTAGTCTTAATTCCAAGTATGCTTTTACTAGTTCTTCATATGCTTTGTTGATTTCTTCCTGAGTTGCATTTGGATTTTCCAATACTTCTTTTGCTTTTTCCATTGGTTCTGTCAACTTCGCTACTGATTCACTTGTATACTTAGTCTTATCTAATCCTTCTACCTTGTCATACATTGTCTGCAGTAATGTTTTATCTGCTTTCAGTACTAACTGTCCGATTGCATCTTTTAACTTATTTGCTGCTTCTGTTACTTCATATTCTAAAGCATTTTCATCTTCCATTACTTTTACTGCTTCTTCTTTAGCACTTTCTAGTACTGACCATGATTCAGCTGTATAGTTTTCTTCTTTGTATTCTTCCAGTGAATTTAACAGTGCTTCTAATTCTGTCTTATCACCTTTGATGAAATCTAACATCTGGATTGCATGTGCTAAACGATAGAAAGAAGTATCAATTGTATTTTGATCAGCATTTGGATCAGCTAAAATTGCTTTTGCTTCAGCTAATGCTGCTCTAAATTCTGCTGCTACTGCTGGTACAACACCATTAAGTGTTTCTTCACTGACTGCTTTTGCTGTCTCTACTGCTACTTGCAATGCTAGTTTGTTTGTATTTACTGGTTCATCTACTACTGCTTCTCTTGAAATTTCGATGATTCCGCTTCTCATTCTATCTACATCATTCAATGTTGATTGACGTTCTGCTTCGTTTGCAGCTACAGCACTTCCATAACTTGTTGTTTGTTTTGGTTTACTTAATGTCCCAACTAATTCTTCTACCTTTGCTTTTAGTTCATCAGATTGTTCCATTAAATATTTTGCTTTATTGATATCTCTGATACCTTTTTTCATCATTTCATATCTTGGTGTACTATAGAAAGAAGCATTATAATTTTCATCAATTGCATCTCTTTCCATTGGATAAATGAACCATCCATCTCCTGGTTCCCAATAACGGTATGATATATCATCTTGCATATCATATACCCAGTTATCCCATGCCCAGCGCATAAATCCATCTGTGTTTTGTGCTAATGTATACCACATTACCCAATTGTTATCTGCTGGATCACTAATTACGAAGTTCCCTGGATAATCTCCAGTACATGTATAGATAGTAGTCATTAATCCTAATTCTTTACGATGTGTTGCTAATGCTTTTGTTGCTTGATTTGCAGATTGATCTACATTTCCTAAATTGATTGAGATATCATCAATTTGATCAGTGAAATCATAGCTTGAACTATTATTAAAGTTAAATGCTGATGAAATCTTGAAACTGTCTCCATTTTCATCAGTTAAACCATTAATTAATTCAACAGCTGGTTGTAATTGGTCTAAACCTCTTTCATCCATTGAAATATATGTAATATCAAACCAACCTTTTTCTTTTGAATGATCCATGAAATTAGTTAAGAAATTAGTCCAAATTTCTTGCCAATCAGCATTTCCTGGTTTATAAGATTTCTTTACTGTTTTTCCTGTTGCTTCATCAAAATATGCTATCTGATTATTCCATGGTACGATACTATAACATTTAATTTGTCCAATTCCATTTTCTGGATCTAAAACTCCACATTCAATTTGGAAATTAATCCATGCATCATACCATGTGTAATCGAATACAAATGATCCATCAGCTTTCTTAGTCCATTTTACCATTGATGGGTCATTATAATATGACTGGTGATTCCATGCTTCTTCTACAATATTAGCTACTACGTCTTTACCACCCATAGATGCATATTCTTTCATCGAATCACGCATTAAATTAAAATGTTCTTCTGTAAAATAGAAATCCTCTGCAAGTTCGTTTGTGATTCCTCCAGATGGATTTTTACCTAAACCAAGGTAATAGTTAGCTACAGAGAATGGATGTTGCCAAACTTGAATTTGTGTATTTGTTTCACTTGTTTCTGGTTGTACTAAATCAAGCACTTCAAATTCATATTTAAATTCATATGGTTTATCTAATTCATCTGCAGTTACTGTTATTGTTCCTTGATATAATCCAGGTTTTGCATCCTTTGGTACATTAATAGTCACCCATGCAAACTTTGCAGTTTCAGGTGCAATATCAACTTTACCACCTTTGTAGATTACATCTGGGAATTCTTTTACTGGTGCATTAGAAGGTCTATTACGTCCAACATTAGCTGAAACTTCCTTTAGCCATTTAATTTCAACATCATCAGATGAAATAACAGCACTTCCATTTACAAAATCAGTGGCAGTTATTTCTGCATTATGAACATCTTTATCCCTTGAACAAGCAACGATCTTAGAACTTAAAACATCACCTTTCCAAGCTACATCTTTCCAACTGTTTGTATAATTGGTTAATAAATTAGCATAATCATCTTGTGTTTCTAACTCATTTGTTGAACCTACATAAGCAGATAAAAACTCTACTACAGGAACAACTCTAACATTTATTGAAGCACTTAAATCTGTTCCTTTTACAGTTGCAGTTACTACTGTGTTAGCTTCTTCACTGCTAATAGCTGTAATAACACCATTTTCATCTACAGTCGCAACATTTTCATCTTTACTTTTCCAAATGATTTCTTTATTTGTCGCTACACTTGGGGCAACTTCAGCATTTATTTTTTTAGTCATTCCAGTTTCTAAACAAATATCTGTTTCACTTAAAGTAATTTCACTTGGGTTGATTGCACCATGATAAACTTTTGCAAAATCTACTTGAATTGCACCTTCTGAATCTTCTGGTAACATAACTTTGATTGTATGTTGACCATCAGTTAATTCTTCTGATGCATAAATCAATTGTTGATGAACTCTATTTCCGGTAATTGTTCCATCAGCTTGACCAGCTGCAACACCATCAATAAACACATCATATACACCATGTCCACTATCTTTAGTAGCATAAATTTCTACTTTTGTCCCAATAAATGTTATTTCGTAATAATCACCTGCATAAGCATAATGTTCATCACCATTTGAAAACATGTTAGGATAACCAGTGCTTGCTTTCCAACCACCAGTATATTTGAATTTGAATAATTCATCTCCATTAGTTATATCACTATCTTCAATCTTAGAAACATAATTATCAGTAGTTTCTTCTTTAACACCCAATACTTTTAAATAATCAAATTCCCCATCAGGAGCTGTTGAAGCAGTATTTTTAGTGTTAGAAAGTTCTACTTTTAAAGTATGTTCTCCATATTCGATACCTGTTTTTTCATAAAGTTTTCCTGAAGCTACAGCATTAGCACTATATGCATCAACAGTATCAATTTTTGTTCCATCTAAATAAATATTATAAATTCCTAATCCTGGTTGTTTTTCACCATATAGTTCAATTCCAGTTCCTTTAAACTTAACTTCAAAAGATGGTAATGGATCTCCATCCACATAATGAGCAAAATTAAACCAATGTTCATCACCGCCATAAAAGCGATCTGGATATCCTGTACTAGTTCCCCATCCTTCGCTATAACTAATTTGATGTAATTCTTTACCTATTTGGGAATCATTAATGATTAATTCACCACTTTCGGCTTTAACAGCTGTAAGTGGCAAAAAACTAATCACCATCATCATTGCTAAAAAAATAGCTCCTATTCTTCTTTTCATAGTTTCCTCCTTAATCCCTTCTTTTTAAAGATAAAATCTTTTATATAACATATATCACACTCCTTCCCAGAAAATGAAACCCCTTTCTACATATTATTGTAAATTATTATAAATATTTGTATTTATAAATTTTAAAAGAAAATTTGTACTTTTTAAAAAGTACAAACAAAAAAGAAGTTGATTAAAATCAACATCTAATAACTCAAATATTTTGACTATATCTGACAAAATCACCATTGCTAATTACTTCATTCAATAACATCATATTAACAGGATTATTAGTATTATATACATAAACAGGAATACGATCTATAATCTTTCCATCATCACTAAAAATATCACAAACAATTTTATTATATTCATTGTCTAAGTTATTTTCACCAAAATAACTTTCTAATTCATCCAGTAAATCAACAATATTCCTATCAACTTCATAGATTTCTCCTAAAATCAAATCATCTCCTTCCAATAATAAAGCTGGGTAATTTTTATCTTTAAGAGTCATCAACTTCCCTTTTATAAAACCTATTCCTTTAAAAATGTTTTTATCTTTTAAATAAAGATCATGATTATACATACCTTTTCGTAATGTCCCATAAACAAATATTTTTTCTTTCATTAATGCGTTGCACCACCTGTAATCTTAATATCTTCTTTTGTTTCAACTATTGCTTCAATAGCAGCAATCAATCCCTCCACAATCATTTCTAACGCCATTGATGGCATATTCTTTTTATCAATTACCTGTTGTGGTAAAAAAGGAATATGAATAAAACCACTTTTTTTACCATAATACCTAGTTTCAATTATATGTCTTACTCCATAAGTTACATGATTACACACAAATGTTCCTGCACTATTAGAAACAGATGCTGGAATTTGATGTTCTTGAATTTTAGCTACCATTGCTTTGATAGGTACATTAACAAAATAAGCAGCAGGACCATCTTTAAACACCGGCTCATCAATAATTTGTTGACCAGCATTATCTGGTATGCGACAATCATCGATATTAATTCCTATTCTTTCTACTGTAATATCACTTCGTCCACCAGCCTGACCAATTGATAAAATAACATCAGGGTCAAATTCTTTTATTGCATCATCAATAACTTTCAAAGATTGATGACACACAGTAGGAATTTCTAATTTAATTATTTTAGCACCAGCAATTTCATCAGGCAACTTTTTTACAGATTCAATAGCTGGATTAATTTTTTCACCCCCAAAGGGGTCAAATCCTGTAACTAATATTTTCATCTTTTCCTCCTAAAATCCTAAAACTAACATTAAAATAATGTGAATAACAATCATAATCAATGCCATTGGTACTTGTTCTTTAATTACTGCCCATTTTTGATCCCTAGTTTCTAAAACAGCACATGGTACAATATTAAAGTTAGCAGCCATTGGAGTCATTAATGTACCACAATATCCCGCTGTCATACCCAACGCTCCAATCACAGCTGGATTTCCACCTTGAGCAATAACAAACGGAAAACCAATTCCAATTGTGATAACTGTAAAAGCTGCAAAAGCATTTCCCATGATCATTGTAAAAATAACCATTCCTAATACATACACAATAACTCCAATAACTGGATTACCAGCAGGTATAACACTTGAAATCATATTTGAGATTACATCACCAACTCCAGCAGCTGAAAATACGCTACCTAAAGCTCCCAGTAACTGTGGTAATAAACAAGCTGCTCCTACTTGCATCAATAAACGTGATGTATCAGATCTAGTCTCTGATACTTTTGGTTTACAAATAATAACCGCTAACAAAAGAGCTACCACACAAGCAAGTCCAGTCATTACTGCTCCATTCAAAGCAGTTAGATCTATTTTAACATTACTATTGAATGAAATAAGCTTAATTACGATTGATCTAAAAGCAAAATAAAATCCATCGCCAGTATATTGGATAAACGATAAGATCAAAGCCATTAATCCAATCGCTACTGCAGGAATAAAAATTTTATTTCCAACTCTATCACTTGCTTTTTGACGAAATTCTGGTGTAGATTCAATGAAACTACCCATTTTAACTTGTTTTAATGCAGTTAAACACCCCATGATAACTAGCAATATCCCAACTGCTACAGGAGGAATAATTTTACCAAACATAAAAATCACACCTAATAAAAACCAAAACAAAGAAGTCCCTATACGCGCTTCTTCATTTTTCGTTGCACGATATGCAGTATCAAAACTAACAAGTCCACATAAAGCATAAAAAAATTCTGGTAAATATGTACCTAAAAAATCAATCATTACTTATTTCCTCCTGCTACCTTTTTATCAAACCAAAGAACCTGAATAAAGGTAAGAATTATTGATATTATAGCAATATACATCGATGAAGAAGCTATCATTGATAACGTAACCTCTTTATATCCTAATTCAACCAAAGTTCCTTGAATTAAAACAACCCCACTACTAGCAGGAAAACAGTTTTGGGCAAAAAAGTTCCCATAATTTTCTACAGCAGCAGCTAATCCTTTAATTTTCTCACTTTCTTTTTCATTCAAAGGTGCCTTTTTAGCAGCATTAGCTGCTGCTTCACTCATTGGTAAGATCAGTGGTCTAACAAACTGTACATGTCCTCCGATTCTTACATTTAAAGCAGATGCAATTGAACGAATCACACTATAAATACATAATACTTTACCAGCTGAAGCATTTTTAATTTTACTAATTAAAAATGCTGCTCGTTCTTTTAATCCATACCTTTCAATAATTGCAATTACTGGAAAAATAATTAAAAAAATTGACATCAATCTATTATTAACAAAAGATTCCCCTAAAATTCTTAAAATCTCAATAATATCTAATCCTGATACTAAACCTGTCACGATTCCTGAAACAATTACAACTGCTAGTACATCTAATTTAAAAGCAAATCCTACTACAATTATGACAATTCCTATAAGTTTTATATACTCCATATCTTCTCTCCTTTTTATGAATTTTATATTATAATATTTTTTCTTTCAATAAAAGTAATAACTTTTATTATAACTAAAAATTTAAACCTATTATAAATATCATATATAATTATGCACCTTTTAAACTCTATTTAAAATTTAATTTAAAAAGGTTAGAATAATACTCTAACCTATAATCTAAACTATTTTATAACTATTCAACTCATAATAAGTGCATTGAATATTGATATCAATATCTATCTTGAAATTACCTCCATGATCATATACACGAGTCGTAAAAGCATATTCTCCATGATTAAAAAATAATTCCAGTGACGAAGTATCACTAAAGATCGCTATCTCTTGTAATTCTTCAATAATAATGTGTCTTATATCACGACCATAACCACTTTCTTTCATTGTAAATGTAAGTAATTGATTATGATAATCAATTACTACATCATTTCGTAACTTAAGTATAAACTCTTGATTATTTATTGGCAAATGAAGCTCAAAACAATTATTTTTTAAAGTTAAACTTTCTTGTAGATTAATTATTTGTTTTTCTTTTCTAAGTTTTTTTGTTTCACTAATAGGATATTGATAAACTTTATTGTTTATAAAAGATATTTCACGAGGAAGAGCAAAAGCATGCTGCCAATTCTTATCAACAGTTGGATTAGAATATGGGACATCCGGTAACCCCATCCAGCCAATGATAATAACACGATCATTTTCATCTATAAATAATTGAGGTGCATAATAATCAAAACCATGATCAAATTCTACAAACTCACTTAATTCATACTCCCCCTCTATATCACCATAAACTAAATAATAACCATTTTGATATAAATTTTCATAATTATAACCCTGAACTTCTACTCCTTGAGGACAACAAAATAATACTAGCTGCTGTCCTAATTTAACTAAATTAGGACACTCCCACATATAACCAAAAGGTTGTTTAGAAACAATTCGATTAATATATGTCCAATTTTTTAAATCTTTAGAACGGTATAATAAACAACAGCCAACATCATCTTTAGTTCGAGCTCCTAAAACCATATTATAATGATTGCCATTTTTAAAAATTTGTGGATCACGCACATGAAGAGTCAAATCATTAGGATAATCAATATTTTTCATTAGACATATTTTATCATTAAACTTTATCCCATCATCACTAGTGACCATAACTGTATTATGTTCACGTCCTGTATATATATAATCATAATCCCCTATATGTTTAACATTACCAGTATAATATACATACATCTTATCATCTTTAACTATCGCCGAACCTGAATATACACCATTTTTATCTAATGGACTATCAGGAAACAGGGCAACTGGTTCATTTTTAAATGTAATGAAATCTTTAGTACTATAATGTCCCCAATATTTACTACCCCCTAAACAATTATCAGGCGTATATTGGTAATATAAATGATATTTATCATTAAATTGGCATAATCCATTAGGATCATTAAGCCATCCAATTGGCGGCATTAAATGATAATGAAGACGATATTTATCACTTGATCCTTGTCTTTCTAATTCTTTTATTTGTTGATTATTTAAGCAGGTCATATTATTCTCCTATATTAGCTCTATAATTTTTTGATTTAATTCATTATCTCCTAAGTTAATAATTTCAAATTGATTTTTACTTGTAATAACCATTGGTGTAGCAGTTGAATATCCTGCTTCTTTAATCATTTTAAAATCAACTTCCATTAATTTCTCACCTTGTTTTACTATTTGTCCTTCATTCACTAATAATGTAAATGGTTTGCCTTCAAGTTTTACTGTATCTAAACCGATATGAATCAAGATTTCTACACCACTATCTGTTTTTAATCCAATTGCATGTTTAGATGGAAAGATCATTGTAATTTGTCCATCAACAGGAGCCACTAAAATATTACCAGTTGGAAAAATTACAACTCCATCCCCCATCATTTTTTGAGCAAAAATCTCATCTGGTGCCTCATTTATCGGGGCAACTCTCCCTTTTAATGGAGTATTAATAGTCACTGTTTTTATAACTTCTTGTTCTTTTACAGATACTGCGTCATTATTTTTAATTTGTTTAGCCATATCTCGCTTGTATAAAATCATTGTAAGAATAAACGACACTGCTATACTTAAAATCATTCCAATTCCAAAATTCAACCAAGAACTTGATTCAATAGAAATAAACCCTGGTAACCCTGCTGCTCCTAAAGCAATTGCTAAAGTTTTTGTAGCTGCTAAATATGCACTCCCTACCGCTGAACCGATCATAGCTGCAATAAATGGGTATTTAAGTTTTAAAGTTACTCCAAACATAGCCGGCTCTGTAATTCCTAATAGCGCTGATACTCCTGATGCTGAACAAATACTTTTTAATTTTTTATCTTTGGTTAATAATAAGATTGCAATAACAGCTGCCCCTTGAGCAACATTTGACATAGAAGCAGTTGGAAAAATAAATGATCCTCCAGTTGTAGCTACTGCAGCTAACAGCTGTGTTTCTACCGCAATAAAACTATGATGCATTCCGGTCAAACAAATTGGTGCATAGAAAAAACCAAATATTGCTCCACCAAATAAACCAAGAGAATTATACATCCATGAAATTCCATCTGATAATAATATTCCTGCTTCTCTTAAAATTGGTCCTACAACAATAAAAGTAATAAAACCAGTGATTATAGTTGCAAATAAAGGAGTTGTAAGATTATCTAGCCAAATTGGGGTTATCTTATGCAGACGTTTTTCTATATTTGCCAAAATCCAAGATACACCTAATACCGGCAATACTGTTCCTTGGTATCCTACTGCTTCAATTGATAAACCAAAAATATTCCATACTGGTATCTCTACTCCAGGTTTACCATATGAATAAGCATTTAACAACTCTGGATGAACCATGATCATCCCCAATGCTGCTCCTAAATATGGATTACCACCAAACTTTTTTGTAGCACTAAAGCCAATCAATACCGGTAAAAAAGTAAACGCTGCGTTTGAAAATAAATTGATCATTGAAGCTAAATCAGCCCATTGAGGATATGCTTCAATTAAACTCATGCCTTCAAAAAACAAACCATTAGCTGTTAAAATATTATTAAGTCCCATTAATAACCCTCCAGCAACAATAGCCGGAATAATTGGTACAAATATATCACTCAATAATTGAACTGCCCGTTGTAAAAGATTACCTTTTTCTTCTTCTTTTTGAGATTGTGGTGTACTGTCATTTTTAATTCCCAAAATACTCGTTACCTCATCACAAACCAAATTAACAAGTCCCGGTCCTAAAATTATTTGATACTGGCCTTTGGCTAAAAAAGTCCCCTTAACAACATCAATGTCTGTTAACTCTTCTTCATCGACCTTATTTTCATCAATCAGATTTAAACGTAATCTCGTTGCACAATGCATTGCTCCAGTAATATTTTCTTTTCCACCAACACATTTAATTATTTGTTTTGCTATTTTGTTATAATCCATTTTTATCCTCCTCTATGGTATCGGTTCCACAAACATACTATAATCTATATTTTAATAACTGTCAATATATTTTCATAAAAAATGAAACCGATACCATATTTATGTATATAAAAACGATATTTATGAAAAAATATCGCTTATTAATTATAAGATTTTGACACTTTTACCTTCAATTAATTGATAATCAATTAATTGAAGATTATCAACAGAATTTTCTTCAATCAAATCAATAATTGTTTTTCCTGCTCTAATTCCAGTTTCCTCATTATTAAATCTAATTGTTGTTAGACTTGGATCAATAAATAATGATGTCTCATATCCCCCAAAACCAATTAATGAAATATCTTCAGGCATCTTCCAACCTAATTCATTAATTGCTTTGAGACAACCAAGAGCAATATTATCAGTTGCTCCAATAATTAAACTTGGCTGTTTATGCTGTAAATATTCTTTAGCAAGGCGATATGCTTTTTCTAAAGAAAAATCACTCTCTAAAAAATCAATTTTTTTAGCCCCATGAGCTTTTAATCCATCTAGTACACCATTTTTACGATAAATTCCAACTGCTTCATCTTTTCCCGTTACACCAATATAACAAATATATTTATGTCCATGACTAGCTCCATACTTTCCAACATCATAACCAGCATTATAATCATCATTAATAATTGAAACCCCTAATTTAAAACGTTGGGCCACAAATAACAAAGGAATATCGAGCTTAGCTGCAATATTTTGGTGTGCCATTGTTACATTAGTAGCCATCAAAATAATTCCATCTACATTCATCCGCCATAATTGTTCAATTGAAGTTAATTCTCTTAATTCATTATGATTAGTATTAACTATCAAGGTTGTATACCCATGATCTTTCAAATACTCATCCATTACCATCAATACTCTTGAAGTAGTAATTGAATCTAGACATGGTACCACAATACCAATTGTCTTAGTATATTTAGCTTTTAGAGATTGGGCTAAAGCACTTGGCTCATAATTATATTCTTCAATAATTTTTTTTAATTTTAATCTTGTTGATTCTTTAACATAACCACCATTAAAATAACGTGATACAGTACTTTTACCTACCCCTGCTATTTTAGCTATATCACTCATCGTTAATTTTTTATTTTTCATATTTCACCTCAACTAATAAAAATGACGGGTACCCCCGTCCACTAATTTACTTTATAATATTATTTTTATATTTCAATGTCAACTAGCACACTAGATTTATTTAATTATAATTGTTTTTTAATATTTATCTTGATGTAATCGTTAAAAAATGGTATTTTTTTATTAAACATTTATATAAAGGGGAAACGTATGAAGAAAATCGTTAAATTTGGAGGTTCATCATTAGCTGATGCAACCCAATTTAAAAAAGTTGCTAAAATAGTACAAAGCGATGAATCTCGACGCTTTGTTGTGCCTTCTGCACCAGGTAAGCGATTTAAAGAAGATATTAAAGTAACAGATTTATTATATCAGGCATATAACGCTAAAGATAAACAAATATTTGAGGATACATTTAATAAAATAAAAAATCGTTTTCAAAATATTATTGATGAATTAAAGTTAGACTTATCTTTAGAAAAAGAATTTACAACCATAAAAAAAGCTTTTCAAAATAAAATTGGTATTGATTATGCTGCTAGTCGTGGGGAATATTTAAACGGAATCGTTTTAGCAAATTATTTAGGATTTGAATTTATTGATGCAAGTGAAGTAATTTTTATCGATGAACATGGAAATTATGATGAAAGTATGACTGATCCAATTTTAACTGATCGTTTAAATAAAGTTAAAAATGCTGTTATTCCAGGATTTTATGGTTCCTTAAATGATGGAAGCAAAAAAATTAAAACTTTTTCTCGAGGTGGAAGTGATGTTACAGGCTCAATTATTGCTCGAAACGGTCATGTTGACCTATATGAAAATTGGACTGATGTCTCAGGTTTTTTAGTTGCTGATCCTAGAATCGTTAGAAATCCTGCTACAATTGGCACAATTACATATAAAGAGTTAAGAGAACTATCATATATGGGAGCTAGCGTACTTCATGAAAATTCTATTTTTCCAATTCGCAATGAGGGAATACCGATTCAAATTAAAAATACAAATCGTCCTGAAGATGAAGGTACACTAATTGTAGAGACTACTTGTCATAAACCTGACCATGTTATTACTGGTATTGCGGGTAGAAAAGGCTTTGCCACTATCATGATTGAAAAAGATATGATGAATAGTGAAATTGGTTTTGGTCGAAAGGTTTTAGAAGTATTAGAAGAAAGTGATCTATCATTTGAACATACTCCTTCAGGGATCGATACAATGACTATTGTCGTTGAGACCGAATCTTTTATTGATAAAGAACAAGAAATATTAGCTGGAATCCATCGTGCTGTACAACCTGATTCTATTGAACTTGAATCTGATCTAGCTTTAATCGCTATTGTTGGTAGAGGCATGAAAGATGGGCGCGGTACGGCTGCTAAAATCTTTACTGCTCTAGCAAATGAAAATATCAACATTAAAATGATTGATCAAGGTTCATCTGAATTAAATATTATTGTTGGTGTTAAAAATGTTCATTTTAATAATGCTATTCGAGCAATTTACAAAATGTTTATAATTGAAGAATAATGAATTAAAAAGGTTTTTACTTAATATAAATAAAAACCTTTTTTCATACTCAATTATCAATTTGATAGATAAAATCAATAATTTAAATATCTTTCCACATTAAAGCAAAACGTACTGCTTTAGACCATCCTTCTAGCAATTCAGCTCTTTGTTTTATTTTCATAACCGGTTTAAACTCTTGATCCAATAACCAGTTATTTTTTATTTCCTCTTTATTTTCCCAAAATTTTACTGCTAATCCGGCTAAATAAGCAGCTCCTAAAGCTGTAGTTTCAATAATTTCTGGACGATATACAGAACAGTTTGAAATATCACTTTGAAACTGCATCAAAAAATCATTTGTACTTGCCCCACCATCAACTTTTAGACAACTTAAATTAATATTTGTATCTTCTAACATTGCTTGCATCACATCATTAGTTTGATAAGCTATTGACTCTAATGCAGCTCTTACAAAATGTTCCTTACTTGTCCCCCTTGTAAGCCCTACAACCGTTCCCTTTGCATATGGATCCCAATAGGGTGCCCCTAATCCTGTAAAAGCTGGAACTAAAAAAATACCATTAGTATCATTAACCTTCATTGCATATTCAATTGATTCTGGGGCATTTTTTATCATCCTTAATCCATCTCGCAACCACTGCATTACTGCTCCGCCAACAAATACACTACCTTCTAAAGCATAACTTATTTCTTTTTCATCACTTGCAGCAATTGTTGTAAGCAAACCTTTTTTTGAATGATACATTTTTCCACCTGTATTCATTAATATAAAACATCCTGTTCCATAGGTGTTGTTTGCTTCACCTGCTTCAAAACAGCATTGACCAAATAATGCCGCTTGTTGATCACCAGCCGCTCCACATACTGGAACACTGCCACCTAAAATTCCTTCTTTACTATATCCATATATACAACTAGAAGCTTTAACTTCAGGTAACATACTATAAGGGATTTTAAAATATTCTAATAATTCTTTATCCCAACATAAATTTTTAATATCATATAGCATTGTTCTTGAAGCATTTGTATAGTCTGTAACATGTACTTTACCACCAGTTAGATTATAAATCAGCCATGTATCAATTGTTCCAAATAATAATTTACCTCCATCTGCTAACTCCCTTGCTCCATCGACATTTTCCAATATCCAAGCAATTTTTGATGCTGAAAAATAAGCATCTGGTATTAATCCCGTTGTTTCAATTACCTTTTGTTCTAATCCCTCTGCTTTTAATTTATCAATCATTTCTGCTGTTCTACGACATTGCCAAACGATTGCGTTATAAATTGGTTGTCCTGTTTCTTTATTCCAAACTACTGTTGTTTCTCTTTGATTAGTAATTCCAATTCCTGCTAAATCAATTGCTTTTATATTACTTAAAGCCTGTGCTTCAATCATTACCGATAATTGTGATGACCATATTTCTAGCGGGTTATGTTCAACCCATCCTGGTTTTGGAAATATTTGTTGAAATTCTTTTTGAGCTTTAGCTACTATATTTCCTTGATAATCAAAAATAATACATCGTGAACTAGTTGTCCCTTGATCCAAAGCCATAACATACTTAGTCATAAATTTCATCCCCTTTTTATTGACTCTTCCATCATCCACTAAATCTATATTAATTACTCCATTCTAATATCTTCTATTTTATCAAATAATATTCACAGTAACAATCAAAGCTTTTAACTCCAAATCAGTTGTTATATTTAATATATCTAAAATATAATACATTTGATATAAAGATGAGACAAACTATATCTTTTTCAATGATATAATTAGAGTGTTATCGAAACTCTTAAATAGAGGAGATGAATGCCATGTTTATAGAAGTGATGACTTCATATCTTGTCTCTATCGTAGTATCTGTAATCGCAGGAATTATTTTGCATTACATATACAAGTGGCTTGATCGAGATGACCAAAATCTCTAATAAGCACAGAAAAACCAGAAGTTGCAGCTTCTGGTTTTTCATTTGCCATGTTTTCATGACGACTTCTACACTAGTATATTATCATATACATAGTGCTATTTCAAGTATTTCATCTTTATTATAAATTATTCATCTCACCTCTTATTAAATATAATCAAACCTGTAATTGCTGATAAAATTATTAAACATCCAATTAATTTAATAATCGTTAACTGTTCCTGGAGAATAATAATTCCAAAAATAACACTTGTAACTGGTTCAAACATACTTAAAATTGAAGTTGTTGTTGCACCTAAATAACGAACTCCCTGCTGTAAACAAATAATTCCAATAATTGATGTAAGAATCGCAATTAATAACGAATATCCATATGCTTGAAGTCGAAGAATAAGATTTAATTGACCACTAAATAAACCAATAACTAGCAGCGATATTGAAATCACAATTGCAAAATAGAAATTTAAGACATAAGGATTGATAGTTTGTAAACCTAGCTTTTCGATTCCTATCATATAATACGCAAAGGTTACTGCAGAAAATAATGCTAAAAACAAACCAAAAAAAGATGCTCCACCTAATTCAATAAAAAACAATATCCCAATACTTGCAACTACTAAGCAAATTTTAACTGCGTTTGATAGTTTCTCTTGATAATAAAAATAGCAAATCAAGGAAACAAACATCGGATAAAGAAAATGAAGTACTGTTGCACTTCCAACCTGGATATAACTATATGAAGTATATAGAGCAGCAACAGTTAAAGCATTGCCAATTATTCCTACTAGACATATATTTCTCAATTGGTGAATTGTAATTCGATAAGGAATCTTCTTTAAATTAATAATTAAAAATAAAATTGGAATTACAAATAAATGACGAAAAAAAGCCATCGTTATTCCATTACTACCCATAGAATAAGTTATTTTAGCTAATATTGGTGTAAAACCGAAAATAACAGCTGATAAAATTGTTAGAAAATAGCCTCTTTTTTTCATTTTGCCTCCAAAAAATTAATAAATGTGCATAGCACATTTATTATCCC
>NZ_JBKTWO010000025.1:25657-43861 GCF_047249845.1 Thomasclavelia sp.
TACCATAAAATAAATAACTTATCAATACACCTTTTTAAAAATAACAACAGCACAATCTCTTTGTGCTGTTGTTATTTATTTTTTAATAAACTTAACTTTTTTATTAGATAATACTACATAACCTATAAACGCAATTAATGCTACTGAAATATATATAATTAAATTACTTTCATCACCTGTAGCAACTGAACTATCCGGTTTTGTATCTGGTTTAACTATATCTGTAGGGTTTTCTGGTTTTGGAGTTGGTACAATATTAATTTCTACTAATCCAGCAATTGCATCGTTTAAGACTTTTGTTGCTTCATCTATTTTAGCTTGACTAATACCATTAGTATTAGCCACTACTTTTGCAGAAGCTAAAGCTTCTACTAATACATCCCATGATTCTTTTGTATACTTGCTTTCATCTAAATTAGAAGCTAATTCAATTATTTTATTTAATTCAACTTTATTTAATTTAGAATCATATGTAAGACCATAACCACGAGCATATAGGATTTCATCTGTATAACCATTTTTATTAACATTTAATTTTGGGACATTAACAGGTAATTTACCACTAGCTTTAAAAGTACCTAATGCAACTTCGATACCTGCAATAATATTAGGACCATATGCTGCCTCTGATGTAGTTACCCCACCAGTTAATGCTTCTGTTACATCAACTGAAGATCCTTTACATCCATATACTGCTAAAACAGCATCAGCATTTTGATACATTTGGACATCATAAGGTTTATCTACTGACATAATAATACTTGTTTTATCATTACTATCACAATAATTAACAAAAGCTTCCGGTCCAGCATATAACCAATGATTGGTAGAATAGCGGCTTGGAGTTGATATTTCTGAATTAATTATTACCGTATCAGCCCAATCAATTTTATTCTTTAAATCACCAGTAATATTTGCATTTGAATATCGATAAACATCTACTTTTGCTCCTTCTGGAATTAATCCTGCTTCTTTAGCCCGATTCCATGCCATTAACATTTGAGCTTTTTCATTATCATATGGACAAAGCATTAACACTTTGCTATTTTTTGTAATATTTAATGGTAATATATTATTTTCATTTCTAATAACTGTTGTAGATGCTGCCGCAATTTCTCTTTCAGCTTCTCTGTTTTCTTTAGAACCTACAACAGCTTTAGCTTTTTCTAAAGTATAGTTATTAGGATCATAATCTAAAATTCCTCTATTTTCTTTTAAAGTTAAAATTCTTGTTACCGCATCATCAAGTCTAGATACTGGAATTTCTCCATTATTAACTGCTTCTTCGACTCCATCAATAATTGCATCTAAATCCTTTAGATCCTCTAAGTTATATAATACAGTTGGCATACATACCATATCAATTCCAGCACTAAATGCTAATTTAACCGCTTGAACTTGATCAAAAGTATTTGCAACCCCTGCCATATTCATAGCATCCGTCACAACAACCCCATCAAATCCCATTTCACCTTTTAATAAATCTGTTAAGATTTTTTTAGACATAGTAGATGGTAGAGACTCATCTTGCCCTGTTTTATCTGAGTGCACTTTAGTATTATCCAACTGAGGATAAAGAATGTGCGCTGTCATAATCATTTCAATTCCTTGGTCAATTGCTACTTGATATGGCTTTAATTCATTATTCATTAATTCTTCTTTTGACTTATTAACAACCGGTAAACCATAGTGTGAATCTGTTGCTGTATCCCCATGTCCTGGGAAATGTTTAGCACATCCAATTACATTATTTTTTCTTAAACCCTCAATTGTTGCCGAAGCAAGTTCACCAACTGTTTGAGCATCATCACTATAAGATCTTAATCCAATAACTGGATTATTTGCATTATTATTAACATCAACAACTGGTGCTAAATTCGTATTAATTCCTAATACACTTAATTCACTACCAATAATTTCACCAGCTTTTTTTGAATATTTAGGATCTCTGGCTGCCCCTAATGCCATATTCCCTGGTAAAGCAGTTCCTGTGCCCAATCTATATACAGAACCACCCTCTTGATCAGCACTAATTAATAGAGGAATTCCACCATCCTTAGTCGCTGCTATTTGTAAATCCTTTGATAATTGAAAAGACTGCTCTGTACCAATTAGATTTTGAGCAAAATAAATAATAGATCCAAAATCATAATCCTCAACAATTTTTTGCACTTGCGAATTCATTTTAGTAAATCCTTGTTGATCAACATCATCTGTTAAATCCTCATCCCAATACCTAAAATCAACCATCATCATTTGAGTGATTTTTTGGCGTAATGTCATATTTGACAATAAAGTCTCAACCCTTGATGAAGCTGCCTTAACAGGTGCAGCTAAACCAACAACCATCAAAAATGACATTGTTAAACCTAAAACTTTTTTTATCTTTCTCTTTTTCATAAATTTTTCCCTTTCACATCTTAAGATTGTTATTGTAGCTATCTAAAAAATAACAAAAATATGGGTAGCTATTTCATAGTTACTACTTATATTTAACAATAACAATCCCTATGATTAAATTATATCTTATCAAAGTATTTTAGTGCAAGCGTTTTCATTTATTTGTAATTCAAAAAATCTATATAATTACAAGACCACAAAATAACACTTATACTTTTAAGTGCTTTCTTTTATTATCTTATTCAACTTTTCTTTTATTAAAAGTAATTTTTCTACTGCTGCTTCAATATCCTTATCTTCTCTTAATTTTTCTACAGTATCATATAATTTACTTGTAACTTCCCTTAATTCCCTCATTTTTCTTCTCCTTTCTTAATTATTATACAGCTAAATTATATAATATTTTGCCAAAACTTTGCAGACTGATATGGACTTAAAAAAGTTCAGACTAAACTAAAAAATATTTTTACACGCTATACTAATATTTTTAACAAATTTGTTACTTATTTAATACGTTTTATCACATTTTTGTTATAAATAATCCATATATATGAGAAGAAAAAATGCACCCAAAATAAACAGGTGCTTTCTTTTACAATCTTCCTTAATTTATCCATAATCTCCTACAAAAAAAGATACCGATTAAAGCATCTTTTTTATAGAGATATTTACCTTCTCTATATATGACCAATACTATTATAGCATAAATTAAAACACAATTGTACGATGCCCCCTAAAATACAAAAAAACTAGATCACTAACCCGAGTTTTATTCTATAAATACAGAAGTTACTTCTATTTTTTGTAAAAACTGTTAAAAAGCTATAACAAATTACTATAGCTTCAATATTTATAAAGAACCCAAATATTTTTTCTCGCACTTTTAAATTTTATTTTTGATGCAATTAAATATTTTTTTATTGAAGAATAATTAAGAATAATCAATGCTACCATTGTTAAGATAAGAGCAGCCCAGTTATTAAGAACATTATTATCATATAAATAACGTACAAAAACAATAAAAACAAAAGAGAATACTAACAATAATATATCTAAAATATTATTTTTTTTCATACATACTCCCTCCTTTAATTAGCATTGTTTGTACTAATACTATAATGGCACAACTCTGTACTCTCAATATCCAGTGCTACATGGCCCTGAATGTCTTGGTTCATAACCAGGAATATAACTTTGAATAAATCTTCCAGTTAACTTATAAAGGGCACGTGGTTTTGCTGATGTTCCTAACATTTTTAAAACAATTCTACAAATATCATGCCCAGTATAATACGGGATACTAGAACATGCACTTCAAACAGATATAATAGCTTTCCCAATTGCGATCGATGTTAATGCTCTAGTTGTAGGTGGTTGACTTAAATCAGATTCTAATACATTATAATAATCTTTAAGAATTATTTCACCATTTGCCATATAGATTGCCTCTGAACCGTCTTCATAGATGATTACAGTATTTCCATCTTCGTCAAAATACTGTGTTTTAATTTCAGATGACTGCATTCTACATGTTGAACAATCTGGCTTTGCAGCAACACCAATATAAATGATAGCAATAATCAATTAACATACAGTGAATAAACAAATTAATACTTTTGATATGTGTTTTAACATAATTATCTTACCTTTGATTTATTGGGTTCTTTTATTGTTTTCTCCTACTTATATTATATGATAAATTTCAATAATTAGCAGTCTGTTTTGTTATTCATACATATGTATGATAAAATAGTGGGATGTTTTTATTCTTCCACACATATATAAGCTTAACAATAAAGAATAGGAACAGATACTGCAGAATATTAAAGATTATTAAAATATTGTATTACTTGACTTTTATCCAACATATTGATACTTTAATAATAGAGAGTGCTTTCTTTATCATTATTATTTATTTTGTAAAATAATAAAATAGTGGCAAGTGGGAGACACAAGATGGAGAAAAAAATATGAAAATATCAAAAGGAGCTATTATTGTAACACTTTTTGTGATTTCAATGGTTTTAGTTATAATATGTGCAATTATTGACGGAAATTCAGATCCTTATTCTAATACAACCAAATATCTTAAAGATGCTTTTAATGAAAATGAATATGGTGTGACAATTATTGATTCAAATAAAGGAGAAGATGTTACAGAATCTTTTATTTCAGAAAATAAAGAGCTTTATGAAAACGGTGATTGGGATGCAGTTATGGAAAATTTCTTATCAGGACATTATCATTTACAAGTTGAAAGAAATTCAGATGAAGAGTGATTTTAACATAAAATATAAAATGAGGTTAAGACAACAAATGTCTTAACCTTTTGTTATACTAAAAACCTAGATTGGTTGTATGATACTATCCCACTAAAGTAGACAGATGAAATAATTAAAATTTCACTTATCTATGGAGGTGGGATTTTATATATTTGTTGTTTACATGGATTCTCTTTCTATAACCATTTTGAATTATACTGTGCGTAACACCCATATGGATTAGTGTATGTTCTAACCTTGTGTTAAGCCTATTACCTTGTATATACTCCGCACCATGTTTTAGATAAACAGTTTCCATAACTAATAGCTCTTTCCACTTAACAAATAACTCCAAGTATCAGGACCAATAATCCCATCCTGTATTAATCCTCGATTTTTTTGAAACACTTTTATTGCATTTTCAGTAGCTGATCCAAAATTACCATCTTCTACCAAACTAAATCCAACACTATTAAGACGCTCTTGAACCAACTTTGTTATATTACCTTCAGCTCCTTTTTTAATAGTAGGATAGTTACTAAAACCCTGCTTTTTACACTCAACTTTTAACCTGTTAATCCAATCATCTCTTTGTTGTGAAGGTTGATTAGACACTTGGCCTGTTAATCCTTCAACAATTGCATTTGCCATTGAATTATAATTATAAAGACCTGCATCAATTGCACTATCACAGAAACAACATTCAATTAAAATTGCAGGTGCTTTAGTGTGCTTAAGCACATATAAATCAGTTCTATCTTTTATCCCACGATTTTTGAATCCTAATTTTGCTATTGCATTACAAATATTTTGTGCTACTGTCTGGGTTTTGTTAGAATATTGTAAAACTTCAACTCCATGTCCCTCACCATTTGAAGCATTAAAATGAATACTGATATCTAAATCAACTGTATGGGCATTACATTTTGTTACAATATTAGCAAGATTTTCATTTTGGGTCTTACCCTTATTATCAGTACAATCATATACTGTAAAATTTAAAGAATGTAATTTAGAAATTACAGCATTTTTAACATTTCTATCTTCTGTTGTTTCACTGAAATATCCACTAGAACCACTAACATTAAAATTATGTCCTGCATGAACATTATAAATCGGCATATTCCTCCTCCTTTCTATTTATTAGAGAGCTTTTTATAATATAAAAGCCCTCAACTAATAATATTCTATTATATAATTTAACTAAGGGCTAATTAAACCATTTCTAAAGTTATTGTAATAATAAATTTTTAATCAAAAAAGAGATTTTATTAAGAAATCTCTTTAATAGTTAAGATTATTATATAAACTTAATCATTAATTAAAAATGAAGCCCCTATAAATGAAGCGATAGGTACTGTTAAAACAATTCCTAAAGTACCTGCTATGCCTTGTGCAAATTCAATTATAATATAATTAGAATTAAGTAACTGCAAAACATCTACATTATATGAAAATAATACCAATAATGATATAAAAGCACTTCCAGTAAAAGCTAAAATCAATGTATTTGTCATCGTCCCAATCATATCCTTACCTATTTCAATTCCAGAATTAAATAATTCTTTTTTTGTTAAATTAGGCTGATGATAAGAAACTTCATATAATGCCGAAATAATCGACATTCCAACATCCATAATTGCTCCCAATGATGACACTAACACACCTGCAAACAATATATCCTTTATTTGTAGATTCGTAGCTCTTGTAATTAAAATTAAGCTTTCTGCTTCATCACTACTATAACCATTAATATTTAATACTTTTGACATTATATAGAAACAAACTGCGCTTAAAATCACCCCTAAAACTGTAGCTGTAATTGCACCATAGGTTTTTTTAGATCTACCGTTTAATAATAATAAAGTAACGATCGTTGAAAGTATTATACATATTACACTCATGATTACCGGTGGATATCCAGAAAATACTGTCGGTAATAAAAAGAAAATAACTAAATATAGCGTATATGCTAAACCAATGATTGATTTTAATCCTTTTCCTCGGCCAATCGTAATAACTATAATAAATAAGATAAGGGTAAAAATGATTAGACCTAATCCCCGATCAAAATTATAAACTGTGTAATATGCTTCTATGCCATCAGGTTCATCAGCTGAAATAATTACTTTAGAACCTATCTTAACTTCAACATTATGAGCAGCAGTTAAATAATTATCTAATGTAACTATTTTACCCTTATTTTTACCATCAAGAATTTTAACTTTTATAACTTGTTTACCTAAATTAATCTTTAATTCTTGATCATATTTAATATCCGTACTTGATATTTCAACGACTTTAGCACTAACAAAATCTGTAGTATCATTATTAACTCGTGAATAATCTTTTTTTAAATAATTATTGAATAACATTGATAGTATAACTGTAAATAAAATTATTATTATAACTATACGATTTTCTTTTAACTCTTGAATAAATTTTTTCATGTATTACCTCTAATAAATTTAGTGGTAATACTATTACCACTAAATTTGTTAATCCTTTTGACTATTTTTTCTTGTTCTTAATGCCACCAATGAACATCCTAAAGCTGTAAACAATAGCGTTCCATATGCTAGTAAATCATTATCATCTCCTGTTGCTACTTTATCACTATCTTTAGTAGTTGATTTTAAAGGTGTTAGAGATTGATTAGAGTTTAAATTATCTGATTTTTCAATCGTTGGTTTCATACTTGTAAGCAAGTTGCTTAAAGAAGTTTGAATATGATTGATTTGAGCCTCAGATGCATTTTCATCAGCTAAGATAGCTTTTGCTGATTTTAAAGTATTTTGTAATAAATCCCAGCTGGCAGCACTATAATCTTCTTGTTTTAAACTTTCTGCTTGTTTAATTAAATCTTCTAATATATCTTTATTAGGTATTAATCTAAGATTTAAGTAAGCTTTAATTAATGATTCTTGTATTTCTTCAATTTCATTTTGAAGAGCATTTTCATTAGCTAATACTTGTTTAGCATCTTCAAGAATTGGTAACATCAACTGCCATGATGATTGACTATATTTTGCTGCATCTAATTTATCAATTGTTGTTACTAAATTTTGTAATGCTTCTTTATCACCCTTTTTAAAATCAAGATAATGCATTATATATGCTAGACGTGTTCCTGCATCATCAACTTGTTCTTGAGTTGCATTAGGATCATTAAATACTGTTTTAGCATGATTTAATGCTTCTTTAAATTCTTTTGCTACAACAGGAACTAATGAATCAATATGTTCTTGAGTAATTTTATCTGCTTCTTCAATAGCAATCTTTAAAAAAGTTTTATTTGTTTCAACTTGTGTTGTTTTATTAATTGTAAAAGTATCAATAACTGCCCAATCATTACTATTTGCATCATATAAATAAGTTGTCACTTTAAACTGATTGTCATTTACTTCAATATTAGAAATTGAACGTTGTTTAGATTGATCCATCTTTGCTACAAATTCAGTACTAATATCAGTTTTAATATTATAATACTTACTTCCTGAAGCAGAATTAGCCGTTACATACAAGATACCATCAGGATCAGTTACACTTTCTAAAGTGCTAGTATCTGTTACTACCTCCATCCCTTTCATAATATTACTACGAACATAAACATGGTCATGTCCCATTAACACAACATCAACTCCAAGCTTATCAAATACTGGTGTTAGTTCTTCGCGACGTTTTAAGATACTGTTTTCAACGGCATGGCTAGCTACTGAATATATTGAATGGTGGAAAACTACCACTTTCCAGCGAACATCTGAATTAGCAGCAATTGCTTCTTCCATAAAAGCCTGATGTTCTGCTGTTGAAGTATTATTGGTATTGATATTCATAAATAATGTATTATTATAAACATACCAATAATCACTACCAGCAGTTGTTGCGCCTTTATCTGTTACATTTGGTAAATTATAGTGTTGTCCATAAGCATTAGAACTTGAATCATGATTACCTACGGTTGTTGCTTGAGGAATACTTGTAAGTTCTTCGTGTTCTAAATAACCACTATATTGAGCCTCATTATTTGCAGTATTTACTTGATCACCCGCTGATAAAATAAAGTTAGGGTTAAATTTTGCAACTGAATCTTCTAAAGTTTTACCCCATCCAATAGTATCATTACTAGCATTTCCACTAGCACCGATTTGAGGATCACCTGCTAATACAAAATTGAAGCTGCCATCAAAATCTTTAGTTGTAAAATCATATACCTGACTTACCTTATCACCATTAACAATTCGATATACATATTTAGTATTTTCTTCTAAATTTGTCAATGTTGCCTGATTATAGTAAAAACCATTATCATTTGATTGATTACTAGTTGCATTTACAGTTACAAATTCTGTTGGAAACTGTCCATTAATCATTGAACCAGCTTTAGCCAATTGCACAATTCCTGTTTGCGTACTATTTGCATACCAGGTAAGATTCATTTTAGTTTCATCTTCACCAACTGTTAGATTAAGTGCTTTTTGTTCAACTTCTATCTCACCATAATTTATTTGAAGATCGGCAAATTCAAAATACACATCTGAGCTGCTAGCTCTTCCTTGATGAAGTTCCACTGCAATAATATTTTCACCTGTTTTTAATACATCTTTTAATTGTTCTTTAGATAAATTAATTTCTCCTTCTTTAGGCGTTCCTGCATTAGAACCACCATATGATAGATTTGATTCAAATCCCCCATCTGGTTCATCAAATGAAACAACTTTCACACCATTAAGATAAATAATTGCAGCATCATCATAATAAAGACTACCTGTGATTGATGATAGATCATCTAAACTATTAATATTTACTGTTGTTCTAAAAAAGAATGCTGGAATATCTTCACTTGTTCCTTCAATATATTGATTTAATAATACAGTTGGCATAAAGTTTCCACCTAAATTGGTTAAAGCTCCATTCTTAGCCCCAAATTTACCAGCAGCACTTTTCCACTCTGTATCTAGATATTCAGCTTTAGTCCATGCATAACGGTCTTCTTGTGTACCTGGATCAACATTGTTATCTAGATACTTCCATGTCGTTGAAGCATTGACTAAATCAGTTGTCTCATTAAATTGCACACTATCAGCATGAGCTGGTAACACTTGATAATTATTTGCAACATATCCTGTTGAAACCAATAATGCTAAAGTAGCCATCGAAATTTTTAAAACTTTATTCTTTTGTTTATTCATTTCCATTCTCCTCTTTTTATTTTTCACAGGGACATCTTAGCACTCAAAAATCCTATAAACAATACACTTTACTGATACTTAATTAATTTAACATAATCTTAAAAAACACAAAAAAACGTTATCATAAAAATAACGTTTTTTTAACTAAATACGACTTTTACTACATAAACGTACATAAAATAATTGGTAAAAACATCGCTGGAATATAATTCATCAACTTTAATTTCGTTACTTTCAATAAATTCAGTCCTGTTGCAATAATTACTAAAGAACCAACACAAGTCATTTCATTAATTACACTATTACTTAATAAAGGGGCAGCTGCAATCGCTAAAAACGTTAAACCTCCCTGATATATTAAAACAAAACCAGCCGAAAACATTACTCCAATTCCTAAAGTAGAAGCAAAAATAATCGAAGAACAAAAATCTAATGTTGATTTAGTATATAACATTGTATTATCACCTAAAAGACCCGCATTCATCGCTCCAACAATCGTCATTGAACCAATACAAAAAAGTAAACTTGAAGTGATAAAACCCTGAGAAATACTATTTTCACTCTTCCCTTTAGAAAACCTCTTTTCAATCTTTCTAACCCCACTATTTACATGCTTATCAATATCAATAGCTTCACCAAGTAATGTCCCTAATACCATTGAAATAATCATCACTAATGTATTTTCACCTTTAAAAGCTCCACTAATACCAATGTAGATCGTACATAGACCTAAAGCTTTCATCAAAGAATCACCAATTCGTTTTGGTATCCCTTTTTTAATCAATAAACCAATACTAGCCCCTACAATAACAGCTACAGTATTTACTATCGTCCCTAACATCTATCCTCTCCCAAAATTCTTTCAATCTCATCTTTAACCTCAAATAAAGATGGCAATGTTTTATATGTAAGAGCTAAAATTTCCGGTCCATTAACAACTAAGTCAGGTACACAAATCACTGGTATCTTAGCTTTGTGACTAGCTAAAATACCATTAGTTGAATCCTCTAAAACTATCGCCCTATCATTATCTATATCAAAATGCATCAAAACTTTTAAAAACAATTCAGGATTTGGTTTACCATGAACAACAGAATCACCACCAATAACAAAATCAAATACATCTTCCATTTTCGCTAATTCCAAATATTCATTAATTAAATCAATTGAAGAAGATGAAGCAATTGCTATCTTAGTCCCTTTTTCCTTTAAATATCCTATCAGCTCTTTTAAACCAGGTTTAATTGGTAACCCATGATTATAAAAATATTCCATCCGCATCTTTTTAGCCAAAGCTCGTACTTCAAATACTGGATAATCATCCCCAAATTTTGCTTTAACTTTCAGCACATGATCATGAACATTCATCCCAATTAATCCCATTTGAAACTCATCATCCACTATATAACCATACTCTCTTGCAGCATCTTTAAAACACTTTGCCCCAATCGGTTCTGTGTCAAACATCAAACCATCCATAGCACATATCACTAATTCTATTTTCATATTTTTCATCCTTTCATAATAAAAGAGCGTAATACGCTCTTTTATCTTACTACATTATTTTAAATAAAACAAATATCCCTCTCTACTTCTTTAACCCCATTAATTATCGGAAATATTTAATAAATAAATTTAGTATCGATACTAAAGAAGTTTACCATAAAAATATCTATGATTTTTTATGGTAAATATAATTTGTATATTTATTACTTTCTTTTATAAACAATAGATAAATTATTATATATATTGATGATAAACAAAAAAGAGGTATTAAATGAAGTTTTAACGATTGAGTGTCATGAGGGTATTCATAAATAAAAAAAGCTCCAATTTATAGGAACTTCTTACTTTAAAACAGTCTATCCTCACAAAATAAAAAGGGATCTGTTTAGATCACCTTTTTATTGGTTCCAGCAATTATACTTTGGTCGCTTATACTAATATATAAGCTCATTCATATTTGATAAGTAATTAATAAATTCTAGATTCATTAATAATCTCCCAAATATTAATTGACCCTTTGAACTTAAAATCACAGATCAATCAAATCGACCAATCTATCATCGTCTATAAAAAGTTAGAGCCGTCGCTCTAACTTGTGGGGAGGGAAGAGCACGATGCTCTCCCTTCGTTTTGTGCGAGAGCACATTTGGGATAAAGTGGTTCGTCATTCGAACCACTATTATCATAACATATTTGACGAAAAATGGAAGAGTTTTTTTCAAAATAACACTATAAGTGTCAAAAAAGCTTTTTTAACTCCGAAAAATTACCTTTAAAACTATCTCCAACTACTCCCATCTTTTCTTCTTAAGAATTCATCAATCATATAATCAAGATGATCTTGATTATTACTTCTAACCATAAAAACATGATTTCCCATCGCTGCACTTAACGCCTCAGGTACATCAACATCTAAAACAATATCAAAACCAAACTGATCTCTTAATTGCAAATCATCATATAAATAATCAAAGTTATCTCGACGTCCAATATAAGCTACTAAATATTGCTGTTTTAAATCTAAGAAACATTTATCATAAATTACCATATCAGCCCAGACTGTATAAACATCACTATCATAACTAAAATTTATCATATCTGGCATATATGCCCCAGGTGCACGCATATTTACTTCAAGTCCTACTAAATCTCCTTTTTTCCCTAAGCCTTCCTTATCCGCGTCTAATCTAAAGAATTCAAAGTGAAAAAATCTACTTCTAGTATCAAAAGCTTTAACTACTTTTTGACCAATTTTTTCAATATCAGTACCCTTTACAAAACGATTTTGAAAAGCTGTATCACAATGATCATTTACATTATCCATAATTGAATTCAACATAATCGTACTATTAGCTATTAAAACATTCTTTTTAGAATCAGTTATACCATCATATGTCTCAACATGACCATTTACATATTCTTCCATAATATAAAGACGATCATCTTTAGTAGCAAAGAAATATTCTAATTCCTGCTGGTTATTTAATTTGTATGTTGATGTTGCCCCAACCCCATTATCTGGCTTTACTACAATTGGATAACCAACTTTTTCAATAAAAGTTAAAGCATGATCAAAAGTATCTACTAAACAATATCTAGCTACATTTAATCCAACACTTTCATAAACTGCTTTCATCTTTGATTTATATTTCATTACTGCTAGATCTTCAAATTTAGTCCCACTATCAATATTAAAATCAGTTCTAAGTTTAGCATCAGTTTCTAGCCAATACTCATTTTGACTCTCAATAAAATCAATTCTCCCATACTTACTAATAAAATAAGCAACCGCTTTATAAACTTCGTCATAATTCTCTAAATCATTAACACGATAATACTCACTTAAACTTACCCTAGTTTCCTTACTAATCTCTTGATAATTTGCATCACCAATTCCCAAAACATTTACACCACGTATTTTTAACCGTGAACAAAAATTATGAAAATATAATGGAAAATGTGGTGAGATAAATACTACATTCATAAAATTTCCCCCTTTACAAAATATGATTTAAAAAATACGGTAACTGGATCTGCCACCAATCCCAGTCATGATTAACGTCATTTCCCCAAAAATCAATCCATGCTGGAATATCTTTATGATCCAATAATTCTTTCATTCTAGTTGTAGAATATATCATCTCATCTTCCCAGGCACCTTGACCACAACATAGAATAATATCACGATGACGATACATTTCTACATATGGATGATCATATGACATCCCATTTATAAACTGAATCGGACTATTATTATAAAGAATTTCATCATGATAATCTCCAAAGAAAAGATCGCTATCATAATAACCACTTAAACAAATACATCCCTGAAAAAGATCAGGTCTTCTAAACATAAAATTAGCTGCATGAGTCGCTCCCATTGAGCATCCTGTTGTATAAATTAGTCTTCCAGTACCATTAATATCAAAAATCCTAGGTACCAGCTCATCAACTACATAATAATACCATTGTTCCATCATATAAGTACGATGCTGATTATCGCCACCTTCATCAGACCAGCATTCTCCATCAATACTATCTAAACAAAAAACCTGCACTTGTCCAGATTCAATTTTATCAGCAATAACATTTATCATCCCAAAGTTTTCAAAATCATAAAAGCGTCCATCTTGCGCTGGAAATACCAACAAAGGAATTCCAGTATGACCATAGATCTTAAACTCCATCTCTCGATTTAAACAATTACTATACTCTTTAAAATATTCAACTCTCATCACTAAGCCTCCTGTAATACCTTTTCAATAAACTCATTTACTTCTTCCAATGTTTCAAAACGAGCTGTATATGTATAATTCCCCATTGCTCCAGATAATATATCCGGCATTCGTTCATTCATCATAATATGATTTTCATACATGGCAGTAATTGCATCATTATTATAATAATAATTCTTGCCATCACGCCGTCCACAATAAACACAGTGATATGGGCGATTAGTGTAATAATTACTATGATCATAAACAACCATATCACTATAAATATTATAAACATCTATATCATTAGCCCAATTCATCATATCTGGTGAATACCCACCTGGTGGTCGCATATTAACTTCTAAACCAATAAAATCTCCTTTACTACCTAACCCTGGTCGATCCTCTAATAATTGAAAAAACTCACAATGGAAGAATCTAGCATTTACTGGAAACTCCTTAACTACACTTCTCCCTAGTTTAACAAGTTCATCAGGAATCTTTCTCAATGAATAATAATGCATATCACTATTCTTGTTTACAACATCCATTATTGAATTAGGAAAAACATGAGCTGTTTCAAATAACACTTCATGTTTACTATTTGCCATTCCATCATAAGAAATAATTAATCCATTAACAAATTCTTCCATAATATATTGAGTAATATGTTCAATTTGATAAAAATCCTCTAATTCCTGATCATTATTCAACTTATATGTAGCAGCTGCACCAACACCATTATCTGGCTTAACTACTACTGGATAACCTACTTCTTCAACAAACTTCTTCCCCTTTTCAAGTGTATCTACTAGATGATAACGGGCAGTCTTAACACCTGCTTTTTTATAATAAGCTTTCATTCCTGATTTAGTCTTAAAAATTTTTATAATATCCTCTTTCATTCCCGTATTAATATTGAAATCAGTTCTTAACCTAGCATCTAATTCTAACCAGTATTCATTATTAGATTCTAACCAGTCAATCTTTCCATACTTACTTGCAAGATATGCTACACATCGATACACATTTTCATAATTCTCCATATCATCAACGTAACAATATTCAGTTACTGAGCTTTTTAATTCATCGCTTATCTCTCTGTCTGGCATGTCCCCAATTGCCAATACATTTACACCATGACGTTTCATTCGATCACAAAAATGCCAATATGATTTAGGAAACATCGGTGATATAAATAAAAAGTTCATAAGCCCCCTCCTTTCTACTTTCAATGGCTTCACCATTGCTTAACTCAATTATAACATAGAAGTAAAAAATATAGCAAAAATAAACATATTTTAACTATTAAAAAATAACTTTAACTATCGAAATAAAAAGCAGTTGAAAATCAACTGCTTAAGTTATTCATCAATTGTCTGTTTAGTTTTTTTTCGATGCCTAAAATAATTAACTAATGAATAATATAATGGTATTGTTAAAAAAACCAGCCATGTTGGTGACCATATATTTTGATAGAATCCTGCATATAAAAAATAAAGAATCGCTAATAACGGATATGGAAACCTATTCATATTATGATGCTTAACAGCACCAATAGCACCTTCAATAATTGGAATAATTAATAAAAATATCCATAACGGATGCCATGCACCTGTATATAATGCAATTGCAATATATGCAATTATTGTAATTAAAGCAAACGGAAATTTTGTATAATCTTCATAATAATGATCCCATCCTTTTTCTTTACGAATTTTTTCCCATTCATCATGATCATACTTCTTATCGTCTACAAAAACACCAGAACCATCAATATGAACCCTTGAATTTTCATTAGGATCTTCAACATGAATTCCATTCCATCCCACATGAACCTCTTCACCATCTTCACCAACAACATGAATTCCATGTTTCAAACTAATATGGACGCTTTCTTTTTTCTTCTCTGTAGTATTTTGATATTCTGTTTCTGCCTGATTATTACCACTTTCAAATTCTTTTTGATCCGTCTTTAATAAATCATCTAATGATATCCCATAAAGTTCAGCTAACAAAATTAAATTATCTGTATCCGGAGAAGCTTCCGCACGCTCCCATTTACTAACAGCTTGACGACTAATTCCTAATTCATTTGCTAAAGCTTCTTGAGAAAGTTTTTTTTCTTTACGTAACTTGACTAATCGATTTGCAATTTCTATATTCATAAATTTTATTCCTCCCTAAATCACCTACATTATGCAAAATAATGTTCAGTTGCTCTAGATATTCTAGTTTTCATTTCCGCAACCAGTGGTTGCAATATGGTTATTATATTACAATTTATTCGATGAATACATATAAATTATAATATTTGTTGAAATAATTTAAAATAATGATTATCATAATAGTAGGTGATACATTTGTATGGTGTAATACACCTCCTTTCTGAAAAATGGACTGTTCGTGCTTGCACAGTCCATTTTCTTTTATTTTAAAAGCACTTTAAAGATGAAGTGCTTTTAAAACAATAATTTATTAAAGTTTTTTTGCATCATATGTTACTTGAATCCCTAAATTACTAAATACTTTTGCATCCATTGGACCAATTGAAGAAGTAACATGAGCCTGAGTTCCTTTTATTTTTGGTAATTGTCGTAACGCTAGTTTAGCATTTTCATTATCAACAGCACTTAAAGATAAAGCAATCAAAATTTCATCACTATGTAGGCGAGGGTTTATGCTACCAAGATACTCAGTTTTTAAATTTTGAATTGGACCAAATGCACTTGGAGAAATTAAATGAACATCGCTTGGAATATTAGCCAGATATTTGATTGCATTGATTACAAGTGCTGAACATGATCCCATAAAATCTGAAGTTTTACCTGTAATGATAGTTCCATCATCTAGTTCAATTGCTCCAGCATAACAATTCGCTTCTAAAGCTTTTTTATTTGCAGCTGCAACACACTTACGATCTTCAACTACAACTTTAGCTTGATTCATAACTAATTCCTGTTTATTAAACTCATCTAAAGAACATTGTTCTTTAACATAACGATTTCTAGTATGATAATAGCGACGAATAATTTCTTGACGACTAGCTTCTTTACACACCTCATCATTACTTATACAAAAACCTGCCATATTTACTCCCATGTCTGTTGGTGAATTATATGGGCTAACGCCATAAATCTCTTCAAACATATTTTTTAAAACAGGAAAAATTTCAATATCTCGATTATAATTTACAGTTACTTTATTGTAGGTTTCTAAATGAAAAGGATCAATCATATTAACATCATTCAAATCTGCCGTAGCAGCTTCATATGCTAGATTAACAGGGTGGTTTAAAGGAATACTCCAAATAGGAAAAGTTTCAAATTTAGCATATCCTGCTTTTACTCCTCTTATATGTTCATGAAATAATTGCGAAAGGCATGTCGCCATTTTACCACTCCCTGGTCCTGGAGCTGTTACAACAACTAATGGTTTTGTTGTTTCAATATAATCATTTTTTCCAAACCCTTCCGCACTGATTATCTTTTTAGTATTAGTTGGATAACCATCGATCAAATAATGTAAATATACATTAATATTTCGTTTTTCTAAACGACTTTTAAATATATCAGCAGCTTTTTGACCATCATATTGTGTTATAACTACACTTCCAACATATAACCCTTTACTGCGATAGATTTCAATCAAACGCAAAACATCATTATCATAAGTAATTCCTAAATCACCACGTACTTTATTACGCTCAATATCACTTGCAGAAATAGCAATCACAACTTCTGCTTGATCTTTTAACTGTAGTAACATCTGTAATTTACTATCTGGTGCAAAACCGGGCAAAACTCTAGAAGCATGATAATCATCAAATAATTTTCCCCCAAATTCCAAGTATAATTTATCACCAAATTGTTCAATCCGTTCTTTTATATGGGTGGATTGCATTTTTAAATATTTATCATTATCAAACCCAACTTTCATTTCAATCTTGTATGAAGATTATTTAAATTTAGTTATAAGCTTCATACTTCTCCTTTCATAAAATCTATAAAAAATACTACTTTTATCTTTTGTATTCTACTTTATTTATTATATTATTGCACGATTTTGCATTAAATTTTACGTACAAATAAAAAATTATTATATAAAAAATAACATCTATAGATGTTATTT
>NZ_JBKTWO010000026.1:0-43587 GCF_047249845.1 Thomasclavelia sp.
TTATCATAAAAGGCAACTATAATGTTGCCTTTTATGATATGTATTTATACAAAACATTATTGATTAATGAATAGCATAATAACAATTTAATACATTTCAAATACAATTTACTCCATTATTATAGATTTAGAAATCTTATTTTATATAATTCATTTATAAAGGAAAAGGAGAAAATTTATGATGTTTGAAAAGTTAACTAAGAAATCAATTATTATTATATTTGCAATAATTTTTGTAGTTTTACCGTTGGGAAGAATCAACGCAATTGATATAGTTTATAATGAAAGAGAAGTTGCATTTGTTAGGTCATTGTTTGATAACAATAAACTCATTGATTCTAAAGCAGATCGTGAAAATATATCTTCCTGGGGAAGTTTTGTTGATTGGAAAATAATTAATCAATCTGATGGTAGTCAATTGCGACGTATCCAAGGTCTAAGATTAACAGATAAAAAAATGAAAGGGACAATAATAATTGATACAAATAGTGGTCTAGATCAATTAACTACATTGAATTGTGCCTTAAATCAATTGAACAAATTAGAAATAAGTAATTTACCTTTATTAGAGACAGTAAGTTGTTATGGTAATGAACTTGAAGAATTAAAAATATCTAATACTCCAAATTATCAAAAATTGGAATGTTGGAATAATCAATTAACTGATTTAAGCAATGCTATGCCTAGTACAGTATTAAGCTGTTCTAATAATCCTCTAAAAGACTTAGATTTATCTAAAACGACTAGTTTAGTTTCAGTATATTGTAGTGATAATCAATTAAGTAACTTGAATATTACGATGCTTAAAAATTTAGAAAATTTAAATTGTTCAAATAATAATTTAACTGAATTAAATTTTACTAATAATTTAAAACTAAAGACACTATCAATTGGTAATGATTTACAGGTTGGTCAAAATTATTTTGAATCAGTAAATATCAGTATGCTTAAAGAATTAGAAATATTTAGTTGTTTATCTACAGGTCTAAAAAAATTAAATTATCTGGGGTTAACTAAATTAAAACAATTAAATGTAGGGAAAAATGGATTAACAAGTTTAGATGTTTCAACATTAGCTGAATTAATTGGTTTACAATGTTATAGTAATAAATTAGAAGACTTAAATTTAAAGGGGTTAGATAAATTAGAATCTGTTTTATGTTATAATAATAAGCTAACTTCTCTTAATTTAGAAGAACAAGTAAATTTAAAAACCATTGATTGTTCAAATAATAAAATAACTGAATTAAAACTCCCAGATACAAAGACATTAAATTCTATTAATTTAGAATATAATCAACTTACATCAATAGATTTATCAAAATATAATATTACAGTAATTGACTTTTTTAATACTCGTGATGGGATTCGAGGGATTAATAATAATCCTTTAGATAATTTTAAAATAAGTGATAAGGAATATCAGTCTAAAGTTAATAATGGAAAAATAGAAGTTTTGGGGTATAAGTATTCTACTGGAGAAATTACAATTAAAGCAGTTGGTGATAATACACATAAATTCAAAGAGTGGAAATTATCATCAAATATAGAAATATTAAATGGTGATATAAATAGTGAAACGATTACTTTTATCTTACCTAGTGGAACATCAAATGTTGAAGCACTCATGGTAAATGATGATGCATCATTAAAAAGTTTATCATATCAAATAGGTGATAGCCAGCCAATTGATATTACAGATTTAAATAGTCAAAAGCATATAATTTCGCTACCAAGAACAGTTAAACCAAATGATTTAATAACAATAACTGGACAAGCAACAAGTGATGAAGCGATAATTGAAGGAAATAATAGTGTAATTAATTTAGAATCAGGTAAAGGAAGTGGAACATTAAGTGTTATTTCAGCAAGTGGGAAGAGAATTAATTATTTTATAACTTTTCAAATTGAACAATTGCAACCTGATGTTGATAATGAAGGTAAAATTGAAGGAATTGTAAACGAAGGTAATTATCAACAAAAAGAAGATCTTAATGCTGAAGTGATGATTGTAGAAAATTCAGATGGAGTCATTATTGATGGGGATATAAGATATGTTCCAGATAAATGGTATTTAAAAGAAAAACCTGAAATAAATGGTTCATGGGATGTTTCGCCATATATATTAAATATAAAGGATCTACCAATTAATAAGTATACTCTAGTGGTTGAGTATCAGGGTCAAATTTATAAACAGAATGATTATGGAGTGTATCAATGGTCTGATTTAAAAGAATGTAGAGATCAAAAAGAAGTTAAATTTAAAATTAATGAAAGTACATATAATTTGACTATTGTTTCTGGTAATGGTACTGGGGAATATAAAACTAATGCTGAAGTTGAGATTAGTGCTAATCAACTGCGTGATAAAGAGTTTGATTATTGGAAAATAATTTCTGGTGAAGGTCAGATAAAAAATTTAAAAAGTATAAAAACAATTTTTATAATGGGTGATAGTGATGTTATAGTTGAGGCGGTTTATAAAGAAATTAAAAATGAGGTGCCTACACCTCCTATTACTGAAGAGTCTTCAAAAAAAACTGGTGACATAAATACTAATAGCTGGTATGTAATAATATTTATCTCATTGTTAGGAATAATTTTTTATCTAAAAACTGACAATATTAAAAGTTAATGCTTGCATCTTGGATAATTTATCGCCACAATATAGTTATAGAAAATAAAGGATGATTTATAAATGAGAATTGCAATTTGTGATGATTTTATAGATGATGCGATAAAATTATCTAATATGATTGAAGAAATATTTAAAGAGAAGAGAATTAATATAATTATTACTCTTTTTGACAGTGGAGAAAAACTATTAGAGAATATAAAGAAAAATAATTATGATATTTATTTTTTAGATATTTATCTAGATAAAATTGATGGTATAGAACTTGGATATAAAATAGTAAAAAAAGATATAAATAGTGTAATTATTTATACAACTAATAGTAAAGATCATATGGCTGATAGTTACAGTGTCGGGGCTTTACATTATCTTGTTAAACCTTTTGATAAAGATTCATTGAATGAGGCTTTAAATCGCTGTTTAAGAATAATTCGACATTTTGATAGTTATATAGAATTATTAACTAACCGTAAAAAGAAAAAAATTTTATTATATAAGATTAAATATATTGAGTCACAAAATCGTTATTGTTTTATCTATACAGAAGATAATAAATATAAAGTATATTTGCGATTAGAACAATTAGAAAAGATGTTAATACAAGATAATTTTTTAAGATGTCATCGAAGTTATATAATTAATTTAGATTATATATCAGATATAAATAATAGCGATTTTGTTTTAAATGATGGGACACTCATCCCTTTAAAACGTGATCATAAAAAAGTTTTTAAAACATATTATGAAGATTATTTATTTAAGAAAATAAGAAGAAAAGGGAGATAACAGATAAAATGAGTAACATTGATATATTTAGAATATTATTTTTTGGATTTACTTTAAATGCACCATTTTATATTTTATGCTGTGCTCCTTTTTTTCCACGATTGAAAATAAAAAAAAGTATATTAATTACTATGATTACTATTACTACTATATTTGTATCAATATACTATGTATTACGTGAGATTTATTTTCCTGGTCAACAATGGATGGATACACTTGCTGTAATAATTTTCTATTTAATCTATATGTTACAATATTTAAAAGCTTTTAATATTTCGTTTCCTAAATTATTATATATATTTTTAGTTGTTCAAGCATATTCGAATATATTAAATATTTCAGCAAAATACATAAATGTTAGTATATTTCCAAGTGAAGTTAATGTTTTTGCTGCATGGGGATATGGAATTATATATTTACTGTTATTAGTTATTACATATCCTATACTATTTGGATTTTTCAAACAAAAATTATTAGAGTCTTTAGAAGCATTACCAGATAAACAATATTGGTTACTTTGTATAGCACCGATTCTTTTCTTTATCATTAATGTTTTGTATATTTCGGTCTATATACGTTATGCTTATAACGATATGCAAATATTCATTATTTATATTTCTTTATTAGTAAGTGGTTTTATTATATATTTTGTTACTATAAAAACAGCAATTAGTGCTGCAAAGGGTGCTCGGTTAGAAAGTGATATGCAAAATATAGAAAGACAATTAACTTTACAAGCCCAAGGGTATATGCGTCTAACTAATAATATTGTTGAAACAAGAGCAGCTCGGCATGATTTAAGACATCATCTTGCAGTTATGAATGGCTATTTAGAGTCAGATGATTATGAGGGATTAAAAAAGTATTTTAATTCATATATTAATATTCTACCAATTGATAATGATATTCCATATTGTCAAAATTATACAGTTGATGTATTAATAAAATATTATCTTTCACAATTAAAAGATAATAATATAGATTTAGATATAATTGTATCTTTACCACAAAATATATTTATTGCAGATTCGGATTTATGTATAATCTTTGGTAACTTACTAGAAAATGTTGTTAATGGGATAAATAAACAAGGTAAAGAGCATAATTTTATTAGTCTGCACTGTTCTGTTTATAGTGATAAATTAGTCTTAACAATTGATAATTCCTGTAATCCAGCACAAGTAAAAAAATCAGGAACTGGGCAATATTCAATACTTGCTGTAGCTAAAAAATATCGGGGGACAGCAAAATTTGAAATAGATAATAATACTTATCGTAGTTCTGTAATTTTATATAACGATACTTAAAAACTGATTTTTAAAGTAGATAATCTGAATTGAACCCCAAAGATTGGACAACAATCAAAGGGGTTTTATTATGGCAAAGCTTATAAGAGAACAAAAAATAGAATTATATGAAAAAATGAAAGCATGGATAAACCGTTATCTATAAAATACAAAAAAAGTAGAAAAATATTAACTATTAAATTAGTTTAATAGATAAGCATGGCTTCGATATTTTAAGAGATAATAAAAAATAAGTATTATTCACCAGAATTAAAATTAGAGATAATTAATAAAGTACTTATTGATAGTCAATCAAACGATTAATGAATGTTGGGATTATTTGTCTAAGCACTAAAAACTAAATATAAATCATATAAAAGTGATATGAATGGTACAGTAGAAAATCTACTACTTGATAAAGTTGTTGATCAAGAAAATCATAGGACATATTATGAGAGAAACTTTAATACAACAAATTGAAATGAAATATGGTTTACAGATGTATCAGGATTTCATATAACAGCTAGTAAAATTTATCTATCACAGATTCTAGCTCTGCATAATCGAGAGATAGTATTATTTTATATATCAACAAGTCCAAATTTTGAACAAACAAAAGATATGCTCAATAAAGCATTAAAAAGTATGATGATTTAGAAGGAATGAAACTTCATTGAGATTAAGTTTGGCAGTACCAAATGCAGACATATCATAAAAGACTTGAGGAAAAGGGAATTCAACAATTAATATCAAGTAAAGGAAACTGCCTAAATAATTCACCAATGGATAACTTCTTTTGAAAGATGAAAATGAAATATTTAATATACTTTTAAAACATTGAATGATTTAAAAATTGCGATAAAAGAATATATTGAATATTATAGTACTTAAAGAATCACAGTAAAATTAAAAGGACTAACTCCTGTTAAGTACAGGAATCAATCCTTATTAAATGCTTAAAAAACAATTTTAAATTAGTGTCCAATAAACTGGATTCACTTCAATGTGAAATCTCCCTTCTAGTAAATTTTATTTTAAGAAATATTGAGTTTTATTTTACCAACATTATACATTCCAAATGGTAAATTAAATGATACATTTAAATATACATAACCATCTGAAGATACATTCTTTTCTGGTAAGACAAAACGATATGACTTATTGTTTTGGATATCATCACCTAAGAAATACCAAGTGTCTTTTTGTGGTATAAAAATATCACCATCTTTACTTGTTGCTAGATGATTAAACCATAACGAAGTATTACAATTATCAATATTAATAAGCACTTCAACAGTATTATCACTTAATCTAGTTGCTTTAGCATCAAATACTGCTAATTGAGCACTAAATACACCGGTATATTGTTCACCAGGAGATAATGTTTTATAATTGCTATTTACAACCTTGTAAGTATCATAATCAACAGGAATTTTAAATTGCTGCATGTCAATGATATGTTCCTGTCCTGGTGGAGCCCCAACAGGATCAAAACCAAATCTAATATATACATAGCCATCAGAAGATACACTATTAGAAGGTAATGTTATAGAATAAATCCCTTCGCTATTTGTGTGGTATGCAGTATTTTTATTAGGTATAAAATTTTCTCCACTTGAATCTGTTGCTAAATGTTCATAATATCCTCTAACTGAATGAAAACTTTCATTAATTATTACTTTTACACTGCCATCACTTTGGCGTTGAGCAGAAAAGCTGTTAAAAATAACTGAAGCTGAAAATCCATTTTGCATTACTACACCAGGTCGTGCAGTAGTAAATTTTGTTTGATCAATTTGTGTTGATGCTCTCGTACTTGATATTACTGATGTTTTTTCAATTTGAGGTAATTCGGCTGCTGCAACATTAGCATAAGAGCCAAATATTATCCCAATAGATAAAACTAAAGCTAATAATTTTTTCATTTCTTTATCCCTCCAATTTATAGGTAGCATTTTCAATATGTTAAATTATAATTAATAGTACTCATAAAATTATCCCACCTTTTGAATACATACATTTATTAATATTATCGCTTGTATTGAAAGCGCTTACCTTACGATTAAAATTATAACATTGCCTAGAAATAAAGTAAATTGAAATAATATAATATGTATATATCATGAGAATCAGACTTAATATATATTGTCTTTTTAATTAAAATTATGTTAATATAAAATTAATTTTGAAAGGAAAAGTATCATTTTGTTTATGATATCGAGTAGGCTATGAAAAAGAAGATTATAGTTATAATATGTATGATGTTTCTGTTTACTGCTTGTGGGGGATCTGATGATAGTATAAAAGCGGATACTAAATTAGTATGTGATTTATTGATTGCAAGTGAGAATCAAGAGTATTCTTATTACGTTGAAATAAAATATAACAAAAAGAATAATCAAGTTATAAAAGGGATTTTTAAGACAGAATATAAAAATTTAGAGGGATTAGACAGAAGTAGTGCAGAATTACAAAATATAAGGAATAGACAAGCTAAATTAAGTGGAATAAATAGTGGGGTTGAGGTTACTTTAGATACTACAGAAAGTGGTTTTTCATTGATAGAAAAGTGGGATTACTTAGAAGTTGATCTTGATTCAGTAGTACAGATGGATTCTAGACAAAAATCATTTATTGAAGATAACCGATATTCAGTTGAAAAAATTAAGGATTATTATGATAAACAAGGATTTACATGTAAAGAAAAGAAAATCAAATAATTAATCATTTTAAATAAAGTTAGATAAAAGAAAGACTTATTTAATAAGGAATATAAAGCTTCCTATTAAATAAGCCTTTTCTTTGTTTAAGTATTTAAGAGTGGTAGTTTAAAAGATCCAGCATTATACATTCCAAAAGGTAAGTCAAACTGTGCGCTTAGATAAATATATCCATCTGTTGAAATACTGCTTTCTGGTAATATAAATCGATATGCCGTATCATCTTCCCTATCAGATGTTAAAAAATACCACGTATCTTTTTGAGGAATATATATGTCACCATCTTTACTTGTAGCACTATGTTTAAACCATAAGTTTGTGTTATTCATTTTTAGATTAATGAAGATCTCAACACTATTATCAGCTTGTTTTGTAGCCTTGGCCTCAAATATAGCAATTTGGGCACTGAAAGTTGCAGTGTATTCAACACCTGCTTCTAATGTATTAGGGCTATTTTTTGCTGTATTATAATTATCATAGTCAACAGGTATCTTGTATTCAATAGGTGTATATAGTAGATCGCTATCAATTGGTGCAATTGCAACCTTTAAATATACATATCCATCTGATGAAACTGTATTTGCGGGTAGATTAATTGAATATAATCCTTTAGAAGTAGTGTAATAAGCTGTATTTTTACTTGGTATAAAATTATCCCCACTTGAATCAGTAGCAAGATGTTCATAGTAGCCTCTAACAGTATGAAATGTTTCATTTATTAAAACAGTTACACTTCCATTTGTTTCCCGATGTGCAGAGAGACTGTAATCAATAAGAGATACAGAAAAACCAGTACCTCCAATCTCACCTGGATGAATAGATTTAAAATTTGTTTGGTCTACTATAGTAGATAATTTGTTGTTTTCTTTTATATTTGTTTTTTCTAGTTCTGATGTTTGAGCAGCACTAATATTAATGCACGAACCTAAAAATATTAAAGTAGATAACATGAAAGCTAAAATCTTTTTCATAATATAAATTTTCTCCTTTTGTTATAGTTTAACGTTCTATGAAAACACCACATAACTATAAAATAAAGACGAAAAAATATTAATAACAAAAATAATTAATCAAAATGTATAATTTTTATATCCCTCCCCTTTTGAAAAACATAACTTCATCCCATTGTTATGTAAGCGCTCTCTAAGATGATTTTATTATACCATAATTAAACTTAAATTTTATTGATTTTAACAAATTAATTTAATTATTAAATGAATATAAAAGTATGCATAATCTGTTATTTTACATTTTTCACATATAAAAATATATTATAGGATGTAAAAATAAAATGTGCAAATATAAAATTAAATTTTGTAAATGAAAACGGTTTAAAAGCCGTTATAATGTAAATGTAATAGTTTGTAAAGATGAGTACAAATCATTACATTTTTGTTTTTTTAATTCTATAAAGGAGGAGAGAAAGGAATGAAAATACTTAAACGCGCTAGTATGGTTGCATTATCAGCAATTACAGTGTTTGGAACAGTATTATCGTATTACCCATCATCAAGAGTTAAAGCTGCTGATGAATTTCGAGGAAGCTTACAATATGTCCAATCTGTAGTTCTAGATCAAGATGATCATAATATTGTTTATGTAAATTATAATGATGATGTAACTGCGAAAGTAACTTTTTTAGAGGATGGTATCTTTAGATACAATGTTGATCCTTCTGGTAAGTTTGCTAAATATGCTACACCAAATGCGAGAAGCCATGTAGCAAAAATTCAACAATACCCAGATGAATCAAACAATTACGCACATCCTAATGCTACAGTTACACAGGATGAAGAAACTTATAGTATTGCTAATGGTTCTACTACAATCGTATTAGACAAAGATACAGCAACTATGAAAGTTTTAGATGGAAATAAGACAGTATTAGAAGAAAAAAGTTCTTTGTTAATTACTGATAACTCAACAGTTCAAACATTAGTAGCTAACAATGGTGAGGACTTTTATGGTGGTGGTACTCAAAATGGACGTTTTATCCATACTGGAGAAGCTATCAAAATTGCTATAGATAACACATGGGTTGATGGAAGTGTCACATCACCTAACCCATTCTATTACTCATCTAATGGATATGGAGTGTTAAGAAATACTTTTGCGGTAGGACAATATGATTTTGGGAAAACAATTGCCAATACCGTAACTACTACTCATAATGAAAGTGAATTTGATGCATATTATTTTGTATCAAATGGTGCTTCTAATAGAGCAGATGTTGCTCAAAAAGTTTTACAACAATATTTCCATGTTACTGGAAATCCAGCATTATTGGCTGAATCAGGATTCTATTTAGGACATTTAAATTGCTATAATCGTGATGCTTGGTCAAATGATTCTGGTCAGAAAAAATGGACTGTAAAAGGTAGTGCAAGTTCATCAAGTGCTGGAGTTAGTAAATGGGAAACAGGAATGGATAAAAAATTCATTTTATCAGATGGACAAAATGCGGAGACATTAAATGGTAATAAACCAACTGTTGCAACTGATAAATATCCTGATGTAAAGACACCATATGAGTTTTCTGCACAAGCTGTGATGAATGGTTATCAAGAAAACGATATGCCACTTGGTTTCTTTTTACCTAATGATGGTTATGGTTGTGGTTATGGTCAAAATGGGTATACTGTAGAAGGTGGTGTAAATGCTGATGGTAGTAGTTCACAAGAAAGACTTGCTGCTGTTGAAGCAAATGTAAATAATTTAAAAGAATTTACAAATTATGCTAATTCTAAAGGGGTTCAAACTGGTCTTTGGACAGAAAGTAATCTAAAACCAGATTCAAATTCAAGTACTTATTGGCATAGATTAAGAGATTTTGAAAAAGAAGTAAATGTTGGTGGGGTAACAACTTTAAAAACTGACGTTGCTTGGGTAGGTTCAGGGTATTCGTTTGCATTAAATGGAATTAAAAGTGCATATGACATTATCTCTACTGGTGTTGGTGTACGTCCAACGATTATTTCATTAGATGGATGGGCTGGTACTCAACGTTTTGCAAGTATTTGGACAGGTGACCAAAATGGTGGTGATTGGGAATATATCCGTTTCCATATTCCAACATATATTGGACAATCTTTAGCAGGTAATCCAAATGTTGCTAGTGATATGGATGGTATTTTTGCTGGTAGTCCTTTAATTTCTACTCGTGATTATCAATGGAAAGCCTTTACACACCAAATGTTAGATATGGATGGATGGGGAAGTCATGTAAAATCTCCACAAACTCATGGGGATCCATATACTGGAATTTCACGTATGTATTTGAAACTTAAAGCACAATTAATGCCATATACATATACAGGTGCTGCTTCATCTGCTAACATTGATACAGGAAATGATGACACTGCTTTACCACTAATTAGAGCAATGTTCTTAGAATTCCCTAATGATGATTATGCAGCTTCTAAATCAATGCAATATCAATATATGTATGGAGATAGTTTCTTAGTTGCACCGCTATATCAAAATACAAATGCTGACGCTATAGGAAATGATGTTAGAAATAATATTTATTTACCTGATGCAGAAGAAATTTGGATTGATTACTTTACAGGTAAACAATATCGTGGTGGTCAATCATTAAATAATTTTGATGCACCATTATGGAAATTACCATTATTTGTTAAAAATGGTTCAATCGTACCAATGTATGAAGAACATAACAATCCAAGTGCAGTTACTGAAGCGAATGAAAAAGGTTTAGATAAAGCTAACAGAAAAGTAGAATTCTGGCCAGCTGGTACAACTGAATATACAACATATGAAGATGATGGTAGATCTATTGAAAATAATACAACTACAGAAGATGAATATGGTGTAATTGACAATGTATCTTATGGTGATCATGTCTCAACTAAGTTCACTTCTAATGTAGATGGAAATACAGCTACTTTAACTGCTGAAAAATCTACAGGAACTTATAAAGGATATGATAAGACTAAAAATACAACATTTGTTGTTAATGTTTCAAAACAACCAGAAAATGTTGTTGCTAAAAATGGTAATACTGAATTAGAAATCGTTACAGTTGATAGTAAAGAGGCTTTTGATGCTACAAAAGCTGAGGCTGGTAAAGCTGTATACTTCTATGATGCTAACCCAAGTATAGAAACATATGCACCAGAAGCAGAAACTGAAATTGCTGCTATGGTTGCCGATGTAGAAGTTTCACCAAAATTATATGTAAAATTTGCTGAAACTGATACTAAAGAAAATGCACAAACATTAGTTATTAATGGTTTTGCAAATGAACAAGATTTAGGGGAAGATAAATTAAATACAAACTTAGCTACTCCTGAATTAACAATTCCAGAAGAAGAAAGTACACCAACAAGTATCTCTTTAAATTGGACGGCTGTTGATGGAGCTGAATCTTATGAATTGCTTGTTGATGGTACAGTATTTAATATTGGAAATCATTTATCTTATAAACATGCAGAATTAGCATATAATTCTACACATACTTATCAGGTTCGTGCTAGAAACGCTGATGGTTATTCTGAGTGGTCACCAGTTCAAACTGCTACTTCTTTATTAGATCCATGGCGTAATGTTCCAGAAGGTGAAGTTATTAAATGGAATGGTGGAGATAGCTGGGGAGCATTAGAAAATGCTTTTGATCATAGTACTGGAAATATGTTCCACTCTACAGGTAGTGCTATTGGCGAAGAAATGATTATTGATTACAAAAAAGCTTATCAATTAGATAAATTCGAGTATTATCCTCGCAGTGATAACTATGGTAATGGTACAGTTAAACGAATGACTATTTCTACAAGTTTAGATGGTGTTCATTGGACTGTAGTTCAAGATGGAAGCACACAACAAAAATGGACTTATAACCAAAATCTTTCTATAGAGGAAAATAAAAAGGTTGTTGATTTAAAGGGGAATGCAGCACGTTATTTAAAATTGGTAGTTAATGAGTCTGCTGGAGATTTCTTCTCAGCAGGAGAATTAGCATTACATAAACTTGATGGTACAAATGGTTTTGAAGTAGGAAGTAGTTTAATGTTACCAAATGTAACAGCTGGTGATGAAACAAATATGAAAAACTACTTAGGTGTGGCTAATAAAGAACCTGATGCTACAACTTTCTTATCTCAAATTAAAGGTCACTATGCTGATATCAATAATAATGATGTATATGATGTATATGATTATGCGTTTACTGCATTTAAATTAGATGGTGGAACAAGCAAGACAGGTAAAGTTGCTGGTAATGTATTATTATTACCAAATAAAGAAAATGTAACTGCTGGTGAGACATTTACAATTGATGTATATGCAAGTGATGTTAGAAACGTAAATGCCTTAGGTGCTTTAATTAATTATGATACAAGTACATTTGAGTTTAAAGGTATTGAAAAGAGTCCACTGATTGCATCAATGGAAAACTATTCAGTAAATAGGGGTTATAATGATGGTAGTGGAATGATTAATGTTGCCTTTGCTAATAAAGGTGATAAAGAACTATTTACTGGTACTGGTATAGTTGCCACAATTACACTACAAGCAAAAGTTGATACTAAAGCTTTAGCACCAACAGAAGCTATTATTATTGGACCAACATTTGATTTTATTGAAACTGATACAGGTAATTTACCAGATATTCCTGATATTCCTTTAGTAACAACTAAAGAATATAAACAAAGTGATTTTAATATCACAATGACAAATAATGTATTACCAGAAGATGATGGAACAAATGTAGAAAAGATTGTTCAATCTGGTTCTTACAATTCATTATTTAATGGAACTAATGGTAGGGAATTTGAATTTAAATATTATATTCCTTCTCAAAATAACGTACTTCCTGATGAAGTAAAACTTCCTACAACAATGCACTTTGCATTTAAAACAGCTAAACCATTAACTGAAGTTAATATATATAATCCTGGACCAAGTACAAGTAATGGATATGTAACAGAATTAAATGCTATTGTTACTTTTGAAGATGATTCTACTAAAGAATTTAACTTTACTGAAGGTATGGATGTATTTAAATTAGTAATTGATTCAGATAAGAAAGTTAAAAATGTAGATATTACTCCAATAAAATCTACAGGAGAAGCAAAAACAAAAGACCAGGAAGTTGTAAATGACCCTGTTGATAACAGAATGTTAACTTTAGGTGAAATTGATTTCTTAAGTGTTGAAACTCAAGAAGTAACTGCTGTAGAATTAGGAAATAATAAAACTGATATTTATGTTGGGGATATTGCTGCTGTTGAAGCTGCGGTAAAACCAAATGATATTATTAATCCATATTATACAGTTGAAAGCTCTAATCCAGATGTAGCAAGTATTATTAAAATTGCTGATGGAAATAATATCAAATATTATGTAAGAGGTAATGGTGCTGGAACTGCTGATATTACAGTTACATCTGTAGGTGATCCTACTAAGAGTGCAACTTACACAGTTACAGTAACAGATGGAGTAGATACTACTGAGTTATTAGCTGCAATTGAAAAAGCAAATAATTATTCTTCATCTATCTATACTTCAGATTCTTACGCTAAATTAAGTGATGCAGTTACAGCTGCACAAGAGTTATTAAAAGGTGATTATACTAAAGCTCAAGTATTTGCTGCAACTGATGCTATTGAAAAAGCAATTGATAACTTAGTATATCGTCCAGTTAATTTAGAAAGTTTAATCAATAAAGCCGCTGATACAGTAGTTGAAGCAATTAGAGCAACAAGTGAATGTCATCCAGAAACAATTGAAGACGGTGAAAAAGAAAATGTATTAGATTATAACGAATCTAGTTACTGGCATACTGATTATATTAATTCAGTGGGAATGCCACAAAGTTTAGTATTTGATTTAAAAGATGTTTATAATTTAACTGATGTAACTTTCTTGCCACGTCAAAATGGTACAAATGGTGATATCTTTAAAGCAGAAATCTTAGTAAGTACAGATGATGAAAACTATGTTTCATTAGGTGTATTTGAATTTGATAATAATGGTGTAACATTAAAAGATCGTAACGAATATAAACAGCTTACATTTGATACTGCTACAGCAAGATATGTTGAATTCAAAGTATTAAGCAGTGGTGGAGATAACAAAGACAGATATGCTAGTATGTCTGAAATTAGATTCTATGGAACACCAGTAACATCAGTTGATAAGACTGAATTACAAGGATTATATAATGAATTCTTAACTCTAAATGAAGCAGATTATACAGTTGAATCTTGGGTACCATTCGCAAATGCAATGGCTGATGCTAAAGCAGTATTAGACAGAGCAGATGCAACTCAAGAAGAAGTAAATAATGCTAAAACTACATTACAAAATACTAAGGATGCATTAGTTGAAGTTGTTGTTGAAACAAACAAAACAGCATTATCAATTGCAATTGAAATGGCTAGTGCAGTAACTCAAGAACAGTTAGATAAATTAGTACCAGCAGTAGCTGATGAATTCAAAGCAGCATTAGAAAATGCTCAAAATGTATTCGATAATGCAAAAGCAACTCAAGAAGAAGTTGATGCAGCATTTGATCGTTTAGCAGATGTAATGTGGAAATTAGAGTTCTATAAAGGTGATAAGATTGCATTACAAGAAATGATGGATAAGATTGCTAACTTAACAGCAAGTGATTATATCGAATCAACATGGAATGCGCTTCAAGCAGTATTACCAGGTGTAAATGAAGTACTAGGTAATGTAAATGCAATGCAAGGTGAAGTAGATGAAGTATATACAGAGTTAGTAAAAGCATTCTTGAATCTAAGATTAAAACCAAATAAAGACTTATTAGAGGATTTAATCAATAAAGCAAATGGATTAAATAGAGCAAGCTATACAGCAGCATCAATAAAAGTAGTAGATGAAGAAGTAGCAAAAGCAAATGCAATATTAAATGATCCAAATGCAACAGCAGAAGAAGTAGAAAATGCGATAAATGGATTAACAAAAGCAATGGCAGGATTAGTAGCTAATCCAAGTAATCCACCAGTAGATAATAATACTAATAACCCTGGAAGTACTGTAAAACCAGGAGATACTACTGTAAATGCAACAAAAACAGGAGATACAACTAATATGATGTATCCACTTGCTGGACTTGCAATTGCATCATTAGTAATCTACGGAAATAAAAAAAGAAAAAAAGCCAATTAATATCTAAAATAATTCTTTAGAAACAATGATTTTCTCTAAAGAGGAATTTGGCTATGCCATCTTCCTCTTTTATATTTAATATGTTAAAATGGATTAGATTAAAAAGGGGGTTAAAGTAATGAAAAAATCTGCCATAGTTTTTTATGTTTTTTCAGGAATATTCCTAATTATTGCTATTTTTATTGGTGTAGTTAATTTCATGGCAATAGTTGAATCTGCCAATGAATATGGGGCTAGTCTTTTAGATGATTTGGTAGGAGTGCTACTTTCAATGTTAACTACATGCAGTGGTTTTTTTGGTTTTTCAGCAATGTTATGTGGTATAGGCTTGATTTTAAATAAAATAGATAAATAGCTAAAAATGATGATTAGATTAAGTTAGTTCTTAAAAAATCATCTTTTTTATTATAAAATGTATAATAGTAAAAAGATTGAAAATATTATATATTATGATATTATATATAAATTACAGTTAACTAACTTGAAAGATGGGAGTGAATAGTATGGAGATATTACTTGAACCAATTAAAGAATCACTAATGGCTCTACCCGTTTTGTTTTTAGCTTATTTATTAGTTGAATATTTATCAAGCCGGGATATTATTAATAAAGTAATGAAATTTGGAAAAGTTGGGCCTTTTATTGGTTCTCTTCTTGGAAGTATTCCACAATGTGGTTTTTCCGTTATTGCGGCAAAGCTATATTCAATGCGTTATCTAACAATGGGGACTTTACTAGCTATTTTTATTGCTACAAGTGATGAAGCTCTTGCTATTCTAGCCATTTATCCAGATCTATGGAAGATGCTAATAATATTAATAGTTATAAAAATTATTCTTGGAACTGTTGTTGGTTTTATTGTAGATTATTTTAATCATCAGAGTCATGATAGTTATGAATATTTACAAGTTGAACCATGTGATTGTGGGTGTCAAAATGGTATTTTATTAGCGGCATTTAAACATACACTAAATATTTTTCTATTTATATTATTAACAAATATTATTTTTACAATAGTTATTAATGGTATTGGTGAAGATCAGTTAAGTAAATTATTAAGAACAAACTGGTTATTCCAGCCGATTATTGCAGGAATCGTTGGCTTTATTCCTAATTGTGCCGGCTCTGTTATCCTAACGCAATTATATGTTAGTGGTGGATTGACTTTTGGGGCCTTAATTACTGGTTTAACGACGAGCGCAGGTGTAGGAACCTTAGCATTATTGAGATATAATGAAAATAAAAAAGAAACTATTAAGATTCTTATGCTCTCATATATAGTATCTTTAGTTATAGGATATGTAGTTTCGTTTATAATGTTAAAGTAGTCGAAGTGACTACTTTTTTCTATGTATTAATTTATTAACTTTGGAAATAATAAATTTAAATGCATATTAAATGACATATTTAGTAATAAATACTATTATTAAAATGTAAGGAGGAACTAACAATGAACAAAGATGATGATTTAAAGAAAGTAGTATTAGTAGGTACAGGATTTGTAGGGATGTCAATGGCATACTCAATGTTAAATACAGGTGGAATTGATGAATTAGTTTTAGTTGATTTAGATCAAGAAAAGGCTATTGGTGAAGCAATGGATATGAGTCATGGATTGCCTTATAGCAAAAGTAGTTTAAAAGTTAAAGCAGGAAATTATGATGATTGTAAAGATGCAGATATAGTTGTAATAACTGCAGGGGCTGCACAGAAACCAGGGCAGACTAGATTGGAATTAGCAACAATTAATGCTAAAATCATGAAGTCTATCACACAATCAATTATGTCTACAGGTTTTAATGGAATCATTATTGTTGCTAGTAATCCTGTTGATTTGATGAGTTATGTTGTACAGAGAGTGTCAAAATTACCAACTAATCGTGTCATAGGAAGCGGGACGATTTTAGACACAGCAAGACTTAGATATTTACTAAGTGAATATTTAAATGTTGCTTCAACTAACATTCATGCATATATATTAGGAGAACATGGTGATTCATCATTTGTACCTTGGATGAATACTTATATTGGATGTAAAAGTATGATGGAATATATTGTTGAAATGAATATTGATATGAATGAAATGCATAAGATCTATAAGGAAGTTCAACAGGCTGCATATGAAATAATCAAAAGAAAAAATGCTACTTATTATGGAATTGGATTATCATTAAATCGTTTAATAAGTGCTATTTTTGGTAATGAAAATGCAGTATTAACAGTATCAGCATATCAACAAGGAGAGTTTAAACAAGAGGGATTGTATATTGGAGTTCCAGCAATTATTAATCGTCAGGGAATCTCAAAAATCATGCCTCTACATTTGAATAATGTTGATCAACATAAATTTGATAAGAGTTGTAAAATGTTAAAAGAAGTTATAAGCAGTGAATTAGAGGCAATTATTAATAATTGATGGTATAATAATTAGGAAAGCGGGTGGTAAGGTGAAAAAACTACTTAGTGTTTTCCTAATTTTATTTTTCATAACTGGTTGTAACCAAGAAAAGCAGATAGAGAAAGTTGTTATTAAAACAAAGGTCATAGAACAACAACATAGTGGTGTAGAAAAAAAACAAGGTGAAAAAATTGAACCCGTTATACCTGCAATTAATCCATCAGATAAATTACCATTAACAGGGAAAGGGCAATTAATTGTAATTGATGCTGGACATCAACGTTATGGTAATAATGAACAAGAACCAATTGGTCCAGGGGCAACGAAAATGAAAGCTAAAGTTACAAGTGGGGCAACAGGAATTGCTACAGGAAGATTAGAATCGCAAATAAATCTAGAAGTTGCATTAAAATTAAAGGAAAAATTAGAAGATAGCGGTTATAGAGTAATTATGGTGCGAACAAATCAAAATGTTGATATATCAAATAGTGAAAGAGCTAAAATTGCTAATGAAAATAATGCAGATGCATTTATTCGTTTACATTGCAATAGTGATGATTCTAGCAATACTAGAGGTGCTCTAACAATAGCTCCATCTAATAATAATCGTTTCTGCAGTCAGATTTCGGATGCTTCACAGTTATTATCCAAATATGTTTTAGACAATATATGCGATATTACGAAAGCTAAAAATCGAGGTGTTATGATAAATGATACAATGAGTGGGATTAACTGGTGTCAAGTACCAGTAACAATAGTTGAAATGGGATTTATTTCTAATTCTGAAGAGGATAACTTGTTATCTAATAATGATTATCAAAATAAAATAGCAATTGGAATTGTTAAAGGCATAAATGAATTTATGAATTAAAATATAAAAGCAGAAACTATTAAATAACCTCTGTTTCAGTTTATTAATTTATGTTGGTTTAAAGAAATAATAATATGACGAATAATCCTAGTCATATAATAAATAGCTAATACAATTATAATACCATTAATTAAACAGATGATTCGACTTTCAATTGCAGTTTTTGTATCCAAAAGAACTAGTGAAGCATTGAGTGCACTAATAGCATTAATAATTTGTTTGTATTTATAATCAGGTAAAAAGAAGCCAATGTAACCAAGAAGCATAACAACAATTATTGCATATTGAGATGGAATAATTATCTGAAAAAATATAAAAAATAAAGTCACACCAATCATAGTGCCAATAAAACGGTGTTTTATTCGTTCAATAGTTTCATTAAATTCTAATTGGGTTAAAGACATAACAACAATGCTAATCCATAATGGTTTTTTTAATTCCAATATCATTCCAATCATCATTGCAATTGATATTCCAAACGCCATTCGAAACATATAACTTCTATTTTTTTGACACAATAAAATTTGTTCTTTTAAATTTCTGCCGTTTTTTCCATAACCTTTACGGTACCAGTTAATTATTATACAGATACCTACAAATAATGAACCAGCTAATAATGAAATAAACCGCATATTAAAATGTTGCCAAGAAACAGGAGTAGATTGCGCAAACACAAAACAAAGTAAAAAAGTGATATTTGATTTTAAGATTTGTGGCTCATTGATTAAAAGGATAATTAGAATGACAAACAAAAAGTTAATAATAAAAGCAGGGAAAATTGGTATTAAAGCTGACTGTGCGATAAAGCCACTAAGTGTATACAGTAAAACAGTTATGAAAAACATGGTCCATGGACGTAAGCCAAAATCATTAGTTGGTAACATGGTGAATCCTACACTAATTGCAACACCAGGTAAAATATTTTCAACACCAAAAAGCAATTGAAAAATATATACAAAACTAATATTAATAATAAAACGGAAAGCGTTAAATAAAATCAAATAGCATCTAGGATATTTATTTTTAAATGTCATCATATCAAAGCCTTTCTATAAACTTGATTTCTTAAGATAATTCATGTACTATATAAAAAAATAAACAATAATAGTAAATAATTATTTACTATATTTTAGTAACAATAAATTAAAATGTCAAGTATACGGAGGAAGATATGAAACACAAAGAAATTGTTAATAATTTAATACGATTATTAGCATATTGGCATTATAAAATCGAAAAGCCTTTAAAAAAAACACAAAAATATCCGAAAATTAGTTATGAATCATATTTTTGCTTAGTAACACTAGGCAAATTTGGGCCATTAACAATGTCAGAAATAGCAAAAAACTTGAAATTATCAAAACAACAGGCAACACAATTAATAGATAAACTTTATAATGAACATTTTGTCGATAGATTAGTTGATAACTCAGATCGTCGCAAGATTTTAATAAATTTAACAGATAATGCTAAAAATTTTTTAAAAACAAGTCATTTCGATGGTACTGTTCTTGATTTGCAGATTGAAACAAAATTAAGTTATTCAGAACAACAAGAATTATATGAAGCAACTGAAACGATGATTAGGTTATTATCAAAATTTAAATAGAATAATTAATACATAAAATAGGATTCTAATTAGAATCCTATTTTATGTATTAGCAAGAATATTGAACCACCTATTAAAAATATAGTACCAGTTATAATAAAATAATGATTTTTAGTAATTATTACTATACAATCATTAGGGAGGTAATTATGAAAATTAAGGTTATTAAAGATGATTCTTATCAGGAATGTGAAATATTAATATATACTGATAATGAGATAAAAGGAAAAGAACTTGTAGAATATCTTAATATGTTAAATGATCAAATTAAAGGTTATTATCGTGATGAAATAGTCTTTTTAAATCAAAATGAGATATTATATATTTATACAAGTAATAATAAAGTTTATGCGAGCTGTAACAATAGAGAATATCTTCTTAAATATCGCTTATATGAGCTGGAAATAATACTAAACGACTCATTCATACGAATTTCAAATTGCCAAATTGTAAATAAGCAATATATTCAATCATTTAAAAGAGAAGGGATTAAAACAGTTGCAATAGTTTTAAAAAATAATATAAAATTATATATTTCGAGAAGATATCTTGGAATTGTAAAGAAAAGAATTGAGGGATAATATGAAAAAGCAGATAATTAGGTTTATTGTTGGTTTTCCACTTGGGGTATTTATGGCAAATACATTGTTGATTATATACCGTTTATTAACTCAATCTAAATTAGAATATTTTAATAGTTTTGCTTTTACAATAGATGTAAATACCAACATACTTATTCAATATATATTGTGTGGAATAATCGGGATGTTAAGTATATCATTTTGTACACTGTTAGAAGATTTAAGTAAACCCATGGTTAATCAGATTATATTACACACATGCTTTACTTTTATCACAGAATTAGTGTTTTGTATTATTGGAAATATAATTGAAAATAAAACTTTCTTAATTATATTATTAGCTGTATATATAATGCTTTTAATAATAGGTTACTATGTTTTATATCGTAAAACTAATAAATATGTAGAGAATTTAAATCAATATCTTTAGAGGAGCTAAAAAGATGAAATATAAAAAAATATTTATAATTATAACAATTATTTTAAGCGTAATTCATATATATTTACTTTATCATTATGGGTGTTTAAGGGATGAGTATAATATTGTTGGATGGTCAAATCTAGGTAATTGTTTATGGCTAGGATTATTATTTTCTATTATTGCATTAATTATAGCTAGTATATATATTAAAAAAGCTTATAAAATATTGTTTATTATTTTGGGAATATATTTTTTATTTAGTGTTGCTACTATTTCTTGGTATTATAATTTTGCTAAGGAATATCCGTTAGGAGTAGAAATAGAATATATAGAATAGAAATGGGTATGATAATTTATTATCATACTTTTTTAATTATCAAGAATAATGTTTTTTTTATTTTTTACTAAAAATTGTTTAGATAATATGCTAGAATATAGTAATGTGAGGTGTAATCATGGAAGACTTTATTCAACCAAATCAAAAAATAAAAAAACCAATTAAGAAAAATCATTTTAAAGAGACTATATTCATTATATTAATGATTATTTGTTTAGGAATTGGTTTTGTTTCTGGCTATGTAATTAAAAAAACAGATTCTAATTTTAAAAACGGAAATGTAGATACTACAGTATTAGATGAAGCTTATGAAATTTTAAATAATTATTGGTATAATCCTAATGATAATAAAGTAGATATTGAGGGTAACTCTATTGCTGCATTAGTAAATTCATTAGGAGATATTCATTCGTCATATTTTACTTTTGAGCAATCAGTTGCTTTTAATCAAAGTGTAGATGGTAATTTTGATGGAATAGGTGTAGCATATACAGCTTTAAATAATGGAATTATTATTACAAAAGTGTATCAAAAAAGTCCAGCAAGTAAAAGCGGTTTACAAGTAGGAGATATTGTTACTAATGTTGATGATACTAATATTGCTGGAAAAAATGCAGATGAGGTTAAAAATCTTGTTAGAGGTGATGCTGGTACGAATGTAAAACTTACTGTTACTAGAGGTGAAAAAGTATTTACAGTCGATGTTGAACGGGGAAATGTAGAAACAGCGGTAAATGGTGAAATAAAGGAAGAAAATGGTAAAAAATTTGGCTATATTGGAATTAGCACATTTGGTAGTACTACTGGAGAGGAAGTTGAGAAGTTTTTAGAATTGTTTGTAGATGAACAAGTTAGTAATGTAGTTATTGATTTACGAGGTAATGGAGGCGGTTATCTTGTTGCTGCTAATGAAGTTTTAAATCTTTTTGTCGATGAGGGGAAAACTATTTATCAAATAAAAGAAAAAAATGGGGCTGTTCAAAAGACTAAAGCAAGTGACGGGAAAAAGTATAGCTTTGCTAATAACTACATCTTAGTGGATGATCAAACTGCATCAGCTTCAGAAGTAGTAGCAGGAACATTGCAAGAGTTATGTGATTTTAAATTGGTTGGTTCTCAAACATATGGAAAAGGTACAGCACAAACACAAAAACAGTTGAGTGATGGCTCAGTATTAAAGTATACATATGCAAGATGGTTGTTACCAAGTGGAAAATGGATTAATGAAGAAGGTTTAACACCTGATTATTTAGTTGAAAATATAGATGTTAGTGATATATCGACAAAAACGGTTGATAAAGATTTAAGTTATGATTGTGTAGATGAAAGAGTTTTAGCAATGCAAAAATCATTAAAGATTTTAGGTTATGATTGTAAAAGAGAAGATGGTTATTTTTCTAGTGATACTGTAGAGGCTTTAAAACAATTTGAAAGTGCAAATAATCTAACTGTTGATGGTATTTATAATGATAATGATAAAAATATGTTAATAAGTAAAGTAATTATTTATATTAATGATCCAAGTAACGATTATCAATATAAAAAGTTAATTGAAATAATGGAGTAAAAACATAGCAGATAATAACTGTTATGTTTTTTATTGTCATGGGTATAATTCTTTTAACTTGGTTATTTTCTTGATATAATAGAAAAGACCTATAGGAGGTGTAAAAATGCATCAATTTAAACTAGTCTCTCCCTTTAAACCGATGGGAGATCAGGTAGAAGCAATTGAACAGTTAGTAGAAGGTATTAAAGCAGGAAAGAAAGAACAGGTTTTACTTGGAGGAACTGGTACAGGAAAGACATTTACAGTTTCTAATGTAATAGCTGCTGTTAATAAGCCAACACTTGTTCTAGCACATAATAAAACTTTAGCAGGACAATTATATTCAGAATTAAAAGAATTTTTTCCTGAAAATAGAGTTGAATACTTTATATCAAACTTTGATTTTTATCAGCCGGAAGCTTATATTCCTGGCCGAGATTTATATATAGATAAAAATGCTAAAACAAATTACGAAATCGAAATGCTTAGAAGTGCTGCAATGAATTCTTTAATTGAACGTGAAGATGTAATTGTTGTAGCATCAGTAGCTTCAATATATGGGCTTGGTAACCCTGAACAGTATAAAGAAATGATTTTTGCATTACGTGTTGAGCAGGAAATTGATCGTAAAGAACTGCTTACATATTTAGTCGATCGTCAATATCAACGTAATGATATTGAGCAAACTAAAGGAACTTTTAGGGTGAGAGGTGATGTAATTGAAATTGTACCTGGGCATACTGAAAGCTGGTTAATTAGAATTGAGTTATTTGGTGATACAGTTGAAAGAATTACAGAAGTGGATCCATTAACTGGACATGTTTTAGGAGCATATAATACATATACAATTTACCCAGCCTATGGCTATGTTACTAAAAAAGAACAAATATTAAAAGCATGTAATACAATCACTACGGAGTTAGAACAAAGATTAAGAGAATTTAAAAATGAAACTAAATTATTAGAATATGAACGTTTAGACCAAAGAACTCGACATGATGTAGAGATGTTAAAAGAAGTAGGAATGTGTCCTGGAATAGAAAATTATTCTCGTCATATTGATGGACGTAAAGAAGGCCAAAGACCATATACTCTAATTGATTATTTTCCAAAAGATTTTTTAATGATTGTAGATGAAAGTCATGTTATGTTACCTCAAGTAAGAGGTATGTATAATGGAGATCGCTCACGTAAAGAAACACTTGTTGAATATGGATTTAGGTTACCAAGTGCTTTAGATAATCGACCATTAAGATTTGAAGAATTTGAAAAAATAATTAATCAAGTAATTTATGTATCAGCTACTCCTGGAGATTATGAATTAGAAAATGTAAATAATCAAGTTGTACAACAGATCATTCGACCAACAGGATTACTCGATCCTAAAATAGAAGTACGGCCAACTAAAGAGCAAATAGATGATATTATTAGTGAAATTAAGATTCGTCAGGATCGTAATGAAAGAGTTTTAATAACTACTTTAACTAAAAGAATGGCTGAAGATCTTAGTGCATATTTAAAAGAATTAGGGATAAAAGTAGCATATTTACATAGTGATACTAAAACATTAGAAAGAACAGAAATATTAAGAGATTTACGTTTAGGTAAATATGATGTCTTAGTAGGAATCAACTTACTTAGAGAAGGATTGGATTTGCCAGAGGTAAGTTTGGTTTGCATTCTTGATGCTGATAAAGAAGGGTTTTTAAGAAGTAACCGCTCTTTAATTCAAACTATTGGTCGAGCTGCTCGTAATAGTAATGGTGAAGTTATTATGTATGGTGATAAAATTACTGACTCAATGGCCTATGCAATTGAGGAAACAAATCGTCGTCGTAAAATACAAGATGCGTATAATAAAGAGCATAATATTATTCCAACGACTATTCATAAAGAAATTCGTGATGCAATTAGGGGACAAGAAGTTATTGATGATGCAGCTAGCTTAGTTAAAAAAGGACGCAAGGCTAGTAAGAAAGATAAACAGGTAATGATTCATGAACTAGAGAAACAAATGAAAGATGCTGCAAAAATACTAGATTTTGAAAGGGCTATGGAACTTAGAGATATAATTATGGAGCTTCAAGGTGAAAAGTAATTATAGATTTCCTCCTCTTGTTAAAAATATTTTCAAAGATGTTGATGAAAAAGGAGGGAGTGTTTTTCTTGTTGGTGGAATAGTTCGTGATATGTTAGTTTATGGAAATGTTGATTATCATGATGTAGATATTGAAGTATATGGTTTGACTGTTGAACAGTTAGAGAATATACTAAGCAATTATGGACATGTAAATTGTATTGGTAAATCATTTGGTATTTTAAAATTAGATATTTTACCAAATTATGATTTTGCACTTCCTCGAACTGAGACTAAGGTTGGAAAATATCATCAGGATTTTGAGATTGAAGTTGATAAAAATCTTGATTTTAAGAAAGCTGCTTCAAGACGTGATTTAACAATCAATGCCTTGATGTATGAAGTTAAAACAGGTAAACTTTATGATTATTTTCATGGGATTGAAGATTTAAACAAACGAACTTTGCGAATGGTAAATGAAAAAACATTTTCAGAAGATCCTTTGAGGGTTCTAAGACTAGCCCAGTTTGCTTCGAGGCTTGACTTTTGTATTGAACCAAATACAAAAAAAATATGTAAGGAAATGGCTGGTAAGGGATTATTAAATAGCTTGAGTAATGAGCGGGTATTTAATGAATACAATAAATTATTATTGAGTAATCGTCCTTCAATTGGCTTAACCTTTTTAAAAGAAATAAAAGCTATTTTACCTTGTTTAGATGTACTATCTGAAACCATGCAAAGATTAGATTATCATCCAGAAGGAGATGTATGGCGACATACTTTATTAGTTATCGATTTAGCGGCATTATGCAAACATAAAACAGCTAATCCTTTAGGCTTTATGTGGGGAGCATTATTACATGATATAGGAAAACCATTAGTAACAACTAAAGAGGGTCATGCTCCCAAGTATAATGAGGCAGGCGTTAAAATTTTTAATCAACAACTAAAATCACTTATACCAGATAAAAAATTACAGAAGTATATTAAAACGATTATTTTATATCATATGCATTTAATGAATATGGTTAGAAATGGAGCAAAGGATTATAGTTATTTTAAAATTTTAAAAGGAATAGATGGAATAGTTAGTATTCAGGACTTAATTTTAATTACAAAATGTGATAAACTAGGAAGATATAAAGATGAACATGAAAATATAAATCATTTTGATTTTGTTATGAAAAAAAAGATGGTTCAGTTAGGAACGGTTGCGCAATTACCGTTAATTGATGGTAATGATCTTAAATTATTAGGAATTGAGCAGTCATCAAAGTATCAAGAATTACTAGATTGGGCTTATGATCTACAATTAAAAGGTCAAGATAAAGCATCAATTTTAAAGATGATAAAAGGTAGGTAAGATATGGAAAATGATAAACTAATCATTAAAGGCGCTAGAGAAAATAATTTAAAAAATATTAATCTTGAGATACCTAAAAATAAACTTGTAATTATGACAGGGTTATCAGGTTCTGGAAAAACTTCTTTAGCATTTGATACTATCTATGCGGAAGGACAGCGACGCTATGTAGAGTCATTAAGTGCATATGCAAGGCAGTTTTTAGGAAATATGGAAAAGCCTGATGTCGATAGTATAGAAGGACTTTCACCAGCAATAGCGATTGATCAAAAAACAACATCAAATAATCCCCGTTCTACAGTAGGAACAGTTACTGAAATATTTGATTATTTGAGATTATTATATGCTAGAATTGGAAAAGCTTATTGTCCAGAACATAATACGATAATTGAATCACAAACAATTAAACAGATGGCGGATACAATTGAGAGGTATCCTGATGGAAGTAAATTACAAGTGTTAGCACGTGTAGTAAAAAATCAAAAGGGAACTTTTAAAGACCTATTTGAAGATTTATTAAAAGATGGTTATATTAGAATACAAGTTGATGGAGAAGTTAAATTATTAGATGAAGGTATCGAGCTTGACAAAAATAAGAAACATAATATTGATGTTGTAATTGATAGAATTGTAAAAAAAGAGGGATACCGTAGCCGATTAATAGATTCATTAGAAGTTGGATTGAAATTGACAGGTGGGGAAGTTATTGTTTCTAATTTAAGTGATGGTAGTGAAGCGTTATTTTCAGAACATTTAGCTTGTCCTATTTGTGGATTTAGTGTTCCTAAATTAGAACCTCGTTTATTTTCATTTAATAATCCACTTGGTGCTTGTCCAGATTGTCGAGGATTAGGAATAAAAAATGAAGTTGATGATGATTTATTGATTCCTGATTGGAGTTTAAGTATAAATCAGGGTGGAATTCGTTATTTTAAAACATCTGTTGGTACAGATCGAATCGAATGGCAAAGATTTTTGGTATTATGTAAAACATATAAGATTGATTTGGATAAACCATTAAAAGATTTTACTAAAAAAGAATTGAGAATTATTTTAGATGGTTCTGATAAACCAATAACTTATCAAATAGTATCGAGTAGTGGAAATGTTTCTAAAACAACAAAACCTATTGAAGGGGTTAAAACTTTAATAAAAAGAAGGTTTGAAGAAACTACGTCATCATGGTCTAAAGAATGGTATGCTTCATTTATGGCAGAGCACACATGCCCAACATGTAATGGTAGAAGATTAAATGATCAAGTACTTAGTGTTCGAGTAGGTGGGTTGAATCTAAGTGAGTTTACAGATATGTCAATTAGACAAGCTTTAAAATTTGTTAATGAATTAAAGTTAAATGATTATGAAGAAAAAATTGCACATTTAGTTTTAAAAGAAATCAAAGATCGTTTAGGATTCTTAAATGATGTAGGATTAGGATATTTAACTTTGTCAAGAAAGGCGGGTGGTCTTTCAGGGGGAGAAGCACAACGAATTCGTTTAGCTACCCAAATTGGTTCAAGACTAACAGGCGTATTATACGTTTTAGATGAACCGTCAATTGGGTTACATCAGCGTGATAATGATAAATTAATTGCAACTTTACATAATATAAGAGATCTTGGTAATAGTGTACTAGTAGTTGAACATGATGAAGATACGATGAGAGCAAGTGATTACATCGTTGATATCGGTCCTGGCGCAGGAGTTCATGGAGGAGAGGTAATTGTTGCTGGAACACCTCAAGAAGTAATGGAGTGTAAGAAATCAATTACAGGACAGTATTTATCAGGGCGATTAAAAATTGATGTACCAAGCAAAAGAAGAAAAGGAAATGGTAATTTTATTCAAATCAAAGGAGCCCAAGAGAATAATTTAAAAAATATTAATGTTAAATTTCCATTAGGATGCATGTCTGTAGTAACAGGGGTATCTGGTAGTGGAAAAAGTACACTAGTTAATGAAATCATGGGTAAAGCAATGATGGCGAAGATTTACCGCTCAAAAGAAAAGCCTGGTAAACATAAAGCTATTTTAGGTTTAGAAAATATTGATAAAGTTATTGAAGTAAGTCAAGATCCAATTGGTAGAACACCACGTTCTAATCCTGTTACATATACAGGGGTATTTGATGATATTCGCGATTTATTTGCACAAACAAATGAAGCTAAAATGCGAGGATATGATAAAGGAAGATTTAGCTTTAATGTAAAAGGTGGACGTTGTGAGGCTTGTCAAGGAGATGGTTTAAAACGTATTTCTATGCATTTTTTACCTGATGTTTATGTTCCATGTGAACAATGTGGAGGTAAAAGATATAATGAAGAAACTTTACAAGTTACATATAAGGATAAAAATATTTATGACGTTTTAGAAATGACAATAGAAGATGCAGTTGAATTTTTTAACAACCTGCCTAAGATAAAAAATAAGTTACAGACTTTACAAGATGTTGGTTTAGGATATATTAAATTAGGACAAAGTGCAACTACATTATCTGGAGGAGAAGCACAACGTGTTAAGCTAGCTAGTGAATTACAGAAAAAAGCAACTGGTAAAACAGTGTATATTCTTGATGAACCTACAACAGGTTTACATAGTAATGATGTTGCTAGATTGATTGAAGTATTACAACGAATCGTTGATCAAGGAGATTCAGTAATTATTATTGAGCATAATCTAGATGTCATTAAAGTGGCTGATTATATTATTGATTTAGGTCCTGAAGGTGGCGATGGCGGTGGTACAATAGTTGTTGCTGGAACACCGGAAAAGGTTGCTAAATGCAGTGAAAGTTATACTGGAAGTTTTTTAAAGAAAATCTTATAGGGAGGATAAAGTAATGCCAAAGTCAATTACAATTGGTGAAATATTAAACAAAGACCATTATGTTCAAGTTACTGGTGATGAAAAAGCATTAGAAAGACCAATTTATGTAGCTGAAATAAATCGACCAGGATTTGAATTAGCAGGTTTTTTTAAACATAGTGATTTTCGTCGAATAATCATTTTTGGTGATAAAGAATCAGCGTTTATTAATGAAATGTCTGAAGAAAGACAACGTGAAATCTTTCCTTTCTTAATTAATGATGAAGTACCATGCATAATTATTGCTAAAGGAAATGAATGTCCAGCTATCTTAATCGAAATAGCTAGAAAAAAAGATTTTCCAATCTTTGTAACTGAATCTGCAACAGGTAGAGTTTCAATCGAGTTAACTAATATTCTTGATGAAGCTTTAGCTCCGGAGACATTAATACATGGAGTATTTTTGAATATTTATGGAAAAGGTGTTATTATTAAAGGCGATAGTGGAATAGGAAAATCTGAAATAGCACTAGAATTAGTAAAAAGAGGACACTTACTTGTTGCAGATGATGCTGTAGAATTATATCATTTAGGTCAAAGTATTGTGGGAAAAGCTCCTGAAGTACTTACTAATTTATTAGAAATTCGTGGTATTGGGGTAATTGATGTTTCTAAAATGTTTGGTATTAGTTCGATTTTAGATAAAGATAAAGTAGATTTAATAATTCAATTAGATCGTTGGGTACCCTCACGTGAATATACTCGAGTTGGGGTAGAAGAAAATGATTCTACAGAAGAAATTTTAGGAGTTAAGATTCCAAAGATTGTTGTACCAGTATCAAGCGGACGAAGTATGTCAGTGATTATTGAAGCTGCGGTTATGAATATGCGGTTACGAGAATATGGTGTTGATTCTAGTAAAGAGTTTGTTGATCGAATTTTAAAAAATATTGATAAAAATAAGGGGTAAAATATGACTTTTTTTCCTGATGGTAAGACATTTATACAAATTGGTTCGTTTTCAATTGCATGGTATGCAATCTGCATTATTACTGGAGCTGTTATAGCTTATAAAATAGGCCAATATAATTTTAAAAAAATGGGCCTTGATAAAGAGGTTTTATCTGATTATTTCTTTGGATTAATGATTACTGGGGTAATTGGAGCTAGAATTTGGTATGTTATTTTTATGTGGAATGAACTCTATGCAAATAATCCAATTGAAATTATCATGTTTAGACATGGTGGATTAGCAATTCAGGGTGGTATATTTGTTGGATTAGTATTTAGCTGGTGGTATTTTAAAAAGCATAAAATAGATTTTATGGTTGCTGCTGATGCAATCATGCCAGGTGTATTGATTGCACAGGCACTAGGTCGATGGGGAAACTTTTTTAATCAAGAAGCTTTTGGTGGACCGGTAAGTTTAGATTTTTTACAATCACTACATTTACCAAACTTTATAATTGAGGGAATGCATATAAATGGACAGTATTATCATCCTACCTTTTTATATGAGTCATTAGCTAATATAGTGGGGTTTTTAATTATTTATTTTGTGATTCGTAAAATTCAAACTAAACAGGGAGAACAATTCTTTAGTTATTTTATTTGGTATGGAATTTTTAGATTTTTTATAGAGGGTCTAAGAACAGATAGCTTATATGTAATGGGATTAAGAACTGCACAGTTAGTTTCGATTGCTTTTGTAGTTGTTGGGATTGCTGGATATATTTATTGTAAAAAGTATGGTAAGCCAGCAATTAAAATATGAAATCTGGTTGGATTTTAATATAAGGTAGATAATATTAGTGAAATTGAGGCAAAAATTTATTGCCTCTATTTTTTACATTACCAATAATTTTTGTTGACATAAACTGTGCTAGCTGACTATTATAAATGTAATAAGCTAGAGGTATTTTTAAATCAATAATTATAGATATATTGAATGGAGGTCAGCATGAAAGCAAAAATCTTTAGTGTTTTACAAAGAATTGGGCGTAGCTTTATGTTACCAATCGCGGTATTACCGATTGCAGGTTTATTTTTAGGTATTGGGAGTTCGTTAACTAGTAGTACAACAATTTCTACATTACATTTAGAAGCAGTTTTAGGGAAGGGGACATTTTTAAATGATTTTTTAACTATTTTAACTAAGGTAGGAAGTGCTTTTTTTAATAACCTGCCTATTATCTTTGCTGCTGCAGTAGCCTTAGGAATGGCAAAAAAAGCAAAAGAAGTAGCGGTTATTTCTGCTGTTATTGCATTTTTTGTAATGCATACAACTATTAACGGTATGTTAACGTTAAGTGGTGCAATTATAGATAATCAAGTAGTTAGCTCAAATGTATTAGATGGAACTATTACATCTATTTGTGGGATACTCTCGTTAGAGATGGGGGTATTTGGTGGAATAATAGTTGGTTTGGGAGTCAGCTTTTTACATAATCGATTTTATCAAATTCAGTTACCTAGTGTTTTATCTTTTTTTGAAGGAGAACGTTTTATTCCAATTATATCTACAATAGCTTTTTTATTTGTAGGAATATTAATGTTTTATATATGGCCATTTATCCAAAATGCAATTTTTGTATTAGGAAAATTTGTTTCTACATCGGGATATTTTGGTACTTTTGTTTATGGAGTTATAAAAAGATTATTAGTACCTTTTGGCTTACATCATGTATTTTATTTACCATTCTGGCAAACTGCTATTGGAGGATCTATGGTTGTAAATGATGTTATGGTATATGGAGGACAAAATATATTTTTTGCCCAACTAGCAGATCCCAATATATTACATTTTAGTAGCGAAGCTACTAAATATTTCACAGGTGAATTTATTTTTATGATATTTGGTCTTCCTGGTGCGGCTTTAGCAATGTATCATACAGCTAAACCAGAGATGAAAAAAGCCATAGGCAGTCTCTTTCTTTCAGCTGCTTTAACTAGCATTTTAACAGGAATTACTGAGCCTATTGAGTTTTCATTTTTATTTGCAGCTCCTTTATTATTTGGGGTTCAAGTTTTATTGGCGGGAAGTGCTTATATGATTGCTCATATATTTAATATAGCAATAGGTTTGACTTTTTCTGGGGGATTAATTGACTTTATTGTTTTTGGAGTACTTCAGGGTAATAGTAAAACAAATTGGATATTAGTGATTCCAATTGGAATAATATATTTTTTCCTATATTATTTTAGTTTTAAATATTTAATTAAAAAATTTGATTTAAAGACACCAGGTAGAGATTCTAATAATAAATTATTAGTTTTTAAAAAACCTAATTTAGGTGATAATAAAAATATCATTGATAAACAATCACAACTTATTATCAGAGGATTAGGAGGAAGAGATAATTTTAATGATTTAGATTGTTGTATTACTAGATTACGGGCTACAATTAATGATAATACAAAACTAAACGAGGGTTTATTGAAACAATCTGGAGCTGCAGCAATAGTCACACAAGGTAATAGTGTACAAATAATTTATGGACCAAAGGCATCATCTATAAAAACTAAATTAGATGAATATTTGTTAAATGTACCTGTGGAATATGATGAATATAAAGAGGAAATAGTGTATAATCAATCATGTATAGAGTTGGGAAATGTTGTAGATGGAGAAGTAATGCCAATAGAATCATCATGTGATCAGATATTTTCACATAAACTTATGGGTGATGGGGTTATAATTAAGCCATATAATGGATTAATTGTGTCACCTTGTAATGGTGTAGTAACAATGATTTATCCAACAAAACATGCAGTAGGGATAAGGCTAGATAATGGATGTGAATTATTATTACATTTTGGAACTAATACAGTTAATTTAAATGGTAGGGGATTTGATGTGTTAGTTAAAATCAATCAAAGAATTAATAAGGGAGATTTGATATTAAATGCTGATTTAGAGTATATTCAAGAAAATGCAACTAGTGATCAAATCGTTTTGGTAATTACTAAAATGGAAGATGGTTTAAAGATTGAAAAAAATTATGGAGAAATGAAAAGAGGGGTTACAATTTTAAAGATACTTAGTTAATTAAGAGAGGGAAATATAATATGTATACGGTTGTCAAGGTATTAAATAATAACACTATTTTAGCTAATAACGAAAATGAAGAAGTTATTATAATGTATAAGGGAATTGGTTTTGCAAAAAAAGCTAATGACCGTTTTGAAATACCAAGGAATGCTAAAAAATATTTAATGCAAAAAGGATATAATGATAATAGAAAATCCAATGATATTATTAATTATATAGATCCAATCTATTTAGAGATAGCATCTGAGATAATAAAGCTTGCAATCCAAAAATTTGGAAAAGTTGATAATGATATTTTATTACCATTAGCTGATCATATATATTTTGCAATTAAACGGATGGAAGAAAATATTATGCCTTCAAATCCATTTATTAATGATATAAGATTATTATTTCCAGATGAATATGAAGTTGCTTTAATGGGGCGTGATGTAATAAAAAAATTTGTATCTAAAACAATTAATGAAGATGAAGTGGGATTTATAACACTGCATATCCATTCTGCAATTTCATCTAATCAAGTAGCTGAATCAATGGAAGCAACACGAGTAATTCATGAGGGGATCATTAAATTACAAAAGGATTTAAATATAGTAATTGATGTTCAATCAATTTCTTATGTTAGATTAATGAATCATATCAAGTTTTTAATATTGAGAGTAAATTCTAATGAGAAGTTACAAATGGATATTAGTGAATTTACTAAAGATAAGTTTCCTTTTGCATATGAACAAGCATGTAATATGTGTAAAGCATTATCTAAGGTTTTGAAAAAAGAGTTGCCAGAGTGTGAAGTTGGTTATCTAGCGTTACATTTAGAAAGAATATTATCTAATATTCAGTAATTATATTTTGAAACAATAAATTTTTTAATCAGTTCTTGACAGATGCTTATTATAAATGATATTATGATTGTGCAAATTGAATACTTTATAGTGTGTAACTGTTAGGCAGGCAATAACTATTTTAATAAAAGATTTTAATGTTTTTTAGATTAAATATCTTATATTTAGAAATAGTTATGTCTGCTTTTTTGCATTATTAAGTATTTAAAAGAAAGGGAGGAAATTATAATGGTAGGAATTATTCTTGCTAGTCATGGTGAATTCGCAAATGGAATTTTGCAATCCGGATCAATGATTTTTGGTGACCAAGCAAATGTAGTAGCAGTTACATTACAGCCAAGTGAAGGACCAGATGATCTTAGAGCAAAGATGGAAAAAGCTATTGCTAGCTTTGAAAACCAAGATGAAGTATTGTTTATGGTTGATTTATGGGGTGGAACACCATTTAATCAAGCTAATGGCTTAATTGATGGTCATGAAGATAAATGGGCAATCGTAACCGGTTTAAATTTACCTATGTTAATTGAGGCATATGCTTCACGTTTATCTATGGAATCTGCTCATGAAATTGCAACACATATCACAGAGGTTTCTAGAGAGGGCGTTAAGACTCGTCCAGAATCATTAGAACCAAAGAAAAATGAAGTTGTTACAGAGCAAAAAAGTCAATCACAAGGTGCTATTCCAGAAGGTACTGTAATTGGTGATGGACATATCAAGTATGTTTTGGCACGTGTAGATACACGACTATTACATGGACAAGTAGCAACAACTTGGACAAAAACAACACAACCTAATCGAATTATTGTTGTATCTGATTCAGTATCACGTGATAATTTACGTAAGAAGATGATTGAACAAGCTGCTCCACCGGGTGTAAAGGCTAACGTTGTCCCAATTGATAAAATGATTCAGGTTGCTAAAGACCCACGCTTTGGTAATACAAAAGCAATGTTGTTATTTGAAACACCGCAAGATGCACTTCGGGCAGTTGAGGGTGGAGTTGATATTAAAGAATTAAATATCGGTTCTATGGCTCATTCAATTGGTAAAGTAGTTGTTAATAAAGCAATTGCTATGGATAAAGATGATGTAGAAACAATTGAAAAACTTAAGACTAAAGGAATTGTGTTTAATGTACGTAAGGTACCAAGTGATTCTAATGAAAATATTGATAATCTTCTTAAAAAGGCAAAAGCCGAATTAAATAAGGGTTAGAAAAGGGAGGAATTATAATGTCTATAATTACAATAATTTTAATTGTTATAATTGCCTTGCTAGCTGGGATGGAAGGAATATTGGATGAATTTCAATTTCATCAGCCGCTAGTGGCATGTACTTTAATTGGTTTAGTAAGTGGTCACTTATCAGAAGGAATTATTCTAGGTGGTTCACTTCAAATGATTGCTCTTGGTTGGGCAAATGTTGGTGCAGCAGTTGCACCAGATGCAGCGTTAGCATCAGTAGCATCAGCCATTATTATGGTTCTTGGTTTAGAAGGTGGAACAACTGATGTACAAACAGCGATTTCAACAGCAATTGCAGTTGCAGTACCTTTATCTGTTGCTGGTTTATTCTTAACAATGATTTGTCGTACTATTACGATCCCAATGGTTCATTTCATGGATAGTGCTGCTGAAAAGGGTAATATTCGTGCTATTGAAATGTGGCAAATTTTAGCAATCTTATTACAAGGTGTACGTAGTGCTATTCCTGCAGCCGCACTTTGTGTTGTACCAGCCTCAGTAGTTACTAACGCATTAAACCAAATGCCAGCTTGGTTATCTGGTGGTATGACTGTAGGTGGTGGAATGGTAGCTGCAGTAGGTTATGCAATGGTTATTAATATGATGTCTACAAGAGAAACTTGGCCATTCTTTGCTCTAGGGTTTGTTTTAGCAGCAATTGGCGAATTAACTTTAATTGCATTAGGTGCAATTGGTGTTGCTTTAGCGTTAATATACTTAGGATTAAAAGAAAATGGTGGTTCTAATGGAGGAAACGGCTCAGGTACTGGTGATCCATTAGGAGACATATTAAATGATTATTAAAATCTTGGAGGAGGAAAGAAACAATGGCAGAAAAAATTAAATTATCAAAAAAAGATCGTATTGCAGTTGCTTGGCGTCATCAGTTCCTTCAAGGTTCTTGGAACTATGAACGTATGCAAAATGGTGGTTGGTGTTATTCGATTATTCCAGCTATTAAAAAGTTATATTCAAATAAAGAGGATCGAGTATCAGCTTTAAAAAGACATTTAGAGTTCTATAATACTCATCCTTATGTATCAGCCCCTGTTATGGGAGTTACATTAGCATTAGAAGAAGAAAGAGCTAATGGTGCCGATATTAATGATACCGCAATTCAAGGTGTTAAGGTCGGAATGATGGGTCCTTTAGCTGGTGTAGGTGATCCAGTATTCTGGTTTACTCTTAGACCAATATTAGGAGCTCTTGGAGCCTCTTTAGCCTTGAGTGGAAATATTGTTGGACCATTATTGTTTTTCTTTGCATGGAATATTATTCGTATGGCATTTCTATGGTATACACAAGAATTTGGTTATAAAGTTGGTACCTCTATTGCTCAAGACTTATCAGGTGGTTTACTAGGAAAAATCACACAAGGGGCATCAATTCTTGGGATGTTTATTATTGGATCTTTAGTTCAGCGTTGGGTAAGTATTACATTTACACCAATCGTTTCTACTGTTACTCAAGCTGATGGTGCATTTATTGATTGGAGTAAAATACCTTCTGGGGTAGAAGGTATTAAATCAGCTCTAGAACAGTATAGTTCTTTAGGGGCAAGTGGATTAAATGCTGAAAAAGTTACAACTCTACAACAAAACTTAGATCAGCTTATTCCAGGATTATCTGCATTATTATTAACATTATTATGTTGTTGGTTATTAAAAAAGAAAGTTTCACCAATCGTCATTATCGTAGCACTATTTGCTGTAGGTATTCTTGCACGTCTTGGTGGGATAATGTAGTATAATTATAATTTTAAAATGTAAAGGAGAATTCATATGGTGCAATCTTTAAATACAAAGGTGGATTTAACAATTAAGGCAACTTCTTATCTAGGCTTAGCAAATTATGGTAATGTCATGGTAGGTGATAATGCTTTTGAATTTTATAATGATAAAAATATTAGAGATTATATTCAAATTCCTTGGGAAGAAGTTGACTATGTTATGGCATCTGTTATGTTTAAAGGTAAATGGATTCCTCGCTTTGCAGTTGTCACAAAGAAAAATGGTAAGTTTATATTCTCTTCACGTGACAATAAAGCTTTACTACGGGCAGTTAATAAATATGTGGCATCCGAAAACCTTGTTCGTTCTCTTAGTTTTTTGGATATCATAAAAAGAGGGATTAAATCACTCTTTTCTAAAAAAATCGTATAAAGACTCTGCTAAAGAGTCTTTTATTATATAAAAAATCCTGTATTCAACACAGGATTAAATTATTATTTAGTTGCCATAGGTTTAATTGCTTTATATGCTAGTAACGTTACTATAGCTCCAATTATGGCTTCTATTATTCCGTTAGTTGTAACAACCCCCAACAACATTACTATTAGTGAATTGTATGCAATATTAATAGCATCAGCATAAGCTTTACCAAAGAAAAAATAAATGCCTCCTAAAACAAGAATAGTATTAGTGATTGATCCAACTAAAGCGCTAGAAATAATAGCAACATTTTCATTATTAAATTTACTTTTTAAAAATACAAATGTCACCCCAGCTAAATATCCAAGTATAATTCTAGGTACAAGAGCAATTAAAACACTTGACCAATTGCCACTGATATTACCTACTGTTACAAATGGAGAAAAGCAAAATGATGTAATTCCTGGTTGAATCGTTGCTCGAATTAAACTAGTGAGCCCAAATACAAATCCTAATTGAGCTCCTGCCCTTTTACCTAATGTAATTCCTGCAATAATTACAGGTATGTGCATTGTTGTGGCACTAAGGGGTCCAATAGGAATATATCCTAATGGTGTTACAACAAGTATGACTTCAATAGCAAGGAACATTGCCATGAAAGCCATGTGCTGTGTTTTTTTAGATCTCATATTTTCCTCCTACTATCACTCTATATAGATGTGATGTTTATTTTGAGTGTCTAGCCATATTTTCCCATTTTCTAAGAGTCATTTTTGATCTCTTGAAAATATCTTGTCTATATGGTTTGACGATATGATTATAGTACAAAATATAATTTATGCCAATTATAATAATTATTATTTATGCAATTCTTTATATGATTTTAGACCAAAGCTACTATCTGCAGCTTTGATTGCATTATTAATTGCTTTAGCAATCATTTCGGTTGCTAAAATACCAACTGCATCAGGCATAATCTCAACTTCATTGGTGCTTAAAACAAAAATAGTATCACCATCACTCATTGTATGAACTGGTAAAATTGCTCGAGCGTAGCCATTATGAGCAATACCAGCAATCTTTGTACACTGAGCTTTATCTAATTTAACATTAGTAATAACACAACCAATAGTAGTATTGCCACTTGGTAATTCCCGGATTGCTTCTATTTGTTTATAAATCACTTCATCAGCAGGAACAATACATTTGCGTTGGTGATCATAAATACCTGCAAGTTGTTCATTAGTTTTATAATCAATGACATTTCCACAGGCATTTACCGCAACAATAGCGCCTACCTGGATATCGTTGATTTGTATTGCACTGGTACCAATACCTCCTTTCATTGCATATTGGGGTCCCATGATCTTACCAACACTAGCTCCACATCCCGCTCCATAATTTCCTTCTTTAATTGGTTCTTTTTTTTCACTGTTTAAACATGCTAAGTAACCCATTTCTTTATTAGGCCGAATTTTAGGATCACCAACGGTTAAATCAAATAAAGAAGCACCACAAACAATAGGAACATGAGCAACTTCCATATCAAAACCACAATTATGTTCTTCTAAATATTGCATAGCACCGCTAGCAGCATCTAGTCCAAAAGCACTACCGCCACTAAGCATAACAGCATTGACTTGTTGAACCATGTTGATTGGATTTAGTAAATCAGTTTCACGAGTAGCCGGACCACCCCCACGAACATCAACTCCTGCAGTTGCTCCTTTTTTGCAAATGATTACAGTACATCCAGTACCAGCTTCCTGGTTTTCTGCTTGACCAATTTGAATACCTTTAATATCAGTTATTTTAATCTCTTTCATTTTATCACGTATACTCAATTTAGGTCACTAAGTTGAGTATTCTCCTTTCTGGCCTTATACACATTTATATCATCCAGGGCCAATGATGATATAATTTTATTAGCACTGTGGATTTGTTCCTATTTTTCTACAGCTTGACTGTTTAGAGGTGATACCTGCCACAGTTCTTTTTCAAATTGTTGATTAAGTTAATTAGCACTCGATGCTTTATGACCAACTTGAATACATGAAGAAGAACCTTGCGGCCTTATTGACAGTGCAAATTATTTTCTGGAGGCTTTTTTATGACTTATTTTATTGGTATCATATTGCCAAATACAAGCACGTCTGTTTCATTCATGATCATAATGGTGAAGCCACTGGTCATTACGGAAACAACCTTGAACAATTCCTCAAATCCTGCAATTTTGTCTTTATGAAGATTAATCCTTTTTTAATCAAACAATTTTCCAAAGCCTCAACTCTTAGGAAAACTAAAACTGATAAGATCGATTCTGTTTTGATTTCTCGTTATCTTACGACCGTTGATTACAAGCCTATTTCGAACCTGTCATATTACATTCAGACTTTGAAATCATTATCCAGATTGCGTGATTCCCTTGTCAAACTAACTGTTGTCCTGGATATTATTTTCCCTGAATATAAATCTTTCTTTAATAATAAGCTTTCTTCCAGTACCTGTATTTATATACTTGAAAACTATGGTTCTCCTGAGAAAATTTCAAGAATAAATACAGATTCATATGATAAAATGAAAAGAAAATTAAGACTCTTATCCACGCTTTATGTCTTTAAAGGATTTAGCTAAAAATACTGTTGGTACTACTGATGAGATTTATCTTTTTGAACTTAGCACCTTGCTTTAAATTTACAAAAATATTAATGCTAAAATAAAAGATATTGAAGCTAGAATCATCAAAGAATATCGTCATATACATACAATCAAAGGAATTTCTGAAGTATCCGCTGCGGGAATATATGCTGAATTTGGTGAAGTTCATAATTATATGAATCATAACCAGATACTTGCGTATGCAGGAATCATCCAGAAATGAGTTTGGACAAGATAATTTCAAAGGTCACATAGTAAAACATAGCCCTTCTCATCTTCGTCAAATTATCACGAATGTTGTAGATACTTTTGCATTAAACAATCCTGTTATATATGACTATCAATCAAAGAAGGAAAACACTGGCGAGTTGCACAGACTCATGTTGCCAGAAAACTTATCCGTATCATTTTTCATCTAGAAAAAAACGATATGGATTTTGATTTCAAATTATTAAAATAATAATCAACAGTTGTCGCTAATAATTTTTTTGGAGTTGAAAAACTCCTTTTTGGCGTTATTTGATATCTATATATAAATTTTTTATAAATCGCTTGATTTACAATAGTTAATCACCTCTTCCATTAATTTTAATTAACTTATATTAAAAGGCTATAACTATTTGTCTTACAACTTCATAGTTATAGCCCTAAAATTAATTAAAATTATATCCTACAATATTGTCATCTAATATTTACAAATAAAGTATATCGTTTATAGAAACTAATCACAAATAAAATGCATAAATACTTGTAAAATTTAAAATAGCCTAGTTTGTAAAATACCTGCAGATATCTTCAACTGTGATGGCTTAACTTTTAAAACACCTTTAAAACTATCTTTACTTAACCACGATTTCATCTGCTCATCAGTTAAAACCAGTGGCATTCGCCGATGTATTAATCTCATACTTTCATTGGCTGATGTAGTTATAATTGCCATTTCCATCTGACCTTCAATAATTCGGTAAATTCCAGCCAATAACATAATTTGATTTTCTTCATTAATAAACGTAATTTTATGTTTATGCTGATCCCATTCATAAAAACCACTAGCAGGAATAATACAACGATTAATAAGAACTTCATTTTTAAACATGGCTTTTTTTAATAACGTTTCACTTCGAGCATTAATAACCAATTTATTATCAAATGTTTTAAAACCCCATTTTATTCTTTTTAAATTTAATCCACTATCTTGACTTACTATAATAGGTACCTCATTGCCAGGATAATAGTCTTTAGCAGTTAATAACTCACGCTCGAATTCATAATCAATACGTTTTTCTAATTCTATTAGTGCTTTTAATTCTAAAAAATACCGTCCACACATAAATATTCCCCACTTTTATTAATTACATATTATTTATTATAACAAAAACAATCTTTCTCATGATCATTAACTATTCCAACTGCTTGTAGATAAGAATATATTGTTACTGATCCCACAAAACTCATTCCTCTTTTTTTCAAATCATTAGAAATTTCATCTGATAATTTAGAAGTTGTTTTTAAAATATTATCAGTATTTCTTATAATTTGATGATTATTAAATCCCCATAAATACTTTGAGAAACTACCAAACTCATCTTGAATTTTCATAAAAATCTTAGCGTTATTTATTGCTGCACCAATTTTAAGCTTATTTCTTATTATTTTCTTATTATTTAATAATTCTTCTATCTTTCTTTGATCATAATCAGCAATCATAATAACATCAAAATTATCAAATGCTTCTTTAAAAGCCTCACGTTTTTTTAAAATAGTTATCCAGGATAGTCCTGCCTGAAATGTTTCTAATAAAAACATTTCATATAACTTTTCATCATCATAAACTGGTATTCCCCATTCATGATCATGATAATCTTTATAAATATCTGACTTTTCATCTACCCAGCTACATCTTTTTACCATTAGCCTACTCTCCTTTTTTATTACACATTATAATGATACTCCTAATTTTTCATCAACTATCATAATTGAAAAAGAATTTCTATTTTCAAATTTTTTATTATTAAATGGAAAAGAAGATACTATACCACTATCCATTCTAATAAAAATACTATAACCCCGTCCTTTTTCAACCTCAGATTCTACTTTATATTGAGTTGAAATAATACACTTTTTAGAATTATTGTTTCCAAAATAAGTTCCATCACCATTAAAATATTCATCATTTGCTTTTAATAATTGTTCAGATTTATATATTCTATTATTTAAAGGATTCAGATAAGCTATATCATATGTAAAATCGCTAAAATTGTATATTATAAATCATATTGCTGATATACAATTCCTGATAATAAATATCATCTTCTCTCTCACTGATAACAATATAATTATAATATCGATTTTGTTCTTTAAATAGATATATTTGTACTTTTGCTAACTTCTCTTTATCATCATTATAACTGATAAAACTTTTATAATCTAATGGATTTTCTTTATTAAATATTATATCTTTTTTATCTAAATCATATTGGCAATACATAGTAGCACATACAGTTGCTATTACTACACATAAAGAAACATTAACTAAAAAATGTAGTATTCTAAAGCTCAATGCATTAATCTTAATATCTGTAAACCCTAAATTCTTAATTTTAAGAACATCTTTTTTTATCATAAGCAATTGTTTAATTTTAAAAATAAAAAATATTACTGAAGTTATAATTAAAAATAATTATGTTTGTAATCCTTCTGTATAAGCAATAAAGAAAATTAAATATACTAATAAATTAAAAGAAATCTATTAACATGATAATTATCATTTAAAAGTCTTTTAAACCCATAAACCATTAAAAATATTCTTATAATTCCAACAAATATGGTTATTATAAAAAGTGGCGCATAAAACGCTAAATCAATCATATTAATAATTAAAAACAAAAAAGCAGAATAATAAGTATATTTAAATATATTATTTATATTTTTAATAAGTCTAATTCCTAAATAGAATAATAATCCTGACAACAACATATTTATATATGGTATCCATCCAGCCTCAATATTAAAAAAAAGAAATATTAAAACTTATAGTTATAT
>NZ_JBKTWO010000027.1:0-42035 GCF_047249845.1 Thomasclavelia sp.
ATAATTTCATATAATAATTTTAAAGTATTTCTATAATCATCTTTCCAGATATTTTTACAATTAATTACTCCTGCAAATAATACTTTATTAATATCAAAACTATACTTTTTTAATAAAGAAAGTGTTTGTTTACCTTCAATAAAATCAAGTCCTATGCCATCAAAATTTAATGCCATTACATCTTGATAACAATCACGAAGATCTCCAAAATAAGTCTGTAATAAAATCTTTAAATTTCCTTTTTCATTAAGTATTTTAGTATATATCTTTTTAAACAAAATGATATCTTGTTCATTCATATCTAATACAAGAGCCGGTTCATCAAATTCAAACCACTCAGCTTTTAAGTCGTTAAATTTATTAATTATTTGAATATATACTTCTATAATTTTTATAATAACATCATCATATGTTACAGATTCTGTAAAACGTGATAACTTAATTAATGTATATGGTCCTATAATTACAGGTTTAGTTATAATATTCAATTCTTTAGATTCAATAAATTCATCAAATATTTTAGTTCCATTTAGTTTGATTTGAACGTTATCATCAATCTCAGGCACCAAATAATGATAATTGGTATTAAACCATTTTTTCATAGCCAATGCTTTAACATCACCTAATTTGCCTTGATATCCCCGGGCCATTGCAAAATACTTATCAAGTGGAGTAAGGTTTAAACTTTGATAACGCTTAGGAATAATATTTAATAAAACTGCTGTATCTAAAACATTATCATATAACGAAAAATCATTTGAAGAGATAAAATCTATTTTTTGATTATCTTGATCTAACCAATGTCTCCTTCTTATTTCCTTTATTTGATTTAATAAACTAATTTGATCAATTTGTTCATTTAAATATTTTTCAACAATAAATTTTAATTCTCGATTTAATCCAATTCTTGGATATCCAATAACTGCTGTTTTCATAATAACCTCTTACTTTCATCTACTTAAATTTTCTTATTTACAAGCTTAACAAATCATCATATTATTGAAAAATATTAATATTAGTTAGTTTGATATAGTTTTAAACTATAAAAAAGTGATTTTAGATAATAATCTCTAAAATCACTCATTATTAAGAATCACTGTTAATAAATACATCCCTATCTATTGCTTTATTTTGATGAGCAACAATAGTTGTACAAACGGCATCACCTGTTATATTTACTGCAGTTCTTGTCATATCCAAAATTCGATCAATTCCCATGATCATTCCAATTGCCTCAACTGGAAGCCCTACTGAATTAAACACCATTGTCAAAGTCACAAGACCAACACTAGGAATTCCCGCTGTCCCAATTGAAGCTAATGTTGCTGTCCCTATAACTGTAATATAATCAGTTATATCTAAATTAATTCCAAAAGCCTGAGCAGCAAAAACAACTGCCACTCCCTGCATAATTGCAGTACCATCCATATTGATCGTAGCTCCTAAAGGAATTGTAAACGACGAGATTCGTTTTGAAACTCCCATCTTTTTAGCTAATGTATCTATTGATAAAGGAATCGTAGCATTTGAAGTCGCGGTTGAAAAAGCAAACGCCATAACAGGAAAAAAGTTTTTAATAAATTTTACTGGATTTAAACCTGTAAACAATTTCAATAAACCTAAATACACAAAGAGACATTGAATCGCTAAGGCTAATAAAACCCCAATCATATATTTTCCCAGTGGTAAAAAGGCGCTAAATCCAATTCCTGCAAAAGTTCTTGCAATTAAGCAAAATACTCCAATTGGCGCAATTGCCATAATCATCATAGTCATCTCCATCATAATATCATTAAACTGACTAAAGAAATTTCCTACTACTTCTGTCTTTTCACCCAATTTAGCTAAAATAACACCTACTAATAAAGCAAAAACAATAATTTGTAACATATTACCACTAGCTAAAGAATTGATTGGATTATCAGGAATAATATTTAAGATCGTCTCTGTTAGTGTTGTCGCTTCCGCACTACCAACATTTGTTGCATTAGACTGGATTGTGGACATATCCAATCCGGTTCCTGGATTAATTAAATTTCCTACTAGTAGAGCAACTGTTATAGCTAAAGCAGTGGTAAATAAATAAAAAATAATCGTTCTAACACCTACTGAGCCTAGTTTTTTAGTATCCCCAATTGCCATACTTCCACAAACTAAGGAACAAAAAACTAATGGTACAACTAGCATCTTCATTAATTTTATAAAACCTTGCCCAATCACATAAAGAATTCCATCAATAACTATATCATCACGAATTGAGCTAGCTGGAAGACTATATAAAATAACTCCTAAAATTGCTCCTAATAGTAAAGCAATAAATATCTTTGTTGTTAAACCTAACTTTTTTTCTTTTTTAAATGCCATCTTAGCCCTCCTTTATTTCCTTTAAATATTCATCTAATGATTCTTTCCAATCTGGCATTTCATATTCGTTTACTAAACGTAAAATAAAATTATCTAGAACCGCATATGCTGGTCTGATTGTTTCATCACTATTACCAGAAAATTCATTTAATTCAACTAAACTATCTGTTTTTTCTTTAATTGCTTGAGCAAATTCAAAACGGCTGCATACTCCTTTACACGTTATATGATATGTACCATACTCACTAGTTTGGATTAAATATAAGATTGCTCGAGCTAAATCTTTAGCACTAGTTGGTGATCCTAATTGATCACTAGCTACATCTAATATCTTCTCTTTGCAATTTAAAAACTCATTAACAAAATTATTCCCATTTTTACCATAAACCCAATTACTACGAATAATAAAATGTTTATGTGTGAATTCCTTTACATAATCCTCCCCAGCTTTTTTTGAACAACCATAAACAGTTTTAGGTTTTGTAGAATCAAATTCATTATATGGCTGATTATTTGTTCCATCAAAAACATCATCTGTAGATATTTGTACAACTTTAGCTCCAATTTTACGAGCCACAATACATAAATTACGAGGTCCTAATGCATTTACTCTAAAGGCCTGATCCTTATCATTAGCACATTCTTTAATATCAGTAATTGCAGCACAATTAATAATTACATCAGGACGATTAATTTCTCCAAAACGAATAACTTCATTTGTATTTGCTATATCTATTTCATCTGTAGCTGTATTAAGTACGTCTATATCTAATGGTTCAATCAATTCATTTAATGCAGTACCAACTTGACCATTTGAACCAGTGATCCATATTTTTAACATCTAATTTCCCTCCTCATAATAAAAGCGTTGAATCATCAACGCCAACGAAAAATATTATACCAATTAACCTACATACTGTCAAATTAACTATCTTTAAGTAAAGAAAATACTAAATCATCATAAATTATCCCTTTATAACCTTTAACAGCCTTTCTTAAACATCCCTCTAAAACAAACCCTAATTTTAATAATAAATTTTTGGATGATTCATTACCTACAAAAGCCCTAGCACTAATAATCTCTTTACCTTGTTCAAACAAATCATTGATCAATATATTTAAAGCCTCAAACATATATCCTTGACCATGATATTCTTCAGCCAGATAATATGATAAACAAACAGCATTTACCTGATACCTTAGATAATCATCATTTGTAAAAATGGCACCAATTATTTTCTTTGAATCAATTAACTGAATATAAAAAGTTTTATCTTTATCATTAATAATATCTTTTAACATATCCTCTTTTTTATATATTTTCATTGCATTAAAACGTTGTACATATTCACTATTATGAATTTTCAAGATTTCTTCAACATCTTCTATTTCTGGTCTTCTAAGTATCAACCTCTTGCTTTTTAACATTATTAAACCCTCCAAATAATTCAACACCACAAGCAATAAAATTCAATTTTTCTATTCTCTTATGATGTTTATATATTAACACAGTAATCTTAGAAGTTAAACTCTCTTTAACTTCATCACTCATCATTCCCAATTGAGGTGCTTTTAATAAACAGCTATTTTCTGGAATTATCTTAATATAAAAATTATATGGATATTGTTTAATATTTAAATAATAATTACCATCTTTAACTAACCAGCGTTTTAAATACGCTCCATAATAACTAGCAATAACCTGTTGTTTTCCTTCAATCATTAAAACCATAATAATTCCTGTAAAGCTAATAATTTTGATTGGAATCTTAGCTATAGCTAAAAACAATGATGCTTCACATTGATTACAATCATTTGACTGTAGCCAGAGATAATCTTTTGGAAAAGAATATCCCCAATCCTTTTCAATATATCCAATACCATTGATCTTTATCTTTTGATGATTGATCATTAATCGTCCTTTAACTCGATGTAATAAACTAATTATTCCATGATTACATTCCATCTTTGGAATGTAATAAAAAGGTCCCATAATCGTTGGAGCATATAGTGTTGATTTTAATGGTGTAAAAGATTCATTTTCAATTTCACCTTTTATCTTAATCATACCTTGATCAAGGTTTAAAATCATCATTTCCTTAGTAAAATAGTTATCTCGAATTTTTACATAAAACGGATTATCACCATACTCAAACTCTTCTAAGTCATATTCAATCATTTGACTTTGATTAGTATACGTATCAATAGTTTGAATAAATGCCATTGATTCACTCATTCCCACAATAACTGCCAATGATACTTTACGATCACTAATTCTAAAATACCAGCCTTCAAACTTTCCCTTTCCCATTAAATGCACTTGAATTTCAGATTCATTCTTTTTCACACTTTCACCTCGTCATCTCTTGTTTTACCTTAATAATCTGAATAATGATCATTAATAGCGTTGGTACGATAATAAGTCCCATCACCCCTAAAATCTTCATTCCTAAATACATTCCTATCAGCGAAACTAGTGGGCTTACACCCAAATTTTTAGCAATCAGCTTTGGCTCTAAAATATTTTTAGTAATTACTATTACCATGTAGATAATCAATAATCCAAATGCCATTGACATTTTATTAGTTAAAGCACTAATAATGATCCAGGGAATCATGATCATATCGATCCCCAAAACCGGCATAAAATCAAAGATTGCAATAATACAAGCCAACATTACTGGATTATCTAATTTCATGATCATAAACCCTGTCCATAATTCAATAAAGGTAATGATCATAATCATAAAATAGGCTTTAAACATATTACTTAAAACATCCTTGATCGTATCAATTACTAATGAAACCATTGGATATTTTTGAATTACTAATTTATCAATTCTTTGATAATCTAATAACATGAATAAAGATGTAATAATAACAAAAATTAAATCAAATAAAATACTTGGTATTTTCATAACAACTGTAATCAAGCCTGTAATAAACTCACTAGATACACTTTCAACAACACTCATCGAACCACTATAAATAATATCGAGATATTTAGTAGCATCAATAATATAGTGATTTTGACTAAATAAATTATATAGACGGTACAGATAATCTGGTAACAGTTCAAGTACTTTATATATTTGTACGACACTAAAAATAATTATTACAATAATCATAGCTACAAATAACAAGTAATTAAAAACGATAATTCCTTTTGCTATAAAACTATTTTTAACTTTTAACATATCAATTTCTTTAGTTAATAAAGGTTGTAAAATCAAAACAATCAAACAACTAAAAAACAAAGGAATCAACCAGTTAATTAGGATATATGTAGCAATTACTGCAATAATTAAAATCATTAAATAATATCCATACTTAATTAATTTATCTTTCATCTAATCACCAATACAGTATATGTTTAAAAATTAAAAGAATTCTTATTAGAATTCTTTTAATTATTTACACTATGGTGTACAACATATGAATTATCATCTATCCCTTTAAAAACATATCCTTTTTTTTGATAATACTGAATCACTGCTCCTAATGCTTTTAACGAATTTTCTTTACCATTTGCATCATGAAATAATAAAATAATATTATTATCGGTTGATGCTGTAGCATTTTTAATTAATTGTTTAACAGATAATTCTCCTGAACCATCTTCACTATCTTCATTCCAATCATAATATTGATATCCACGATTAATAACTTCTTTAGTTAGTTTACTCATTATTTTATGACAATATTTCTTAGATACCTTATTACTACTTCCTCCTGGAAAACGAATATATTTAGGAATTGAGCCAATTTGACTATAAACTAAATCTTCGATTCTTTTTAGATCAGAAAAATATGATGAAGAAGAGTTATAAATCTGATCGTATTCATGAACATAAGTGTGCAAACCAATAGTGTGACCAGCTTCATGAGCTTTTTTTATTAAATAATAATATTCTTCGTTTGTACCAGTAACAAAAAAAGTTGCTTTAGCATCATATACATCTAAAATTTCTAATACTTTTTGAGTATTTTCCGATGGTCCATCATCAAAAGTCAAATAAACTACTTTTTCATTAGTTTGATTATACGATCCAATCGTTTTATTTTCAACAACACTAACAATACAAGTTTCTTTTATGGTATTTAAAGAACGATCTTTAGCATGATATGTTATTTGATAATCCCCAACCTTAGAAATATCTAGATTTGAACTATCAATTGTTAAAATTGGATTATCGTCTTGATTATCTTTAACACTAACACTTGAAAGCAGATCTATATCACTATCTTTTAAAACTGATAAATTCCTAATTCCTATAATTTCAGGTGGTGTTGTATCCTTTGGCAAGATATGAACTACTGATTGTTTTGTTATACAGTTATTACCTCGGCAAATAATTATTTCTACATTTTGATCGCCAACTTCATTAAATTGATAATTTTGTTTAAATTTAACTTCAGTTCGATTTGAATCATAACTAGCTTTAATTAAATCACGAGCTTCTACTTTCATTCCTAAATCAATTGTTAATTCCTGGGTTTCTAAATCTGGCTTAATCGTATCTTTTAATTCTATAGTAATTGTAGTTTTAATATTATTATAAGAATAAGTGATTGGATATTTTCCCGGCTTACTAAAGTTTATTTTACTAGTATCAACATTTACATCTTTTATTGAACCACCAATTACTTTTTGAATATTACTTTTAGGATCAAATTTATTTGAAATTTCAATTATTGGATGATAATTGTATAAAACAATCTGATTAGTTGGATGAATGGATAAAATTATTAAAGTAATGATTAAAATAAAAAGAATTAAAACTAATTTATATTTAGACACTTTTATCCCCTCATCAAACCATATTCACACTATATAAAAAAAGAACTTAATTATAAATATAATATATATATTTTTATAATAGTTAAGTTCTAATATTTATTAAACATATTTTTAACTTTTAATCCTTATTTAATAATATGAATCTTCTTATCATTAATTTCTAAAATACATTCAGCAAAATCATCATCCGTCTCATCATGACTTGTATAAATCAATTTTCTATCAGAATTTTTAGATAAATATGAATCTAAATAGTTTCTAGTAATTAATTTCGTTTTTTTATCTAATGCTTCAAATGGCTCATCTAATATTAAATACTTAGGTTTATCCATTAATGCTTGGATAATTCTTAATTTTTGCTGCATTCCTAATGAGTATGTCTTATATTTTTTCTTAATAACCTTTTCCAAATCAAAAATCCTAATCAATTCCATTAATTCTTTATCAGTACAAATTTTTCTTATATTAGCTAGATATTGTAAATTTTCTAATCCTGTCCATGTTTTCATAAATTGCGGAGCATTAATACTTATACCAGCATCTTGCAAAAAATCTGAGTCTTTACCTAGTAGTTTATCAGTATCATAAAATATTCTTCCTGAATCGGGTGTACTATAGCCAACAATCATTTTTAATAATACACTTTTACCAGTTCCATTTTCCCCTTTTATTTTTGTCTTTTTTTTATCTATTTTTAAATTTAAATTTTCAAACAAAATTAATTCACCAAAACTTTTATTAACATTTTCTAATTTAATCATTATAAATCTCCTTAACTTTTAAAAATTTATAAATAGTTATTATCATTCCTATACTTTCAATACTAATAATAATAATCAACCCCAAAAATTCATTTATAATTGATGAGGATAAAGTTATTATACTTAGACTAAAAAATATATCATTCACTACTAAAATAATGAGTATAAAATACGATTGCAAAACAAAATATAAATATTCCTTTATAATGCAAATAATCTGATTTATTGACATAATTGTAAATATAAAACTTAAATATTTTATTAGATAAATGGAAATTTGAAAAAGTATTTCATATTCAAAAATACTATTATTTAAAATAGAAACAGTTATTTCAAAAATAATTGCATACAATAAAATATAGAAATATATCATGACTACATATTTAAAATTATCAGATAAAATATGTTTTAGCTGCTTCTTTTTACCTAATTTATGTAATGACATACTAAAAAAAGACAAATTATTTGATACTTCTAATATCTTAGGATAGATTATTATTTGGTAGAATAAAATAAACATAATTAGATACTGTAAATTAAATTTATTTATATTTAATATTTCAAGTGTGCTGAAGTTTAGAAACATAACAGTAGAAATAACATCAATATTAACTTTATCAAAATAAGGAATAATCACAAAAAAATAGATAAATACAAAATATAGCCCAATTTCAATACATATTTTTATTTTTTGTCTCATTCTAATATCTTTCTTCCTCTTGTTTTTATTTTGATGTATATTCCATATATTATTATAAGATTAAATATAATTAATCTTAATATTTCATATACACTTAGTTCTTTCAAAGATTTAAATATTGTTATTTGATTAATAATATTTTCTGGAAAAAGTATATAAACTATGTATAAAATATTCCATATTATAAACATAAAAATTAATGAATTTCTATAATTTTTTCTTTTGCATAAAAATGTTACCAAATAAAATATAAGATATATCCAAAAAAAGATTATATTTTGATAAATCAATGTACTTATTTTGAACAATGGATCAAATATAGTAAATATAATTATTTGATTAATAGTTAAAACTAGAAAAAAAGAGCAAAGGGAAACAATCGTATTATTAATTTCAAAGAAAATATATTTTTCTATGTTTTTAAATTTACATGCTGTTAAGTCAAAATTATAAGTATCAAAAAATAAATAAAACACAATTGTGCTAAAAACAAATATAAAAGTATAATCATTAAATATATAGTCACTAACCTGCATATCGACATGGATACTATTATTTATAAATATTGTATATAATAATATGATTATTGATAAAAAAAGTGACAATATTATTTCCTTTTTAAATTTCCACATTTTTAGTTCTCCAGTAAATCAGTATTATCGAAAATATTAGTGGTAATAAATTAAATAATATTAATAAGATACTATTTATATTTGCATATGTACCACTTGCCATAATCACTGAGGGATTTATATAAATTGAAATAGGATGATCAAGCATATTTAATCCATAACCTATCGTCGCTAATAAATAATAATAAACAATCGGTGTTGCAATAACTTGTTTTATATTTTGAAAATATAAAACACTTACCTGTGTTAAACAAGAATATATAAAGGGCATAAATAGAAATCGAATCATTCCTTCAAAAAAATAATATAAAACCATATGCTCCACATAAAATTCAGTACCAATAATATCTAACAAAAAATCTCTAGTTGCTTTACTATTAAATGAAAAATCAGAAATAAAATAAATAATCAATAAATATAAACAATATGCCATAAACATTGAAAATGCTATTTTAGCGGCATTAATAGTAATTTTCTTTAAAATAAATTTTCTATAATTCTGTTCAACATTAATTTTAAATTTATATATATTATTGAAATATTTATGGAATTCAATTCCACTAATAACTGCAAATAATGGTAAGATCAACTGAAATAATCTTGTTCCAAATACAATAAGTGAATCAAATGCTAATGGTGCGTGTTTAATACTGTTGATAATTAAATTAATAAAAGTATGTGCCGTCCCAGGAGGAACAGGAGCATCAGTATTTGCAAAATAATATTCGATATAACCAGGCTCAAATAATGCTTTTTTAACAATTTGAGTTAAATTAATATCAGAAAGTGCTCCATATGTCATTATAATTATGCATATTAAAAAAACATATACATATTTTTTATTTTCTTTGATTACTAATTTCATGCAAATACCACCTTTCTTAGAAGTTTTTTAAACATTTAAATAGTAATTAATATTAAATAGTTAAGTGTGATTTATTATTTTTTAATCTAGTTTATTTATATTTCAAAATTTTATGTAGCTTTGTAAAATTTACTATATTTAAATAATAAAAATTTATCTCGACTGATATCATAATATAAAAACCACATAATGTGGTTTTTATGAAGTCCAAGCACCTGAAACATAAGTCTTTGGATTAGTGATATGTTCTCTTGCTGCTTGTAAATAATAATCATAGCCAACAGCTGTTCCACTAGTAGTAATATCTCTTTGTTCCAAATATTTAAATAGTTCTTTTCCCCTTTGCTCTGCAACTCCATTGACAACTCGAAACCACATTTTATGGCTATCCTTATTTGAATACTCCCAATTAACTAAAGCAAAATTTCCTGATTTGTTTTTTTCATTTGCTGCAGATACTAAAGTATAACTGTAACCCGCACTTCCAGCAAAATCTGTTACTTCTCGTGTTGAAGCTTGAATATTTTGCACACTCATTATACAAAAAACACTGATTAAACATAACAACATTGAATACTTCAAAAAATTTTCTTTCATTTTGATTTCTTTCAATAATTCTCTAAATTGAATATTACAAATTACATTTTTAAATATAGCTATATCTTAATTATATATTATTGTACTTTTGCTATTAAAGCAATATCCTTGGCACGAATAACATATTTTTGGCACGAATAACAAGTTCATCATATTTTATTAACTTTACATTACATATTTTGACATATAAAACCCATAGTATAAAACTTAATATGACAACAAATACAATCTAATACAAAATCTTGATTAAAGATTTGGCAGTGTTAGAATTAATACAATAAATAGGTTAAAGTTAAACTTTACTTTCAAAAAAACTTAATTTAGAATACAACGAAAAGAAGAAACAATAATAAACATTTTAATTTAAATAGATATTATGAAGTGCCATAGTATTCTTAGCGGCTAATATAACAATTATAATTTTGTTAAGTAAATAATAAAGATTGATAATCTGCTTGAGGAGGCACTCTATCTCAAGAATAAGTTAAAAACATTCTTTTATAATTAATAATTTTAAAAGTATAATAGTAAGATGGTAGAATTAAATCATAAACTAATATATAAAACTAAATCCAAAAAGTAACCAGCGGAATCATTGAAAACAAAAATAAGAAAATAAATGATATCAAACATAACTTAAATAGCAACAGAAACTAAGAAAGATTTCGTAACAGAATAGTGAATATTATGACTGTTGATATTACATGTAATCAAAAAATGACTAGAAATCTAACGATTTCTAGTCACTATTCGAACCTTTAACATAATATGATTGATCTATAAAACATTTATAGTTAGCTAAACCATATCTACAATTTGATTGATTAAATATATCTCTACCATTACTTATTTTAAATTACTATTACTATAAAGAGTTTTTCAGAACATTAATTCTTTAAGTTAATCTCATTGGTAAACCAATTTAAACCTCTTATTATTCTTCTTTTAATTGCTTTAATTCTGTTTCACCAGTAATATATTTAAGAATCGCAATTGCCGCTTCTTGTGGTCCTTTATGTTCATTACCCTTAATACCTAAACGTGTTCTTAACTGACCAACTTGAATTCCCTGTTCAAACATCAAATTAAAGTAATCAACTAAAATTGGTTCTGTTTGTTCTTGACGCTGCACAGGTCCAAACGGATTTGCAAAATAACTTCCAACTAATCCATATTCAGTAGTTGTTCCCTTAGCCATCCGATTACCAGCTCTAAATACTGTTAAAGCATCTTCAACATTATCAAAGAAACTGATTGATTCTCCATCTTCTTCATAGTTATTAGCATATAAGAAGAAATCAACATCATGTTTAGCAACAACATCTTTATAATCAGTTATTGGGATTACGATTCGGGCATTAACTTTATCAGGATTCATAAATACTGAACGGTCTAACTCTTTAAAACTATATCCAGCATCCAAATCGTCTAATCTTACAAAAGCTCCAATTTCCGTACCTGAAGATTTAACCTTACCATCTTCATCTAATAATAAAACACCCATATCATCATAAACAGTAACTAAATCGCGAATATAAGCAGCCCCAAAGACCTTAATCTGTTCAATTGTTTCAGATTTACCAGCACCACTATCACCCATAACTACAATATTTTTAACTTCTCCACTATGAAGTGTCACTTTGACCATAGCTCCATGAATTGGTAACTGACGTTGATTTATTTTACGAACATTGTGTAAAGTCAACATCATTTTTTTCATATATCCAAAATAATCAAAATCATCACTAGCTGATAATAAAGCTACCATCATATCATTTTCATCATCTTGATAGAAACTTTGATTCATTTTACCATCTTCATATCCATAAACGTAGATGATGTCTGGCTTACGATTACGATATTCTTCTTCACTTGCAAGTTCAAATAAGTTACATAATGCAACCCCTTGAGCCATAAAAGCAACATTGAAATATACAAATGCTAATAAGTCACCAACTTTTGCTGGATAGCAGAACCATTGTTCAGAATCAAATTTTAAATCTTCAATTGGATTATGTTTAATTTCAGGGAAAACCCCATCACGTTTATTACGTTTTGAATAAGTAATAAATGGCGGATGAATAATAACGGTTTCAATAAATGGAATATCATCTAAATTACGATATTCATATGGTAAGAATGAACGCATGTTAGTTACTCTTAAACCAGCATTAACTCCAGCCGTAATTTGACGATAGACTTGATGACGATATCCTAAAGCCGTTTCTTCAATCGTACGATATACTTGAAGTACTAATTCTTCAAATTTAGCTTGAGCATCAGCAAATTGAACGTTTTGATACCCACGACTCGTGCTTTCATTATATACTACGCTGTAACGCTGTAACTTTCTCCAGAAAAGATATACTTCTTCAATAACCTTGACGAATTCATCACGATCTCTAAAATAACCTGAAAATTGAGGATATGATTGTAAAACCTCTTCTACAGACATAACTAATAATAATTTAAAGATCGTTCTTAAGTCATTAACAAGCTCTGTACTTTCTGCTTTAACTTCTCTTAAGTATGTGTAAATAGTATTTTCTTTTCTTTTAGATTCGTGTATAAATCCTTTTACCACTCTTGCAAATGATTCACTTTCAATTAATTGACAGCGAGATTGGCAATACTCTTCAGAAAAGTTTAAAATTGCGTTCCCGCGTGTGATTTTAAATTTGTAACCCATGTAACCACCCTTTCTTTATTCAACAAGTACTTCCCCACTTATTGATTTTTGTCATTTTAACATAAAAGTTATATTGTATACAATACTTATTGTAAAAAAAGTTAAATTTATTCATAAATAAAAAAAGGTCGTTAAGACCTTGTAAATTATATGTTAAAAAATTTTTAGTATTCCTGGCTATATTTCTAATGACTTTATTTTATAACTATTATCCATAGTAATAAACACGGTTTCACAATACTCACATTTTTTTTGTTGCAACAAATTAATCATCGCACCACAATTAGGACATACTGTAATACTCTTATCAACTAACCACTCTGTTAAAAAATCCTTATCTCTAACTATTTCCAGCTTATAATCAGCATCAACTTTTTGATTTAAATAACCAGATAATATCTGCATGCTATTTTCTTTTTGATAATAATCAATCAAACTTACAGATATTATAACCTTAAACAGCTCACAATCAGGCATTCGATTATAATCAATAATTTTAATTTTGTCTATTTCCATATCTTTAGTAATATTAACTATTTTTCGCTCCTGCATAACTTTAAGCTGCTTTTCATGTAATTGATATAATTCTTTAACTTCATGATATTTTAAAGTTGCTAAATCTTTTTTTGACCAGGCTTCTTGAAGTGTTTTTAATACATCTCCACACCATCGCTTAAACTCTACTTTACTAAAATTAGGATCATATTTTTTTATTTCTTCAATAATATCTTTTTCTACCATATTTTTCCCTTATTTCTTTTTAATTTGAATACTGTTATCATTTAACACTACATACTGACCATCTTTAACAGTAATTGTTTTAAGCACTGGACTAGCTCTATAACTAAATTCTTTTACTTTAGAATAACTAAGTTCTCCCGCAAAATCATCTATAAGATAATAATCAACATATGAAGTCGAACTAACTTCATATTCACCTGCTTCAATATGTTTTCCCACTTTAAAAGTACCAGGTGCTTTTAAATCAAGCTGAGGTGAATTATCAATATGATACATTGTTGCCCCATTAAGTTCTATTGTTCTATAACGTATAATCCCATAATCAGAAATATTAACATTTATAATTGTATTTCCAAATATTTTAATATTAGAAAAATCTACGCTAACATTAGCATCTTGAACCCCATCATTTTTAACTATAATATATTCTCCAGGTAGGATATCTTCACCAACAATATATTTTCCATCACTATAGATAGTTTGTTTATACTGATTTTGTTTCTCTAGCATATCTGGCAAGACATTTCCTTGCTCAATACTTTGTTTAGCTTTTGTAAGTTGTTCATTCCATAAAGAATATTGTTCTTTAAATTTTTCAACATTATATAATTCTAATTTATCTAAAATACTTGTGATTAAATCTTTGTTATTTAAAGCATAAGCTATTTCTACCTGCCTATTCATTTTATCTTTTAATTCATTCAATGTAAGTAATAATTTATCTTTAGTATACTCTTCTTTCCATTTTAATAATCGTTTATCGTTATCTGCTTTAAGTTCTTCTATCTCACCACTACTAAGAACAAGTATTTCTTGATTATCAATCTTTTTAACAGCTTGATAAAATAAATTACAATAACGTAACATTTTATCATAAGCTATACTTGAATCAAATGTCAGTAATGCATTACCTTTTGTATAAATAATTCGATTAGAAGGCATGTCGATCATATTTGGTAAGAATCCATACTCATCACCATAAACCTTATTTAAATAATCATTTTTAGCCTGTAAATAAGCTACTCTTAATTTTAAATCCTCTTTGTTATTAAACACTTCAATCGTTATAGCTTCCCAATTATTAATATATTTACCAATTTTTGCACTAACCCTCGCTCTAGCAATATACTGACCTTTTTTCCCCAATAACCCCTCTTTATCACCTTCATTGTCAATTACTTCTAAATTTTTAAAAATATTATCTTCTGCATCATCTTCCTTTAATATTTCAAATAAGTTATCATCTTTACTCTCATTTACTTGCTCAGTAGTTGTTGCTTCTCTATATTTTTTCTCTTTTAAATTTTCCATCCATTTAGGAATGAAAATAATCACAAGAATTACACAAGTAACAATAAACAATATAAGTAAATTTAAAGAAATTGTTTTTTGTTTAGGCTCCGGTTTCGTTGTATATTTTGTTGATCCAATCATCTAATTTCACATCCTTAGCTTAATTTTAACATAATTTATTGGTTAAAAAAACTAAAACAGGCAGAATATAAAATTCTGCCTGTTAGTTTATTTTCATGATAACGGAACTGTGAAAAATACTTTACCAACCACATCTTCTTCAAAATCAAAATAACCTAATTTACGCGAATCAAGACTATTATTTCGATTATCACCCATAACAAATACCTTGCCTTCAGGAATATCAACTACCATATCTTCTGCATTTTTCATTGCATCTTTGATATAATCTTCCTCCAACAGCTTACCATTTAAATATAATTTATTATCTGTAATTTCAATATGGTCACCACTAATACCAATTACTCTTTTAATCAGCGATGTTTCTTTTAAATTAATATCTTGATAATCAACTACAATAATATCATTTCTTTTTGGTTCACTATGTTTATAAAAGACTTTATCTACCAGTACTATATTCCCTTCATGATACGTTGGCAACATCGAAATCCCGTAAACTCTTGATATTTGAACAAAATATAATATTCCATATGTGACTATTAAAGTAACTATTATTACTTGTAAATATTCAAACCAAACTTTTCTTTTTTCTATTTTTTCAGTCATTTTGATCACCCATACATATTATATCACTTTATTAAAAACCATTTTAATTATTACATATTTTCACAATAATTCACTTTTTAATTCTACTTTATTACATATATTAGATAAGCAAAAACAGATAGAATTAGATTCTATCTGTCAATTTTTCTAAAAGAAAGGAACTGTAAAAAATACTTTTCCAATCACATCTTCTTCAAAATCAAAATAACCCAGTTTTCGTGAATCAAGACTATTGTTACGATTATCTCCCATAACAAATACCTTGCCTTTAGGAACATCAACTATCATATCTTCTGTATTTGCCATTGCGCCATTGATATAGTCTTCTTCTAATAACTTACCATTCAAATATACTTCATTATCTTTGATTTCAATATGATCACCACTAATACCAATTACTCTTTTAATTATAAATGTTTCTTTTAAATTAGCATCTTTATAATCAACTACAATAATATCATTTCTTTGGGGTTCACTACGCTTATAAAAAACTTTATCTACAAGTACTATATTTCCTTCATGATACGTTGGTATCATCGAAGTTCCATAAACTCTTGATATTTGAACAAAATGCAATATTCCATATGTAATTATTAATGTAACTACAATAACCTGAAAATATTCTACCCAAAGTCTTTTTCTTCTTCTAATTACTTTTCTTGTCTGTACTTCTTCATCCATTATATCACCTGATGACATTATATCACTTTTTGTCATTCATTCAAGTGATTACGTAATTTTGCGATAATTTTCTTTTCTAAACGCGATACCTGTACTTGAGAAATGTTTAGCCGTTTAGCAACCTTCTCTTGATTAAAATCCAACTGATAACGCATATATAAGATTAATTTTTCTTTTTCATCCAATTTATCTATTTCCATTTTTAGGGCTATTTTTTCAAACCACATTTTATTATGTTTATCTTCGACCCTTTCTTCCATTGAGATAGAAGAACCATCTTTTTCATAAATTGGTTCGCTTAGCGAAGTTGGATAATAAGATGAATCTATTGCTTCTACTACATCTTGGACATCAACCTCTAAATATTTTGCAATTGTTTCTACTGTAGGTTCATGACCATTTTGATTAATTAATAATTCACGGGCTTTATTTATTTTTAAGTTTAACTCTTTTAAAGAACGACTTACTTTAATAGTTCCATCATCTCTAAAATAACGCTTAATTTCACCCATAATAATTGGTACTGCATAGGTTGAAAATTGAACTCCATAATTAGTATCAAAGTTGTTAACAGCTTTCATCAAACCAATACATCCGATTTGAAATAAATCCTCTTTATCGTAGTAGTTATTTTTAAATCGATGTACTATCGACCAGACTAAACCAAGATTTTGACTAACAACTAATTCTTTAGCATGATCATCCCCATGACGTGCTTTTTCAATTAGTTCAATTGTATTTGTCTTAGCCAACGTTAGAATCTTTCAATTGTTTTCTAATAGTTAGTTTTGTTCCTAAATTTGGTGTTGAATGAATTTCTAAATTATCACAAAGAGCCTCAATAATTGTTAATCCCATCCCCGCATGTTCTAGTTCCTTTAATGAAGTATACATTGGTACTTTTGCTTCCTCAATATCTTCGATTCCTTTTCCATAATCCTGAATTATGATTTTAATAACCTTTTCATCTTCAATCGATACCTTAATTACAACTTTACATTCTGCATTATTTTGATAACCATGGATGATGGCATTACTAACACCCTCTGAAATAATTGTCTTTATTTCTACCAGCTCATCAATTGTTGGATTTAATGCTGTGACAAATGCCGCTACACTTGTTCTAGCAAAAGGCTCATTTTCAATTCTAGCATTAAAACTAAGTTCCATCTGATTCATTATTCTTTAACCCCCTCTACATATTCCATTAATTCAAACATCCCTGATAATTCAAATACTTTATATGATGTTTTGGTTAGATTAGCTAAAAACAGTTTTCGGTGATCATTAACTAATTGATTATAACGTCCCAATACTAAACCAATTCCTGAACTATCAATAAAACTTGTATGTGAAAAGTCAAAGTATACTGAATCATTACCTTTATCTAAAATACTATTTAATAAACTACGATATTTAACTACATTACTGCAGCTAAGTTCGCCATAAAAGTAGACAATAATTCTATCATCTAATATCTTATATTCTATCTTATTTTCCATTATCTCATCTCCTCCAAGCTATCATACAACTTTTAAAATTATGATTAAATGCTTTCGACAAAACTAGAATAATGGCAACAAAAAAAGAAATAATCCATAATTATCATATTACTGATTGTTTGATGTATTTTTATCAAACTTGGACATATTATTTATAGAGGCGATCAAATTGATAAAGAAAATATTTATAACCTTAATAGTTGTATGTTTATTACCAATAACCAGTGTAAAAGCAGTAGATAACGATGTAACTCCTAATGCTAGAGCAGCAATTCTCATAGAAGCTAATTCAAAACAAGTTCTATATGATAAAAACTCTAGTGAGAAACTGTACCCTGCTTCAACCACAAAAATTATGACAATGATCTTAATGTTTGAAGCAATTAGAGATAAAAAACTTTCATTTGAAGATGAAATAACTACATCTAAATATGCTGCCAGCATGGGGGGTTCCCAAGTTTATTTAGAACAAGGCGAAAGTATGTCATTAAAAGATATGTTTAAATCAATTGCTATTGCAAGTGCTAATGATGCTAGCGTTGCTGTAGCTGAACATATTGCAGGTAGTATTGATAAATTTGTTGCTATGATGAATGATAAAGCTAAAGAATTAAATCTGAAAAATACTCATTTTAAAAATGCTACTGGACTACATGATGATGATCATTACACGTGTGCTCATGACTTAGCATTAATGGCAGCTTATTTAATTCAAATTGGTGGCGATGATCTATTAAATGTTACATCACTTTATGACAGTTATATTCGTGAAAACACTAAACAAAGCTTTTGGTTAGTTAATACAAACAAGCTTTTAAAATTATATGATGGTGTTGATGGTTTAAAAACTGGTTATACAAAAGAAGCAGGTTATTGTCTTGTTACTACAGCTAAACGTAATAACCAAAGAATAATTGGTGTTTTAATGAAAGAAAGTGCTCCTAAAACAAGAAATGAAGAAATGTGCAGTATGCTTGATTATGGCTTTAATAATTATAAACAGGAAATTATTTTCAAAAAAGATACGGTTATTGAAAAGCATGTAATTAATAAGATGGATAATCTAACTATTGATGTAAAATGTAAACAAGATGTAGCTTTTACAAAAGCTAAAAACAGTAACGATAAATATACAACAGAAATAATTTATAAAGATAACTTACTCCCTGTTAAAAAAGGTGATGTTGTCGGGACTTTAATAGTTACGATTGGTGGTAAAGAAGCTGGCAGTTACGAAGTATATAGTGATAATGACGCTAATAAAGCCACCTACTTTTCAAAATTATTTAAAACATTTAGATCTCTATTTTAGTATAAATCCACCAGGATAACTGGTGGATTTTCATTTATATACATTAGAATATTTCTAATAAACAATACACGTTATTAATGAATAATGTAGCGTAAAAAATGATTTATATATCCAGTTATTATTAAAACAGTTTAAAATTATCGACACATTAAGTACAATCCAATGAAAGTAAACTTCCATTATGTAATACTTATACTTGAATAGGAAGTAGATGTTTGTTGAAAATATTATATGTTACAGATTTATTTGGATATTGGTTCAGTAGATTTTTACCAGTTTCTAAGAAATAACAACTTCTTTTATCCTTGCATAAGCATATACAAGAAAGCCCTAAGACACAAAAGAGTAAATAAATCAAATATTTTGGCAACTTGTATTCAAACCAGGTTTCGACTTCATCTACTATCATCTTATCTACACCTGGTGCTCCTTTATTTTGTTTGACCTTTTTGACTGCAATTTGTAAGTTCTCTTTCCTTAGAATCTTTTCCATTAATTTCATTTGCTGCTTCTTGTGATAAACCTTTTTCAACCAGTGGTACCATCACTGTTTTTAAAGTTTACCCTTTGAACTTCGGTTTGATTGGCAACCTCATCCACTATTTAGCCTCATCAGGTTTCTATTCGTAGGCTCAAAAGATTTGTTACACCACTTCCTTCACCCATGACATCACTATCAACGGCTTGTGGTTCACTACGCTTGGCGGTAAATACCCGCGACTGGACTTTCACCAGTTAGATATATGCCATGCCTGCCACACCAATAAAACCAGACCCATTAAAAGTCTGGTTTTATCTTTTTAACTATTCTACAAGGATTACCACAAGCAACACTACTAGCTTCAATATTTTTAGTTACAACACTACTAGCACCAATGACACAACCATCACCAATTGTAACTCCTGGTAAAATCACAACATTTCCTCCAAGCCAAACATTATTACCTATAATAATTGGTAAAGCTTTTTCAAGTCCTTTGTTTCTTGATTCAAAATCTAGCGGATGAACTGCGGTATATAATCCACATGATGGACCAATAAAAACATTATCTCCAATAGTAATTCCACCACCATCCATTAAATAACAATTACTATTTATAAATACATTTTTCCCCAAATTAATCCTATTACCATAATCACACATAAAAGGACTAATTAATTCTAAATCTATTGGCTGATACCCTAAAAGTTTTTCAATTACCTCTAATCTTTTTTCTTTATCACTTGGTCTTAAATGATCTAAATCAAAACATAAATCTTTAGCTATGATCCTCTGTTTAAATAACTCTTCATCATTATTTGCATCATACCACATGCACAATTCCATTTTTTCTCGTTCTGTCATTTTTCCCCTCCATTTTATAACAAATTAAAATATAGTTAATCAACTAATATAACTATATCACTAAAGTATTTAACAATTAATCTTTTTTTAATATTTATAAGATATTCTATAAAACTAAATTAACGTTTTCAAACTAATTTATTGCTATTTGAACAGTACTTTTAGATTCCCATAGCACTTTATAACAAAAAAAGCCCAAAACCTGGACCTTTTTAGGATATCTAAAACTCCTGAATACCAGGTTATTTTAGATTACTATTATTTCTTACTTGTTTATTTACCTATCTTCCTTAAATATCTCAAATCTACTATTGTAGCTATATTATCTTAATAAAATCGTCATTAATTTTCTTATCTAGTTCTAGGAATATCTTTTCAAATTGTTCGTCTATTCCCTGATTAAGCTCCTGAATAAATACAGATAAAATCACATCACGCATATCCTTATCTAAAATAGTTTGACAGATTCTATTATATAAAAGCAACATTTTGTCATTACTGCAAATAATTATAGGAATATATGGAGATACCCCTATACATTTGCAATATTTAAGATAGTTATCATAACTAATCTGTCCACCGTTTTCAAAACGATAGATAGAACTTAGACTTAAACCTAACATTTCCGCTATTTCCCCTTGGGAAATGTTTTTTAATCTTCTAAGTTGTTTTAAGATCAGGCCTACTGACAAAAAATATATCCTCTTTTATTAAATTAATTCGAGTTGTTTCATACATTTATAAATACCATCATTATCGGGATCTTCAAATGTATCATCAGCAATTGCTTTTAATTTTTCAGGAGCCAAATATGAAACAATTCCATATCCAGCTGCTTCAATCATTTGATAATCGTTCATACTATCACCAAAAGCAATCGTGTCTTCTATTTTTGCTTTAAAATATTCCGTTACACGCTTAATTGCATCACCTTTGGTACAGTTCTTTAAAATAATCTCACCATTAATAAAATCATCTGTTTCTTTTGAAAAAATAACTATGTTAAAAAACTCATTTAAATATTTTACACAATCATAAAACGCCAACTTATCTTCAGAAATAAAACATATTTTAGTAACTTTATTTTTTTTAATATTAAACTTTCTTATCGGTAATTTTATTTCCTCATTTTTACGTTCTTTAAAAAAACGTGCTAATTCTAAGTTTTCTTTTAAAATACTATTATTTTTTTGATCAAAAAATTCTTGTACCCCTGGAGTCTGATATAATGCATCTTTAGTTTCTAAACTAAATAATATCCTAGCATTAGAAAACAAAAGTATTACTTCTAATAATAAATACTGATCAATGAAATTTTCAAAAATATATTTATCTCCAATACTAATAAATCCCCCTGCTGATGAAATAATTCCATCAAATCCAATATCTTTAATCGACTTCATTATTGATATCGGTGCTCTACCAGTACATAAAAATGTTTTATGACCATTTTTACGAGCTTGTCTAATTCCTTCAACCGTTTTTTGACTAACTTTTCTACTTGCACCAATCAAAGTACCATCAATATCATAAAATAAATATTTGCTCATCTTCAACCTCCATATATATACATTATACAAGGATTTCATCAATTAGTGTTGGTTTTTCAACAAAAAAATCGACTATTTGATATGCATTATAAAACTCTTCTATTAATTCCTGATCAATTTCTTTATCTGTATATAGATAAGCCAAAATATCTTCACTATTACAGTAATCGCCAATCTTTTTATTTAAAATAATTCCTGCACTATGATCAATTGTATCTTCTTTAGTTAAGCGTCCTCCTCCAAGTTTCATTGAAATCATTCCTAAAGTCTTAGCTTCTAAATCCTTAATATATCCTTCTTTATTTACTTTTACTGGTAAAATAATTTTAGCTTGCTTAAATAACTTCGGATTATCGATTATATCAACATCACCATGTTGATAATTGACCATTTTTTTTAATTTATTTAATGCTGAACCATCAGCAATTACCTGTTTTAATAATTGTAATGCTTCTATTTCATTTTGACACCTTTTAGCCTGAACTAACATATGACTTCCAGTTTCTAAACATAAATCTAATAGATCTTTAGGTCCTTTACCTTTTAATGTATTAATTGCTTCAATCACTTCCAAAGAATTACCAATTGCATTACCTAAGGGCTGATTCATATCTGATATAGCAGCTCTAGTATCTTTTCCTAGATGTTGCCCAATTTCAATCATAGTGTAAGCTAATTTCTTTGCTTCTTCCTTAGTTCTCATAAAAGCTCCCTTACCATATTTTACATCTAATAAAATAGTATCACTGCCAGAAGCTAATTTTTTTGACATAATCGAAGAAGCAATCAAAGGGATACAATCAACTGTTGCCGTAACATCGCGCAATGCATACATTTTTTGATCAGCTGGAACAAGATTTGTACTTTGTCCAATTATTGCAATTCCAATTTCATTAACTTGTTTTATAAAATCTTCTTTGCTAATATTAATATTCATACCTGGAATTGATTCTAACTTATCTAGTGTACCGCCTGTATGTCCTAAGCCCCGTCCTGACATTTTAGCTACTTTAACACCACATGCAGCTACCATCGGTCCTAAAACTAATGATGTTTTGTCACCAACCCCACCAGTTGAATGTTTATCTACTTTTATTCCTTCAATAGCACTTAAGTCAATTACTTCACCACTATGAATCATCTCATCTGTTAAAAGTGCTGTTTCTTGTTTAGTTAAACCATTAAAGCATATAGCCATTAGTAAAGCACTCATCTGATAATCAGGTATTCTTTGATTACAATATTCTTCAATAATAAAGTGAATTTGTTCTTTAGTTAATACTTGATTATTTTTCTTTAATTCTATTAAATCTACCATTCTCATCATAGGATCCTCCAATACTATTATTTTACTATATCTAAAATAAAATATTAACTATATTATTTTATATCTCTATAATAAATATTCCCATTCTGCTTAAATAAATCACTAATAAATTATAACCTATTTTTAAATCAACTAACAAAAATTACACCTATAAAAAAAGACGATTAAATAAGATTTTTCTTATCATCATCTTTACTAAACTAATATTTATTTCATTGTACGATTATCTTAAAGAAATTTAGAGATTTAATTAAATCTTTTGACAACGCTTCTAAAACCATTTTATCACCATTTACATCTATCTTACTAATTGTTCTATCATTAGCAAAAAGTAATAAACTTGGCATAACTGAACAAATATAACACTATTAAAAAATTATTTCATTAATAGCCTCTTATTTTATTCAAATTTAGTATCTACATTAAATATACTATTGCCATTTAAATAATCTTTTACCAACATTCTTTTTTTACCTGCAACTTGTAATTCAGTAATTAGGTAGATTCCATCACCTGTTTTAACTCCAATGGCATCTTTAAAGATCTTAACGATCGTTCCATTTTCCTGATGACTATGATGCTTTTTAGCATTTTCACATTCATGAATTTTACCAGCCCAAATTTTTATTACTTTATCTTGGTATATAGTATAAGCACCAGGCCAAGGGTTCATTCCTCGAACTTGATTATAAACTTGAAGTGCACTTTTATCAAAATCTAACTTTTCTTGTTCATGAGATATTGTTGGTGCATATGTAACTAATAGTTCATCCTGTTTAATTGAGGTATTATTACCTTCAATAATACTTGGTAACGTTTCAATTAATAATTCAGCTCCAATAATACTTAACCGCTCATATAATTCACCAGTTGTTTCTTGATCACCAATATTAACTTTTGCTTGACTAATAATATTTCCAGCATCCATTTTCTTAGCCATATACATAATTGATACACCAGTAACTTTTTCACCATTAATAATTGCATAATGAACTGGTGCTCCACCACGATATTTCGGTAATAACGAAGCATGTACATTAATACATCCTAGTTTAGGTGTTTTTAATATCTCTTCTGGAACGATTTGACCATATGCAGCTGTAATTATTAAATCAGGTTTTAAATCAATGATTTCTTGATAATCCTTTTTAATACGCTGTGGCTGGTAGACTGGTATAGCATGCTCAATTGCTACTTCTTTAACTTCAGGCATGGTTAATATTTTTTTACGTCCTACATATCTATCTGGCTGTGTAACCACTCCAATAATATTAAAATTGTTTTCTAACAGTTTTTCTAGTACACATCTAGAAAAACTAGCAGTACCCATAAATACTATTTTTACTTCTTTCATTTAATCACCACTTTCTTATAAAAGTGTACTAATAATATTAGAAATAATCAATACTAAAGTTTCAATAACTTTAATACATCCATCACTAATCTTTTTTACTACTAATGATAATGTATTTTCATCATTATCATTAGTAGTTCCATAATCAGTTGTAATTGGCTGTTGTTGTTTTATATCTTCTTCAAACTGCTCAATATTTTGTTCAAACACCGCTTTTTGAACTCCAAAGTCTCCAAGTAATCCATTAATCATAAATAAAAGTAATCCTACCAGGCATAAATCAATTAAAAAATTCTTCATCCGCCTAAATAATCTCCAATCGCTTTAGCAATAATTTCAACGGTTGCCTGGATTTCTTCTTTAGTATTACTTTGAGCTCCAACTTCTATTAAAACCATATTATCACTTATTCCTTGATTATAGTGAGATTTTTTTACATATACCCCTCTACTGATCTTAGGTATTGTTGCATTAGCTAAATCTGATAACTTTTGCGATAACTGATTTACAGCATCAAATTTACCACTACTCTTTCCAACTACAAACATGATCTTTGCATATGATTTGCCATTATAACTAATTGTTGATAATTCTTTAGAAATAGAATCTCGATGAAAATCAATAATTAGATCATAACCACCATTACTTTGCAAACTTTGTTCTAAATACATTTTAGAAACAGAATAGGAATTTTTATAAGCGATATTGTGCACTGCTTTATACCCCTCAAAATCATTTCCTTCAACATCACATTGATAACCCTGATTATTTAAACATTCTTTTAAATAATTAGCCCCTAACACCACATTATACCCATCATATTCTTCTCCTTGATGAGTATTATAAATATGAACTTTTTTATCTTTGGTAATAGGAAAGTTCGTATTTTGTGGATTAGTTGCTACCGGGGTTGAATCATCAGAATTTGAATTAATCGCATTAATAACCTGTGCACTAGAAGAAGTTGATACTTTACTTGGAAGATATACAATCAAACCAACTATAACGGCTAACTTCAATAAAATCAAAAAAATATTTTTTAGTCTCATCTTCATCACCCACTATACTATACAACTAATTGTATGCACGAAATGTAGGAATTAGTACCTTAAAGCATTAATACTTTTACTAATTATTTTTGACATGATCTCACACTGTTCATCGATTTGTTTATCACTTAAAACAAAATTACAATCAATAGGATTTAATACTTCATTAAATAATAATTCCAGCTCACTATCATCAAGCTTTCCAATTTGACCTAACATAACTTCTTTTTGTTCTTCATTTAAACTACCTTGATATTTTTCACGCTTTCCAACTTTTAACTTATTTACTGGATTTAAGCTATCACCAAAATAATCAATCGTATAATTTAATACATCACTAACTAAACTACTTGCATAAATTACGGTAGGAATACCAATTGCAATAACTTTTGCCCCTACGGTTTCTTCGTTAATTGCCTGACGATAATTGCCTATTCCACTACCTGGATTTATCCCTACATCATTAATTTGGATTACATGAGCTAATTTACGATAATTTTTAGCACACAAGGCATCTACCACAATTACTAGATCCACATCTTCTTTATCAACAAGAGCTTTGACAATCTCACTAGATTCCATTCCTGTTTGCACCTTTACCCCAGGGGCGATCCCTAAGATATCATAGTAATGATTTAAAAGTTTGTCTTCGTCATCAAGAAAATGAGTAATTCTAATATCTCTTAGTGTTCTGGGCCCTAAAGCATCATTAGTTAAATATTGATTACCAAGACCAACAATTAATATTTTAGGATAATTGATTTTATCAATTAAGGGTTTTAAATTATTTACTACTTCATCAATAATTACTTGTTGATCTAAATAGTTCTTAAAACTAATCTCAATATATGTCCCAATTCCTTGATTAATACTTTGATGGGCCTTTATAATAGATACCTTTTCTACTTTTACACCATTATTAACATACTCTTCCTTATTATAATGTTTGCCAGCTTCTAGTTGACCTAACGATTCAGTTGCTAAATCACTACGTATATTTTTAAAATTCATCTTATCACCTATCATAAATATCACCAATTCTTTGATTTTAATACATTTTTATCTAAATAATATTGTATCAATTCAAAAAAAAGTTGCATTTAATCAATTAATTATATATAATGTAAAGGCAAGAATAAAGCGAGGTGAAAGATCATGGCAAATATGAAACAACAAATCAAACGTTATAAAAATGATAATGTAAAAAGAGCAAAAAACGCTTCTTATAAATCAGCATTAAAAACTGCAATTAAAAATTTATTAGCTGAAGTTGAAGCTGGAAATAAAGATGGAGCAGTTGAAGCTTACAACGTTGTTGCATCAAAATTAGATGCTTCTGTTTCAAAAGGAATTCATCATAAAAACTATGCTAGTAGACAAAAATCTAGATTAGCTAAATTAGTGAACTCTATCTAATGATAGGGTTTTTATTTTAAAGGAGAAAATTGTATGGAAAGAAAAGATGTTGATATTAAAGATACTTGGGATTTAAGTACTATTTATTGTGACCATGAAAGTTTTTATCATGATCTTGAAAAAACCAAAACATTAATTGATGAACTTGTTAGTTATCAAGGAAAAATATGTAATAGTATAGATAGTTTTTATAACTTTTTAACAACTAAAGACCAAGTTGAACGATTAGTTAATAAATTATACTGTTATGCTCATTTAAATTGTGATGTTGAGCCTAATAATCAAGAATATCAAACTATGATGGCTGCTACGCTCGGAGTTTTAGAGGCTTCCTCAGTTAAGATTTCTTTTATTGATAATGAAATAATTGAAGCCCAGGAAAAAGTTTTAGAATATATTAAAGATCCAAAACTGCAAAAGTATACTTATAAAATTAATTCATTAATGTCTTTTAAGGATCATATCTTACCCAAAGAACAAGAAGAGCTTCTAGCTAAAGCTGAAAGTATTGCCGATACTTCAAGTCAAGTATTTAATGCATTACGTCTTGAATATGATGATGTTCTAGAAAACGGCAAGAGAAAAACTTTAAATAATGCAACTTTAAATCAATTTTTAAAAAGTAAAGATGATAAAGTTCGTAAACAAGCATATACTAACTTTTTTAAAGAATATAAGAAATTTGAAAATGTTTTTGCTCAGACTTTATCAGGAGTAATGAAGAAAGATGCTTTTTATGCAGATGTTCGTAAATTTGATAGTGCTTTAGAAGCAAGTGTTTTTGATGATGATGTTCCAAGTAATCTATTTTTTAAAGTATTAGATAGTGCTAATATTAAATATCGTCATTTATTTCATCGTTATAATCGTTTAAAAAAAGAGCTTTTAAATAAAGAAACAATTTATAATTATGATCTAAATATTCCCTTAGTTTCATCAATAAAAAAAGAATATACGATTGATCAATGCTTTGAAATCATCAATGAATGTTTAAAACCATTTGGTCAAGATTATTTAAAAATCATTAACAAAGCAAGAGACGAGCGCTGGATCGACTATTATCCAACACCCGGAAAAAGAATTGGTGCTTATTCTAGTGGCAGTTATGATACAAATCCCTTTATTTTAATGAATTTCATTGGTGATTATAATTCTCTATCAACTTTGATTCATGAATTAGGTCATAGTGTTCATAGTTATTTATCGAATCAAAATCAAGAATCTGTAAATGCTAGTTATCGTATTTTTGTTGCCGAAGTTGCTTCAACTGTAAATGAGACATTACTAATTAATTATATGATCAATAATGCTAAAAACGATCAAGAAAAAGCGTATTTTATTTATGAACAGCTTGAAAATTGTGTCGGATTGATTTTTAGACAACCAATGTTTGCAGATTTTGAACATAAACTCCACATCATGGCAGAAAATAATGAACCAATATCTTCAAAAGTAATCACTGATTTATATGCAAAATTGAATCAAGAATATTATGGTGATGATGTAATAATGGATGAATTAGTTGGCTGGTCTTGTTATTATGTACCACATTTCTATTATAATTATTATGTTTATAAATATACTTTAGGAATGACTGTTGCTTTAGCAATCGTTAATCGGATTTTAAAAGGTGATCAAAACCAAGTTGATAATTATCTAAATTTCTTAAAATCAGGAGGTAGTGCAGCTCCTGTAGAGCTACTAAAAAAAGCTGGTGTTGATCCTTTGAATGATCAAATATATGAAGATGCATTTAGTTATTTTGAAGACTTATTAAACCAATTTGAGACAATCAAAAAAACTAAAAAAGATGTTTAGAGAATCATAATTGATTCCTCAAACATCTTTTTATTACTCTTTTGTCTTTTTCTTTTTTGGAAGAACTAGACTTAATAACAATGATATAACAAATACCCCAGCTACAGCATTTCCATTAAAAATATCTCCTACTGCCGTTGGGAAAGCTGCAAAAAAATTACCAGATGTTTGTGTTAAACCAACACCAATACAAAAAGCTAGAGATACAATAATCATCGTACGATCATCAAATTCGTTTTCTTTAAGCATTTTAATTCCCTCATACATAATTGAACCAAACATCATAACTGTACAACCACCTAATACAGCTTGTGGCAATGAATTAAAAAATGCTCCTAACGGTGGAAATAATGAAGCTAAAATTAAAATTAAAGCTCCCATTAAAATTGTAAAGCGATTAATGACTTTAGTCATCGTAACTAATCCAACATTTTGGCTAAAGGATGTTAATGGAATACATCCAAAACAACCTGAAACAGCACTAGAGAAACCATCAACTGCTAAAGAACCCTGTAATTCCTCCATTTTGATATCACGCCCTAAAGCACCTGTACATACCGCAGTTGTAGCCCCTGTTGTTTCTGCAGCAGACACTAAAAATACAATTGCAATCGTAAAAAACGCACCCAAATCAAATACTGGTATATGACTAGTAAAAAATACTAACTTAGGAATACTAAAAATCCCAACTTCACTAATAGTTTTAGATATTCCAGAAAAATCTATCATTGGTGCAATATTCGCAACTGTAAAAATTATTGATAATAAATATCCAAAAATTAATCCAACTAAAATATTTAAATTTTTATAGACACCTTTTAATAAATAGCGTGATACTAAACAAACGATTAAAGTAAATGCTCCAATTAATAAATGATACCAAGCCCCAAAATCACTTACACCATTTCCGCCACCCCAGGAATCCATACCAACAGATAAAAGTGAAAGTCCAATTGCAATTACTACACAGGCAGATACTACTGGCGTTAAAAAACGTTTCCAGTACTTCGCACTCAACCCTACTAAACCTTCAAAAATCCCACCTAAAATAACTGCACCAATCATTCCTTCATATCCTAATTGTGGATTTGTACATATGACTAGTAAACTACCTAAAAAAGTAAAGCTCACACCCATTACAATCGGAAGCTTTGAACCAATCTTCCAAACCGGATAAAGCTGCATACAAGTTCCAATACCAGCTACAAACATTGCACATTGTAACAACTGAGTAATTTCAGCAGAAGTTAGATGTTCCCCTGTACCTCTCACGATAGCAGCACCACAAACAATCAACACTGGCGCTAAATTAGAAACAAACATCGCCAAAACATGCTGCAGTCCAAAAGGTATCGCTTTTTTTAATGGAACACGCCCATTTAATACATAAATATTTTCTGTACTTATTGATGTAACTTTTTTCTCTTTATTATTCTCCATAATTAATACCCTCATTTTTATTTTAATATTTTATCTATATCTTTTAGTGTCATCTTATAAAATCAAGACCTAAATATCTATAAAAAGCGATAGAATTTTACCATACTTACAAATAAATATCTACTATTTATCCCACATTTCTCTTTATAAAATAATAGTTCATTTATTTTCATAAATATATAATGATATGTTATAATTTTATCGAGGTGAAATTCATGAAAAGAGATGAAACAAGAGCTATCAAAGTAGGTAGCCTTACTATTGGTGGTAATAATGAAGTAATTATTCAATCAATGACAAATACTAAAACTAAAGATATAGAAGCTACTGTTAAACAAATTAATGATTTAGCAAATACTGGCTGTCAATTAGTTCGTTTAGCTGTATTAAATATGGAAGATGCTTTAGCAATTAAAGAGATCAAAGCACAAGTAACTGTTCCTCTAGTAGCAGATATCCATTTTGACTATCGGCTTGCCCTCCAGGCTATAGAATCAGGGATTGACAAAATTAGAATTAATCCTGGAAACATCGGTTCTATTGATAAAGTAAAATTAGTAGTAGAAGCTTGTAAAAAAAGACAAATTCCCATTAGAATAGGGGTTAATGGGGGTTCATTAGAAAAAGATATTTTAGAAAAATATGGTCGTCCTACTGCAAAAGGAATGATTGAAAGTGCTCAAAAACATGTTGAAATATTAGAGAATCTAGGTTTCTATGATATTTGTATCTCTTTAAAATCATCTAATACCTTACTTACAATAGAAGCTTATCAATTAGCTAGTAAAACTTTCCCTTATCCATTGCATATTGGAGTTACTGAAGCCGGTACAAAACTAGGCGGAACAATTAAATCCAGCTTAGGAATTGGAACTATTTTATATCAGGGAATTGGTAATACGATTAGAGTATCATTAAGTGATAGTCCTATTGAAGAGATAAAGGTTGCTAAAACATTATTAAAGGAATTAGAGTTAATTGATAATGTCCCTACCTTAGTTTCATGCCCTACCTGTGGTAGAATTCAATATGATTTAATCCCTATTGCTAAAGAAATCGAAGATTTTTTAAATACAATCAAAGCCAATATTACAGTTGCAATAATGGGGTGTGCTGTTAATGGCCCTGGTGAAGCAAAACATGCTGATATCGGTATTGCTGGAGGAATCAATGAAGGATTATTGATTAAAAAAGGGAAAATTATTCGTAAGGTTAAACAAGAAGATATTGTTAAAGAATTGAAAAAAGAAATATTAGAAATGATTAAGTAGCTTAGTGCTACTTTTTTTATTTATGCATATTATTTAATATGGAGGGCAGATAATGAGCAATAGTAGTTATGACCATTTATTTAGTCTTGATTTTAATAAATTTAAGGAACTTGTGTATGAACAAGGTGTTGATATTGATGAAAAACAATTATTAATTATCTATGATCTTATTCAAAATAATCGCTACGCATTAGTAGATAGTCATTATAATGAAGTACTGTATAATTATATAAGTGAAAAGACAAGTACTTCTACTTGCCTTAAAATAAAATCATTTTTAATTAATTTTCCTAATTATTTTAAATTCGGATTAAAAATTTGATTTTTAAACATTTCAATCTCTTCTTTATATGGAGCAATTTTTTCAATATACGGTGTTTCTAAAATTTTAGGAACATCTTTTAATTTTTCATGATGAACGATCATATTAAGAATATCAAAGCCAATATGACCATAACCAATATTTTCATGTCGATCTTTACTAGCTCCACATTCATTTTTAGAATCATTAACATGAACAACTAATAAACGCTCCAAACCAATCTTTTGATCAAATTCAGCTAAAATATCATCAAACTTAGCTAAATCATAACCAGCATCATGTAAATGACAAGTATCTAAACATACGCCCAAACAATCATTATTATCCACATGGTCAATAATGTATTTGATTTCATCAAATGATCGTCCGCATTCTGATCCTTTACCAGCCATAGTTTCTAATGCTATTTTAACATTCCCACAATCTTTAGTTGCCTCATTTAACCCTTCAACAATTCTATCTAAACCAATCTGACTTCCTGCTCCAACATGAGCTCCTGGATGTAAAACTAATTTTGTCATTCCCAATGCTTTGCAGCGTTCGATTTCTTGTTTTAAAAAACTGACCGCTAATTCAAAAGTTTCTGGTTTAGTTGTATTTGCTAAATTAATAATATATGGTGCATGAACTATAACATTATTAATATCAATACCATTTTCTTCCATAAGTTCTTTAGCCTCATCGGCTCTTAACTGTTCTACTGGTTTACGAGCTGTATTTTGAGGTGCTCCAGTATAAAACATAAAGGTATTAGCATGATATGACAAAGCTTCTTTAACTGATCCTAATAACATCTCTTTACCAGACATTGATACATGACTTCCAATTATCATTAATTTTCCACCTCATTTCTTTTTTCACGTTGAGCAGCTCTTGCTCGTTCCTTTTTTTGACGTCTAATATCATCTTGAATCATTTGACGTCTTTGCTTTCTAACAACTTGCTCAACTTCACGTTTCCTTTTTTTCTTATAACCTGGTTTAACCTTTTTTGGTCTTCGGATAATACTTTGAACTTTTTTTTCTAATTCTGTTTGTTGCTTAGGACGTTTTGTTCTTTTTAGACGTTCTCCTAAATCTACAAATTGATTATTTTTAATCGTCATATTCTTAAAAGAGATACCTTTTCTCTCTAAAATTCTTAAATTATCCTCATCGCTAGTATCATACATACTATAACAAATTCCTGTATAATTTCCCCGTCCACTTCGACCACTGCGGTGAATATAGAAATCAGCTTCTTTAGGAAGTTCCATATTTATGACATGAGAAACTCCATCTATATCAATTCCTCTTGCAGCAATATCTGTAGCAACAATATATTGATATTCATTGTTATGAATTCTACGCATCATTTGTTTACGCTCACGAGGTTCTAAGTCTCCATGAATCTCCCCAACTTTAAATCCATCCTCACGTAACTTTTTAGTAATTCTAGCAACCTCATCACGTTTATTTGCAAAAATAATACAAATATATGGATCAATTGTCATCATTATCTTCTTTAAAACCTCATAACGATTTTGATGTTTTGTAGCTAATAAGATATGTTCAACATTATCAGTAGTTACTTTATCATCATCAATTTCGATTATTATTGGTGTCTTCATATATTTTTTTAAGAATGGTCTAAGCATCTGAGGAATTGTTGCTGAAAAAACCATCATATTTAAATCATCTTTCATTTTACCAGCAACAGCATCTATATCTTCTAAATACCCAAACTCTAATGTCATATCAGCTTCATCAATAACAAAAGTAGATGCTGTAGTTATTTTTAAAGCTTGTTCGTCTAATGAGAGATCTTTAATCCTACCTGGTGTCCCAATAATGATATGTGGCTGTGTAGATAATTTATTAACAGCTTTTTGACGATCACTACCTCCAATCATTAAAGATACCCGAATATCTTTATTATATTTAACAAATAACTTAGCGTTATTATAGATTTGTGTTGCCAATTCCCTGGTTGGTGCGGTAATTACTGCTTGGACAAAATCATCATTAGTATTTATACGATCCATGATTGGTAATAAAAATGCATGTGTTTTACCAGTTCCAGTTTGTGAAATACCAATTATATCATTATTTTTATATACTAAAGGAATTACTTTTTCCTGAATTGAAGTTGGTTTGGTGAAACCTAATTCATTAATTGTTTGATAACAAAATTCTTGAAATTTATAATTTTCAAATTTATTCATCTTTTTCCTCCTTTTCTTTGATAAATTCAATTAATTTTATCACAACCATAATAAAATGCAAATAAATTTATTTATAATTCTTTCTTTACATATTTTGATATATTTAATGAAAAAAATACCTGCTTAACAGTTATTTGTTGATATGCACAAATAAAAAAAAATTACATAAAATATATTAAAGGAGGGATAACATGAACCCATTCTATGATGAGAATTTCTACTATGATAATTTTAATCCACAAATCTATCCGATGAATCAAATAAATCCACTTGATCGTAAAATGAAAACTAAGATGAATTTAAAAAAATCCTTACACTATGCTACAAAAACTATTTATACGATCAACCAGGTAATACCATTAATTTATCAAATTCGTCCTATTATTAATAATACAAAAAATGCATTTCGTGTCATTCAAGCAGTAAATCATATTAATGATATTGATTTTGACGAAGTAGAACAAAATATCACTCCAATTAATGAAGATGAAACAAAAAATACCACTAATGATGACGTACAGTTTGAAAATATGATACAATAGCTTCGGGGTGATTATATGAAAGTTTATCAAGTTGTTCCTCGAGGTTATTGTAAAGGTGTTATTCGTGCTATAGAAATTGCTAAAAAACAAGCTTATCAAGATAATACCTATATTTTAGGAATGATTGTGCATAATCAATATATTGTTGATGCTCTAGATAATTTAGGCATTAAAACTATTGATAAAAAAGGGGCTTCACGTGAAGAACTCCTTAATCAGGTTAATCAAGGTACAATAATTATCACTGCACATGGTGCAAGCGAACAAATAATCAGCAAGGCTCGTGAAAAAAATTTAAATGTAATTGATGCTACTTGTCCAGATGTTATTAAAACCCATGATTTAATAAAAAAGTATTTAAATAGACAAACAGAAATTCTCTATATAGGTAAAAGTGGTCATCCTGAATCTGAAGGAGCTTTATCTATTGATTCTAAACATATACATTTAATTGAATCGAAAAAGGATATTGATGACTTAAATCCAAACTTAAATTATGTTATGACAAACCAAACCACAATGTCTTTGTATGATGTATATGATTTATGTGAATATGCAAAAAGTGTACTTAAAAATATAACAATCGCTAAAGAAACATGTCAAGCAACAACAATCAGACAAGAAGCAATTGCAAAAATCAATGATGATGTAGATGTGGTCTTTATTGTAGGCGATCCGCATTCTAACAATACCCGAAAGTTAGCTAGTATATCCTCTAGTAAAGCTAAAAAAACTACTTATATGATTGAAAGTGTAAATGATATTACTATAGATATGTTAAAAGATAAAAAAGTTGCAGCTATTAGTTCTGGAGCTTCTACTCCAACTTATTTAACAAATCAAGTAATCAATTATTTACAACAATTTGATTATCTTAATCCTTCAACCTATATAAAACCAGATATAGATTTAAATAAAATTTTATAAATTAATCCCCTATTAAAGGGGATTTTTAATATTTTAAAACTATCAATATTAAATATAATAGGAGAGTTAATTAAAAACTTAACTCTCCTATTATTTATATTTATTAGCCTTTTATTATTCAACTATATTATCTACTAAATTTACATCAGGTATTAATCTTAAATTTAAATATGCAGAAACTAAATCTCTATACATTTGATCTACCTCTGTTTGTATATGAGGCGTTTGTATCATTTCGACTGCAGCTTCATAAACTGGATAATACATATTCCAAGACGTTTCAGTATACTTAGTTCCATCTAAATCTTTACATTTATTTACAAAACTTTCTAATAAATCTTTATTCGCAATATTTTCTACTTTAATATTAACCGTAACTGCATTACCAGAAAGATCAGTTAATATTACATCCTCACTGCCATTTGTCATAAAGACTTTTGTAAATTTCATTCCTGTACTATCTACAGTCCATCCTTCACCGGTGATCGTTGCTTGTTCATCAGTTGTAATTGTTACTTTTACATCACCATATGTTGGTTCGGTTAATGAATATTCTACTGTGTAATTTGGAGCAGTTATATCTAAATCAGGTATTAATCTTAAACTTAAATACGCACGAACCAAATTTTCATACATCTGATCTATTTCAGCTTGTAAATGCGGTGTTTTTAACATTTCAACTGCTGCCTCATAAACTGGATAATACATATTCCAAGATGCTTCAGTATACTTAGTTTCATCTAAATCTTTACATTTATTTACAAAACTTTCTAATAAATCTTTATTCGCAATATTTTCTACTTTAATATTAACCGTAACTGCATTACCAGAAAGATCAGTTAATACTACATCCTCACTACTATTTTTCGTGAAAACTTTTGTAAATATCATTCCTGTACTATCTGTTGTCCATCCCTCACCAGTAATTGACGCTTGTTCATTAGTAGTAATTGTTACCATAACTGAATCATAAGTTGGATTTATTTCTGAATAATCTATCGTATATTCTGGAGCAGTTGTATCAATTACTTGAACAATCCTTGATGCGTATGCAGTATTTCCTGAGGAATCTTCAGCTTTATATTCTAATTTATACCAACCTAGTCTAGAAACATCTACCTCATCTAAAAATTCTGTTGAAGTTTCCAATTCTGCTTGAGTTGGGGCATAAATAACTTTATTTAATAATACTGAAATAGTTTCACCTGAATTATCAGTTGCTGTTGGATTAATATCAACAAATGGTTTATTTAATTCATGAGTTGTAATTAATTCTATATCACCTAAATCAATTACAGGTACAGTTGTATCAACAACTTTTACTGATAACCTAGGATTAATTCTATTTCCAGCAGCATCTGTAATATAGAAAGAGAATGAATTTGCATATGACCCTATTTTTCTAATATCAAGTTTTGAACTATTTTGATTCCACCATTTATCTTCGACAACACTTACAACGTTTTCATCTGTTATATATTGTTTTTGTTCTTCTAAAATTTCAGCTACTTGTTCTGGCATTAAATATCCATTAGCCGCATTTGCATCTACTTCAACTGTGATAAACCATTTTTCTGGTTTATATTCAGGTACTTTTTTATCGATATTAGTAATTTTTACAGTAACATTCCCAGGATTTCCAACTAAATCATAAATATTAAATGTCTCGTCTACATTTGAAGAATATTCTCTATTAAATGTTCTATCAGCTGTTTTTATCCAACCTAACTTAATAAGCTCTTCATCATTAATATCTTCATTTGTAACTAATGTGACAACTACATTATCTCGAGTAGGTTCAGTTGTTGAATAAGTTATTTGAGCAATTGGTGCCGTTTTATCAACAGTAAATGTCTCATCACCTAAATTACCTGCACGATCATTAAAACTTAATGTTACGTCTGTAGTTTTATAAAAATAACTATAATATTCAGCTGCATAATCATTGTTATCTGGATCTACTGCTTTCCATGATGACGTGTTATTTATTTTCACTGGTTCACTAAATATAACATTTACCTTTATTCTACCATTTTCTTCACTTTCATACTTTTGCTCTATATTAACTACAACCGGCATTGTTTTATCAATAACAAAATTTACAGTTGTTTCATTCCCTGCCTTATCTACTGCACTAATAATATAATTTCCTTCATCAGTAAATGTAGTTGGAATATTTTCTGTATACTTTATACCATTTATTTTAACATAATCTAAATGTTCCTCATCTATTGTATAAGTAACATCATTTTTATAGTATTTATTGTTTTCAATTCCATTAATAACTGGTGCTATTCGATCAATTTGATCAATTACAACCGTAATTGTCTTTTTATTACCCGCTAGATCTTGAAGTTCAAAATCATAAGTGCCATTTTCAGTAAAGCTTTTTACATAGTTAACCTTATCATCACTTTGTACATTTTTTGTCCAACCTTCAGGTGTTAAAATTTCTTCATCACATTCTAAAGTAACTTCTACATTACCATTAGTAAATTCGCCTTTAGCAACAGAATAAGACAACTCTGTTCTAGCAAAGGTTTTATCAATATTATTAACATCAATATCTACATATGATACATTTCCTGCAAAGTCACTTATTGCTAAATCACTAATACTAGTATTATTCTCAAATACTTTTTGATATGTCTGGTTATCTATTTTAGTCCAGCCATCAATCTCATGAATCCCACCATAACCATTATACAACTCATTTGTTGCTCTAATTGTAACTATAACGGCTTCATTTGTTGGCGTAGTTTTACTATATTGTACATCTAGAATTGGTTTATCAATATCATATATAAATGTATAGATCGATTTATTATTATAAATATCAAATACTTGTACAGTATTTATTTTATTCTTTTTATAATAACCTTTTAAATTTATATAATTAGCATCATTCCAGACACCTTTTCTATCTAATCTATTTGTTTCATTTACTAATAGATGACTCAATCCACTCATATCATATAATTTTAAATCAAGATAAGAATAATATCCTATCCCTTCTACTTCACTACCTGTAAATTTAGAAGGATATACTTTTGGTCCAGATGTATCTACAACCTCTACATCTCTAACAGCAGCTTTTTCAACAAAGTTTCCAGCTTCATCACAAATATTATACCAAACAGTATAGTTTCCAACTTTATCCATTGTAGTAACTTCTTCATAAATACCGTTATTGTTATAGTGATAAACCATCTTTACGTCAATATCCTCGGATTTACTTACATTGTCTAAAAGAGTATATTCTTCTGAATATTTTGCCCCTAATTCAATTGTATATTTGTTTAAATCAATGGTATTAAGCTCAATACTTGGTGCTGTTATATCATAAATGAACTCATAACTTCCACCTAAATATAAATCTCCCCTATCATCAGTAAAAAAGATTTCTATTTTATTTGTTTGTCCCTCATTTAACCATTTTTTTACATTAGACAATGATATATCCGACCATTTACTAGGTGCTAAACCTAGTTTTTGATTATTTAAACGAATTTCAGTAAAAGCTTCTGTACATGCAATTTTAAAATGTGCACTTGAAAATATTTTCTTTTTTGCATCCCCAACAAATTCATTGTCAACTGGAGTAATAGAACCAATTGCACTTTGCATTTGTCTACTTTGATTAATTAATAATTCTTCAGCATTTATCGTTTTTAAAGAAGCCGAAACGGGAATTACTGCACTAGCAACTAATGTAAATGCCAAAGTGATTTTTGATATTTTTTTACACATTCTCTTTTTCTTCATGATAATTACCTCATTTATGTGTTCATACACATATTCACCTTTCTTTTAAATTAAATAATTTTTTTATTTGAAACCCTATAAAATTGATTAAATCAATTAATCTTATTGAAGTATCTTAAATATTAATACATAAACTGGTAAAATTTAATCTAAATTACATAATTCATTAAAATACTTCAGCCCCTTATATCTCCCTCCTTTTTAATGATTCTTTTATAAGGGTCTCTGATAAATTTACTAAAAATAAGAACAATTAATTATATTAGTATATACTAATATTATACACATCAATCACTTTTTTTTCAATCAAACCTCCTATGATAATATATCTAGACAATAATAATTTATAATAAAAGATAGCTTATTAAGCTATCTAATATATATAGTAGTCTTTTAAATTCGAAGTAATAACATCTATATCTTTATCTTTCAATAAATCTTTTACTTTACTTTCCATTATTACTTCAATATGATGTGGCACATCAATCAATACAATATCATGATCATAGGCATATTTAGCATGACGATGTTTTGTATCACCTGTAATATAAGCATCTACTTTACCCACTAAATATTCTAAATCATCACTACCACTACCACCACAAATAGCAATTGTCTTAATTAATCTTTCTTTACCTGCATATTTTACTGGAAGATTAAAAGTATTTCTAATTCTAGCCACCAGCTCACTCGTTAGACACGGCTTATTCAAAATAGCCTGTTTTCCAACCTGAATATCATCATAACACTTTACATCATGAACATCTAACTCATTGATCAACCAATCATTCATTGAAATACCATCTTTGCCTTGATCTAGACAAGTATGTAAACTATAAACAACTACATTATTTGTTATTGATAATTTAACAAATTTACCATGATGATTATCAAAACTTAGATTATCTATTTTTTCAAGTAGAAATGGATGATGCGTTATTAACATCTGACAATTTTTATCTATTGCTAATTGTAAACTTTGTAAATCTGCATTCAATGAAATCATAACACGATTTATTTCTTGATTTATGTTACCAATTTGCATACCACACTTATCCCATGACTGTTGCAAATTTAAAGGAAAATAATTTTCTAAATGATTAATTATTTCATAAGCTTTCATGTAGTACCTCTTTAATCATTTTCATTTTAGCATTTATTTCATTATAGCGCGGATGATCATGAGATAATGTATTTTGAATCTTTTTATATACAAAATATTGTTTTTTCCACTTTTCTTTAAATAAGGGTGTTTGGTTATTAATCAAGATTGGACCAAACTCTTCATCTCTTTGACTATAGGTAACAGCTTTGTTTTTCCTTGCCGTAACAACCATTACTTCATATATATGCCCACCATCTTTGACCATCTGCTCATCAATAATAATCCAATCATTAGCAAATAAATATTTTCTTAAATGATCATTATTAGCATTTGCTTGCAAAAACATTACTTGTATATTTTTTAAGTATTCCGGATGTTCATCAAGAATTTCACATATTAAATATGCTCCCATTCCAGCAATACTAATCATATCAACTTGTCGCTCTAAAATTGGATCCAATCCACTACCTAGTAATGGAAAAACTTGATTATCTAACTTATATTGTTTTATCGTATCTTTAGAAGAATCAAGCGGTCCTTTAGCTACATCACAAGCATATGCACTTGTTATAACTTGATTTTCAACTAGATAACAAGGTAGATACCCATGATCTGTTCCGATATCTGCCAAAACACTTCCTTGTTTATATTTGATGATTACATCTGCAATTAATTGTAATCTTTTTGATAGTTTCATTTTAACGATCCAAAAAATCCTTTAATCTCTTTGAACGTGAAGGATGCTTTAATTTACGTAATGCTTTAGCCTCGATTTGACGAATTCTTTCTCTAGTTACACTAAATTCTTTCCCTACTTCTTCTAACGTTCTAGTCCGTCCATCATCTAATCCAAATCTTAACCGTAATACTTTTTCTTCACGATCAGTTAATTCTAATAAGACTTCATTCAATTCAT
>NZ_JBKTWO010000028.1:0-33875 GCF_047249845.1 Thomasclavelia sp.
TCAAGAGCATCAATTGCATCATTAAGATTCTTAATTGCCTGATCAACTTCTTGTTTCGATGCATCAGTATCATGATAAACTTCTTTAGCAGCATCTAAAACATTATTTAAATTTATTACTCCAGATTCTTTATATCCACTTAAGTCTTTACCATCCCAAGCTACAATTAAATTATTTAATTGTACTTTATATTCAGCTTTATTGATTAATGCCTCACGTTTAACTTTTAATAATTGTACAAGATTATTAATTTCATCTTGACTTTCAGCTACTTCATATTTATCTTTAGCTTGATCAAAAGCTGCTTGATATGCATTAGCTGTTTCATTGAAGTATTTAGATAAATCAGTTTCTTTAAATTTATTCATCTCGTCTATTAAGACTGTATAATCAAATCCGTCATCTTTATTACCTTTTGTTACTTGATAATAGTCAAAAGACACTTTTGGCTTAGCACCTGAAGGTGCATCAGCTGGACAGTCTTTTACTATTACAGTAACTGAATGTTTACTATTTTCTAAATCTAAATCTTCAAAAACTTTAGATTTTGGCTCACTGCCAGAAACTGTTGTAAATGTTGAAAACAATCCTTTTGAAACCCCATCAATTTGAACCTCAATATTAGCACCAGCATATCCTCCGGCTGCTTCAAGTTTCATAAAATATAACCCTAATCCAGATCCTTCAAATTCAAAAGTAAAACTTGCATCTTTTGTTGTTGATTCTGTTACAGTCCCATTTTCATGTTTTGACTCATTCCAAGGACTCCAATTATTACTATAAGTGATTGAACTGTCTCGATCATCAAATTTAACTGTAGTAACATCTTTAACAACATTAATTGTTTTTTGTGCCGTTAATGTCGAATCAGCTTTATCTGTTGCACAAACAACTACACTTCCAAGATGATTTACTGTTAATAGTCCTTCATCATCAATACTGGCAATATTTGAAGGTAACCCTAGATTATTTTTTACACTCCAGGTAACACCTGCACCACTTGCACCAGCTGGTAAATATTTAGCCTGCATTTGCATTGTATTAGTTTCATTTAAATTGATGGTATCACTAGTTGAAGTTATATTAAGACCCGTAACTTCAACATCTCTTATAATTTCAAATGCATCTAATGATATCTTTGCTTGTTTGACAACTAGTTCTACTTTATGAATTCCATTCTTTAATCCAGTTGTTTCAGACAAAATTTGTTGTCGTTTTGTTGATGAACTATTAGTATCCACATCACTTTCTACCTTTTTATCATCGATATATAAATCGTAAGTATGCGTATCATTAGCTTTCATTCCAATTATTTTTAAACCAGTACCTGAAAAATAGAATTTCAACGTATCACCATTAGTATATGTGTATTTTTCTGTTCCTAAATATTGTCCTCCATCAGACCAGTCACCCCAACTACCTGTATAACTAATCAATGAATCCCGATCATCCATTTTTTCAATATTCCCGATATCAATTGGTGTTAAAGTAGATGTCATCTCTCCTTCACCATCTTTAGTAACCGCAGCTACTTTATATTTTGCATCCGCTTTATAAATATCTGTATATGTATTTGTATTAACAGTGGCAATTTTTTCATATGCATCACTTTCATCACTACGATATATATTATAAGAACTTACACCAGTTATTGCATCAAACGTAACTAATGTTGATTTTCCATTACTATAAACCTGAGCATTTTGTGGTGCTTTGATAGGTTTTTCAGGAATATCTTCAATCGTATATGTTTTATCTTTTTCGGTTGCAAAAGTAATCTTATTATTAGCATCTTTTGTAAATGCTATTTGATTACCCTCTTCATCTAATATAGTTGCTTTAGAAATATTTGGGTATTGAATCGTACAATCCTGCCCACCTTTAGATAAAATAACTGCATTAGTTAAATTATTACTTTGCCAATCCATTGTAATCTCAAAATTACCACGAGCTAATAAACCACTAACATGTCCAGTTGACCAAACATCAGGTAAAGCTGGCAACATATTGATATAACCCATATTACTTTGCATCAACATTTCAGCAACACCTGCTGTATAACCAAAGTTACCATCGATTTGAAATGGTGCATGAGCATCCCAAAGGTTTGGATAAGCACCTTTATTAAAGAAAGCTTTAATAATGTCATAAGCATGGTTACCATCACCAACACGAGCCCAAGAATTTAATCTTTGACCCATTCCCCAACCTGTAGCATCATCTCCACGATCAGTTAATGATTTAATAGCTGCATTTAAATATTCTTCATTATCAAAGCTAATTAAATCTCCAGGGAATAGTCCTAATAAATGTGACATATGACGATGTTTACGATCACTTCCTGGAACACTTCCAAGTGTTGTTTCAGAATACCATTCTTTAATTTGACCATCATCTCCTATTTCAATTGGATCTAATTTACTTTGTAAATCTTTCCATTGAACAACTAAATCAGCATCTACGCCTAAAGCCTCAGCCGCTTCACTAACGTCTTTAAATAATTGCCATACTAATGACTGTTCATAAGTATTACCAGCTGTATATGGACCATGTTCTGGTGAATATGCCGGTACTGTAACCATTCTACCAGTTTCAGGATCTTCTTTTAAAATTTGCTGATATAATTTTGCTTCTTCTTTAAGCATTGGATAAATTTTTTCTTTTAAATAAGTTATATCTCCAGTATATTCATAATATTCATAACAATTTTGTCAAATCCATGGTACTGCTGCTGGTGACCAGCCCCAACTAAATGCCCAACCTGGACATGTCCATCCAAATGGTGTGTTTTGTGTATGAGCTGTAAATCCATTTTCAGGATTATTTTCATCACTAACTACTCCAAAATATGTCCCCGCTGTTACACGTCCTGGTTCACGAAGAGAATCAACATAATCAATTAACGGCGTAGCACATTCCTGCATATTTGTAACATAAGTTGGCCAGTAATTCATCTGTAAGTTTACATTCATATGATAATCACTAGCCCAAGGAACACGGTTTTCATCCCCGACTCGATTATTCCACACACCTTGTAAATTTGCAGGTAAATCTCCATCTCTTGATGAAGCAATTTGTAGATAACGACCATATTGAAATAAAACTGTCTCTAATGCACGACGATCAGCTTCAGAACTATTACCATTTTTATAAGCTTCTAATAACGCATCAGTAGGCATTTCTGGTACATCTTGCCCTAAATTTAGTTCTACCCGATCAAAAATTTCTTGATAATCTTTTAGTGCGTTTTCTTTAACGCTTGCATAACCAGCACTACATGCATCATCTATACTTTTTGCAACTCGAGTATTTAATTGTTCTCCGGTTTCATTTGTACGATAACTTGGATATACATTTTTATAATCTGTAGAAGCGCTAACAAATATATGTACTTCACTAGCATCTTTAACAGTTAATGAATCTCCTTTAGCTTCAACGCTTCCATCTACTGGATATACCTTTAACTGTCCATTTAATTTTAACTGATTATCATTCATTTGACCTTCAATTGTTATTTTATCATTAGTAACAGTTGTAGTTACCGTCTTTTGTAATGCAGCTGAAGTTGCATTATCAATTGGAAATGATACATCAAAATTCATTTTATCATTACCCTTAGCTGTTACTTTCATCGCAATAACATCATCAGGATAACTAGCTAAATATTCACGATGATAATCAGTTCCATTTAATGAAAAATCAACATTAGCTATAGATGTATTTAAATCTAATTCCCGCCGATAATTCTCTACATTCCCATTTAATTTAAAGTCCAAATAAATATCGCCAAAAGACTGATATGCACCATAGCCATCTTTTGCACCTATAATCTTTCCGCACATATCTTTAGCATCTTGACCACTTAAAAAAGCCTCTTGAACACTTTTTACATAGTCAGCCATTGATTGATTCCCAACAGTATCAATGTTACCACCATTATAATTTGGACGTGAATCACTAGGACCACCATTCCATAATGTTTTATGATTAAAAGTTAAATGTTCTTTACTAACTTCACCATAAACATTTGCTCCCATATAAGAATTACCTATTGGAAGACTAAGCTGCTGCCAGCGATTATCTTCTTCAGTTGTTCCAAAACCACCTTCACGCCCTGGAATTAATGTTCCTTGACTAACTGGCTCATCAAAATAAATCTTTAAAGCATCTTTTACTGTCTTAGAACTAGATAATTCATTAGAACTATTTTCCGCTTGCAGATTCCCCATCGGCAAACAAACTAAAGTTAAAGCGCTAGCCAGAAGTATTTTTGATAATCTGCCAAACTTCTTTTTGTTTTTCATTCTCCTTTTCCCCTTTCTCTAAACAATATATAAGACCATCTTCCCGCATCCAAAAGATAGCGTTTACATACTTATCAATATTTAATCACATATCCTTTTATAAAACAAACGATATAGAAAAATGAGTAATTTTTTGAAACCATTCAATAATAAAATACACCTTTTGATTATTCATAAATATATATTTTCATTTAAACATCAAAAATATTTGACAAAATATTAGATCGTACTAAAATTGAAACTAGAGTGATCTAGTTTATAAAAAAAGTTATCTATAAACATTAAATAATCAAAATCTATTATTATTTTCTGTTCTATAAAAAATAAAATCAACATATTTATTAAACAGTAAAATAAACTGACTTATATCAATGTTTATAAAATAATAGAAAGGCGGTGAATTCACACTAACTAATCACTACAATCATAATTTAAATAATATAAAAATTCAGGAGGATAAAATGGCTACTATTGTAAAATATAAATGCAAGATTTGTGGATATGTCCATGAAGGAGAATTACCTGAAAACTTTGTCTGCCCAATTTGTAAACAACCAGCAGCAATGTTTGAAAAGATTGAAGAGATTCCTGTAAATAATAATCCATATGCAGGAACAAAAACAGAAAAGAATTTAGCCGAAGCATTTGCTGGTGAATCACAAGCCCGTAATAAATATACTTATTTTGCTGCTATTGCAAAAAATGAAGGTTTTGACCAATTAGAAGAAATATTTTTAAAAACAGCAAGAAATGAACAAGAACATGCTAGAATATGGTTTCAGGAACTTGGTCACTTAGGCACTACAGCAGCTAACTTATTAGCTGCTGCTGAAGGTGAAAACTATGAATGGACTGATATGTATGACCGTTTCGCAAGAGATGCTCAAGAAGAAGGATTTCTAGAATTAGCTGAAAAATTTAGAAAAGTAGCAGCTATTGAAAAAAGTCATGAAGAAAGATACCGTAAATTACTTAAAAATGTAGAAATGCTACAAGTATTTGAAAAAGGTGAAGAAACTATGTGGGAATGTCGTATATGTGGTCATCTTGTAATGGGGAAAAAAGCTCCTGAAATATGCCCAGTATGTGGTATGTCACAATCTTATTTTGAAGTAAGAAAAGAAAATTACTAACTAAAAAACCCGATTACTCCATCGGGTTTTTTTTATTTTTATTAAAATATATTATCGCTTTAAATAAATCACCATCAATATCAATCTTAAAACACCCACCTTGAACCTCAGTAAAACTTTTAGCAATTGCTAAACCTAGTCCACTACCAGTTTCGTGACGTGACTTATCACCACGTACAAATCTTTCAACAATCTCATCAGAAGTAAAATTCATTTGAGTTTCAGAAATATTTTTAAACTCAATAATCACTTGATTAGAATAATCTTTAACCTCTATATAAACACGGCTATTAACCATAGCGTATTTAGCAATATTAGTAAAAAGATTTTCAAAGATACGATAAGTTTTATCTCCATCTAATGCAAGTTGAATATCATTTTGGTCATATTTTTTAATAACTGTTAGATTTTTTGATTTTAATGTTTCTTCACTTTCTGCAAATGTTTGCTCTAACAAAGCAATAATATTAAGATTCATTAAATTTAACTGAATATTTCCACTATTTACTTTACTTACTTCAAATAAATCTTCTATTAATGTCGTTAATCTGTTTGCATACTGATTTAGACTACTTAAATACTCCTGTCTTGTTTCATTAGTAAGTGTATCATCCTGTAATAAAACTATATAATTTTTAATACATGTTAGAGGTGTCTTTAAATCATGGGAAACATTACCAATTAACTCATTTTTCATATTCTGAGATTTGATTTCTTCATCAACCGCTTTTTCAAATCCAGTCTTAATATTATTAAACTCAATTTTAAGACTATTAAAAACCCCTAAATCACTTTTTATCTCAGCATCAAAATTCCCTTTTCCAAGTTCCTGCGTTGCTGTTAATAACTGTTGATAATCTTTCTGGATTTTAATAACCTTATCTTTGATCCAAAAGAATGCTCCAAATGTATAAATAACAACAAAAACATACCCAACACTCCAAAATGAAACCATAACAAAGACAATAATCGAATTTATTAAGACATATTTCATAATCGTTTTATTTATTGGTGATGAAAGATCTATTTCTGCAACCATATCTAATTTAGATTTCAAATATTTAAAAAATGTCCCCACTAGTGTATCCTCTTTAAGATAACGCCAAAAGCCATGTGTACCTATATACTTTAGTTGAAATAATCCCATCGTGATTATTAAAAGAGTTAAAAACCAAGTTATAAAATTCAAAAACATCACAAATATCTCAGTATAACTAAAATTAAAACTATTAATATATTCAATCAAATATCCATTTAGAGTATATCCTGTTAAAATTAGACAGCCCATTATCCCAAATGTTATTAGTAAAGAAAGAATTGTAATATTAATCTCAGCTTTCCACTTCTTTATTGAAGCAAATGGATTAACTTCTTCAACAACTTTAATTGGATAACAAATAATAAATAAAGCTAATATACATGTACAAACTAATAAAGAAATAACTGAAAAACCTGTATAACTCTCCCATGAATTAATGTATTGCGAAATATAGCCATAAGAAACAATCTTTTCAGGTATTATATAAGTTATCTCAACATTTTTAGGCTGATTAATTTTTATTTTATCTAATGATATATAATTGTCACCAATATTAATCATTGTAGATGTCTCATTATATTCGATATTCATACTATAATATGATTTTAAAAGTTCTTCTGCATTAAAATGTGAAAATGATTCGTTTTGAATATCTCCTTCTTTTTGCCAAACACCATTTTTATCATAAGTCATAAAACTATAAAAATTATATTTCGTTTTATCATCTTGATCATTGATTTTATCTAAATTATTTGAAACTATTTGATTAGTATTAGTATTTTTAACTGAGTAAACAAAATTATGATCATTTTTAAAATTGTATTTTGTATAATCAATAATATTAGATATTTTATCATTGATCTGTTGCTTAATATTTTCTGGAACATCTTCACTAAAAGATAAAATCTCATAATCTGGATCTATTTCCTTTGCCATTGCTAAAGTAAATAACTGAAAATCTTCATCAAAAAAAACTGCTAATTCCTGATTTTTTCTTAAACTAGTATTATCCTTTACATTATCATATATAGATAATATTATTACTGACATGATTAAAAGAAGCGCTGTTAAAAATAGACTAAATACTCTCTTTGCTTTATTCATAATCTCACCTATACTTTTTCAATCTTATATCCAATTCCCCAAACAACTTTCAAATATTCAGGTTTTTTAGGATTGATTTCAATTTTTTCTCTTAATTTTCTAACATGAACCATAATTGTTTCTGTATTTATAGCATCTTCTTTCCAAACTGCCTGATATATTTCTTCAGCTGAATATACTCTTCCTGGATAGCTCATTAATAGTTCAAGAATTTGAAATTCTTTTGCAGTTAAACGAACTGTTTTATTATTAACACTAACTTCTTTTGTATATTTATCAAGCTCAAGTCCACCAACTATAATCTTATGCTTGTCACTGTCAGATACACTCATATTTTTTAATTGAATAATTTGATCATATCTTCTAATATTTGTATTTACACGAGCAATTAATTCCATTGGTTCAAACGGCTTTGTAACATAATCATCCGCTCCCAAATTTAATCCTGTTATTTTATCAATATCTTCAGATTTAGCACTCAAGAAAATAATTGGAAAATCATATGTTTGGCGTAATTTCATCGTCATTGTGATACCATCCATCACGGGCATCATAATATCTACAATTGCAAGATGAATCTCATTATTATTAATCACCTCTAATCCCTCTTGACCATTATTTGCAGTAAATACTTTATAACCTTGATTTTTTAAAAAAACACTTACAGTATCTCTTATCCCCTTTTCATCTTCAACTATTAATATTGTATGTTCCATAATCAGCATCCTTTCTATAAACATCATTTTATTATAATTTTAAAGCATTTTCATTATGTATGATAAAAATTAACTGAAGTCATTTAAATTTCTTAAAAAAATCTAAACTTTTCTTTTCATAAACTAATCTTCCAATTTAAAAAGAGATCATAAAGTATTATGATCTCCAAATCAACTTGATTATTAATATTTAATCTTTCAATTCTTAATTAAAAAAACACTATTATTTTATGAATTTTTACTTTCAATACTAAATTTGTATCAATATATCTAAAATATCTAATTCTTCATTTGTTAAATTAAATCCTTGATCATTATGACCTTCTCCTCTTTGATAAATATATTGCTTTATAATTTCTTCTGTTGTTTTATGATATAAACCTTCCAGGTTTATAATATCTTCAAATTGATGCATTTTCTTTATAAATTTTTGATTCATCTTTATCTTACGCCTTTGATAGATTAAAATTCCTTCTTTAAAACGTTGTAATCCATCATCCAAACGTGTTTGGGAACAGGCAATATTCATTCGAATAAAACCTCTACCATTTTCACCATATTCACTACCATCAGATAAATATAATCCTGTTGATGCTCTAATCACTTTAACTAAATCAGCACTATTACAACTCACTTTTGAACAATCGATCCATAACAAATATGTCGCTTCACTATTAATTACATGAATCATTGGTAAATTTTCATTTATAAAAGTAACTGCTCTTTTCTTATTATTTTCAAGATATTCTCTTAATTCATCAAGCCAATAGCCGCCTTTATTAAATGCGCTAATCGTTGCTTGAATAGCAAAACTATTAGGCTCTGCCACTTCATCAGTATTGATTCCTCGATTTACTTTATGACGTAATAAAGGATCCGCTACTATAATACAAGCACTCTGTAAACCTGCTAAATTAAAAGCTTTGCTTGGAGAAATACAAGTAATACTAATCATTAGATTAGTAGTAGAGACACTTGCAAATGGAATATACTCTTTTTGAGGTGCAGTAATATCACAATGAATTTCATCACTTAAAACAATTACATGATATTTAGCACATAAATTACCTATTTGTCTTAAAGTCTCTCGATCCCATATTTTACCAATAGGATTATGAGGATTACATAAAATCATTAATGTTGTTTGCGGTAATGCTAGTTTTTGTTCCAAATCTTCAAAATCAATATAATACTTTGCTCCATCATAAACTAAATCACTAGATAAAATATGACGTCCATTATTTGAAATTGAATTATAAAAAATATTATAGACTGGTGATTGAATCAAAATATTTTCACCTATATTAGTCACTTTTCGAATAATCGAAGAAATTGCCGGTACTACTCCAGTACAAAACATCAACCATTCCTTTTTTATTTTGTAATTATGTCGCAGATACCACCAGTTTTGAATACTTTCAAAATATTCATCAGGCACAATATCATAACCAAATATGCCATGGTCAACTCTTTGATGTAAAGCTTCAATAATTTCCGGTGCTGTTTCAAAATCCATGTCAGCTACCCACATTGGTAATTCATGAGCTTTAATATTCCATTTCAATGAACTACTATTTTTCCGATTTGTCATCTTTGAAAAATCATACATTTTTTATCTCTCCTAACTACAAACACAATTCATCTGATTATTATTAATAACTTGAGAATTATTAGTAATGATTTTAGTTTTTGATGGATCTATCTTTGTTTTATCCATAATCAACTCACCAATACTTAAAGCACTTATTTTTCCAGATAAAGGATTCATGATGCTATCTATATGGCTAATAATATTAACATCAACAGTTGAATTTTCAAATGCTAAAGTTGTATTAATCATTTTACAATTAGCCATTTTTAAATTCTCTATATAACACAATCCTTGTAAACTCTCAATTATACAATTTATAAATGTTATATTTTTTGAATTCCATGCTAGATACTCTCCTATTACTATAGAATCATAAACTACAACATCTTCACAATTCCAAAAAGCATCTTTTGATATTAACTTTGAATTATGAATCTCTATATTTTTACAACCGTCAAAACAATAATTTCCGGTTAAGTTTAAATTATTAATTATAATATCTTTACTATTCATGGCAAAATAATCACCGTGAGCCTGAACTTGTTCTAATTTAATATCATGACAATTCCAAAATGTTTCATAAGCAAATGGCATATTTACATTTTCTAAACTAATATTACTAGCTTGTCTAAATGTTTTTGGTGCTTCGATGATACTATCTTTGATTACAAGATGATGACTATACCAGATTCCTGAACGTGCTGTTTCTAATAAAGTTGAATTTTCAACTTTAATATTTTGACAGTACCATAATGGATATTTCCATTTAAAAATAGTTTGATCAATTTCAATATTACTACTTTCTTTTAATGGCGATTCCCCATCAAAAAAAACTGAATCTCTAATCTTAATTCCATCACTTTTAAAAAGAGCTCTTTCTTCACTTAGATACTTCTGTTCAATTATTTCCATAATTTCCTCCTATCATTTATAACTGTAAATCTTAAAATTAACTTTAATGTAAGAACTTTTTATTTACTAATTACTATCTTATATTCTTTGCAATTAAAAATAACTGTTCTAAAATTTCTTAATAATTCTTCACACTATATTGATTAATCTCAAATCCTTTAATAACAGCTTTTAAATCTGATTTATCAAAACATCTCTCCAACCTTCAGGACTATTTTTTGCTCCATCAATTGAATCGAAGACATCATCAGCATAAAAAGTTAATAGATACATATCTCTAAATTGATAATTCTAAACAAAAAATGAATCAGTTCAATCTAATAATATTTTCATTTATCCATTCATTTTGTAAAAATAAATTCGTGCAGCAAATATTAAAACATTTATATCCTTAATTTCTTGAACTATATAATTCACACCTTCTTTTATTAGGTAAATTTGTTTTTTCAATTCTTTTAATAAAACTGTTAGCTAAAAAATCTGAACTTCCCCTAAACAAAGACTCGTTTTAATTACTAAGACTTATTTGTTTTCATTCTTTAATATATAAATTAAATAATCTAAACAATCTATCCTTTTTTGAGCTTCATGTAACCTCTCTAACAAAGTACATCTTTGACATTTAAGAAACAATATTTGTCTTTGTAAATCCTTATTTTTATAAAATTTCATAAACTCATCAATTTGTTCATTGTTGAATCCAGCATCTTCTAAATTACTAATAACATTACATGCTGTTAACTGATTATTCATTATCTTTCCTCCTTGTATTTATTTTAGGTTAATGTTATTCAAATATCAAATACCTATATTAAATACGTTGATATACTTGATAAGCATAACTGTATTTATTATAATTACTTTAAGGAGGTCATTATATGGAATTTAGAGTTTTACAATATTTTTTAGCCATTGCAAGGGAAGAAACAATTTCTGGTGCTGCAAGTCAATTACATATTACTCAACCAACACTCTCACGTCAGATGAAGGAATTAGAAGATGAATTAGGTAAACAATTATTTATTAGGGGAAATCGAAAGATTACATTAACTGAAGACGGTATGTTATTACGACAGCGTGGAGAGGAAATAATTAGTTTAGTTGAAAAAACCAAACAAGAAATAATGTTATCTGACACTACTATCAGTGGGGATATTTATATTGGAAGTGGTGAAACTGAAGGAATGAGACTGATTGCCAGAGTAATTCAGAAATGTCAAAAAGAGTATCCTAAAATTAAATTTCATTTATATAGTGGGAATGCTCAAGATGTTGCTGATCGTATCGAAAAAGGTTTATTAGATTTTGGTATTTTAATTGAACCAGCAGATATTTCAAAATATGATTTTATCAAACTGCCTACTAAAGATGTTTGGGGAGTTTTAATGCGTAAAGATAGTCCTTTAGCATCACTAGATAAAATAACTGCTAATGATATCAAGCCTTTACCAATAATATGTTCTAGTCAAGAAATGGTTAAAAATGAATTAACAGGTCAGCTTGGTATTGATTTTGATAAACTAAATATTGTTGCTACTTATAATCTTATTTATAATGCTTCCCTATTAGTAGAAGAAAGAAACGCTTATGCTTTAGGATTAGAACGACTTATTAATACTACTGGTAATAGTTTATTATGCTTTAAACCATTAGAACCTCGACTAGAAGTTGGATTAACTTTTGTTTGGAAAAAATATAACATATTTTCGCATGCATCAGAATATTTTTTAAAAATGTTAAGATGTGAACTTGAAAAATACTAAGTATAAATTTATATATAATACGCCAAAACAGGACATCATCTCAACGAGATAATGCCCTGTTTTGATCATATTTAATTATATAATTCTTTATATTTCGTTTTTAGAAATCAAATATTTACTTTCTAATATTTGATTATCTTTTATTCCTAAAGTAATATTGTTATTAAAATCAAACTTATCATATTTGTATGCATATAAGTGTTGTAATGCTTTAACAACTATATGATATTTTTTTTCATCATTATTAAGTTCTTCATAATTTTCAAACTCAATTATCTCAATTGGAACCAAATACTCAAACTTATAAAATTTACTATTTTCAATAAACTCATCTACTAGATCATCTTCAACAAAAGGGTAAAGGCAACTTAAAAACTCTGGTCCACTTTGAGCTATTTCGTAATCACTATTATTTTCTAATTCATCATTAAATGCATAACCTTTAATACTAAAGTTATTATGATTATATCCAAATCTATATTTTAAATGATTATATGAATAATTATCAAACTTATTTAAGTCAATTTCTTGCCCATCTTTAAATATTTTAATATATCGATCATATTTAAACGTTAAGCCATATCCCATTAAAAACCTTGATAAACTAGTATCTTTAATAAGCATATCCACCAAATCATAACCATTATCATCTATATTATCCAATCTTCTTGCTAAATGAAAAAAAAGAACTTTATCAATATCCTTTGATAAATGCTCTTTTATATATTCCATAAAATAATCATATTGATTATCTAAGATAAATACGGGACAATCTTTTTGATATTTGTTGTAACACGATTCAAATAAGATATCTATATCCTTATCATTTATATTTAGCACATTACAAATCGAAGCTCTCATTTCTTGATATGATTCAGTATTAACATGCATAAATTCACCTCCTAATTATCTATATTTAATATTTTCTCCATACCATCTTATTTACTATCTCAGTATATGACTGAATGATCTTAACAACCTTATCAGACACATTTTTATCCATATAGTCTGGTACTGGTATACCTAAATTCTTATTTTTATTCATTTCTACTGCTACTTCTACTGCCTGTAACAATGAATTTCCAGCAATCCCTGCTAAGATAAAGCATCCTTTATCCAGTGCTTCTGGTCTTTCTGTACTTGTTCTAATGCATATTGCTGGAAATGGCTTCCCTACTGATGTAAAGAAACTGCTTTCTTCTGGCAGTGTTCCACTGTCGCTTACTACTGCATAGGCATTCATCTGTAAGTTATTGTAGTCATGAAATCCTAACGGTTCATGCATTACTACCCGTCTATCTAATTTAAATCCGCTGCTCTTTAATCTGTTTCTGCTTCGCGGATGACATGAATATAATATTGGCATATCATATTTTTCAGCCATTTTATTAACAGCATTAAATAATGATAAGAAGTTTTTTTCTGTATCAATATTTTCTTCGCGGTGAGCACTCAATAATATATATCCTTTTGCTTTTAAATCTAATTTATTTAAAATATCAGAATTTTTAATTCCTTCGATATTATTATTTAATACTTCAGCCATTGGTGATCCTGTTACATATACCCTTTCTTTTGACAAACCGCATTCATGTAAATATTTTCTAGCATGCTCACTATAAGCTAAATTGACATCAGAAATGATATCAACGATTCTACGATTCGTTTCTTCTGGCAAACACTCATCTTTGCATCTGTTTCCTGCTTCCATATGAAAGATCGGTATATGCAGTCTTTTTGCACTGATAGCACTTAAACAGCTGTTAGTATCACCTAGAACCAATAAAGCATCGGGGTTGATTTGATTCATTAATTTATATGAACAGTTGATAATATTTCCTACTGTAGCCCCTAAATCATCGCCTACTGCATTCATATATACTTCAGGATCATCTAATTTTAAATCATGAAAAAAAATCCCGTTTAAATTATAATCATAATTTTGACCAGTATGTGCTAAGATACAATCAAAGTACTTTCTGCATTTATTGATTACCGCACTTAATCTGATTATCTCTGGTCTTGTTCCTACAATAATAAGCAGCTTTAGTTTTCCATTCTCCTGCCATTTTATATTTGAATAATCTGTTGTTATTTCCATTTTTACTCCTCCACATAATAAAAATGAGTTATTAAAACTCATTTTATTAGATATCATTGATTTATTTTTAATAATCGGTAAAAGATCATATTCATTTCCAATAACAGTTATATCAAACACTTCAACTGTCAAATTCAGCCAGCCATACTGTTTAGACAAGCTTTTAACATCATTTATAGCATCTGCCATTGAAATAAAGTTATTTGAAACATATCCTGAATACTGACGATGAGAAAAATTTCTAGCTTCAAAATATTTTCTAATAGCTCTCCAGGCATTCTTATAGCTTTTTGAAGGATAATATTTCTCTAGAAGATTATCATTTAAATCAAAATTTATTGCTTTTCTGCTTTTTTTGGCTGTCATGATTAACACAAATCCGATAATATGACTCTAAAGCATCTTCCCTATCTTCTTTCGTATCGCCTTCATATCTAAAATACCATTTGTCTACTATCTTTAAAAACCATGATGATTCTGGTAAATCCCATTGAGCTTTTACCATTGTCTGAAAGTCATCTTTACTCCCCTGATATACTCCTTTAGATAATTTTTTAACTCCTCTTTTTTTAAAAAAACGATCTACTTTTTCATAACATTCATCAATATCAATATTATTTTCTTCAGCTTTTTGTTCATCTAAAAACATTTCCATCATCATCTTTATCACTTCCCATCAAATATATAACACCCAAATTGGACTGCTATTTCAATATGATACGATCAATATTGTCCTTCAGTATTATATACTTATTAAATTGTAATAGTACTTTTAAACTTCTTCAAAATATGTATCTGGATGTTCTGGATCAAATTTTTCATTGGCCCACATAATAGTTACTAAATCATCAGTTTCTGATAGATTAATAATATTATGTGTATATCCCGGTAACATATGAACTGCTTCGATCTTATTACCTGATACTTCAAATTCTATTATTTCATCAGTACTAATCTTTCTTTCCTGAATAAGTCCATGACCGCGTACAACAATAAAAAATTCCCACTTACTATGATGCCAATGCTGCCCTTTAGTGACACCTGGTTTGCTGATATTGACAGAAATCTGTCCACACTTTTCTGTTTTCAATAATTCCGTAAAACTTCCACGTTCATCAACGTTCATTTTTAATGGAAATATTGTTTTTTCTTTTGGCAAATATGACAGATATGTGCTATACAATTTTTTAGCAAATGAACCTTCAGGTATCTCAGGTATTACCAGCGTATTTGGTTGTTCTTTAAAACTATCCAATAACTTTACTATCTGACCTAAAGTTGCTTTATATGTAACTGGTACATAACAGTATTTACCATTAGTATTTTCAATAGCTTCAATACCATCAAATACACAGTGATGTTCCTTACCTTCCAAAATATTTAACATTTCATTGATTAAATCATCAATATATAATAATTCGATTTCAATACTAGCATCATTTACTTGAATCGGCAGATCATGAGCATAGTTATAGCAGAAAGTTGCCACTGCACTGTTATAGTTAGGTCTACACCACTTCCCAAACAGATTAGGAAAACGATATACATATACATTTACACCATTATTTTTACCATAATCAAAGAACAACTCTTCACCAGCTAGTTTACTTTTACCATATTCACTGTCTGCATATCGACCTAATAAAGTAGCCTGTATTGATGACGATAACATAACTCCACACTTATTATGATATTTTTTTAAAGTATCCAACAACATATTAGCAAAACCAAAATTTCCTTCCATGAACTCACTTTGATCCTTTGGACGATTAACTCCAGCTAAATTAAATACAAAATCACAATCCTTACAATATACATCTAATTTATCTTCATCTTCAAGATCATATTCATAGATTTCATCTATCACTATTGATTTAGTTCGATTTTTACCATCTTTGATGTTTTTTAAAGATGACACAAGATTTTGTCCTACAAAACCTTTAGCACCAGTAATTAAGATTTTCATATTAATTATTCTCCCAATCAGCTAATTCTTTTCTTACTAGTCCTACTTCTAGTAATTTATTCTTTACCGCTTCTACATCCATAAGCTCTGTATTATTTGAATTAAACTGAGTTAAAATATTTTTTTCAATTCCTTCAAAGAAATACTTATCATAATTTAAATCACGTTTATCTGCTGGAACACGGTAAAAATTACCCAAATCAATTGCATTAGCACATTCTTCATCTGTTAATAATGTTTCATACATCTTTTCACCATGTCTAATTCCTATTACCTTTATTTCATTATCTACTTTAAATAATTCTTTTACTGCTTTTGCAAGTGTTTCAATCGTACAGGCTGGTGCTTTCTGCACAAAGATATCACCTGACTCTCCATTTTCAAAAGCAAATAATACTAAATCCACTGCCTCCTCCAATGTCATTACAAATCTTGTCATAGTAGGTTCAGTAACTGTTAAATCATTTCCTTCCTTTATTTGGTTTATAAAAAGAGGTACTACACTACCTCTTGATGCTAATACATTTCCATATCTTGTACACATGATACTTGTTTTTAATGGATCAACTGTCCTGCTTTTTGCAACAATTACCTTTTCCATCATTGCCTTGCTTGTACCCATTGCATTTACTGGATAAGCTGCCTTATCAGTCGACAAACATACTACTCTTTTAACACCACATTCTATTGCAGCAGTTAAAACATTTTCTGTTCCTAAAATATTTGTCTTAACTGCTTCAATTGGAAAGAATTCACAAGATGGTACCTGCTTTAAAGCAGCAGCGTGGTATACATAGTCAACACCATACATAGCATTTCTAATACTATTAATATCTCTGACATCACCAATATAAAACTTTAGCTTATAAAAAACATCAGGATATTTAGCCTGATAAACATGTCTCATATTATCTTGTTTTAATTCATCTCTAGAAAAGACTCTGATTTCTTTAATATCAGTTTCTAGAAATCTGTTTAATACTGCATTACCGAAGGACCCAGTTCCCCCAGTAATCAGTAATATTTTATCTTTAAATTGACCCATCCTAGTTCCTCCTTAATCTCTCTTATATAGATCTCTTGTATAGATTTTATCTTCTACATCATTTAATTCATCGCTCATTCTGTTTACTACAATTACATCACTTACTGTTTTAAATTCATCTAAATCCTTTATCACTTTACTGTTATAAAAATTATCTTCTTTTAATGTTGGCTCATATATTATTACTTCTATTCCCTTTGCTTTGATCCGTTTCATTATTCCCTGAATCGATGATGCCCTAAAGTTATCACTGTCTGTCTTCATTGTTAGTCGATATATTCCTACTACCTTAGGTCCTTTATCGATTATCATATGCGCTATATGATCTTTTCTAGTTCTGTTACTTTCAACAATTGCACTGATTAGATTTTCTGGCACATCTTTATAATTAGCTTTTAACTGTTTAGTATCTTTTGGTAAACAGTATCCGCCATATCCGAATGATGGATTATTATAATGACTACCGATTCTTGGATCTAATCCTATTCCTTCAATTATCTGTTTAGTATTTAATCCTTTCATTTCTGCATATGTATCCAATTCATTGAAATATGACACTCTTAAAGCCAGATATGTATTGGCAAACAGTTTAATTGCTTCTGCTTCAGTACTGTCAGTAAACAATACTGGGATATCTTCTTTAATAGCACCTTCTTTTAATAATCCTGCAAATTCTTTAGCTTTTTTGCTTTGTTCACCAACTACTATTCTAGAAGGGTAAAGATTATCATACAAAGCTTTCCCTTCTCTTAAAAATTCTGGTGAAAACATTAAATTATCGATACCATATTTTTCTTTCATTGATTTTGTAAATCCTACAGGGATAGTTGATTTGATCACCATGACTGCATTTGGATTGATTTTCAATACTGATTCTATAGTTTCTTCTACAGATGAGGTATCGAAATAATTTTTTTTGGAATCATAATTAGTAGGAGTACTAATGATTACAAATTTGGCGTTATTAAAAGCAACTTCTTTATCAAGAGTTGCTTTTAGATCTAAGTCTTTAGTTTTTAAATATTCTTCAATTTCTTTATCTTTAATAGGAGAGATACGATTATTAATCATATCTACTTTTTCCTTAACAACATCTAAAGCAACAACTTCATGATGCTGTGATAATAATGTTGCGATACTCAATCCAACATACCCTGTTCCTGCTACTGCTATTTTCATTTTTATTTCCCCCAGTCTGCTAATTCTTCTCTTACTAACTTTACTTCTAATAATTTATTCTTTACCGCTTCTACGTCCATTAATTCTGTATTGTGTGAATTGAACTGCTGTAATTTTGTCTTAGGTAGTCCTTCAAAGAAATATTTATCATAGTTTAGATCTCTTTTATCTGCCGGTACCCGATAAAAATTGCCCATATCTATGGCATTGGCACATTCTTCATCCGTCAGTAATGTCTCATACATCTTCTCTCCATGTCTGATCCCGATTACTTTGATTTCATTATCTGCTTTGAATAATTCCTTCACTGCTTTTGCTAGTACTTCGATCGTACAGGCTGGTGCTTTTTGCACAAAGATATCGCCACTTTGTCCATTTTCAAATGCAAATAACACTAAATCTACTGCTTCTTCCAACGTCATTACAAATCTTGTCATACTTGGTTCCGTTACTGTCAAATCATTTCCCTTTTTTATCTGGTTAATAAAAAGAGGTACTACACTACCTCTTGATGCTAATACATTTCCATATCTTGTACACATGATACTTGTTTTCTTAGGATCTACTGTCCTGCTTTTAGCTACGATTACTTTTTCCATCATCGCCTTGCTTGTTCCCATAGCATTTACAGGATAGGCTGCTTTATCGGTACTTAAACAAACGACTCTTTTAACATTGCATTCTATTGCTGCAGTTAAGACATTTTCTGTTCCCAGAACATTAGTTTTAACTGCTTCGATAGGAAAGAATTCACAGCTTGGTACCTGTTTTAAAGCAGCAGCATGATAGACATAATCAACGCCATACATAGCATTTTTGATAGAATTTATATCTCTGACATCCCCGATATAAAACTTAAGCTTATGAAAAACATCAGGATATTTCGCCTGATATTCATGTCTCATATTATCCTGTTTTAATTCATCTCTAGAAAAGACTCTGATTTCTTTGATATCAGTTTCTAGAAATCTGTTTAATACTGCATTACCGAAGGAACCAGTTTCTCCAGTAATTAATAATGTTTTATCTTTAAATTGACTCATTTTCTTTTTCCCCCATTATTAATTACTAAAAAACGTTTTAAAATATTATTTATTCTCAATTTATAATTTTCTATTAACTCATTTAACCCACAACATAAAAGTTGTTTAGGCGGAATTGCTTTTACATCATATCTTACAATAGAAAATAAGGATTGTTTATTATATTTATCTTTTTTTGATAAGTTATAAATATATATACCTTCACCTGTTGATGGACTAAAACAATTTTTTTCATGTGGCCTATATTTAAGTTCAATTTTTTTTACAATTTGATATGGTAAATTCTTTGTAGATATTAAATATTCATATCCACTATAGTCGCTTCTTGAGCCATACAAATCTATTAATTTACTTCCTTCTATTTCACAAAAAATTTCTTTATCTATATCCATTCTTTCAAAAAAGGCATCATATTTTATACCTTCATCCAAATTAGGAAAACGATACAAAATATTGCCCTCTTGTAATGGAACTTGAAAATCATTATTACTTAAATTACAATGTTCCCCAACATCAGAATGATTAGTAGTTAATGATACATATGGATATACATAGAACATATTTTTTTCAATTGTATACTTTATATAATATTTTAACCATGACTGTGCATTCCAATTAACAATATATGCAGGTGTCTTACTATCAACCATTATTTCCGGATTATTTATATACCAATTTTTAAAACCGTCCCACATTGCTTTTGTCCAACATTGTCCCCAAGATTGAGCATATTGCATAAAAAAAGTGTCAAATCCATTATTTGATGGTTCAAAAGGTCTTAACATTTTTGGATGTGTTAAATGTTTATATAGTGAAATACCTGCTATTTTTTTGTTGTCACTATATCTATATACAGCTTGTTTAGCATAATTATAAAAATATCTAGAAACAGTTATATCATCTTCTAAAACAATAACTGCATCATAATCAGAAGTCAAATCACCACATTTAATTATATGATTTCTTAATCCTAGATTAGTATCAAATGCTCTTATTATTTTTTCACCATATGGCCAATTTATATTCTTAGAAATTGTAACTATTTCATTCTGTTTTTCTCCTTTATCAATGCTCACTATTAAATCAACTTTATCTCCCAAATAATCAGCTTCTAATAAAGATGTAAGTAGCCTTTTCATTGCTAGGGGTCTACTATATCCTACTGCAATCACTCCAAATTTCATATGCTATAATTTCCTCCTATTAAAATTATTAATAAAATCATTGATATTCGAAAAGCTGTTAATATTCTTTTTAATCCACTCTTCAGATTGATTCCACCATTTTATTTTTAATAAGATCTCAATTTGCTCTTTTGAAAATCTTTTCTTTAAAACTTTAGCCGGTACTCCTCCAACTATACTATAGGAATCTACATCTTTTGTTACTAAAGCTCCTGCTGCTATAATCGCACCATCATTTATTGTAACACCTTCTAAAATAGTAGCACCATATCCTATCCAGACATCATTTCCAATTATTACGCTATATTTATTCTCAGTATCAGCATAATGATGCTCTTGAAAAATATTTTCTTCTACATATGGTTTAACTGTTATTTGATTTCTAGAAAAGAATGCTGGATGTGTAGATACATATGTATTTATAGGATGCGTACCTGTTACTATTGTAACGTTGTTTGAAATGCTGCAATATCTTCCTATTTTTGCATTTATTGTTGAATATTTCCCAATATAACTTGCATATCCTAAATAGCCCGAAAAAAAAGTATTATCCATTATTTTATTTTTACCTTCAAAATTTGAATTAATAGCTATATTAACATTTTTTCCTATACTTAAAGTTCTATATTTGTTCTTAAAATAAATTTTTTTTAAAATTTGTTTCATTCTCATAACTATTTCCCTAATTCCTTTAATTTAAAAAATTTCTTTTCTTCATTATTAAAACCATAAAAATACAATAAAAATAGATAAATTAAACAATATAAAATCATTTTAAAAACTAGTGCCTTCCAGCTATTGTATATATACATATTAAAAATGATTAAGCTTATACATGGTAGTAATTGACATAAAAAAATCTTTTTAAAAATATTTCTAAAAATATAAATCGCATTTATATTGAATCTCTTTAAATAATAAATATTCATTATTACTAAGCTTCCAATTATTGTGCTTAATGATGTTCCTAAAGCTGCGGCATAATAGCCAAAATATTTAGTTCCAACTATAGTTATAAATAAATTTAAAATCGTTGACATTCCAATTACTAAGGTTCTAAATCCCAACTTATTTTTAGCTCTTAAAACAGATAGGCACACATTTTGACTTAATTCAAATAATGCAGGGATTATCAATATTACTGTAATTATCCAAGCGTCGTTAAAACCTTTTCCCATCCATAATAATATAAATTCTTTCCCTAAAATAATAAATCCTAAAGTTGCTGCACCTAATAATAAAAACTGTAGCCTACCAACTCTAATTACAAAATTTTCTAAATCTCTACTAGTTGCTCCTTTTGCTATAATTAATGTAGTAGTAGGTAACATCAAATTAGAAATAGCTGTTGATAATTGTTGAAACATATTAAATATAAGAATACCAACAGAATATACTGTTACAGCATCCGGTCCAATTATTGAGCCAATTACAATATTATCTAAATTCATATTTACTTGACTCATAACTGATTGTATAAATAAAAAAATTGTATATTTAAATGACTCTTTAAATATTATCATATCCCAGAAATGATATTTTATTTTTGTGTTTAATATTTTTATCACATAAAAAATTTCAACCAGCAATACTAAGGCTTCCAAAAACAATGTTAATGCAACAATAGTAATGGAATTATTAAAAATTGGTAAAAAAACAAATAACAATAAAATACGTGAAATGATAGAAACTAATTTTACACTATTAGTAAATATAAATTTATTCATCCCAGAAATAATACCAATTATTATATTTTCAAAAACTATTAACACCATATTAACAAGCAATAAAACCATCAATTCTTTCGCTCTAATTAATTGCTCGTTATTAAAAGTGTTACCATATAAGCTATCAATACTTATATATAAAAATATTCCTGCAATAATAATCATCACAGAAAAAAATATTCCTTGTAAAATTGCCATTGCAGAAAAATTTTCTATTTCTTTTCTTTTGTTCTCAATATTAAACTTAGCTATATATCTCTGAACTGTTCCACCTATTCCCAAATCTAATACAGAAATAGAAGCAGATAAAGCTGCAATAGTTTTATACACACCATATTCACTGGTACCAATTGTGCTGAGTATAAAAGGTGTAACAATTAATCCATATATAGAATTTACAGTAATTAAAAAATAAGATAACATCGCTCCTATTTTTAGTTCACTTTTATTCATTATACTATTCCTCTCTTAATATTATAAAAACAGTTTATGATTTTGCTTATTCATACTTGTTAAAATGCCAATTAATGCAAAAAAGTATTTTGATTGGACAAACGAATTTGATAATAGCAATTGAAAAAATCCCATTGCAATTATCATCAATATTATAAGACAATTATAAAAATTGCATCTTTTATACAATAATAAAATTTTAATGATAATAAATAATAATATAAGTGTTCCAAAAATAATTCCAAAATCACATAGTAATTCATAAATTATACTATGTGCATAAATTCCCTCTGGATAATTTGGTAAATTACCTTTGGTAACTGCTCTATCACCATATAGTCCATAACCAATAGCTGGTTTTTCTAATATAGATTTTCCAATTACTTCCTTTATTTTATTTCTACCATTATCATCGCTAATTTCACCATCTTGAAACATAGTTAAAACTCTTGTACTAATTCCATTATCATTTAAATAATTTATTGTATTATCCATATACACAGAAAATGTATTTGTGTTGATAAGAAAAATAAATAGTACTGTTATTATAGATGTATAGTATAAAAATTTAAATGTATGATATTTTTTATAAAGTACCATTAATGTAAAAACGACAATTAACAAAATTGGTCCTCTAGTACCTTGAAAAAATATAAATGCAATTGATAAAATTCCTATTAATATATTAATTAAATTAGTATTTCTTATCATATAATATATATTAATAAATACACAAGGTAAAATATTATATGCAAATCCCATTCTATCTTCCGTAATAGTTTCTTCTAATGAAATAATATTAAAATAATAGATTAGATTCATAATCAAAACTACTAATGCAATTATTCTAATAATATTTAAATCTAAATTTTCACATAATAGAGCTTTACCAATAATAAAATATGGTAAATATAGAAAGATCATATCAAAAGCCCTATTAATACTAAATTCTGAATTAATCTTAAATAAACTGGAAAAGAAAATAATTAAAATAAAAAAATAGTATATTATAAAATCATTTAACGAACATCTTTTCAAAATATTTTTTCCTACAAAAAGAAAAAAAAGAAGTAAAATTAAATAATCAAAATATTTAATAACTACATTCAATCCTATTATATTTAATATAGGACTCATAATTCGAATAATATAATTATTAATCGCAGGATATATAAATACAAAACAAAAAATTATACTTTCCTTTATAAACGCTCCTTTTTTAATACTAATTTTCATATATTCCTCCATTTTTGACCACCTTCATCGGTCAGACACAAACATTTTATTAAAATTAATTTCTCATCAATCGTTTTTATAGTTTCCTATGAGAGATAATATACTATAAGACACGTGAAAGAGAATAGGCAGCTCTACTCCATATAGAATATCTTGAATATATAAATCATTGTTAGTCTTTCAAACACATACAAGTAAGACTTATAATCTTAAACACTTAAAATTTTTTTATCAACTATAGTGATATTTTGCAAACCGGTAATCAATGACAATTCTTTCTTACTTTAGGGTAAACATTAAAAAGCTATTTCTTAAAAGACTAATAAATACAGTTATTTGGATTCAATTATTTTTTACACTTAGCTCTAGTATTTAATTTATTCTAATCTATTTATTTATTAAAAATTCAATAATCTTGTTGCCTTGAATTTCAGCTATCTTATTATTAAAAATATAATTCATAGCTGCTTTACCCTTATCTAATAATTCATCATATGGTATTGATAAAATATTTTCTAAAGTTTTATTTAATCCATCAATAGTTTCATTTTCTAATACATAACAATATTTATAATATTCATCAGGAATCCCTGGTAATTTAGTAGTCAATAGTGGTGTTCCGCAAGCCATATATTCAATTGTTTTTGAAGGAAATGAAAACTTTGTATATTCTTCTTTACTATCTCTAATATTGACTAATAATGAAGCCCTATGCTCATACTCTAAAACTACATCTCTATTAACTCTTCCAAAAAATTTAATTCTTTTATCACTTTTAACATATTCTTTAATTTCTTTTTCAAAATCACCAGATCCAAACAACCATAATTCAAAATCATTTTTAGTCAACATAAAACCTTTAATTAACATTTCAATTCGATGTTTTTTATTAAGCATTCCAGCATACATAATTGCTTTTTCTTTTTTCAAATTATTATATTTTTCATTTGTAATAAACAAATTTTTATTTGCAATTCCTTCAATGATTAAACAAGGTTTATCCGACACACCAAGTTCATCTTTCATATATCTTGTCAATAAAATATATTTATCAAATTTTGTCTGATATTTAATCTGTGAATTCAAAAAATGATTAGAAAATATCTTTTTCATTCCTGTAGGTTTTCTTAATGAAAAATGAAATTTAGGTAAATCTGTAACAATAACACATGTTTCTGTTTTGAATATCTTTGCTAAAAAAGTCACTGGTCGCGCAATAAAGCTAAAAATAGAACAACAAAAAATCACTTTGTCATTTTCATCAATATTTTTTATCAACCAATAAAGAAGTGAAAAAAAAGTAGAAATACAATATCCCCACTGTTTTAAAAATGCAAAATTAATTGTTGGATACCATTGCGTTGAAATCCCTGATTTCAACATTTCTTTTCTTGGTGGAATAAACAATTTATATCCATTTGGAAAAGATGCAATTGTTAAAAAAGTATGTGCTGAGATTTCAATATTTTTATTTTCATTCATTCCTGTTAATAATGAATCTTCAAAAACCTGAGCAGAAATAGACGGTTTAACTTTGCTTTTATTAGTAATATTATTAAATGTTTCATCTGAACATATCGTTCCAATATAATATAATTTCATGTATTTTCTCCATTAATCAAACTGCCAAACTTATAATCATATTCCTTTGGCTGGAATGGAATAAGTCCGCCACCTGAATGAAATGTTAATTCACTAAAAATAACTTTCTCATCAACATTGTATAAATCAACTCTTACAAATTTAAATGGTTGTGCCAATTTTTCTGCAACCTTAATTAACTCATCTTTATTTTTTGGCAAATTTTCATTTTCAAATCCATCATATCCATATTTAACATCTATTTTCATCCAATTAGGATCATAGATATTGTCAAAACGCTTTCCATTAATTTGCTTATTATGTTGTATAAAACCTACTTTTCCATTAAAACAAAATAATTTAAACTCTTCTAATTCACCATTTTTAGGTTCTAAAAATTCATCACACATAATTCGCGGTTTTATATTTTTATAATTTTTTTCTCTATCTTTTAAATAAAAATTCTCTTTTAACCATGAATTAAACTTTTGCTTAGCTTCTTTTTTATTAAAACTATTAATATCATTAACAATAATATTATATGATGAACCATGTGTTGCCTTCATCGCAAATTTTTTAGGATACTTAGAAAAATCAATTTCCTCAAAAGAGTTATATATTCCTATCACTTTATTCAAGTATTCATCACCAATAGTTTGACTAACGTATTTACGTACTTCATATTTATCAGTGTATTTAGCATACTCCAATTTTTCATCAGAAATTTTTGTACTACAAATATATTCGTTCATTGTTGTAGGATTTTTTAAATTTGGAATTTTACCAAACATTATAAAATATAATAATTTACTATGATTTTTATCTGAAATAAGGCTAGGAAACTTCATAAAAAAATTTATTACCAAGACCTTCAAACCGACTCTAACCTTCAAAAATCTAACCCCTTTCATTTATATCTTTTAAATTTGATTTTCTAGACTGAATATATATCGTATTTGATGGAATTTCTCCTTTAACAACACTCTGTGCTGCAATTATAGAATTATCACCAATTTTACTACCACGTAATATGATACTACCAGCACCAATCCAAACATTTTTTCCAATAATAATTTCATTTAACTCATAATCATTATGTAGCACACGACCATTTTGGATTTTATGATCATGATCAAATATCATCACATTTGGTGCTATGATTGTATTTTTACCAATATATATTTTATCCCTGCACGTAATAATAGTATTAGAATTTATAAATACATTATCATCAATAATTAACTTTGCTTTATCTCGAACATTTATTTCTACATTATTTCGAGTTCTAAAATTATGTCCAATTAAACAGCAAGAAGAATTATCCATAACTATTTTTGTTGAAAGAGAGACAAATAAAATATTTTTATAACTTTTCTTTCCCATGAAGCGAATTGCATTATATCCAACTAGTAATATTTTCTTTAACATACATACCCTTTCAATTATTAAACATATCAATATATTTTTTAACTATATTCTCAGTTTTTAACTTACTATTAATATATTCTTTTGCATTTTTACAATAAAGTTGATATAAATCGTCATTCATCTCAATTAATTTATCAATGGCACTTCGAAATCCATCTTCATTTCCAAATTTAATAACATAACCACATTTATTTTCGTTAATATCATTCCATGGTGTTGTATCACTAATAACTACCGGTCTACCAATTAATAATGATTCTACAATAGAATGACCGTAATTTTCACCTGTTGTAGGCATATAAAAAGCATGATATTTAGATATTATCTGAGTAACTTTATCATGTTCTATACTTCCTTTATAATTAACTTGAATATTTGATGGCAGTTTACTTATTTCTATTTGACACAGTCTCCAATATTCATTGTCTTCAATTGAACCATATATATCATATTGAACCTGACCTTCTACATTTTTTAGATATTTAATTGCTCCAAGCAAATTTTTTGTAGGATGAATCCGAGCAACATAAATTAATTTTAAATTACCAGAATTTTTAGTAATTAAAGTATTATTATAGGATACAATTGATAAGTTATTTATATTATATATCCTATCTTGTTTAATCTTTATAAAGTCTTCTATATATTGTGATTCTTCTTTTCCAGTACCCTGAAAATAAATATTTTTTAATAAACCAAAAAATCTAAGAAGTAATGTATATAATTTTTTCTTTTTTTGACCAACAGCTAATCGTTTTGGATAAAATTCTCCTCTAGGAGCAATAATGACTTTAATCCCATGTATTTTTGCATATTTTAAAACCGGAAAAACATCGTCATAACTAAAGAAACTGTTTTGATATATAACATCGGGTTTTATTTCTTCAATTAACTTTGTTAATTTTGAAGATGTTCTAGTTCCATAACCAAAATAAAAAGCTTTACCAAAATAAAAATCGTTCCAACCATCATTTATATTTGGCAAAGGCTTTTTTTCATTAATTTCATGATTTTTTGAAATAACATATATATCAAATTCATCATATATACTATCAACTAGATTCTTTATGCTTACTGGTGGTCCACCACCATTTTTTTGAGGATAAAATAAAGAGGCCATTATCAATAATCGTTTCTTCATTATTTATCCTCCAAATATCTTTCAATTAAATCAATAATTTTAGTGTTTGAATAATTTCTATCAAATAACTTTTCTGCCATCTTTCTTGATCCAATATGCATCTTGTTTCTTAGATTTACATCTAATATTAATTTTTTAATTGCTTCAGCTACTTGATCAGAATTCTCTACACTACAATTAAATCCACAAGCATATTTATCAATTAGATTACGATACTCATAATTTTCCTGGGTACTAACTACTGGTAACCCACTAGCAGCATAATCAGAATGTTTATTTATAATGCTTTGGGCAGCACCTTTTGAAATTGGATTTACTGCAATATCTGCATTTGCTAAATAAGTAATCATTTCTTTATAATCTTTACGTCCTAAAAAATCTACGTCAACTTTTTTTAATTTACTATAATTTTTAAATTCTTCTAACAACGGACCATCGCCTAATACTTTAAATTTTATATTATTGAAACCTGATAACATTAATTTGTTTATTGCATCAATAACAATCTTAATATTATAGCTATGTCCCAATGTCCCAACATATATAAGCCATATTTCGCCAGCTTTTTTTATAACTTGACAATTACTATACGTATTGTCAAATTCTTTTAAATCTGTTCCCAAATAAACCACTAGTCCATTATCTTTTAAATTATTTTTTAATCCTCTTTTAAGATATGTATCAGAAACAGCAATAATTTCATCAGCTGCTTTAAAAATCTTATTTTCAGTAATCATTAAAGGAAAAAAAATAATATCTGATATTACGGGAATATTCAGTACTAACTTAAAAGCTTCTGGCCATAAATCTTGTATATCAATAAAAAAAGGGATATTGTTTTTTTTACAATATTTTCTAGCTGTTTTCCCTACATCAAGTGATGGAATAGCTACATATACTAAATCTGGTTTAGGTATAGTTGCAAGATATTTAGCCAAATTTTTTCCAAAAACATAATGACTATAAAAACGTTTTATACACACATTTTTAGAATACCCCGGCTCAGATAACATCGTATATTTATAACTTAATTTTTCTAAACCAGGAATATATTTATCTCTAGTCTTTTTATTTTTATGAGAAAAATCAGTTGTTACAATTTCAACTTTATAATTTCTTTTACATAATAACTTGGCTAAATATATGAATCTATTATTTCCTGGTTCATTTGGCGGTTGGCTAAAATGGTCAATAATTAGTATTTTTTTCATATCTAATCAGCCTTTTTCATCATAATTTCACTATATTTCATCATATATATCTTTTCTTCATATTTGCCAATAATGTTTCTATTCTCTCTTCCTTGTAAGTTATTGATTATCAATTTCATATGATTTACACCACATTCATATGCGTGAGGATATCCGCCACCAAATCTCGGATTCACCTCAGAAATATAATACTTCCCATTAACATTGAATACATCAATATCAATTTGAGCTAAAAAATTTGCTTCCTTTACAAATTTACTTATTAAATCAAATAATTTTTTATCAATAAAAGATACTGCTTTATCTGTTTCTCCCGCTCTCATAACCAGTTTCTTTTTTGCAAAAATCGAAACCACTTTTTTAGTAATTATATCAATATAACAATCAACACCTAGTTCTTGGCCATCTAAGTATTCTTGAATTAGTAAATCCTGATTATTTTTAATAAGAATATCTAAAGTCTCTTTATCATCTACTTTACTTATAGCCATACTAGCACTACCTTTATAAGGTTTTACAAATACAGGAAAATTTATTCTCCCGGTATCTAAGTCTTTATAAAAATCATTAATATCCAGGTATGATTTAGCGCAATTATAACCATGATTTTTTAACCAATTATACATTTTCCACTTATCCAATGCTAATTCACATGCCTCATAATTTGAACCAATAACTGTTACACCTATTTTTTTGAATTTCTCACTATTTTTAGCAAGTAGAGATAACTCTGGATCAATTAACGATAATACTGCGGTTACATTTTCTTTTTTACAAATATCCAAAACAACCCCAAGATACCCTATATCAACCATTTTAGGAACAATATAATATTTATCAGCTTCATATAAAGCAGGTGCTAATGGATTGCAATCTGTAGCAATTACTTTTCCTATATCTGATAAATTGCTTTTAAAATATTGAATTATTTTATTTCTAGTACCACAACTTAAAATTAAAATATTAATCACTATCTTATACCTAACTTAGCCTTTCTTTCCTCTGCAAAATTTGGTTCCACACTCCTTGTATCAGTTGCAATATCTGATTTCTTTAAAACTAATAAAATAGTAGTAATAATTATTTTTACATCTAATACGAAATTCATGTTATTAACATATTCAACATCCTTTTTTAATCTATGGTCCCAATCAATAAAATTTCTTCCATTAACCTGAGCCCATCCTGTTAATCCAGGTCTTACTTCATGACGCCTTTTTTCTTCTTTACTATAAAATGGTAAATAACTAACTAATAAGGGTCTTGGTCCTACTATGCTCATATCCCCTTTGAAAATATTAAAAAGTTCAGGTAATTCATCTAGACTAGTCATTCTTAATAATTTACCAAACTTGGTTAATCTTACTTCATCAGATAAGAGATTATCATTTTCATCAGTTTCATTAGTCATCGTTCGAAACTTATACATTTTGAATATCTTTTCATTTTTACCAGGTCTTTCCTGAGTAAAAATAATAGGTGACCCTAGCTTGATTCTTACTAACAAAGCTACTATCAAATAAACTGGACTTAATAAGATTATCGCTAATATGGATAAAACAAAATCAAGCAATCTTTTAAAAAATAATCGGTACATTATGCAAAACACCCTTTAATAATTTCTATGATGTCATTCTGCTGTTCTTCACTCATCTTGTTATCACTTGGTAAACATAATCCTCTTGCAAATATATCAGCTCCAATATCTAAACTTTCACCATCAATACAGGCATTAATACATGCTCTACCATTTCCAGTTCTAGTAATAAATGGATTCATTCGATAGATTGGTTGTAAATGCATTGGTTTCCAAATCGGTCTTCCCTCAACATTATATTTTGCTAATGTTTCTAAGATTTCCGTTGGACAGCTTTTACCTGATTCACTAATATATAGAGTATCTGTTTCTCCTCTTACTTGTTTACACATTGCTTCTTTATTAATAATCATACAAGATAACCAATAGTTTGGTTCACAATCACCAGGAATTGGATTCATTTTTACTGGTAAATCTTTAAAACCTACTTGATATCGTTGATAAATAGTTTTCTTTTGTTCAATATGTTCTTCAAGATAGGGAATTTGTCCTCTAACTATTCCAGCTATTACATTAGACATTCGATAGTTATAACCAATTTCTTCATGTTGATACCATAGAGCATTTTCTCGAGCTTGAGTTGACCATTTTCTTGCCTTATTAGCTGCTTCTAAATCATTTGTTAAAAGCATTCCCCCAGATGATCCAGTAATTATCTTGTTACCATTAAATGAAATCGCATTATAGTCACCAAACTTACCTGTTTGTTTCCCTTTATATGTGGCTCCTAATGATTCTGCTGCATCTTCTATAATAACTGCACCATGTTTATCACAAACAGCTTTAATTTCATCAATCTTACAAGGTGTTCCATATAAATGTACCACTACAACAACTTTAACATCAGAATATATTTCAAAAGCTTTTTCTAAAGCAACCGGGTCCATATTCCATGTTTCATATTCACTATCAATAAATACTGGAATACCTCCTTCGTAAACAACTGGATTAACTGTTGCCCCAAAAGTTACATCACTACAAAAAACATAATCACCAGGTTTTACCCCAGCTAATTTAACCGCCATATGTAAAGCTGCTGTTCCCGCTGAAAGTGCCACCGCATGCTGACAGCCAACCTTATCACAAATTGATTTTTCGACTTCATCGATATTTTTTCCTACTGTTGACATCCAATTAGTTTCATAAGCTTTTTTTACATATTCCAGTTCTTCTCCATGCATTGTCGGCGATGATAACCAGACTTTATTTTCAAATTTTTTCATTCTTTCACCCTCTCTTTTATCCCGCTACTATTAACTATCTTTTTGTACAAACTAAAAAGTTTCTATGTGATTTTGGGTACAGTCTCCCCTACCCCATAGAAACCAATAAAATATTCAGAATATAAATGAAGGCGGATTACCAAGCGCTTCATCTATTTCTTGCTTAAGATATCAATACCTAACTTAATTCTCCGATCAAAAAAGATTAAGTCCAAAAAAGCACAACAATTATGTTTATCAACTTTAACAATATGATTTTCATATGCCACCAATGGTCCATCAACAACGTGTGTTTTACCACCTTCTTGATAACCATGTGAAAGCCTAACAATATGATGATTATCTAATACTAAATTAAAGAATTCTATCTCTTTTAAAGTTAATGCAGAAGTTTCATTATTCTTTAATTGTTTAATCAAACCATCATTATCATCCTTCATCCTATATAACAAACTATTAAATTCTTCCTGATTTAGAGTTGTCTTAACAAAGATATAATTATCAAACATTGGTTTAATCTTTATTTCTTTGGTATAACGATGACATACCTCATATCCAGGGATAAAAGCCTCTAATTCTTTCTTTGTATTTAAATTAGATAAAATTCTTTTAGTCTTATAACTTAAAGTAAATATGACATACCAATTCATATTTTACTAACAACCTCAGCAGCTACTGTAAATTGCCTATTAAATAAATTACAATCCAATATTACAACTCTTTTATGTCGATCAACTTTTACAATCTTATTTTCTAATCCTTTTAAAGGACCAGATGAAGCCACAAATCTAGAATTAATACTATCCCCTACAGAATGCCTAATTATATGCCTTCCATTGAATAGCTTTTCTAAAAAAAGCTGTTCTTCAAATGTTAAAGGATAAACATCTTTATAATTAATTAATTCAATTAAACCCTCTATTGTCTCAAAGAGCTTTTTAAATTGATTAGCAAATTCATCTTTATCAAGTTTACTTTTAATAAACACATAATCTGGGTATAGTTCTTTAATAAGATATGTTTTTTTATTTTTTCTACTATACCATTGTTCTTTTTTGGGAATAAAAGCTTCTATATATTTCTGTCTGTTAAGTGAAGCAACAAGTTTTGAAGCTTGTCTTGATTTCACATGTGCAACATACCAAAACATATCCATCACCTATTCTTTCCATATCACAAAACACAGAGTTCTGCGATA
>NZ_JBKTWO010000029.1:0-33872 GCF_047249845.1 Thomasclavelia sp.
CATTTTTTATATAATGAATAAATAATGTTTTTATAAAAATATTAAACGACACTAAAAATCTTTAGTGTCGTTTTTGTATTCTAAATATTAACTTATTTAATTTTTTTTCTATATAATAAACATTTTAATGAGACCTTCTTTTTCTTTAAATCTAATTCAATATCTTTTTTTCCAATTCTTTCAAAATCTCGATGCTCATAAAACTGATAAGTACATTGATCATCAGTAAATAAATAAACTTCTTTTCCTTTATTTCTTTTTTCAAATTCATTTAATAAATATGTTCCAATTCCCTTAACTTTAATATCTGGATTTGCTGCTAAAAACTTTATTTCTCCATCAGGTTTATTATTAACCATATAAATATCTAATAGTTCCTTATTTACTTTATCATATATTCCCACGCTATCTTTAAAAAAAGTTCTTTGTACCCATTCAAACATCTTAACATACAGTTTTTTCCAGAAATATCTATATAACTTATCCTCACCTTTTATATCTGCCAATAATACCCCTGCAAGTTCATCGTCTAAATATGCAGCTATTACTTGTGTTGCATTAGTAAGCTCTAAATACCAAAAATATCTACCGTATAAACTTAATTCCAGTTTATTATCCATATACATATCAAAATGCATTCCTTTAATAGCATATTGTATAACCTTTTTATAATCAGATTTATCTAATTTCTTAATCTCTATATTCAAAATATCACCTCTATAAATTATGATTTATTTGTAAGAATAATTATATCATTTAGAGATAAAGTTTCATATAAAAATATCTATCAGCTAATCAAAAAACACTTACATTAAATGTAAGTGTCAATAAAAATTAAATATATACTTATCGATAAGACGATTTTCTTTTTTCAATCTTGATAGCAGATACTATTAAAATTATAGAGATTGAAAGAATATAAAAGATTCCTAGGTATGGCAAAGTTGTATTACTTTCTAAACCATTTAATAATAACATAATTTGTTTTTGTGGAAAAACTTGAATAATAGTATTAAATATCTCATTATTAGTTACCTGCGCAAACCCACCTGATACTATTGTCCCAACAATTGCAAACATATTTCCAAACATCAAACTTTCTTCTAATGTTTTTGATAATACATTGATAAAAAGCCCAAATGATGTTGCAAAAAAGCATAACAACAACAATACTAATACAAATTGCCACAAAGCAATTGAAAGTACTATATCAAAAATAATAATAGCACCACATATAACAATTACCGCAGGTATAAATAAAAAACACAGAACAACAATAAAATGACTTAATAGATATTGATAACACTGCACTGACGTGCTTAAAATTCGTTTATTTATACCATTTCTTTCATCAAAATAATATTTATAGATTTGTCCTCCAAGAAGCAAAATTACCATCATTAAAAACCCTAAAATATTTGATGCACTGCCACGTTGATCATCTGTATCTGGTAAAGAATTCAATTGGCCACTTACAAGTAATTGAATCATTTGGTTATACTCTTCACCTTTGGTAGATAATACTGTTATATTTTGATTCTCTTGAGTTATAATTGCATCATACTGGTTTAATACCAATTGAGAAGTATTAGGAATACTATCTAAATGAATATATTCAATTTGATCATTTGGTGTAATATTAACATCTCCAACAACACCAATGTGTATGCCATAAGAAATACTATTTGTAAAATATACAGCTATTGTAATAACAATTGGTATTAAAACAAGATAGGTAATAAGAAAAGCTTTATTATGTTTGATTCGATATAATACTAATTTTATAAGTTTTATCATTTTTCTTCTCCTAAATATAATCTTCTGAACGGTAATTATGATGAACAACAGCTAATAAAAGCAAAGATAAAATTATAAGTCCTAGCATGATCCACCAGTAGTTATTGCTTTGACCATCATAAATTAATTGAAATATACAATCTACAGTCCATTTAATCGGAGAAAAACTAGCAATTTTTTCAAAAACAGCATCTAAGCTAGAAATTGGAAAAAAGATTCCTGATAAAAAACCTAATACTGACATCGAATTTGATAATATAATATTTGTTATATCCTCGCTATGAATAGTAACACATATTGCACTACTCAACATTGTTAAAAATAAAACAAAGTTAATTATTAAAAGAATTACATATCCTATCCTCTCACCACCAAAATTCACAAAAGAAATACCATTAAAAATAACAATATTTACTATTAAAGTTATAGCCATAAATAAAAAACAAGCTAATATTTTAGAACTATAAATATATATTTTCGATACTGGGCTATAAAAAATACGTGTATTTCCACTTCTAATATGTTTTTCTAAAAAAATATTGGCAGGAACAGTTGATCCCATCATAGCAATAAAAAATATCATTGTTACACCATAAAAATCATATGAATTAACTATCGCAGTATGATATAAATTTTCAAATAAAAAACCCATTAATAAAATAAGAATAGTAGGAAAAACAAGAAAGATACATAGTATACCAGGGCTAGAAATAAGATTATATAAATCATGTTTAAATAGTGTTAAAAATTTTATCATAATCAATCCCTTAGCTTCTTTCCAGTCAATCCTAAAAATACCATTTCTAGATTTCCTTCTTCTGTTTCCATCTTAGTAATATGACAATTATTTTGAACAAACAACAAAATAATTTTATCTAAAGCATCATTATTTTTAGATACTGTAATTTTAAAACTATCATTATCGATTTGAACATCTTCAACACCAATAATTGCAAGTAATTTATCTTTGATATCAGTTGAAAAATTATTTGCATAAATTGTATAGATTAGGGTATCTTTATACCTAGCTAAAAGCTCTTTTAAAGTTCCTTCAGCAATTTTAGTTCCCTTATCCATAATGACTATCCGGTCAGCTATCTCTTCTACTTCTTCCATATAATGAGTAGTATAAATAATAGTTGTTCCAGAATCTTTTAATTTTTTTAGTGATGATAGTATATGATTTCGTGATTGTGGATCAATTCCCACTGTTGGTTCATCTAATATTAATAATTTAGGGTGATGAGCAATTGCACAAGCAATATTTAACCTTCTTTTCATCCCTCCACTAAAGGTTTTTGGGGCATCATCTTTTTTATCTTCCAACCCAACAAAAGATAACGCCTCCATAACTCGTTGTTTTAATTCTATCTTTTTGATACCATATAGTGATGCAAAAAATGCTACATTTCGATAAGCTGAGATATCTTCATAAATAGCAATCTCTTGAGGAACAATTCCCAATTGCCCCTTTATTTCGTTAATGTGTGATTTTAAAGATAAGTCAAATATATTGATTTTTCCTGAATCACTTTTTAAAATCGTTGATAAAATACTAATCGTTGTACTTTTACCTGCTCCATTAGGCCCTAATAAACCCAGAATCTCTCCTTCATAAACATTAAAAGATAGATCATTAACTGCCTTATTTTCATGATAACTCTTATTTAAATGTATAACTTCTAAAATATTTTTCATCCTATTTCCTCCTTTCCCTAAATATATAGAAATTAGTTTGTTTGAGCTACAAACTTTACTTTACATTTAAGAAACTATTGGTTGCAAACACTAGTTGCCCTTATAAATAAGCCATAAAAAATCAATATTTATAAAAAAAGAATTGAATATTATAATTCAATTCAACAAATATGTTTTATTTATTAATAAAATATTTAAATTAATCCAATAAATTTAGGAATAAATATAACCAACCCTACTATCGCTGCTCCAAGCGCTAAAATGAGAACTCCCCCAGCCGCTGCATCTTTAGCAATTTTGGCTTTGGGATGGAACTCTGGCATTATCATATCAACAACCGCTTCAATTGCAGTATTAAACAGTTCACCAGCAATAACTAATGAAAATAATATAATACATATTTTCCATTCCAAAATATTTAATTTTAAAATAATTCCTGCAATAATAACCATAATCATTATTATTATATGAATTTTCATATTCATTTCCGACTTAAAAGTTGTTACAATTCCTTCAAAAGCATACTTAAAACTATTAATTCGCTTCTTTAATTCCTGTTTCAATTTATTACTCCCTTTCTGATATATACAAAATTCTACTAATTATTTAGATTGAAATCAATATTATTAATAATCTTAATTTATTTAAAAATCCTTTTATAGTATAAATATCATTTAATTTAAAAACAAGAAACGTACAAAAGAGTATGTTTCTTGTTACTATAACCATGCAATTTTAGGGATATATGTGTATCTGCTCAACATTTCATAAGCTTGAATAAGAATTAATTTTTCATTATCAATATTTTGATATATGCTAAGTAGTCTCTTTTTTACTTGACTATCATTACAATCATCATTGATGGCAAGCTTCATAAATTGACCTGGAAATAATAAACGAGCATATAAATAAATTAATTCATCAGTTGATAGATTTGTATAACTTATATATTCTTCCAATTCATTGATAGTAATCAAATTATTTTTATATCCTGTTGCTAAATCCTTAATTCTTGAAGCAACTACAAAGTTACTAGGACAGCATAAAACTTCATAACTATCATTCATATAAAAGTGTTCTATTCCTGCAGGTATTTCTTTAGATTTAATTTGATTTAAAATACTGATTGCACATTCTCCTAAGCCTTGATAATAGTATGATAAAACAACAAAATGTTCAAAATGACTGATTCTTGAAGCATAGTTACCAATTTTGCATTTTGCTTCATCAAGAATCTTACACCAGCTTTCTTTAATTTTTATTATTTCAACTGTTGATTGAATCGGTATCATTGATTGACGAATAAATGTATCCAAATGATAGTCTTCAATTTGATAAGTGTATAAAATATAATCCATAGTTACTGGTCGATTAAAACAATTATTAACAATTGTAAAACCTGCTAGATTAAGGCTATTCATATAATATGTGTAGTCATTAGTAAAATTATTTATTCTACAAATATAATAAAACTTTTCTTGATAAATAAAATAATCACTTTCCTGTTCTAAATAAATCTGATAAAAACGTTGTAATATTTCTAGTTTTGATACCAATTAGGCACCTCCCCTTCAATGATTTCAATAATTAGCGGATATTCATACGATTTATTAAATTCTTCATTATAAAATGGTAATAATACCATCATCTTTATTTTAATTGTTAAAGTCAACGAGACCATTACATGATTAACCCCATAACTCTTTATTTCCTTATTTACGGTGCATGTTATTGCAGATATAGTCTTATACCTAATTTTTATATTTGGCCCGACATTGGCTAAAAAAGGGTTATCTGTCAACATCCCTAATGGTACACTTGCTATAACACCACCATCTTTACTAATCTTTTCTAATTTACGCTGATAAAAAGAATTATCAGTTTTTTTATATGCACCTTCTTCTATTGATGAAAATAACTCATCTAATCCATTAACAATCTTAGCTCCAATTCCTGAAGCATAATTAGTATTAAAATTAATTGTTGAGATTTCATCTCCGTTACGATTGATTCTAATCAATTCCTGGTGATCCAATTCAACAGGTAATGGTGTATTATTAATCACCATTTGACAAAAACGATCAATTTCTTTATCTGCAATCTTTTTAAGCATTGGTGTAACATTCATACTTAAAAGTTGAATCATTACTGCTAAAATAACTAAAATAATAATTATTATATATCGTTTTTTCATCAAATCACCAATATATTATATTAAGTAGATCACTTAATTATGCTTTGATGAGATCATCTTATATAATTGAATAACAATGCTAGGTATAGTTGCAAAGACAAAAATCATTGCTAAATGACGTAAACTCAATTCACTAATTGAAAAAAAAGTATGAAAATTTGGTGAAATTAAAATCCAGGTCAATAACACTGTTCCAATAATAAAGGCAGCAATGCTATAAAAATTTAAAGGTATTTTATATAATGGTAAATTACTGCGGCAATTAAAACCATGTAGTAATCGTGCCAAGCATAATGTTCCAAAAGCCATAGATGAAGCTAATAACTCACTAGTTTTTAAACCAACAAAATAAGCTAACATTGTAAAAATACAAATAATCAAACCCTCAAATCCAATTTGTAATAATGTCTCTCTATTTAATAAAGAATCGTTCATTCCACGTGGTTTTTGCTTTAAAATTTCATCACTTCCTTGTTCCATACCGATTGCAATTGCTGGTAAGGAATCTGTAATTAAATTAATAAATAACAAATGCACTGGTAAAAAAGGTGTTGGTAAAATCAAAAATGATGTTATTAAAACACAAATTATTGCTGCTAAATTCCCAGATAATAAATAAATAATTGAATTTTTTATATTTGTATAAACATTTCGCCCTGTAATTATTGCTTGAACAATAGTAGCAAAATTATCATCCGTTAAAATCATACTAGATGCATCCTTTGATACCTCACTTCCCGTAATCCCCATTGCAACCCCAATATCACTCTGTTTTAACGCTGGTGCATCATTAACGCCATCTCCAGTCATCGCTACTATTTGTCCATAATCTTGCCATGCTTTAACTATTCTGATTTTATGCTCTGGCGCTACACGTGCATAAACACTTACTTTTGGCAATACATCGACAAGCTGTTGATCGTTCATTTTTTCCAGCTGAACACCTTCTAAACACAAATCACCTTCATGATAAATTCCAATTTTTTTAGCAATACTACGAGCAGTTACAACATGATCACCTGTTATCATAATTGGTTTAATTCCTGCAATAAGACAATTTTTTACTGCTTCCTTACTTTCTTTACGTGGAGGATCGACCAAGGATACTAAACCAACAAAAACTAAATCATTTTCATCTTTTACATCTAATGTATTACGATAAAATTCTTTATATGCTATACCAATAACCCGTAATCCATCACGAGCAAATTTCTCATTTTGGTGAAGAATTCTTTTTCTTTCGTATTCAGATAATATTTCTTTATAACCATCAACCAAAATTCGATTACAACGTTTTAAAAGGACATCAGGTGCACCTTTTGTATACAAGTGATTTCGCGAACTAATACTCATTAATTTTCGAGTTGAGTCAAATGGTAATTCTAATTGCCTCAAAGCATTTAATTTATAAGAATATTTTAGAGTATAGTCATGATATAAGTTTAATAATGCTAATTCTGTAGGATCACCAATTTGATGTTCTCCGTTTACAGTAGCATTATTACAAAGACTAAATGTTTTTAATAAGACATTATGGCTATATTCATGATGATCTAGATCATTTATTGAAATTACTTTTCTATTAGTATAAATATCAATTGCACTCATTTTATTTTGCGTTAAAGTACCTGTCTTATCAGAACAGATAACTGAAACACAACCTAAACTTTCTACTGCATTTAAGTTTTTAATAATTGCATTCTCTTTTGCCATCTTTTGAGTTGAAATTGATAAAACTATTGTAACAATTGATCCTAATGCTTCAGGTATTGCTGCTACAGCTAAAGCTACTGCAACCATCAACGAATCTAAAATATGTTCCTTAGCAATAAAAACACTCATTAACAAAACAATGATACAAATAGATATTATTCCAATTGATAACTTAACTGAAAATTCATCTAATGTCCGCTGCAACGGTGTTTTTCTTTGCTTAGTTTCATTCAACATTCCTGCAATTTTTCCTAATTCACTTTTCATCCCCACTGCAGTTACTATATATTGTCCAGTACCATTTGTTACTAAACTACCAGAAAAAACCATATTGCTCATATCACCAATAGTACATTTTTTATCAATCGGCAACAATTGTTTTTCGACACTATTTGATTCTCCAGTTAAAGCACTTTCATTTATTTGAAGATTTGTAGCCTCTTTTAACCTTCCATCTCCAGCTATAATATCTCCAGCCTCAATATTTACAATATCCCCAACAACTAGCTCATTAGAATTAATTTCTTGAACTTTGCCCTCTCGTATAACCTTTACTTTAGGCATTGAAAGTTTTTTTAAGCTATCAATAGACTTTTGAGCCTTTACTGTTTGAAAAGTTCCTAACAATGCATTTAAAGTAATTACAACTAAGATTACAAGCGTACTTTCAAATTCCCCACTAATTGCTGAAATAATCCCTGCTATAATTAAAATGATAACTAGTAAGTCTTTAAACTGATCAATAAATACCATTAATGTACTTTCATGCTTTTCTCCAATTATTTCATTTTTTCCAAATAACTGTTTATATTTATCTATTTGACTTTCATTTAATCCTTGACCAAATACTCCTAGTTCATTTTGAATATCTCTAAATGATTTTTGATAAGCTTCCATTTTATCCTCCTATCCATACTCATAGATAAACTATACAAAATAATCAATGAAAAAAATGTTAAAATATAAAAGTCAAAATAAAAAACCAAGTCTATTTACAGACTTGGTCTTAATATGTATGGAGTTATTGAGATTGCCATAAAGCTTTTAATACATGTTCACCATTTGTTGATACAATCGTATCCTCAGTAATAAATTCATTATTATACATCCACCCTAAAAATTGATATCCATCTTTAGTTGGTTGTGGTAACTCACCATAAACATCATCATAAGTAACCTCTTTATGTTCCATTAGTACATTACCACCATCATAATCAAAAATAATATTTATTTTAATCGGTTTCCATGATGCATATAATGTCATACTTTGCTCAACCTTTTGAGTCTTGGGATCCCATTCGTGTTTCAAATCTTGATCAAGATACCAGCCTTCAAAACTATACCCAGCTTTTAAAGGCTCATCAATTAAAATAGAATCACCATGTTTACATTCGATTGGGTTAAGATTTTCACCACCATTAGTATCTAAAGTAACTGTAAAATGACTATTAAGACTGAGAAAAATTACAACCCCAACTAAAATTACCATCAATGCAACAATTACATAATTCAATACCTTAACAGGGACATTAACCCCTCGGTACATTCCACCACCTGGTCCCCAATCTTTTTGCTTCTTTTTAATCTCTTGTTTTTCATCCATACTCTCACCAATTATTTTCTTACTAAATATTTACGCATGTCAACTGCACAAGCTACTAAGATAATTAAACCTTTAATAACATATTGCATATTAGCATCAATACTCAAGAAAGTCAATCCTACGAAGATGATACGTAGTAAAACAACTCCAATAATTACACCACGAATCTTACCAATACCACCAACAAAAGATACTCCACCAATAACGCAGGCTGCGATTGCATCTAATTCATAGTTTAACCCAGTTGCTGCACTATTTGAACCAATTCTAGCTGATTCAACAAACCCAGTTAAACCATACATAATCCCAGCTAAAACAAATACCATGATAATTGTTCTTGAAACATTTACCCCAGATACGTTAGCCGCTTCAGGATTAGATCCAACAGCAAACATATTTTTACCAAACTTTGTTTTATTCCAAATAAACCACATAATTACGGTAATTAAGATTGCATACCAAACGAAATTCGGAATACCTTTACCTCCGATACTAATTGCTGAGCCTGCAATAAAACCAGTATACCCAGCATCTAATCCAGAAATTGATTGTCCATTATTTGTACCAATCATCAAGTACATTAACAAAATACCATATACAATTAATTGTGTAGCTAAAGTTACAATAAATGGATGTAGACTAAATTTAGAAACACAGAATCCATTTACAAAACCTACAATAGCCCCTATTACTATTGCTAGCAATAAAACTACAAAAATAGGCATTGTATCAAGATCAGCAAACATTTTATTTGCATATCCAGATGCCTGTAAAAGTGAAGCAGAAACACAGGCTACTAAACCTACGATACGCCCTGCAGATAAGTCAGTTCCAGTTAAAATAATACATCCAGCAATCCCCAATGCAATTGGCAAGTTAGCTGCTGAAAGTGAAATAATGTTGATAATTGATGAACTAGATAAGAATTTAGGACTAATAATTTGAATCGCAATAATTGCAATAACCATGAAAATATATAAAGAGTTATTAATTAATAATTCTTTTAAAAATGTTTTTTTATCTTGGCTGTTTAATTGCTTAAAATCATTATATTGTCTAGTTACACCACTAAATATTTTTGCCATATAATAATTCTCCTTTATACATATTTTGCTGCAAGTGTCATAATTTCTTCTTGAGTAGCTGTTTTAGCATCTACTTCACCTGCAAGTCTTCCCCCAGACATTACAAGAATTCGATCGCAAACTCCTAATAATTCCGGCATTTCTGAAGATACCATGATTACTGATTTCCCCTTACTAGCTAAATCAATAATTAATTGGTAAATCTCATATTTAGCTCCAACGTCAATTCCACGTGTAGGCTCATCCAATAATAATACTTCAGGATTTGTTAATAACCAACGTCCTAAAATTACTTTTTGTTGATTACCACCTGACAAAGATCTTATTTTTGTGCTTTGTGAAGGTGTTTTGATACGCATTGCCCCAATTGACCATTGTGTATCTAATTTCATTTGTTTTTCACTTAAATAGAAATGATTTTTTACATAACTATCCAGATTTGAAATCGTTGTATTTTCTTTAATATCTAAGATTCCAAAAATACCAGTAGCTCTTCTTTCTTCTGTCAACAAAGCAAAACCGTTTTTAATTGCCTCTCGAGCAGATTTGTTTTTAATTACTCTGCCATCAATTTTAATCGTTCCCGATTTTTTTGTTGCAACTCCAAAGATTGTTTCGATAACTTCAGTACGTCCTGAACCATCTAATCCTGCAACTCCAACGATTTCACCTCGTTTAACATCAAACGAAATATCCCTAATATGATTATACATACCAGTAAGTTTATCAACTTCTAATACAGTTTCTCCAATCTCATTTGTTTTAGGTGGGAAACGATTAGTTAATTCACGCCCTACCATTAACTTAATGATCTTATCCATCGTTAATTCACTAGCAGGTTTAGTTGCAATCCATTGTCCATCACGCATGATAGTAACATCATCACTAATTCTTAAAATTTCTTCCATTTTATGAGAAATATATATAATTCCACAACCTCGATCACGTAACATATTTATAATCCTAAATAGATGTTCTACTTCCTGTTCATTTAACGATGAAGTAGGTTCATCTAAAACAATAATTTTAGAATTATACGAAACCGCTTTAGCAATCTCAACCATTTGACGATTAGAAACTGACATCGTACTCATAATTCTTTTTGGATCAACATCAATTCCTAAATCTTTAAATATTGCTTTTGTATCTTTATACATGATACTTTCTGATGTCATAATCTTAAATTTAGTAGGATATCTTCCCAACCAGATATTATCCATAACATTTCTTTTCAATGCCTGATTTAACTCTTGATGCACCATGGCAACTCCATGCTCTAGAGCATCCTTAGAATTTTTGAAGTTTACTTCTTCACCTTCCAAGAAAATTTGACCTGTATCTTTAACATACATTCCAAACAGACATTTCATCAAAGTAGATTTACCTGCTCCATTTTCACCCATTAGTGCATGAACAGTTCCACGTTTTACTGTTAATGAAACATTATCTAGTGCCTTTACTCCTGGGAATTCCTTACTAATGTTTTTCATTTCTAACAAAACATCACTCATAATTTCCCTCCTTTATTCATCCATAAAATTAAGTGGGGCATTGGATAATTAACCAAATGCCCAACTTTATTTTTTATTCTCCTAAATATTTACCATAAGCAATACGAATTTTATTAACTTTTTTATCTACTTTATAATCTTTTGTTCCATCCATTAAAGATTTGTCATCTAAAGCATTTTGAGCTAATAATGCTAATGCTTTTGCCATACCTTCAGCATCTTGTTTAATTGTTCCAGCCATTTTATTCTTTTTAATTAAGTCTTTAGCAGCATCAGTTGCATCTACTCCAAATACAGGAATTAATTTATCTCCTCCAGTATTATATCCAACTGAATTCAAGGCAGTAATAGCACCTTCAGCCATACCATCATTGTTACAAATAACTAATTCAATCATGTTATTATTACTGTCACTATGAGAAGCAAGAGCAGTAGTCATATATTCATTTGCTGCTTGAGCTGACCATTTACCTTGTTGATCAACTAAATATTTATCATTGTTTGAAGGATCATAGAAACTTAGTTCTGGTTTACCTGCAGCAACTAATTTTTTATTTGCATCTTCTACTGCATATTGAGTACGATAGATAGCTTCGTTATTTCCTTCTTCACCTTTAAACATGATATAAGAAATAGCACCATCTTTATTTAAATCAAAACTGTCATAATTAGCTAATAAATATTCACCAATCATTTCACCTTGTAAGTGACCAGCTTCAGCTGCATCAGTACCTACGAAAGCACATTTATCATAACTTTTAACAATTTTATCAGAAACTTCACGGTTGAAGAAAATTAATGGAATATTTTCTTTTTTAGCCATATCTACGATACCTTGAGCAGCATCATCAGAACCAGTATTTACAATGTTAACAACTAATGCTTTAGCACCTTTTGTAATTGCAGTCTGCACTTGTTCTGTTTGAGTTGTCTGATTTCCATTAGCATCATAATCTTGATACTTAACACCAGCATCATTTAATTGTTTCCCTAAAGCACTTCTTACACTTGAAATATAAGTGTCACTATAATTGTAGTAGAATACATGGACATCTCCATCTCCACCTTCTCCACCACCGCATCCAGTTAGTACAGTTGCCATGCATACTAACATTGTGCATGATAATAAAAACGATAATACTTTTTTCATTTTAAGTCCTCCTCTTTAATTTCGTTTTCACCTATATCTATTTTATTTCTTAGCCCATAATATTGTAATATAATATTTTATTTTTTATGGGTAAAAATCTACACCTAGTTAAGTAAATTATTATTAACATGATTAATTTGCGACATATTCCTTAATATTAATTAAAAATCTTCCTTTTATAGGAAGATTAGTCAAATGGAAAAACAATTTTTTGATTTCCTTTTTCAAACATATTCTCTTTATTAATTACTACTGTTTTTGTATAAATTCTTTCTTCACTGCTTTGATGTCGAGATAAATAATATGCTTGTTCAACACCCAAATAACCAATAGCAAAAGGATTTTGAACAATCAATGCATCAATAACTTCAGTTTCCAACATTTTAATTGAAACAGGATTATTGTCAAATCCAATAACTGAGACCTTATTTTCATATCCTAATTGTTCAATTGCATAGCCAACCCCTAAAGTGGTCCATTCATTAAACGTAACAATCACATTAATATTAGGATATTTCAATAAAATATCTTTTGTTGCCTGGATTGAAGAAGGTATATCAGACTGAACATTAATAGTTTCCAAAGATAATACTCGCTCATCTTTGCTTAGAACACTACGTAATCCTCGTTCTCGTTCCTGTCCATTGGCAGTATTTACATCAAAATTCACAATTCCAACATGATATACATTACCACTTAATTTTAAAACTGTATCCCCCGCCATTTTCCCAGCTTCATAATTATTAGTACTTATTCTAGTATGGATTTTTTTTGAATCAACATCACTGTCAATGATTACAACTTCAATTCCTGCTTCAATTGCATTTTCAACACTTATGACTAATTTACGATAATCAATAGCTGATAGTACGATTGCATCTACTTTATCATCAATTGCTTTTTCCATCATTTTTACTTGTGTTGCATAATCCTCTTCATTTTCCGGTCCATCAAAAGTAAGCTCAAGATTATATTCTTTACTAGCTGCATTAGCGCCAGAAAAAACAGATTTAAAAAACTGCGATGTTGTAGATTTAACAATAACTGCTACCTTTATTTTTTGATTTACTGAATTACAACCAGTTAGAGTAAGTATCATTGTAATTACAATAAAAATCTTTTTTATCTTTTTATACACTGTATCGATCCTCCATTACTGCAGGAATCTTAATTGTAATTATTGTTCCGACATCTAATTCGCTTTCAACAACAATACCATAATCATCACCAAAATATATTTTGATCCGGTCATTAACATTTTTAACCCCGATTCCCTTACTATCTGTTCGTTCTTTTTTCAAGATACTTTCAACTTGTTCCTCACTCATCCCAACACCATTATCTTTGATTTTAATAATAATATCATTATTAACCTTATGAACAGAAATTAAAATTTCTCCTTCATCAACCATTCTTGATATTCCATGATATAATGCATTTTCAATAATTGGCTGAATCGTTATTTTATTACATAGATATGGTAATACTTCATCATCGATATCAAAATGATAAGAGAATTGGTCTTTATAACGATAACTTTGAATAACTAAATAGTTTTTAGCATGTTGTATTTCTTTTTCAATCGAAATAAGTTCATACCCCTTAGAAATACTAATTCTAAACAATTGCGCTAATGCCCCAACCATAGTAATAGCATCTTCAGTTTTTTCTTCTTCACACATCCATTGAATAGAGTCTAATGTATTATATAAAAAGTGTGGATTGATTTGAGCCTGTAATGCTTTTAATTCTGTTTTACGTAAAGCTACTTCTTCTTTTTTTACCTTATCCATCAACTCTTGGATTTGGATAACCATATGTTCAAAAGAACTAGATAATTTATTAAACTCACTTGCTCCTCTTACAGGACTATATTTGAAATCAACAGCATTTTTTTCAAATGTACTCATGGCATCGACAAGAGATCGTACTGGTTTCGTTAATTTATTTGATAAAACAAATAAAACAATAATTGCAAACACCATTACAATTAATGCAATAATAATAATAATTTCAATTGCTGTTGTTGCCTTATCATCAACTAATTCATTGACATAACTAACACCAACAACACGCCAGTCAAACTTTGAAACATCTTTAACAGTATAAATTACTCCATTATTAATGGTATTACCTTCACGATAACTAATAACTTCATCTATTTTTTCTTTTTTTATATCTAAATAAATCAACTGTTGTAATGGATGATAAACTAAATCATCATTTTTATTAACAATAAAACAATAACCATGCTCTCCGATCCCTACATCATCAATATATCGAGCAATTGAAACAAAGCGAATATCCATTGCTACACAAACAAGTTTATCATGGCTAGTGGACCACTGTTTTTGACAAACAGTTACAACCCAAGGATATTCTCCTTCAAATAGATTTTGAACATGAGGCGAAGTAATTACATACTCACTATTACTATTAAATAATGTTTTATCAAAAGAAAGATTTTGATCAATATCTGTTTTTAATGGAGCATTACCTTGATAATCTAAAATGTTACCTTCCATATCATAGATAACAATTGAAACAATATCTTCATTAATATTTATCATAGTCTCCATATGTTCTTTAATATTAGAAGTATCTGTTGATTCATTAATAATTGATGTCATATTCTTCATTTTATTTACAATATCATTAGAGTAATTTTCAATTGTATTTAAAACCTGAGTAACTGACTGTTCAGAATTTGTTTGTGCTACTGATAATAAACTATTTTTTAAAACCTGTCTAAATGAAATTGTTAAAAAGAATACAACAATTATAATAACACTTACAATAAACAATAATAAATATATTGATATTGAAAGATCTTTTTTTTTACCTTTCATTACTACTCACCATATTTTGTTCTCTCATTTTATTAGGCGAAACTCCGTACTGCTTTTTAAAACAATAACTAAAATAATGTTGATCACTATAACCACATTTATAAGCAATTTCTAATACTTTAGCCGATGAATACAATACAAGATCTTTTGCCACCTCCATACGTTTATTAGTAAGTAAAGTAATAAATGTTTCCCCCATATTCTTTTTAACAAGTGAGCTTAAATAACTAATACTAACATGTAAACGATCACTAACAACCCCTAAAGATAATTCCTCATTTCCATATTCATTATTAATAATTTCCATTAGCTCATCACAAATTACTTCACTATTCATTTTCTTTTGTTTCTTTATAAGACTCTTTGATAATAGACAAAATTCTATTAGATCCATTCTTTTTTCATTAAAAGAATGTTTATTAAAAATACTTGATAACTCAGATGCTTTATTAAAGAATAGAGCAGAAGATTTAGCATCACAAACTGAATATACAAGCGCACAAGTTGATGAGATAATTCTAATCATCAACAAATCAATATCTGCCCGTGTAGCTCCTTGATCAATAAACATTACAAATATACTAGAAAGATAGAGTTCAATTTCATCAACACCACCTGATTTAATTAATTTCTCTATTTTACTAGCAATTTTATCTACATCCTCATAACAGATCATTGAAGTACGTTTTATATCCCCAATAAAATTTATATTTCTTTTCGAGCCTTGACCATATTCAACCGCACTCATTGCTTCACTATATAATAGATTTGTTTTCATTAATGAATCATTAATACTACTAAGCCCTATATAACAATCAGCACATAATATCCTTTCACTGCTTTGAACTATTTCATTAACAATGATATTAACATACTTTTCGATTTCCCAAGATTGTCCCGTAAGCAAAGTAATAATCTTTTTACCAGAGTAAAAGCTTCCAAACCGTAAGTACTTTTTAACAATTCCTTTTATCCCTGGCAAATGATTTCGACTCGTGATATTTTGTCCTCTTTTATCAAAGTAACGAATCACCATAACTAAATACTTGGTTTTTTCTTCTAAACTAGCTCGAACTTCTAATTGAACAGCTTCTTGATTAAGGCTACTTTCATGTTCCCTTTGTTTTTCATCAATAACAAAATCAGAATCAAGAACTAAAGGCATTAATAATCTTTCTACTAAGAGCTGTTGTTGATCAACCTCAAACGAGGAAACAAACGATTGATTGATGGCATCCATTTTCTCTTTTATATCAATTAATTCTTTTGTTAATTCCTTTGAGGATATTGGTTTTAATAGATATTTAATAATATTATATTTTATAGCTTGTTGAGCATAGCTAAAATCATCATATCCACTTAAAAAAGCAATTTGCATCGCAGGTCTAATTTCTCGTACTTTTCTAGCTAAATTTATTCCTGATATAAACGGCATTTTGATATCAGTCAATAAAAGATCAGGTTCCAAACGTTCTACTAACTCAAGAGCTTCTACTCCGTTTTCAGCTTCCCCAATCACCTCAAATCCAATTGTCTTCCAATCGATCCTTTTAATCATTGCCTGGCGTAAAGCTACCTCATCATCTGCAATTACTATTGTATACATCTATTCATCCCCCAATCTTATAAGCGTAGAATCCCTTTATAAATTGTAGCATACTTTTTTTCTATCAGGTAGGAATTTTATAAATAAATTTATTATTAAAAAAACAGCTAAAAACATAATCTAGTTTTTAACTGTTTATAAAATTATCTTTTCTTTAAAAAAGATTTAATCATTCCTACAAATATATCCCCAGAAATAAAATATGCATACCCGATGGCTAACACAATATCTAAGCCCCAAAGAATTGGATCCTTAGACCATGCTAGTAGTGAAATTATTATAATCACAATAATTGTTAAAACCGTTAAACGCTTATTTATTCTTAAACGATAATAATTTTTATTCAAATCAATAAATCGGTAACCAGCCAAAAATAAATTAGCAATCAAAGTTGAAATTACAGCTGCTTGAACACCAATTTTATTTATTAAAATCAAGTTGATCAAGATATTTATTCCAGCTGCCATTGTTGTTGTAATTGACATGTTTTTAGCACTTTTTACAGCCACATAGATACTTCCAAAAAATTGTGAAAAGCAATAAAAATAGGTAGCAATAATTAATGTTGGTGTATAATCAAAAGCGCTTGCTAATGACTTGTTACGACATAATATTTCAAAAATAATAGGTGAAGCAGCCAAAAGTAAAACAGTTCCAGCAGAGACTATGCAAAATAACATTTTAAACATATGATTATAATATTTTGCACTATCCGGATCATTTACACTTCTTGTCGCTGAATCAGTCCAAGCTAGATTAAATGCTGGATATAAAATATTAACAATTGATGGTATTTTATTTGCAAGTGCATATACTCCATTTGGACCAGCCCCTAAAAAAATCGAAATTATCCAGCGGTCTGATAACTGATTAATGTACCAAGATACAGTATTAGGAATAAATGGTAATGCATATTGTAGCATTCTAGAAGCATATTCTAATCTAAAATACTTTAAATTAAAATAACTAAATATATTACAAACAAACAATACATATATAAACCCTACTATATCAGCAACTGTTAAAGCAATTAACACTCCGATATACCCTGTTTTAAACCATAATAAACAAATTGCTACAACAATAAAATTAACAATAACAACTAATGCTGCTAAAATAGAATACTCTTTATACTTTGAAAAAGCTCTTAAAACAAATCTTGATGTCGTAGCTATAATTTCAATCCAAATATATCCAATAACTAAAAATTTATAACTACCATTAAATAAATCTATTGGAACAAAAAAACAAATAGTTCCAACAAGCAGCATTAATGTAAAAATCATTACATAGCCATTAGTAATAACACATTTTTGTTCTTTTGTACTTTTAGCATCAACTAAAAATCTAAATAACGCTTGTTCAAGCTGCAGTGTACATAAGGGAACAATAAACGAAAGAATCGTTGTTGTTACTAAATCTAATTGACCAAACTGAGCACCTGTTGTAGCTCCAGTAATAATTGGTGTGGTTAATAAGTTGATAATTCTTGGCAAAAAAGTTCCAATTGCCATAATCAATGTATTTTTAACTAGTGTTTTCTCTCTTGACATAATTTCACCCTACTTTATATTCACCATTATAGCAAACCTGAATCTATTTTTCATCAATTATTGTTTTTATTGGTAAATCATATGATTCAACAGGTAGATTTTTAACTTGTTGGAAAGCAAAAGCTAAACCAATTATACTACCATGATAATCTTTTAAATAGCGATCATAAAAACCTCCACCATAGCCTAATCGATTATTATTTCTATCATATGCTACTATTGGAACAATTAATAAATCAATCTTATTTTTATCTATAAGTCGATTATTATGGGGTTCTAAAATACCATAAGTTCCTAATTTTAGTTCTTCTAATGAATCAATTAAATAAAAATCCATTTCATGATGATTTGTTTTTGGAACAGATACTTTTTTTGTTTTAATAATTTCTTGAATTAGTGCAATTGTATCAACTTCGTTTTTAAATGATACATAAATTCCTAAAATTTTAGCATTAATAAAATCAGGATGTTGTTTTAATTTAGAAATAATAAGATTAGATTTAGTAATGTGTTCTTCACTACTTAAATCTAATCTTTTTTGAATCATTTTATTTCGTAATGTTACTTTATCCAATTCCCTGATCTCCAAAATCTAGTTTTATCAACTGATTTAACTCAACTGCATATTCCATTGGTAATTCACGCGCAAATGGTTCAATAAATCCCATAACGATCATCTCCATTGCTTCCTTTTTTGTTAGACCTCGAGACATTAAATAAAACAATTGTTCCTCTGAAACCTTTGATACTGTTGCTTCATGTTCAATAATTGACTCATCATTCATCATCCAGTTAACAGGTATCGTATCACTTGTAGAAATATCATCAAGAATTAAAGTATCACATTCAACTTTACTTTTAGCATTATATGCCTTTTTCCCATGTTGTACCATTCCTCGATAGTTAACTTTCCCACCTCTTCTTGATACTGATTTAGAAACAATACTACTAGAGGTATTAGGAGCCAGATGAATCATTTTTGAACCCGAATCCATAATTTGATTTTCGCCTGCTACAGCAATCGTAATACATGAACCTTTTGCTCCCTCTTCCATTAACATACAAGTAGGATATTTCATTGTTACAGCACTACCAATATTACCATCAACCCATTCCATCGATCCATTCCTAAATACTTTTGCTCTTTGGGTAACAAGATTTAAAATATTATTTGACCAGTTTTGAATCGTTGTATAGCGACATTTCGCTCCTTCTTTAACAATAATCTCAACAACTCCAGCATGTAAAGAATCTTTTGAATAACTTGGTGCTGTACATCCTTCAACATAATGAATATCAGCTCCTTTATCTACAATAATCAATGTTCTTTCAAACTGAGCCATTTGTTCTGAATTTATTCTAAAATAAGACTGTAAAGGTTTTTCCAGTTTTACTCCTGGAGGGACATAGATAAATGATCCCCCTGACCAAACTGCACCGTTTAAAGCTGAAAACTTATTATCATTATAAGGTATAACTGTATCAAAATATTCTCTAAATAATTCAGGATATTCTCTTAAACCACTATCAATATCTAAAAAAATTACTCCCTTTTCATTAACTTCCTTCAACATATTATGATAAACAACTTCTGATTCATATTGGGTACTAACCCCTGATAAATATTTCTGCTCTGCTTCAGGAATACCCAATTTATTAAATGTCTCTTTAATTGTTTCAGGTACTTCTTCCCATTTATTAGTTTGTTTATCACTTGGGCGAATATAATAAGTATACTCATCAAAATCTACACGACCTAAGTCTACACCCCATGTTGGCATAGGCTTATCCACAAAACAACGATAAGCTTTTAAACGATATTCCAACATCCATTCAGGCTCATTTTTAATTTTTGATATCTCAGTAACTATTTCTTCATTAATCCCTTTAGGGGTCTTAAAAACTGAGACATCTCCATCATTAAATCCATAAGCATATTCTTGATCAGGAATTTCATTTTTTATATCAGACATATATTTCCTCCTATTCTTGCTCGAGGATCTGTTTAATTCCTGTCCATCCTAAAGTTGCACATTTTATTCGGTTTGCTTGTTTATGAGTATTCATAAATGCAATCGCTTCTTCAAGAATTTCAGGATCATAATCCTTTTCATATATCATATTATAATAATTTTCAATAATGACTTTAGCCTCATCAATAGTTTTACCAATCAATAATTCTGTCATAATCGATGTACTTGCAGTACAAATAGCACAGGCTTCACCATCAAAACGAATATCTTTGATAATTCCATCCTCAACTAAAGCCTGAATATCAATATCATCTATACATGTTTCTGAATCCATGTTCACGAACTTATAATTATCGTCATCAACCAAACCATGATTACGTGGTGATTCATAATGATCCATAATTATTTGTCGCATCATCATACTATCCAAAGAAGGCATCTAAAAAGTCATCTCCTTTCTTACAAACCTCAATAAATTTATCAATTTCTTCAAATGTATTATAAAAATAAAATGAAGCTCTTAAAGTTTGACTAACGTCCAAAAATTCGTCAAGAATTTTAGCACAGTGCTGACCTGCCCTAATAGCAATACCATGAGTATTAAATAAAGAAGCCCCATCTTGACTAAAAACTCCTTTAATATTAAAAGCAATTGCCCCATTACTATTTGGATTATATACTTCTATATTATCTAACTCTAACAGCCTTTCTACCGCATATTGACGTAATTGTAATTCATATTGATGAATATTATCCATCCCTATTGCCATCAAATATTTAATAGCAGCACCTAAACCAATTACTCCTTCAATATTAGGAGTTCCAGCTTCAAACTTAGCTGGAGCAGTTTTTAATTTGATCTGACCACAACTTTTATATCTAGCATTACTACCTCCCCCCCAACGAGTTGGCTTTGTTTCTTGTAATAAATCATATTTACCATAAAGAATTCCTACTCCGGTAGGACCGCACATTTTATGTCCAGAAAAGACAAAGAAATCAACATCTAAATCTTTTACATCAACTTTTTGATGAGGTACACTTTGAGCTCCATCAACACAAACAATAATTCCCTTTTCATGAGCAAGTTTACAAATCTCTTTGATTGGAGCGTTAAACCCTAAAACATTAGATACTTGCGCAATAGAAATAATCTTAGTTTTATCAGTTATCGCTTTAGCAACATTTTCTACAGTAAGTGCACCCTCTTCGTTTAAATCGATATACTTAACAACACTGCCAACACTATCACAAACTTCAAACCATGGCAATGTATTAGATGCATGTTCAGCTACTGTTAACAGTATTTCATCATCTTTAGTTAAATGAGTCATCCCATATCCAAAAGCAATCAGATTTAAACCATCAGTTGAACCATATGTATAAACAACTTCATGATGATCACAATTAATCAATTGTGCAACAAGTTTACGAGTCTTTTCAAACTGAGTATCAACATCATGTGAAAGATCATAATCGCCACGATGTGCATTACCTGAATAGTTAGTTAAATAATCACAGACAGCATCAATTACACATTGAGGTTTTAATGTTGTTGCCCCATTATCAAAATATATTAATGGCTTCCCATGCATTTTAGTTCCATTTAACATTGGAAAATCCTGACGAATTTTTGTTACATCTAACATTAAATACCCACCTTCTCTTTTAATGTATCATTAAATAATTCTTTTAACTCATCATTATCAATAAATTCAAGGACAGGGATAAAATAACCATAAGTAACTAAATGCATCGCATCTTCTTTACTCAATCCCCGTGATTGTAAATAATATAAATGTTCCTCATCAATTTTACCAACACTAGCACCATGACTAGCTTTGACATCATATTCATCAATGTACAAATATGGATTAGCTTTTGCTTTACAATCTTTATCAAATACAATAATCTTATTAGTTTGATGGCTGCTTGATTGATGGTTATCTTTTTTTATTGTTCCAATTCCATCAATAACTAAAGCAGCTTGATTCTTTACAACGCCATAATTATCCATAATCCCAGTAGTATATGGTGCCTCATGGACTAATGACAAAGTAATATGTTTCTTTTCTGCATTTCTTGCAAGAGCTGCCAAACGAATCGTAGCATTAGCGTTTTCTCCAATCAATGCATAATTTATCTCCATCTCAATACTATTTGTAGCTAATTCAACATATGCACATTTAACATTACCATCACGTTCTACTTTAACATTCTCAATAACTTTTGTCTTAATTAAACCATCACTTTGATTATCAGCATATCTTAAAACATTTGCATTTTTTGATATCTCAATATTTTTCACAAGTGTTGCATTTGTTTTTAAATCGTATGTTTCAATTAGCTCTAACGATCCTTTGATCGTTAAATCAACTGAATAATTTCCTTCTTGATCAATAAGATAGATAATTTGTAATGATGAAGCATCATCAACAATAATTTTATTATTAATGATTTCTATTCGATCATTACCCTTATGACTTATAATTGTACCATTTTGAACAACTAAATAATTATTAATACCATGTAGTTGATTCATTATTTAGTCTTCATTCTTTCTTTATTGGCACAACTTTCAAGTATAATTGGTTTCTTTTCTTCTGTCGAAATTTCAACCCCTAATTCTTTTACCCATTCATAACCTTCTTGATCAATTTTTTCAACTACTTCTTTACCACCGCTTAAAATAATTCTTCCATCTACTAATACATGAACATGACTTGGTGGTACTAATTCAAATAAACGTTCATAATGTGATACCATAACACATCCGAAATCATTTGATTCCATTCCACTAATCGCATTAGCTACAATTTTTAAAGCATCTACATCTAAACCAGAATCAATTTCATCTAGTAATGCAAATTTAGGTTGTAACAACTTCATCTGCAGTATTTCATTACGTTTTTTCTCTCCTCCAGAAAAACCTTCATTTAAATAACGATGTGCTAGATTTTCATCCATTTTTAAATCTGCAATATTTTTTTCTAAAGTTCTTACAAATTTAAATAACGAAACTGGTTTTTCTTGATGCGCATTTACTGCCGCTCGTAAAAAATCAGACGTTGTCACACCAGGTATTTCTTGAGGATACTGCATTCCTAAAAAGATTCCTGCTTTGCTTCTTTCATCAACGCTCATTTCTAAAACATTTTGATTGTCAATATATATTTTTCCTTTTGTAACTGTATATTTAGGGTGTCCCATGATAACTGATAAAAGCGTTGATTTTCCATTACCATTTGGTCCCATAATAGCATGAATTTCACCTGTATTAACTGTCAAATCAATTCCTTTAAGAATTTCTTTTCCATCAATACTTACATGTAAATCTTCTATTTTTAAAGTTGACATAATTAAGCCCCTTTCTATTTTCGAATTAATTCTACTAAATAAGTAATTAAAAAACAAATAAAATGATAATTATTAATCAAAAATTTCATCTTTTCTAAAATAGAAATCTATTTCAATTTATATTATAACCAAATTGTGGTATATTTATATGTAATGGAGGTGTGAAAATGGAATTTTTAAATAAATTTTTAAGAATCATTTCCTCAAAAAAAATTACACATACTTTATTAAACATTATGGTCGTTCTTGTAATTATGCTTTTAATCATTGCTACAAGTGATTTATGGAGTGGTGTTATTGGTGCTGTTTGGTTAGTTTCTCGACCATTTATTATTGGCTTCACGATTGCTTTTGTTTTAAATCCACTTATTAATTTTGTTGATAAATACGTAAAAAAACGTTCTATTTCAGTAATGTTAATATATCTAGCAGCACTTGCTATTTTAATTTTAATTATTTCTTTAGCTGTACCAATGATTTATGATAGTATCTCAGAAATGTTTCCAGCCTTTAATGCAGGGCTCAAAGAAATTGGTGTTTTTGTTAAAAATAATTTTAATTATGATATTTCTTCACTAACAAGTTATATTCAAAATATCGTAAGTGAATTTTTTAATGATTCAACAGTATTAGATACAACTATCGATGTCTTAAATCAAGTATTGATCAACGTTACAAATATCTTGATTTATTTAATTTTAGCTATTTATATGTCTAGTAATTTTAACCATATTCGTCAGACAATAAAAAAAATAACACGTAAAATTGATCATAACCTTCCTACATACTTAAAAGAAATTGATTTATCTTTAGTCCAATATGTTAAAGCATTTTTTATTGGAGCTATTGCTCAAGCTATAACGACAATGTTAATGTATTTATTAATTGGTCATCCAAATTGGCTGATTTTAGGATTTGTTTCTGGTGTTAGTTCAATCATTCCATATGTAGGACCAATAGCTGCTAATTGTTTAGGATTAATTACTTCTTTAGGAATGGGTACTACTACAATAATCATTCTATGTGTTTTAATCTTTATTCAATCCACGGTGATGTCGTATATTATTACTCCTAAAATCTATTCTTCTCGAATTGATCTGGGAATTATGTGGGTACTATTTGGCATTTTATCTGGTTCATCTTTATTTGGAATGTTAGGAATGGTTATTGCGATGCCGCTACTTGTAAGTGTTAAAGTTACTTACCAGGTTTATAAAGAACATCATTATGATAAAGTAGTTATTTGATACACCTAGGTGTATCTTTTTGTTTGAATTTCAAAGTTATATGTATTATATTATTTACGGGTGATAAATATGGAAAAAGTTAATAGTGAATTATCAAAAAAAATCAAACGTATTGTTCCACCGTATTTTAAAGAAGAAGTATTTAATTGTATAACCCATGGAATCATGGCACTTATAATGTTATTTTTGATTCCTGTTTGCGCAGTTTATGCTTATATCAAAGGTGGTATAATACAAGCATTTGGGGTTAGTGTGTTTACAATTTGCATTTTTTTAATGTTTCTTGTTTCAACATTATATCATGCAATGGATCATAGTAGTTCTCATAAGCAGATATTTAGAATCCTTGATCATATTTTTATATATTTTGCAATTGCTGGAAGTTATACACCAGTTGCTTTATGTCTAATTAAGGGATATCAAGGAACAATCATTTTAATCATTCAATGGTTAATGGTATTAGTAGGTATTTTATATAAGTCTTTGTCAATAAAAAGTCTTCCTAAACTTTCTTTAACAATATATTTAGTAATGGGATGGACAGCTATATTATTTTTCCCTTCAATTATAAAAAACTCAAATATGATTTTTCTTTGGTTGATTATTGCGGGAGGAATTATGTATTCAATTGGAGCTTTCTTTTATGCAAATAAAAATATCCCATATAATCATGTTATTTGGCACATTTTTATTTCCGTCGCTTCTATTTTACATTTTATTGCAATTGTTTTTTATATTTAAAAAGATGCCAGGTTTTGGCATCTTTTTACTAACACATATTACAAATGATTACTAATAAAATAAATAATACTAATACTAGTGTAAAAGAGTTATCTTGGCAAGCCATTGTAATCGCCTCCTTTTTATAAACAATAGATACCGACAATAACTAAAATAATAAATAGTACATACATGTTTACGTTTTTGCATTTACAGTTACTCATCTAATTCCCTCCTACCACCTACATACTTTAAATTATGTTAAAATAACAATTGCTAGTGTGTTTTTGCCTATTTTATTGAAATTAGATGAAGAAAATAGTATAATCATATCGTTATGGAAAAAGATAAGGAGGAAAAATATGAAATTAGGAAAATGTGCTGCTGCTTTAGTAGTAACTAGTTTCTTATTAACTGGATGTGGTAATTCTAAGACAGTTAAAGAAGATGGTAAATATGTTGTTGCCTCTTTAAGCAAAGATAAAAAGGATAAAAATATTTTTGCTGATGATATCTTTAAAGATATCACTAATACAAATAGTGGGAAAGGTGCTTATTTTGAAGCTGTTTTACAACAATTGATGGATGATAAATTCCCAATTGATAGCGACATGAAAACTGATGCTAATCGAACAGTAGATCAAATCAAAGCATATTACGAAAATCAATATGGCGATAATGCTGAGGAACAATTAAATACTGTTTTATCTTCTAGTGGTTATTCATCATTAGATGCGTATCGTGAAGCTATGATCAAAGCTTATCAAAAATCTAATTTTTTACTTGATTATGTAAAGAAGAATTTTGATAAAACTTTTGACGATTACTATACTCAAGCAAACCCACGTGAAGCAAGTATTATTAAAGTTGCAATGACTGATGTAGAAAACCCTACTGAAGAAGAAAGTACAAAATTAAATGAAGTTACAGCATTAATCTCATCAAGTAAATCATTTGGAGATATTGCCAAAGACTATTCGGATGATACTACTACAAAAATGAATAAGGGTGGTTTAGGAGTGGTTGATTCTACTACTGGTATCAGCAACACTTATGGAAAAGATGTTGAAACTAAAATCTTAGCCTTAAATCCAGGGGAAACTAGTGAAGCAATTAAAGGAAACGATGGTTATTATTTTGTTAGTGTAACTAGTACTGATAAAAAAGCTATAAAAAAAGTTATAAAAAAAGATTTATCGATCGACAGTCCATTGATCGCTTATGATATGTATCTTCCATACATTGCATATCAATCATATGATGTAAAATATAGTAACAAGGATGTTAAAAAATTAGTTAATGGCATTATTGATGAAGCATTAAAAGAACGTGAAACTAGTCGAGGAGGAACAGAGTAATGAAGAAAAATATAATTCCTTTAGCTGTTGCTGGAACTTTATTAGTAGGTTGCGGTTCATCAAGTGCTATTACTTATTCAAGTGAAGTAAGTGACGGTGATAAAACAGTTATTACTATCGGGGATACTAAAATTACTAATAATGAAATTTATCATCATTTATTAAAACAATTTGGTAGTTCTGAAGTTTTATCTCTAGCGCTTACTTATATTGCTGATCAAGAAGTAACAGATAAAGAGGCAATTAAAGCTAAAGTAGATGAAAAAGTTGCCTCAACTAAAGAAAATATTACTACCAGTTTAGATGAAGTTGCTAAACAATATGGTTATAAAAATGAACAAGAATATATTGATAAAATCATAACTGTTGGTGCTAAACAAGACTTATTGATAGATAAATATATTGACAAAAATTATAATGATTTAATCAAAGAATATAAAGTTAAATATTTAAAAGTTATTACTGTTGATACTGAATCTGGTGCTTTAAGTTTAATTGATAAAATTAAAGAAGGTGCCGATTTTGACACAGTAATGAATGAAAATAACGGTAGTGATGTTGGAATGGTAACTACTAAATCTACTAATGTTGATTCAAAAATTATTAAAAAACTAGATAAATTTACTAAAGATGGTATCTACGATAAAGTAATTAAAACATCTGAATCTAAATATGCTGTTGTTTATGTTTATAACAGTGATAAAAGTAAAATAAAAGATGAAGTTAAAAGTAGTTTAGCTTCTGTAAGTGAAATGTCAACTAAAATGGAAAGTTATTATTTAAAACAGTACAATTTTGACATTTATGAAGAAGCAATTAAAGATGAAATTAAAGAATCTAATGAGGATTATTTAGGATAAGGGTTTACCCTTATCTTTTTTATGTGTTAAAATATATATATGGAGGATTTTATTATGGAGAATTGTATATTTTGCAAAATTGCAAACAAGGAAATATCTGGAAAAATAGTATATGAAGATGATATTTGTTTAGCTTTTTTAGATTTAAGTCAAACTACAGATGGACATACTTTAGTTATTCCTAAAACTCATTACAAAAATATTTTGGAAGTAGATGACAAAACACTTATCCATTTAATGACTGTTACTAAACAACTTGCAAATATGATCGTTACTAGTTTAAATGCTAAAGGTGTTAATATCTTAACCAATGCCAATGAAGCAGCAGGTCAAACAGTAATGCATTTTCATATTCACATCATTCCTCGCTATAATCATAATGATCAAATAGCAATTAATTTCACTGATCGTAGTACAGAGGTAAACTTAGATGATATTTTAAATAAAATAAAAGCTGAAATGAATTAACTATAATAGTTAGTTCACTTCAGCTTTTTGCTACAAGATTTTAATCTATTTTTGGTTTATAAAAAGCACGATTTTCTAATGCAAAAACACGTTTTGAAAACGATCCAGGTTCAACTGATTCCAAAGCTTTTTCTAACATATTTATTCTAGCATCCATATTATCAATTAAATAAACTATTTCGGCTTCTTTTACTTGGGGTAAGACAGGTGAGCCAAATTCATTTTTACCATGATGAGCTAAGATCATATGTTGAAGTAAAGTTACCTCTTCTCCTTCAATATGCATTTTATCAGCCATTTCTTTTATCATCGCCTGTGAAATTGAAATATGTCCTAACAGTTTACCTTCAATTGTATATTCAGGAACTACTGGTCCACTTAATTCTACAGTCTTACCTAAATCATGCAATGTGATTCCAGAAAATAATAAATCTTTATTTAATGATGGATATAAAGTACACAATGCATCTGCTATATTCAACATACATAGGGTATGATGAGCTAATCCTGATACATATTCATGGTGATTTTTACTTGCTGCAGGATAAATTTTAAGTTTTTCTAGATGTTCATCAAATAATGCTTTAACTAATTGATTTAACTTTAGGTTATCAATACGATCAATATATTTTTTTATATCTTTAATTAATTCTTCACCATTTTTTGGAGCACTTTTTAAATATTTTACTTGTTCATTAGGATCACTTGAAGCAACATGGATTTTAATTATTTTCATTTGGCGATCCTCATTATATTTAATTATATCACCCTTCACTTGAACAACGCTACCCATAATAAGTTTTTCTACTTGTTCATTAGTTGCATTCCATAGTTTAGCATCTATTGTCCCCGTAGTATCTTGCAAAGTAATGCTTAAATAAGTTGAACGATTTGCACCATTTGTCTTCCCAGCAACTACACGATTAATCAAGGCTTCAATGATTATACCTTCATCACCGGGCTTTAATTCATTAATTTTATTCATCGTTTAAAGCTCCTTCTTTATTAATTAATTCTTTAATATGTTCATAATTGTAACCTTTTCTAAGTAAGGTATCAATAATTTTTTCTTTTAATTGATTTCCCTGATATTTTTTTAGATATTTCTTTTTTTGTTTTATAAATTCTTTTTCTAACGCCATTTGTTCTTTTTGATCATCAAAATCAAAATCATAATCTGCTAGTGCTCTTTCGATTGTTTCTGTTGTAAAACCTTTGATATATAACTTATCACGAATTTTTTTAAGCATTGCTTTATATGAAAAAGTACTATTACGATTATAGTAAGTATCGATTATCTCAGTTGCCGCATTATATTCATCATCAGCATCATTTTCTTCTAAACAGCGATCAATAACTTCACTATTAATACCATAACTACGTAAATTATAAATAGCCTTATTCAGCCCAATACCTAAGCGTGTACAACGTTTTAAATAGTTTAGGGTATATGCTTCATCATTTATCAAATTCTTCTCCTGAAGCAATTCTAGCGTTGCATCTAACTGAGTATCATCATAGCCTCCATTATCCATAAGCTTTTTTTTCATTTGATTATATGTATAATCTTTTACTGTAAGTAATTTTAAAGCTTTATTATACGCTCTTGTAACTTGCTCATAGTCTTTTAATACATCAAAAATTTCTTTATTGATTTCTTTTCCAGGTTCTAATTTATAAGCCTTGATTACCTTATCACTAACTTCAATAATTATCTCACTTTCATCAAACAAAAAAACAACTTCATTTATTCCTTTTTTAATTGAATAAATTGATTTAACAGTGTATGTATAATGTTTTAAATTAATTGCTCTTTGATACACAGCTAATACCTTTTCATAAAAAACTTCACTACTAAATTTCATAGCATTCAAATATGCTTCTTTAGCCATATTTGAATAATCATTACTCATCATTTTTAGCAAAATAGCAACCAGCTCACTTGTTTCTCTAAAAAAATAGCCATTTACCCCATCAATAATAACATTTTCTAAATTCTTATCATAGCGAGCAATTGCAGGTATCCCACTAGCCATTGCTTCTATATAAGTTAAACCTTGAGTTTCAGTAACTGAAGCAGAAACAAAAACATTTGAAAGATGATAGTAACTTGGAACTTCCTCACTAGGCTTAGGTCCTGTAAAAATCACATATTTACTAATATGATCATCTCTCACTAGTTCTTTTAATTCCTCAAGTTGTGGACCCCCACCTACAATTAGACATAAAACATTATCATTTTCTTTGACAACTTCTTTCATCGCATCAATCAATACTTCAATACTTTTTTCCTTTGCTATTCGCCCTAAAAAAGTAATAATAAATTGATCTTTAATACCATACTCTTCTTTAATTTGTTTGATCAATGCATTATCTTTATTTTTAGGATCAAATTTTTCTAATTCTAATCCAGTTGGAATGATATGCATATCTTTATTCAATCCATATTTCTTTAATGCTTCCTGTGTTTTTATTGAAGGAACAATTAATTCTGCACTTTTATCACCATAGAATTTACTTATTCTTGTTATTGCTTTTTTAATCAACCCGTCTATTGCCCCAGAATTAACTGGATTTACATAATGAGAATAATCAGCCCACATTGTATGATAAGTATATACAACTGGAATATTCAATGATTCCCCAACGATCCTACCAAAAATCCCAACTCCAAATTCAGTTTGTACATGGATTACCTCAATATTCATTCCTTTAATTTCACGCATTCCTTTAAATGAATATATATTACAAGCACGATAACCATATAGTGCTTGAATCTCTAAACCTGGCACTCTTAAAATGTTATCACTTGGATCATCAAAATAATCACTTTCACTAGGTAATTCACTTGTTACAACAACGACCTCATGACCATGTTTTATCAATTCATCTCTTAAAATCTTAGTTGATGTCGCCACCCCATTAATATCAGGGATATATGTATCCGAAAAAATAGCTATTTTCATAATTTACTCCAATCTATTTATTTCTTTATTAACTGCAAAAACTAAACCACCAACAATTAATCCTAAATAATATGTAATAAAGCGCCATATCAACATAGTAGTAGGTGTTCCAATCGTCCCTAATACAGGTGAAAATAGCATAAAGTATACACCTTCACTGCCACCACTCGCACCAGGTATTGGTACAAATGCAGTTATCATATAAACAAATGAGCAAATACCAATAAAATCTGGCAATTGATCAACTGTAACATCCATATGCAGTGCTTTAGCAGCAAAAAACGGAATACTGTACATAATAATTAATTTAAATAAATTAATTATAGATGATTTAATCAATACTGTTTTATTCCGTTGTAAAATACTTAATTCATTTCTAAAATTTTCTAACGACCGAGAAATTTTAATTGCAGTATCTTTATAATTCTTTATTATATGAATTCGGCTTAAAAATTTAATAATATTATTACAAATAAAATCTTGAAGACGTCTTGATTTTGCTCCTAAAAATAATCCTGCAATAACAAAAAAATTAATTAAAAAACCAATTATTGCCAATGAAAAAAAACCCGCATATACAGAACTATAGACTTGATATCTAAATATCATGATTATCGCAGTAAATAAAACCAAAACACTTTGATATACAATAAAAGCCATTAGTAAAATACTTGCAGAATTAGCAGGAGTAATTCCCTGACGATTAAATATATAAACTTGTGCAAACTGACCTCCACTTGAAAAAGGAGTTATTCCATTAAAAAATGTTCCAGAAATAGCGTTGGTAAACCCCTGTTTATAAGTATAATCTTTCTTATATAAATGTCCAAAAGTATATAAATTCATCCCATCAAGAAGAAAATAAATTCCCATTAGTATAAATGAAAATATGATCCATATCGGTGAAGCAGACATTAAAGCTTTTAAAGAGGCTTGTAAATCATCTTTCATGGTTAAATAGATAACTATAGCCCCTAATGTTAAAATCAATAAAATATTTAAAAAATATTTTTTATTCGACTTTTTATCCATAAAATTACCTCAAATTAGAGTTCCAGTGTCTCTTCATACACCTCTAATAATTCTTTCCCAATTTTAGATAGTTCTCTTTCTTTAGCAACCTCATACCCGTTATCAACTAAACTAGGAGATTTACCTAAAACTATTTTATTAATAAGCTCAACAAAATCATCAGTATCTTTACCTTTATAACAATTCACACCATTTTCAAGCCATTTAGAAAATACTGGAATATCTCGTAATAAAATATTACATTTACAAGCTAATGCCTCTAATACAACAATCCCTTCAGTTTCTTCACGTGATGGGAAAAAAAAGACATTACTTCTTCCATATGCCCCTTTTATTATATCGCCACTTACATATCCAGGCAAAATCACATTACTAGGAAGTTCATCTAATAATATTTTTATTTTTTTAGTTGGACGAGATAATTTAACATCTCCAAACCACATAAATTTATAGTCAGGTAATTTTTTTGCAACCTCAACAAAAGTATCAAATCCTTTACGCTCAAATAACCATCCTACAGATATAATAATAACCTCATTGTTTTTTATGTTATATTCATTTATAAACATTTCCACTTGTTCGTTAGTTGGATTAAATTGTTCTAAATCAACTCCATTAGAAATTGCTTTTACTGGTATTTTTATTCCATAAGATTGTAATAATCCTTTTGAATATGGTGTAGGTGTTATTATATAATCACCTTTAGTGTATAAGTTAATCAACCATTTTTTATAAACACCTGAAACTGAATTAGAAAACATAAATGAATTCTTAAAATCTTCTTCAGTACTATGGGCATGATATACAATTTTTTTATTATTATCACGTGCTTGATTTATCATTTTAAAACTATCTGGCCAAACAGTATTAATATGCAAAATATCATAATCTAAATCATCTTTGTCAGTAGTATAAGGAATTCCATTTAATTCAAGTGCTTTTTTTTGATGGACAAACGCACGACCTATTCCCGACTTTTTTATTGAATCTTCTTGTCCAAAATATAATTTAATTTTCATTTTATCACCATCGTTATTATACTACAAAATAGAAGTTATTAAAAGCAGTAATTCAAACACAAAAAAAGGATACAGAAAGTATCCAGGGGAATAAAAAAAAGAACCGGCAGCTT